>JAOAHI010000005.1 GCA_026415315.1 Methylohalobius sp.
CGCCCTTGGCGATCAAACACCAACACTTGACTGCTGTGCAGTATTTCGTACTCGCCTTGGGACATGGAAGGCGCTTTTTGATAGACCAAAAAATAGCGTTTGGTCACCTCTTCAAGCTGTGCCTGAGTCCCAGTTAGCCCCACGAACCATGGACCGAAGCGGCGCACGTATCGCTCTAAGACTTCCGGGGTATCCCGCTGCGGATCCAAACTGACAAATAATACTTGGATGTGCTCTTGGCTGCCTTCTATACCCTCAAGAGCCGTCGCCAGGCGCGCCAAGGTGGCTGGACAAACTCCAGGACAATGAGTGAAACCAGTAAACAGTAAAGTGATGCGGCCACGGAAATCCTCGCCACGCTTGAGGTTACCATGCGTGTCGGTGAGGGAGAAATCCAAAGGCGGGAGTTTACCGCCCACGTCTACTGCGTGCCAGGCAGGCTGGCTGCAAGAAGTCAATAACACCAGGAGGAGCAGCAAAACTTTCATAATCCCGCTTCCGTCAGCTTAAAACGCACCCCCCCTCGGCGGCGCGTGCGGCGATCAAGAGCCTCTCTCAGGACAGCTTGGGGACCCCAACATCGGACTTGACTGCGGGCACGGGTAATGGCCGTGTAGACGAGCTCTCGGCTTAAAACCTCTGAGGATTGGATCGGCAACACCAAAAGCACCTCTTCAAACTCCGAGCCTTGGGATTTGTGTACGGTCATAGCAAACACGGTCTGATGGGCTGGCAGGTGCATAGGAGCTAATCGCCTACCGTCTTCGAACCAAACTCTCAGTTCTTCATCTTCTTCCAAACAAATGCCAACATCGCCGTTAAAAAGGTGAAGATCGGGAGCATTCTCTTGAATCAGAACTGCCCGCCCGGGATAGAACGTACCGCCTGCTATCCATCCACGGTGGCGCCAGCGCACCTCCAACTCAGCGTTGAGCCAGTCCGATCCTAAAGGGCCGCGACGGTGGGCGCATAGGGCGCGAAAGCGCGCGAAAGCGGCATGAACAGAGCGATAATCCCCCCCCGCGTGCACTGTCTCCCAATAACCTCGATAGCCTTCGTCCAGAGCACGCCACAAGGCGGCCATGCCTTCAAGGCGCGGCAGGCGATCTAGAGCTTCACCTATCTCCCCTGCCTGCACTGCCGCCGCTAGTTCCCGAAGCTGCGCTTGGAAACGGTGGGCAGTAGTCAAACAGAAAGTGTGGGCAGGTGCGCCCTCGCACAGATCGGCCAAAACGCTGCCCGCCTCTACCGAAGCAAGCTGGTACCGGTCGCCCAACAGCACGAGCCCCGCTTTTTCCGGCAAAGCTTCCACTAATTTGGCAGCCAAAGCCAAGTCCACCATGGAAGCTTCATCCACCACGATCAGATCATAAGGCAAAGGATGATCTGCATCGTACTTAACGCGACAGGTATCCGGGCGCACCCCGAGCAGGCGGTGGAGGGTGGTTACCTCGCGTGGCAGGCGGGCTTTTAAGTCTTGCGATAAAGGCAAGGCTTGGATTCGACTAGCGAGAGTTTCGGCGAGGCGCTGAGCCGCCTTACCGGTGGGAGCAGCTAAGGCGATTTTCAGTTCTGGCTGCTGCCACAGCGCAAAGCGATAAGCTGAAGCACAGTGGTAGTTTTGCCCGTACCAGGGCCGCCGGTGAGGATAGCAAAAGCGCGTTTTGCTGCCTCCGCCACCGCCCAGCGCTGGGAGGGGTCAAGGCCGGCAGCATCGGCCAGCGCGGCAAGCTTATCCTCGTCCACTTCCTGCAGAGGAGCGGCCAATAGGCGCCGTATGCCTAATGCTAGACGCTCTTCGTACTGCCATAGGCGGCGAAAGTACAAACGATCCTCTTCTAACACCAGAGGTGCTTGCCCCTTTGGCTGGTGAAGACCATCGAGCCTGACCAACAACTCGCGTTGCTTGGGAGTTAAATTTAGGCAGGCGTGGCCGTCCTCCTGCGCCATAAGGAGTTCGCCTAAGATTGCGGTCAAGGCCTTGTTTTCTAGCCCAAGATGCCGACGGAAGAAATTCGCCAGCACCCCAGCGCTAGGGTGCAGTTCCTGGCTCATACAAACATGCCTCCAGCGCTGAAATCTGTGCTTTCTCTGGACGCAGGCTGAAAACGCCCTCGCCTGGGCGACCGTCCATACCGCGCAGAAAGAGATAACGCACCCCCCCGAAGTGTACTTCATAGTCATAACCGGGAAGACGGGCTTTAAGGTGGCGATGCAGGGCCAAAGCGTACAACATAGCTTGCAGGCCATAGTCGTGCTCGCGCATCGCGAGCACCAGGGAAGAGGGGGCGTGGCTTTCCAATTGATTGGATTTATAGTCGAGCACGTAAAAGCGCCCTCGGTGCTCCACCACCAGGTCGATAAAACCGCGTATGAAACCCTTAACTTCCGGGAAAACCAGCTTTCGAAACCAAGCTTCCCCCGCCAGCAAGGCGTTGAGGTCTGAGGCGGCTAGAGAACGGATAGGAAGAAAAAACTCCAATTCGTGGAGCTGCTTACTGGGATCGACCTCAGCAAGGGTGAATTCCGGCAAAGGTGTGGTGACAGCCCGCTGCAACAAGCTCAGCACCTTTTGCTTTTCTAGATCGACTCCAAAACCGACCTGGCGAGTCAGTTGCTGCCATAACCTGTCATCGGCCTGCCCGTGCGCTAATTCGCTAAAAGGAACTTGTTCTAACAGAGCATGAAGCAGACTGCCAAAAGCTGCTCCGCGCGGTAAAGGCCCATCGTCCACCACTCCCTCTTCCAGGAGGCGCTCGATCCAATCCGAGCTCGATACGTGGAGGCGGCCTCGCACCAATCCAGAATAACTGGTCAGAATCCGCACTTCTTGGTGTAGGTTGCGCCCTAGCGGCTTAGGCTCCTGCAGCTCAGACAGGCGATGAGGAGGACACCAAGGGCTTAAGGGAGGTTCACGCAGCGGACGGCGTTGATAGACGAATAGCTCAGGGTGCCTCTGCGCTAGCCTACGGGCGGCGAGAAACGAGTCGTCGCCAGGGTCTTGAACTAAAAAGTGACGCAGTGGCGACCAGGGCGTGGGGTTTTGCTGTTTCTCTAATACGTAAACGCACACAGCGGCTTTGGCTCGGGTTAAGGCTACGTAAGTCAGGCGCATGGCCTCTTGGCGCTCAGCCAGAGCGTAATCCGCAAACGCGGTCTCGTACTCCGAAGAGACTTGAAAAACAACTCTTTCCCCTACCGTTACCGGATCGGTCTGCTTAGGGTTTGGCGGCAGCCATAGATCGAAGCACAACACTACCGGGTATTCTAGCCCTTTAGCGCTATGCATGGTGACCAGCTTGACCGCATCCTCGTCGCTTTCCAGACGCAACTGCTCCGATTCACCGGCCGGCCGGTTAAGGCGCCTCACATACCAGTTAAGCAATGCCTGGGGAGCTAACCGGCGCTGATTTCCCTTAGCCTGGAGCAGTTCCAAAAGATGGCGCAGATCCGCCAGCGTGCGGGTACCGTAGCGACTCGAGGCGATGTGCTCCCACACGCTGAAACGCCCAAACAGTCCTTCTAAGGCTACAATCAGACCATCGCTGCGCCAGCGTTCGGCAGCCTCAATAAACGCCTCTAAATAAGGAGTAGCAGCCTCGCCCTGCTCCATCTGCACGAGCTGGGAGGCATCGACGCCGAACCAGCCGTCCGCTAGCACTCGTTTGACCCGACCCCAATCTGGTCCTTCCCACAGAGTCACAAGCAAACGATAAAGCTTTTTGGCGGTGTCGGTCTCGTACACCGAGCGGCGGTCGATGAGCACCGCTGGCAACCGATATTCCCTGAGCACTCGGCGCACGCTCCCAGCGGTCTCGTTATCGCGCACTAAAATCGCGATGTCACCAGGACGCAGCCCCCTCTCTTCGCCGCTTTCCACAATCCGGTATTGGGAAAGCCAGCAGGCGATGTCTCCCGCCGCGTGATAGGCCAGCTGGGCGATGGCCTCATCCCTGCGCCGGTAGCGGTAAGGCTCCCCTTGTACTTCGAAAGCTTGCCACCAAAAGGGCACTACCGCCCGTCCATCGCAGCGCAATTCGGCCTTTTCCCGCTGCCGGCCGGCCTGCACCGAGAAGAAAGTCAGCTCCGGGTGGAGAAAAGCGTCTTTCTTTTCAAACAAGCAGTTGATCGCCGCCACCAGGCAAGGGTGAGAGCGAAAATTGGTGGTCAAATGCCAACGCCGATGCGCCATGCGGGCCGCTTCAAAGTAGGTGTCCAGATCAGCGCCGCGGAAGCGGTAGATGGATTGTTTAGGATCACCGATGAGAAATAAAAAATGTCCCCCACGCCCAAACAACTGCGAAAAGATAATCCACTGATAGCGGTCTGTGTCTTGAAATTCGTCAATAAAAAACACTTTAAAGCGGCTTTTAAGCGTGCTCATCGGCGTCTGCTCGACGATCTCAGCCAAGCGCCGCACTACGAAATCATGCGTCAATTGGCCCTTTTGGCGCAAACGCCTGTCGTATTCGGCCTGCAAGTGGTGCCACGCCCTTTGAACCCAAGCCAAAACAAACCAGGCCTGGTTACGGCCCAACTGCTCCAGCGCAGCAAGCACAGGATAGTGGCGGGGAAAACCCTCTAATTCCTCCAAGCTCTTAGCTTTTCGCTGGTTAAGCTGTCTTCCAAGAAAAGCGAGCAAATCTTGGCGCAGCTTAACCTCGATCAAGCGCTGAGGAGGGGTAGACTCAGCTCTCAGCTTCTCCCACCACTGCCTAGCTTCTTTTTTAAGAAACTGAGCTGCGCATAACTCATCCATCCAGGAAGCAAACGCTTGCCACTGAGCCTCGCTTATAGGAGCAAGCTCCTGGTAGGGGTTAGGCGGCCCCTCGCCCTTGCTTTTCGCCACCTCAGGCACAAAGCGCAGCGGTGGCCTCCACCTCTTGAGCAATTCGGCCAGGGCGTCTGGGGTCGGAACCAGATCCAAGATGCGCCGCCACTGCCAGGCAGCAAGCTCCTGACCGCGCCAGAAGTCATCGACGATGGCTTGGATCAGGGTACCATCCTCCTCCAACATCGTCTGTCCTAACAGTTCCCCAGCTTCGAGCGCCTGTTGGCGCAGGGCCTGTTGGCAGAAGCCATGGATGGTCTGGATTGGCATCAAGTCCAGCTTTAGAAGCTCGGCCTCAATGCGCCGCCTCGCCATTGAGCGGTCGGCAAGATTCTCCACCCACTCTTTTAAGGCGCGATCCTCAGTGGGCTCTCCGGCCAGAACTGAGCGCACCCTGAGCAGACGCTCTCCTATCCTCTGGCGAAGCTCAGCGGTGGCGGCACGGGTGAAGGTCACCACTCCCATCTCCTCGACCGAAATCCCCTCCACCAGAAAACGCACCACTAATTGAGCGATGGAGTAAGTCTTGCCGGTACCGGCAGAGGCCTCCACCAAGTGGATACCAGGAGTGAGGGGGCTGCGATAGAGATCTAAGGGAGTCATGATGGCAGCCAAATCCAGGTGGTGATAGAGTATAACGTAAGCACCCACTGAAGAGAGGAGATATGTCTAACAAGTGGTTATGGTACGCGGCTCTCTTGGGAGTGGTCCCAGTAGCTGCCAGCGCCGACATCGTAGTACCTATGCACCTGGTCAACCCACAAGGTCTAAGCCGTCCTATAGGCCAGATCGTCATCTCTCAGTCTAAATATGGACTGGTCTTCACTCCGGCTCTGACCGACCTTCCTCCTGGCCTGCACGGCTTTCATCTTCACCAAAATCCGGATTGCGGGCCGCAGGAAAAAGATGGCAAGCCGGTCGCTGCTCTGGCAGCAGGAGGGCACTACGACCCCCAAAAAACAAATCGCCACGGTCCCCCTTGGGGAGATGGCCATCTAGGCGATCTTCCTCCGCTGTACGTGGACGCTGCAGGCCGCGCCTCACTCCCAGTTCTGGCCCCGCGCCTTAAGCTCTCTGACGTCAAAGGCCGAACGCTGATCCTTCACCAAGGGGGAGACAACTACTCCGACTACCCTGAACCCCTAGGAGGCGGAGGGGTCCGCATCGCATGTGGGGTAATCCCTTAGGGATAAAGTGCAACCGCTTCCAGACCAGCAGTTTCAGGCAAACCAAATACTAAGTTCATGTTCTGTACTGCCTGACCGGCTGCTCCTTTAATTAGGTTGTCGATCACTGCGAGCACCACCACCGTATCTGAGTTTCCAGGGCGGTGCACGGCAATCTGACAGCGATTGGAACCGCGCACGTGGGAAGTAGCCGGATGAGAAGCTGGAGGAAGCACCTCCACAAAAAATTCGCCCGCATAGTGGGATTGGTACAACGCCTGCAAGTCTATCTCTCGGCGCAAACGCGCATAAAGCGTAGCATGGATACCGCGGATCATGGGCACCAGATGAGGCACAAAAGTTAAGTCCACTGGCTTTCCGGCCATCGCTTCCAGTTGCTGGCGAATTTCCGGCTGATGGCGGTGACCAGGAACCGCATACGCCTTAAAACCCTCCCCCGCCTCGGCTAGCAATAGCGAAATTTCCGCCTTGCGCCCGGCGCCAGAGACACCAGACTTACAATCAGCAATCAGCCACCGGCAATCTATCGCCCCGCTCGCCAATAGCGGCCAAAAACCCAATTGCACTGCCGTAGGATAGCAACCGGGGCAGGCGATTAGGCGCGCTCCCCTGATCTTTTCCCGATAGATCTCAGGTAGGCCATAGACGGCTTCCGGCAGAAGCTCTGGGCAGGCGTGTGGTCCCCCGTACCAGCGCTCCCAAACCTTGACGTCGCGTAAGCGAAAATCGGCTGAAAGATCGATTACCACTCGTCCGTGCGCGAGCAAGGCTTGGGCATACTGCATTGCCACCCCGTTGGGTGTGGCAAAGAAGACCACATCGCATTCGGCTAATGCATCCACCACGGGCGGTTGAAAACATAAATCCACCACCCCGCTCAGACTGGGATAAACTTCGGTCACCCGTTTGCCCGCTTCGCCGCGAGAGGTAGCCAAAGCCAGCTCCACCTCAGGATGGCACGCCAACAGGCGCAAGAGTTCTACCCCGGCATAACCGCTGCCGCCGACGACCGCCGCCTTGATCATATATCCTCCGCCATCGTTTTGTCTGGCGCAGTATAACAAACTCGCTTTTGTTATACTGGGTCAGCACACAAGCTGACTGTTTCTCTCAAATGTACGTCCTCGGTATCGAGACTTCTTGTGACGAGACGGGAGTGGCTATCTACCACCCTCAAAAGGGTCTGTTGGCCCATAAGCTGTACAGCCAAGTCAAGCTGCACGCACCCTACGGCGGAGTCGTCCCGGAAATCGCTGCGCGGGACCACATCCGAGCCATCACGCCCTTGCTTCGCCAGACTCTACAGGAGGCCGGTTTGGCTCTCAGCGATCTGGGGGGGATCGCCTACACTGCCGGTCCCGGTCTGATCGGCGCCCTGCTGACAGGAGCTGCCGTCGGCCACAGTCTTGCCTTTGCCTTAGGAATACCGGCGGTAGCAGTCCATCACATGGAGGGCCATCTGCTCGCCCCCCTACTAGATTATCCAAACCTCCCTCCGCCTTTTTTGGCGTTGCTGGTCTCAGGCGGTCATACCCAATTGATCGCGGTGGAAGCCTTAGGCATCTATCGAACGCTCGGAGAATCCCTAGACGACGCCGTGGGAGAAGCGTTCGACAAGGTCGCCAAGATGCTGGGCTTAGGCTATCCTGGGGGACCCGCGTTAGAGCGCTTAGCGTCTCAAGGCCACCCCGACCGTTTCTTTTTCCCCCGGCCGATGACCGAGCGCCCAGGGCTAGACTTTAGCTTCAGCGGTCTTAAAACCCAGATCCTCAACACCCTTGCTAAAACTCAACAAAATCCTCAAGACAAAGCCGACATCGCCTATGCCTTCCAGGAAGCAGTCGCTGACACCTTAGCGATCAAGGTCAAACGCGCCCTGCATCAGACGCAGCTCAAGCGCCTGGTGGCCGCCGGTGGAGTATGTGCCAATCTCACCCTGCGCGCTCGCTTGCGCCAGGTAGCTGAGGAAGAAAAAGCCGATTTATTTTTACCGCGGCTGGAATTTTGCACCGACAACGGGGCTATGATCGCTTTGGCTGGCTGTCTGCGTTTGCTCTCCGGTCAGCGCGAGGGAGCTGAGATCCAAGCTCGGGCGCGTTGGGCATTGGAGGAGTTGGCGCCAATTAGACTTCAATCCGGCCCTCCTCGCCACGCAGCAGACGGCGAATGTTATCGCGGTGACGAAAGATCAACCAACCAGCCATGATGGTCACCGAGACGGTGACCGATGGCAGGCGCACGAGCCAGTGTGCATAGATCGGCGCCAAGACCGCCGCCGTTAACGCAGAAAGCGACGAAATGCGAGTGAGCTTGGCCATCGTCAGCCAAGTGCCTGCCAAAGCTAGACCCAAGCCGAGATGAATGCCACTCAACGCTCCCAAGGCGGTCGCGACCCCTTTCCCTCCTTGAAAGCCGAAAAACACTGGGTACAGATGGCCGCAAAACGCCGCCAATCCCGTGGCGGCGACGATGGCCGGATCCGCCCCAAACCAGCGCGCCAAAGCTACCGGCAGGAAGCCCTTAAGCACATCGCCGAGCAGGGTCACCACAGCGGCTTGTTTGTTTCCTATCCTGAGCACGTTGGTGGCGCCCGGGTTGTGCGATCCGGCCGTACGCGGGTCGGGCAACCCCCACAGCTTACACACGATGACCGCACTGGAGAGCGACCCTAGAAGGTAACCCACCGGAACCCACCACCAAAACCACACCTTGCCTTACCTCTGTCTCTGTGTCACCCTAATCGGCCAGTCGCATCACTGTCACAGCTAAATAACATGGACATTATATTCTTGCGTGGGCTTGAGATCGAGACGACCATAGGCATTTATCAATGGGAGCGGGAGATCAAACAAACCGTGATCTTGGACCTAGAGATGGCTACGGATATCCGGCAGGCGGCAGCTACTGACGATATCCGATACACGGTCGATTACAAGGCAGTGGCCAAGCGGCTGATCGCTTTTGTAGAAGAAAGCCAGTTTTACTTGGTGGAAACCCTGGCCGAGCGCATAGCCCAGATCCTTCTTACCGAGTTTTCCGTTCCCTGGGTACGAGTAAGCCTCAACAAAAAAGGTGCTATCCGCGGCGCCAGCGACGTCGGGGTAATCATAGAACGCGGCGAACGCCCCCGTGGTTAACGCTTTCGTGAGTCTGGGCAGCAACGTGGAGCGCGAGCGACACATTAGCGCGGCTCTAGCCGAACTTGAGCAGCGCTTTGGCAAGCTGTCTGTGTCTAGCGTTTACGAGAGCGAGGCCGAGGGTTTCGAAGGGCCACCATTCTATAACCTAGTGGTAGGATTCGAGACTGACCTGTCAGCCTTGCAAGTCTTAGAGCAACTCAAAGCCATCGAACGCCACCACGGCCGAGGCCCCGAAAGTCGCAAGTTTGCCTCCCGCACGCTAGATCTGGACTTGATTTTATATGGCGATTTTGTTCTGGAGGATCCAAGCTCTGGACAAAGGCTTGTGCCGCGCGAAGACGTTCTGCGCTACGCCTTCGTGCTTGAGCCATTAGCCGAAATCGCTCCAAACTTGCGCCACCCCATTTTGGGCGAGACCTATCTTGTGCTGTGGAGAAGGTTCGATCCCCGCCGCATCCGGCAAAAGCGCCTGCCTCTGGAGATCATAGGCTACGGCCACCGTCCACCGCCAAAATCTGACCAGTAACATAAGGAGCATCGCAGACGAAGTATCTGACTGCTCGAGCGACGTCGTCCACTTGTCCCAGCCGGCGTAAAGGAATAGAGGCCAAAATAACTTCTTTTTCCCCCTCGCTCATCGCGGAATTCGGCCACAAGATTGCCCCCGGCGCCACCCCGTTAACCCGAACAAAAGGCGCCATCTCTTTAGCCAACGTCCGGGTCAAGGCATAAAGCCCCGCTTTGGACACGCTATAGACAGGATAACCTGCACGGGGTCGGCAGGCGTAAATGTCAATGAGGTTGACAATACAGCCCCTATGACGCTCAAGCTCGGGGAAAGCGGCTTGAGACAAAAAAAACGGTGCCTTTAGGTTGACGGCGAAAAGCTCATCCCAGTGCTCCTCAGCCACTTCCCTTAAGGGAGTGGGATAGAAGACTGAAGCATTGTTAACCAATACGTCCAGCCTCCCCCAGGCAGCCGCTGCCTCCTCCATTAGCCTCACCGCTGCCTTGGTCTCTCGTAAATCAGCAGAAAAAAGCCGCACCGAATCCAGCCGCTGTACCTCTAACCGCGCCTTAAGTGTCCTTGCCTCACGGCAGGAGCTCAAATAATGCAGCGCGAGATTAAATCCTTCTCGATGTAGGGGTTCGGCAATAGCCGCCCCAATTCTGGTCACCCCGCCAGTAATCAGGGCGACCTTAGCGGCCATATAGGATCCTGAAAGCCATGAGCATCAAGATCAAAGCGAACCCTCGCTTTAAGAAGTCAGTCGGCAAGCGGTGGGCCAACCAAGCTCCAACCGGGGCGGTCACCATGCTAGTGACCACGATGCCGAAAAAAGCCGGCAGGTACACGTAGCCTAAGCTATCCCTCGGTAGGTTGGACGCGTCCCAACCCAAGAGGATATAGCTGAGGGTGCCCGCCAGTGCGATCGGCAACCCCAAAGCGCTGGATACCGCCACCGCAACTTGCATAGGAAAAGAACACCTAACTAAAAAAGGCACGGTCAATGTGCCACCGCCTATACCCAACATAGCGGATAACATCCCTATCCCTCCCCCTACTCCTGTCATGAGAAAAGGCTTAGGGGGAAGGCGAACTTGGCTTGAATTTGGCTGAGGGCGCAACAACCGCCATGCCACTGCGATCAAGTACGCCGCAAACAAGCTTTGAAACCAGCTCACGGGCAGATTTCCGGCTAGCCAGGAACCCACCACTGACCCTAGAACGACTCCAGGCAACAACAACCGAGTTACCCTCCAGTCGAGCGAACCCAGCCGCCAATGCGCCCAAGCCGAAGCAGCTGCGGTTACGGCGATGGTCGCCATGGAAGTAGCTACGGCGACGATGGGGATAACCTGGGAAGGAAAACCTTGCCAAGCATAGAGAAGGAATAGAGCTGGCACCAGCACTACCCCGCCTCCTAACCCAAACATTCCCCCTACCAAGCCAGCCAGGGCTCCTACTGCCCCGTACCAGAGCCCCTCGCCCACTGGTCACCAATTCCCAATATCGGCGTTTTCTCCCTCACCCCCTTCGGCATTGTCGGCCCCTAAGGAGTACAAATCGTAATCCAGTCCGCCACGACGCGGAGGGATTTCATAATGGAATGGGAACCCCCAAGCGTCGGTGGGGAGATTCCTCTTGCGCAAATACGGGCCATTCCAGTTGGCAAGCCCCTCGGGAGGAGTAAGCAAAGCTTGCAGTCCTTCCTGCTGAGTGGGATAGCGACCATTGTCCAGGCGGAAGTTGTCGAGGGCGGTGGCCAGCATCTCGATCTGCGACTTGGTCGTCTTGACTTGCCCCTGACCCAAAGCGTTCATCAGCCTGGGGCCGACTAAGGCGGCCAGCATACCGAGGATAGCTAGCACGATCAAAAGCTCAATCAAAGTAAAACCTAAAACCCGTTTTCGCATTAGCCAGTTGTCCTTATCTATCGTGATGTACAGAGGCCACTTCCTGCAAACGCAGGGCAAAGTTAAGATCCACGCCTAAAGAGCAAGGAAAACAAAAGCCCCAGCTCGTATAACAGCCATATCGGCACAGCCAAGAGAGTTTGGGAAACGACGTCGGGAGGAGTCAGAATCATCCCGATCACAAACGCTGCCACAATCACATAGGGGCGCTTATCGGCCAGAGCAGCGCGCGTGGTCATCCCGCTCCAAACCGCCAAAATAGTGGCAATCGGGACTTCAAACGCCACACCGAAGGCAAAAAACAGCGTTAAGATAAAATCGAGATACCGACTGATGTCGGTCATCACTGCCACGCCTTGAGGAGCCGTGGCAGTCATGAACTTAAAAATTAAAGGCAGCACGGCAAAATAGGCAAATGCCGCGCCTAAGTAAAATAACAGGGTACTAGCGACCAGCAAAGGGAGCAGCACGCGTCGCTCGTGCCGATACAAACCCGGGGCCACAAAAGCCCACATTTGATATAAACTGAACGGCATCGTGGCGAAAATGGCAGTTACCAAGGCCAGCTTGAATGGGGCTAGAAAGGGAGAGGCGACGTCGATCGCAATCATGCTACTCCCTGTAGGCAAGTGTTTGAGCAAAGGACCGGCTAAATAGGTATAAAGCCGATCGGAGAACGGTGCCAGCCCAACGAACGCCACAAGTATCACTGCTATGATCTTGAGCAGGCGGCTGCGCAATTCGATCAAGTGGGCGATAAAAGGCTGTTCTTCGCCTAGCTCAGGGTCGGGGGGAATCGTCATCAACCTCAGCAGCGATCTTAGGTAGTGGCTGGGCCGTGGCCTTTTTGACCGGTTGGCGCAGCTCCCGCTCCAAGCGCTTTAATTCATCCAATGCCCTTTCCTGCTCGAGCGATCGCTTGACCTCGTCCAAAGCCAATTCCCGCTCGATGTCAGCTCTCACTTGCGCCATCAGGTGGCGCGCCCGATGCAAAAGACGCACTGCAGTACGCACAGCCCCTGGCAGTCGTTCCGGCCCTAGCACTAGGAGCGATACCACGCCGACTAAAACCAGCTCCCAGAAACCGATATCAAACATGATTAAGGTTCAAGCGGTTGCCTCTGCGGGCGCTCCGGCTTCAGATCGGAGTTTTCGACCTTATTGGGGGCTTCAATCCGATCTGGAGAAGAAGCCTGCTTTTCGCTTTGTTCTTCGTGCAAAGCCTCTTTAAACCCCCTGATTGCCGCTCCTAGGTCGGCACCGATATGGCGCAGTTTGCGCGTGCCGAACAACAGCAGCACGATCGCCATAATCAACAACAGCTCCCAAATCCCAATTCCCATCTTACACCTCTACTTGCTAGGTTTGGCGCGCTGCTTTCTCTTCCAGTCCCGAGCGGCCAAAACGCGCCTTAAGTTCAGCCAGCACTTGTTCGAGTTCCAACTCCTGATGAGTCAATAAAACTAGGGTGTGAAACCAAAGATCGGCGGTTTCATGAAGTAATTGTCTGGCGTCCCCATTCTTGGCCGCAATCACCAACTCGGTAGCCTCCTCCCCGATTTTTTTTAAGATTGCATCTACACCCCTAACATACAAGGAGGCGACGTAGGATGTTCTGGGATCGGCCGCTTTACGCGCCTTGAGCACCCGGATAAGCTCTGCAAGCACTGGCTCGTCAAGCGCCATAGATGGCCTCTGGGGCTTTCACCACTGGCTCAACGATCTGCCACTGGCCGTCCTCTAGGCGATGATAAAAACACGAGCGGCGCCCAGTGTGGCAGGCAATACCGCCCTCTTGGCTCACTCTCAGCAACACCGCATCGCCGTCGCAGTCGAGGCGGATCTCACGCACAATCTGGCGATGGCCGGATATCTCCCCCTTGCGCCAAAGCTTGTGCCGCGTCCTCGACCAATAGACAGCCACCCCTTCTTCAACAGTCAACGCCAATGCTTCGCGGTTCATCCACGCCAACATTAGCACCTCACCCGTATCCTCTGCTTGAGCGATCACCGGGACCAACCCCTCCTCGTTCCAACGCACCGCGTCCAACCAAGCGCTCATAGCCTCACCTCAATACCGCAGTGCAAAAGGTGCTCTTTGGCCTGCCGAATAGAGTACTCGCCAAAGTGGAAAATGCTGGCTGCCAGTACAGCATCTGCCCATCCCTCTAGGATCCCGGCGGCGAGGTGATGCAAATTTCCTACTCCTCCGGAGGCGATCACCGGAATGCCGACCCGCTCGCTCACCGCCCGCGTCAACGCCAGGTCGAATCCCTCTCTTGTGCCGTCTC
This sequence comes from Methylohalobius sp., assembly GCA_026415315.1. GTDB lineage: Bacteria > Pseudomonadota > Gammaproteobacteria > Methylococcales > Methylothermaceae > Methylohalobius. Next base: position 13,868 of record JAOAHI010000005.1, read on the forward strand.
GATCCATGCTCGTGAGCAAGATTTCACCGGCACCTAAGGCTTCCATTCTAGCTGCCCAGTCTAAAGCATCAATTCCGGTCGGCTTGCGGCCACCGTGAGTAAAAATCTCCCAGCGCTCGCCAACCCGCTTAGCATCGATTGCCACCACGATGCACTGCGAACCGAACCGCCGCGCCGCCTGGCGGACAAACTCAGGATCGGCCACTGCGGCGGTGTTGATCGCCACCTTGTCGGCCCCAGCATTGAGCAGCAGGCGGATGTCCTCCAAGCTACGGATCCCCCCGCCCACGGTCAAGGGAATAAATACGCATCCTGCTACTTCCCTCACGACGTGGATCATGGTTCCGCGGCCTTCGTAGCTGGCAGTGATGTCCAAAAACGCAAGCTCATCTGCCCCTTCTTGATCATAGCGGCGAGCGATTTCTACCGGATCGCCCGCATCGCGGATGTCGACGAACCGAACCCCTTTGACCACTCGCCCTCGATCTACGTCGAGGCAGGGAATGATGCGCTTGGCCAAGCCCATCAGTACTGCTCTGCTAACTTAAGACCCTGAGCAAAATCCAGTGTTCCCTCGTAAATAGCGCGTCCGGTAATAGCGCCGACCACTCCTTTATCGGCAATCTCTCCCAGGGCGCGAATGTCGTTAAGATCGCGGATGCCGCCGGAGGCGATGACCGGGATGTGAATCGCTTCAGCCAAACGCGCCACCGCCTCGACGTTCACCCCATCTAGCATCCCGTCACGGCTGATATCGGTGTAGATGATGGCTTCTACCCCCTCGTCCTCGAACCGCTTAGCCAGGTCGATCACATTGTGGCGAGAGAGCTTAGACCAGCCATCTATGGCTACTCTATCCTCCTTAGCGTCTAGACCAACCAGGATGTGACCGGGAAACTCCAGCGCCATATCCTCCACAAAGTGGGGGGCGGTGACCGCCTGGGTGCCAATGATGACGTATTGCACCCCTACATCTAAGTATTCCTGAATGGTATCCCCATCGCGAATCCCTCCCCCTACTTGCACTTCTACTTCAGGGAAAGCCTGGGTAATAGCACGGATTACCTCGGCGTTTTTGGGTTTGCCTGCCAGCGCTCCATCCAAATCCACCAAATGTAGGCGTCTGGCGCCCAGCTCCACCCAGTGCCTCGCCATGGCAACTGGATCATCGGAGAACACCGATTCCTCTTCCATTCTTCCCTGACGCAGGCGCACGCACTTGCCGCCCTTTAAGTCAATCGCAGGAATCAACAACATGGCTTAGATCTCTCAAGGTGACCAGGACAGAAAGTTGGATAACAGCTTAAGCCCCAGCGGACCGCTTTTTTCCGGGTGAAACTGCACGGCGAATAGATTATCGCGTGCCAAAGCACACGCGAAAGGATCTGGATAATCGGAAGTCGCAGCCACATCTTCGCTAAGCAATGGGCGTGCAACATAGCTGTGGACAAAGTAAAACCAACTCCCTTGGGGAATAGCCGCCCAAAGCGGATGGGGTTTAAGCTGATGAACCCGGTTCCAGCCCATGTGCGGAATCTTCAGGGGCCGCCCTTGCGCATCGAAACAGCGCTTAAAACGAACCACCCTACCAGGCAGAAACTTAAGGCAAGGGACGGTTCCTCCCTCCTCGCTCTCCTCCAGCAAAGCCTGCAACCCAAGACAAATGCCCAATAAGGGACGGGTCCGCACCACTTGCCCAAGCACCTCAACCAAGTGCAGGCGGTGCAGAGCGGCTATGCAGTCGGCAATGGCCCCCACCCCTGGCAATACGACCCGCTCCGCCGCTAGGATCGCCTGTGGATCAGCGGTAACGGCAATCTGAACCTGCGGGGCAACATATTGCAGGGCCTTAGCGATAGAATGCAGATTGCCCATGCCGTAATCGACGACCGCCACTTTCATATCAGGGTTCCCTTCGTCGAAGGGATAATCTCGGCACGATGCTTATCTAGCGCAAGCGCAGCCTTAAGGCTTACGCCAAAAGCCTTAAACACAGTCTCGGCGATGTGATGAGCGTTGCGGCCACGCAGACAGTCTATGTGTAAGGTGACTTGGGCGTGATTGACAAAACCTTGAAAAAATTCGCGGATCAGATCCACGTCGAAGCTGCCGATCAACGGGCGAGGAAACTCGACCCCATACACTAAGCCAGGGCGACCAGAGAAGTCCACCACTACTCTAGACAGCGCTTCATCTAGCGGAACATAAGCATAGCCGAAGCGGGCAATGCCGCGTTTGTCCCCGACTGCATCGGCCACGGCCTGGCCTAAAGTGATGCCGATGTCCTCAACAGTATGATGCGCATCGATATGTAAATCCCCTTGCGCTACGATTTCCAAATCCATTCCGCCGTGTCTGGCTACTTGATGCAACATATGCTCCAGAAAAGGCAAACCGGTATTAAAAACCGTCCGCCCCTCGCCATCGAGATCAACTCGCACCGTGATCCTGGTCTCAAACGTGCATCGCTCCACCAGCGCTTGGCGAGAATCAGCCATACTCGATCGTCCAGAACTGCTTAAAGTGGATTTTTATCATCATAAACCTAAGATCGCCTAGGAAAAAGATTACGTCAACCCTGCTCCCAAGGCAGACCGTGGAAACGCCAACCGCCCAAGGTACTGCGATGTTTATCTGAATCGATGGGGCCCTCAAACCCCTCGTCCACGTTGATTAAAGTCTCATACCCTGCCTCAGCCATCGCTTTAGCCGCCTCCATCGAACGGTGCCCGCTGCGGCATAAAAACAAAATTGGGGTTTTGGGATCGGGTACCGCTTTTTTGACCGCCTCGACGAAATTAGGATTAGGCTGCATGGGTAGGCCGTCTTTCCACGGGATCAACAAGCACCCGACAGGGTGTCCGACGAACAGGTGTTCGGCCGTAGTGCGAACGTCGATCAGCACGGCCTCAGGGTGCTCTTGCATGAACCTCCAAGCTTCCGGGGGCTTAAGGTTCACGATGTGTGACTCAGCCATATGGACTCTATCTCGTTTTCAGCCACGTTTGAAACCTTTGAATCTTTGTACAGCAGCTCACAGCCTTCAGCTTCTCCAATAAGCTGGACTTAGCAGCACTAAAAGGGTGAAGATCTCCAACCGTCCGAGCAGCATGGCAAGGCTAGCGAGCCATTTGGCTGAAGCGGGGACCGAGGCGAAATTGGCGGTTACTTCTCCTAATCCCGGCCCCAGGTTATTGATGCAGGTGGCCACCGCTGAAAACGCCGTCACTTGATCCAGGCCAGAGGCCATCATCAGGATCATAATTAGAGCAAATACCGCTACATATAGCGAGAAAAACCCCCAGACGGCCTCCACGACCCGAGTTGAAACTGGGGTATTGCCCAATTTTACTGGAATTTCAGCCTGAGGGTGAATCAGACGCAGAATTTCCCGCACGCCTTGTTTGTATAGGAGCAAAATCCGAATGACCTTAAGCCCCCCTGCAGTAGAACCGGCACAGCCACCGATAAACACGCTGAAAATCAAAAGCACCGGTAAAAACGCCGGCCATCGGCTGTAGTCAGCAGTAGTAAATCCAGTACTAGTCATGAATGACACGGCCTGGAACAAGCCTTCGCGCATGCTTTTTGCCAATGAAAGCCCGTTCCACCACAAAGCTGTGCCCACCACCAGAGCGATCGCCACCAGCAGCCCAGCATAAGTCCGCACCTCTAAGTCCTGCCAATAGAGCGAAACCCTATGCCGGCGCAAGGCTTCAAAGTGCACAGCGAAGTTAACCCCTGAAATAGCCATAAATCCCACCGCCAGCCACTCGATCAAGGGGCTGTTAAAATAGCTGAAACTGGCATCGTGGGTGGAAAATCCCCCGGTCGAAACGGTCGCAAAAGCATGGCCTATGGCATCAAACCAACTCATCCCGGCAGCCCAAAAGCTGGCCGCACATGCGGCCGTAATCCCCAAGTACACGATCCACAATGCCCTGGCGGTTTGCGCGATGCGCGGCGTAAGCTTGACATCCTTCATTGGCCCAGGCAATTCAGCGCGATACAGCTGCATCCCACCAATCCGCAGCAAAGGCAACACCGCCACCGCCAGAACTACGATGCCCATACCCCCCAGCCATTGCAGTTGCTGGCGATAATACAAGATAGAAGGGGGCAGTCGGTCCAAACCGACCAGCACAGTCGCCCCCGTAGTGGTCAGACCGGAAACGCACTCGAACACCGCATCGGTGAACGACATCACCGGCTGCTTGGCCAGCACCAGAGGCACTGCGCCTGCCAAGCTCACCGCTAGCCAACAGCAGCTCACGACTAAAAAGCCGTCTCGCACTTTAAGCTCTTGCCGGACCTCGCGAAAGGGCATCCACACTGCCCAACCCAGCAAAAAAACCAAGACAAAAGCCAGGCCAAATATCTTGTCTTGACCATCGTCGAAATACCAAGAAACCCCAAGCGGAGGCAAAAAGCTCAAGCTAAAGAACATGAAAAACGCGCCGACTATGTGCAATACCATCCGCACCTGGATGACGGTAGCCAAATCAGGCAGCCTCCTTGGCCTCAAACAGGTTTTCGACCAGCGGGATCAACTTCTTGTCAAGCAAAAACAGCACAATATGATCGCCGTCTTCCAGTCGGGTATTATGGTGAACCTGAATGACTTCGCGGCCGCGGATCAGAACTCCAGGTACCACTCCGTCCGGCAACCTCAGCTGTTCAATGGTGCGTCCTACAAGCTTGGATCGCCCAGGACACCCGCGCACGACGGCCTCAATCGCCTCGGCAGCCCCGCGCCGCAGCGAATGGACCTGCACTACGTCTCCTCGCCGTATGTGGCGCAGCAGGCTACTGATGGTGACCTGGTCCGGCGAGATCACCAAATCCACTAGATTGCTCTGCACCAGATCGACGTAGGCGGGGCGGTTGATCAAGCTGATCACCCGTCGCGCCCCTAATTTTTTGGCCAACATCGCCGACAGAATATTGACCTCGTCATCGTTGGTGATGGCGCAGAACACATCCATGTTTTCCACATTCTCGTTGAGTAGAAGCTCGCGTTCGGAAGCATCCCCCACAAGCACCACCGTATTTTCCAGATCGGTGACCAACTTGATTGCCCGCTGCGGGTCCTTTTCGATCAGCTTGACCTGAAATCGCTGCTCCAAAGCCCTCGCCACGCGCTTGCCGATATGGCCGCCCCCAGCGAACATTAACCGGCGATACGGCTGATCCAAACGCCCCAGTTCGCTCATCACGGCACGGATTTCCTCTTTGGGGGCCATAAAATAGACTTCGTCTTCCGGCTCAATCACCTCGTCTCCAGTCGGCACAATAGGTTGACCGTCGCGAAAGATAGCCGTGATCCGCGCATGGGCTTTGGGCATGTGGCGGTGCAGGTCGCGAATGGGGTGCATCACTAAAGGGCCTTGTTGCTCGGCGCGCACCGAAACTAAGCGCACCCGACCGGAGGCAAAATCCAGTACCTGCGAAGCGCCTGGATACTCCAACAAGCCAGTGATGAAGTCGCAGATGATTTGCTCTGGGCTGATCAATACATCGACAGCTACCCCGCCCGGCTTGAACAACTCCGGATACTGGGTGTACTCGATCGCTCGCACCCGGGCAATTTTCTTGGGAACTCTGAATAAAACATGCGCCACCTGACAAGCCAGCATATTGGTCTCATCGTCGCTGGTTACTGCCAGCACCAGATCGGCATCTTCGGCACCGGCCTGAGCCAGAATCGCAGGATGGGCAGCATTGCCGGTTACGGTGGCGATGTCGAACCGCTCCATCAACTCGCGCAGGATGTCCGGCTTGGTGTCCACCACCACGATGTCGTAACGCTCCTGAGCCAAGTTGGCAACCACGCTGGTACCCACTCGGCCGGCTCCCAAAATCAAGATCTTCACTTTAGCGTTTGTCCTTGAACTTGATCCCTAGCGAGTGCAGCTTGCGGTACAGGTGGGTGCGCTCCATCCCAATCGCCTGGGACAGACGCGCCACATTGCCCCCGTGTTTGTCCAGATGGTACTCCAGGTACGCTTTCTCGAATCGCTCGCGCGCCTCTTTGAGCGGCAGATCGTAGAATTCAGGCGCCTCTATAGTTTCCTTAGTGATGATTTCCCCTAAGGCGGTTTTCACCTCGTCCAGCTCCACTTCTTCGCCGCTACCCAGAATCAAGAGGCGATGGACCAGGTTTTTTAGCTCGCGAATATTACCGGGCCAAGCATAATTGCGCAAGAAATTTTGGACGGCCACCGGGAAACGCCTGAAAGAGAGCTTTTCGCGAGTGACGAAGCGATCGACGTAAAAATTTAAAAGCTCGGGCACATCCTCACTGTGTTGGCGCAAAGGCGGCACCCACAGAGCTACCTCGTTTAGCAAATAAAACAAGTCCTTGCGAAACCGACCGGCCTTAACTTCTTCCTCCAGATTGCGGCGAGTCGAAGATAACACGCGCACATCGACCTGCACCTGTTCGCTGCCACCTACGCGCAGGAAGCTCTTGGATTCCAACGCGCTGACTAAGCGCAGCTGGGTCTCCTCGTCCATATCTCCGACTTCGTCCAGAAATAACGTGCCGCCATGCGCCTGCTCTAATAAGCCGCGGTGGACCTTACTTCCTTCCTCCTTGCCGAAAAACTCTACCGCCGAGTATTCCGGAGCGAAGGTGCCCACCCCCACGGCGACGAATGCCCCCCCGCGGCGCAAGCTATGGCGATGCAAGTAACGGGCGAAGGTCTCCTTGCCGCTTCCCGGTTCGCCTATAAACAAAACACGCGTGTCGTATTGAGCCAAGCGCTTGACTTGATCGCGCAGGCGGGCCACTGCTGGGCTTTTGCCAACCGGCTCGATGAAGACCTCCTCCGCTGCTGGCCGCCCGGGTTGGCGCAAACGTCCTGCTTCCAGAGCCCGCTCGACGGTGGAGAGCAACTTGGCCATAGACAGGGGTTTTTCGAGATAATCGAACGCTCCCAGGCGCGTCGCCTCTACTGCCGTTTCCACCGTGCCGTGTCCGGACATCATAATCACTGGGCATGTCACTCCGCTTCCTACCCACTCCTTAAGCAGGCTGACTCCGTCCGTGTCTGGCATCCAGATGTCAAGCAGCACCAGGTCAGGACAGTCTTCCTTCAAGCGACGCCTAGCCTGCGCGCCGCTGCTTGCGGTTACAATGGAAAACCCCTCGTCCTCCAATATTTCCTGGACCAGCTCACAGATGTCCGGTTCGTCATCAACGACTAAAATCTTTGCTTGGCTCATAGCTCGCTGACTTCGTTTCTATGGATTAATGCCGGGACGCTGACTGCAGCCGGCAAGCGAATCACAAACCGCGCTCCAGCGCTAAAATGACGATCCACATAAATCGTGCCACCGTGCTCCTCGACGATTTTCTTGACGATCGCCAACCCCAAGCCAGTACCCTTAGATTTCGTAGTCACATAGGGATCGAAGATTTGGTCGATCCACTGCGGGTCTATGCCTGGCCCGTCATCTTCAAGCACAAGTTCGATTCCCTGAAAGCCGCGCTCGCTCACTCGGTGAGCCGCAATTCTCATGTGCACTGGCGGCGCCTTGGCCTCCAGCGAGTTCTTGATCAAATTGTGCAACACCTGTCTTAAGCGCAAAGGATCCGCTTGCAGCCAGCAAAGATCCGGCGCGAACTCCAAATTGAATTCTATCCCAGCAGATGGGGGATACAAGGCCAGCACCTCATCGATCAGTATACTCAGATCTACTGGTCTGAATCGCATCTTGGGCAAGCGGGCGTATTCGGAAAAGGCGTTGACCATCGTTTTGAGCGCCTCAACCTGTTGGACTATGGTGCGGGTGGAGCGTTCCAGTACCGCCTCTTCTTGGCTATCGAGCTTGGGTTTCAATTTGTGCAGGAGCCTTTCGGCAGCCAGCTGGATTGGTGTTAAAGGGTTTTTAATCTCATGAGCCAAGCGCCTGGCCATTTCGCTCCAAGCCGCGTTTTTTTGCGCCTGAACCAAAGCGGTGATGTCGTCAAACACCAGCACTGCCCCGTGCCTTTTTCCATCAGCGCCGAGCAGAGGGCTGCCCCGGCACAATAGCGTCTTTTGCCCTTGGGACCCGCTTAGACTTAGTTCTTCCTGCCAGGTGCCCTCGTTTTCCTCTAGCTGGGTGCGGATTAGGCACACCAACTCTGCCAACGCTGGATTGGCCTCGGCCAAACTCCTAAGCGGCCTATCCTTGAGCGATGCGAAACTTATTTCTAAGATGGCCTCCGCCGCCTGATTGGCCGTCTTTAAGCGCAACTGTTCGTTTAAGGTCAAGACCCCGGAAGAAAGATGCGACAGCACCGTCTCTAAGTACGCGCGTTGATCTTCAACCTGGCGCCGGGAGCGTTCAGCTAAGTCCCGAGCCTCAGCCAGACGAGCAGTCATGGCGTTGAAGGAGCTGATCAGAAAACCCATGTCGTCTTTCTGCAACACCGGCAAACGTTTGTCAAGATTGCCTTGAGCCACAGCGCGGGTGCCCAGGACCAGCATCTTCACCGGTGCTACGATCCGACGAATGCTTAAGAAAGCCGCCCAAATTGCCGCCAACATCGTGACTTGGAGGATTAAAGCAAGCGTTAAAGAGAAGCTAAACTTGAGCCAATGGCGTAGATAGACCATCTGGCGGTAATGGGCATAGGCCGACTCGACGGTCTGAGCCAAAAGGTTCAGGCGCTGCGGGAGCTGGTAAAGCGCCTGCAGGAAAAGCGGTTCGTCCAACTCCACCGGCACTAACGCGCGCACCTGAATGACCGCCTCTTTCTCGTCCGTGACCACAGGACCTGGAGCCGGGTCCAAACTGACATAACCGTTTTCCGCAGCGCGTGCCAGAAGACTCGGATCGGGCAGGCTGGGTAGAATCAGTTCAACTCCAGCTTGACTGGTGGCTATGATACGTCCCTGCCGGGTGAGCACCGTCAGTTCTACAGCCTCGCTTTGCTCGCGCGCGCGGTCCAGTTCCACCGCCAGCAACGCCACAGGCGTCCTGCTCAGATCCGCCGCCAGCTCCCGAGTGCGCTGGAGCAGCACACGCATTCTCTGGTCCAAGGCCGATTTGCCCAATTCCAGAGAACTCTCCATGGCGCGGTCGATCTGGACGTCGAACCAACTGTCTATGCTGCGGTGGAGAAACTGAAAGGAGTAATAGAACACAATCGAAGCCGGGGTTAGGGCCAAGAACACAAACAACAGCACCAGGCGCGAGGCCAATCTGGAACCCGCCGCCCGCCGGCGGAAATTTTTCACCAGCCACCAGATATTGGCACTGACCAACCCCAAAAGCAGTGCCCCGCCCAAAGCGTTAATCGCCAGCAGCCATGAATACCAACGGCTTAGCTCAGACGCCTCTTGGGTCGCCGAACTCATCAAATGCAAAGGTACGAGGATAATCCCAAATAGGATCACCACTACCAAGCTCAAGGGAGGCTTCAGTCGGACAGAGGCCATCGATAAGGAGGCGAACGCAAACGCCACTTGGGGGAAAAATATGCCGGCACGCGCAATGGCCAGGGCAGACGATTCAGGTTGAGCTTGACCGTCAATTCAGCGTAGCACCCAGGACTTAGGAACCGATCCTCGGTCATAGGCAAAACAATCCCGTCTAGCTTGCCTAAAGCTTCTAAAGCGGCTTCAAGCTGAGCAAAACTGCGCTGAAAATTGTTGCTCTCGTCGATAACTCGGTAGATCTTAGCCAAAGGGTAATACTGGATCTTGAAATCCAAATCGTGCCGCCACAACAGCTTGTCCCACACAAGGCGCGGCTGGTAAATCCTAGTCTTCACTGTCAAGGTCAAAGGCACCCCCGCCTCGAGCGCGTCGATCATCGCCTGGCTAAAGCGGTAATCGATCATAGCCGTCAGAGCAAGAGCATCGGGATAGCGCGTCAGGCGGGCATAGCGCACCGTAAAGCCGTAATCGGCAGCAGCCAAAGACGCCCACAGCGCCAAGATTCCGGCAACAATCACCCGCAGACGCATTTCTCCAACCGGGCATAGAAAAATCCGTCCCAATCCCCTCCTGGCCAAATCTGGCGACCGCAGCCGGTGACTGTTCCCCATTCCGCCTCGATAGGCACGCAGCGCGCATCGGGATGAGCGCTTAAAAAAGCCTGAATCTGCGCTTCGTTCTCTTCAGGCAGCAGCGAACAGGTAGCATACAGCAACATACCACCCACCGAGAGCAGCGGCCAGACTGCTTCAAGAATGTCCCGCTGCAGTCTCACCAAAGTCGCCAAGTCGCTTTCGCGGCGCAGCAGCTTGATGTCCGGATGACGGCGAATGACGCCGGTGGCAGTACACGGCGCATCGACTAAAATCCGGGCAAATAGCTCTCCGTCCCACCAGTCTTGAGGCCTGCGCGCATCGCCACACCGAAGACTGACTTTGGATAGCCGCGCTCGTATCAGGTTTTCCTGGATTTTTTCAAGACGCTTCGGAGCGATATCCACAGCCACCAATTCGGCAATTTCAGGACAGCTCTCCAAAATGTGCAAAGTCTTACCGCCGGGGGCGGCGCACACGTCCAACACCCTCTGCCCAGGCTGGGCAACCAAAAGGGGAGCAGCCAACTGGGCAGCAGCATCCTGCACCGAGACCAAGCCTTGGGCAAAACCGGGTAGATTTTCTACCGGAACTGGCGGCTCGATCACTAAAGCCGTATCGACGCCGGCCACCGGTCGGGCGGAAAGCCCTTGTTTGGCCAACCTATCGCTATAAGCCTGGCGAGAAATCCGCTTTAAATTGACGCGCACGACCAAAGGCGCTTGCTGATTATTTGCCTTGAGGATGGCAGCAGCCTGCTCCGGCCATGCTTGCTCGATCTTACGCCTAAGCCAGCAAGGATGGCCAAACTCGGCTTCATAGTCTGCGTCGGCCAACGCCTCTAACTCTTCCCGACGGCGTTGATAATTGCGCAGGATACCGTTGACAAGCGACTTAGCCCAGGGCTTGGCGGCGCTAACCGTCTCAGCTATCGCCGCGTGGGACTTGACCGCCATGTGCCCTAATTGGTGCAGGCCGATCAGGGCTAGAGCATGAACGTCTGCTTCTTTAATAGGTCGGCGTAAAAGTTGGCCCAAGATAAACTCAAGCCGCGGATACCAGCGCAAGGTGCCATAGCACAAAGCCTTAAAAAACGAATGCTGAGCTTTAGGCACGCCGACCAAAGCTGCTGGCAACACTTCCGAAAGCGATCGACCAGCCAAAACTTGACAAACCACCCGAGCAGCAAGAGCGCGCACGTGGCTCACGGAAGGATCAAAAAAGGCGTACGCCTTGGCAAGGATGGGCATTGAGAAAAGCCTGCGCCGTTATCGGCCGACCGCCGGGCAGCTGCACCTCCAATAAACGCAGGCATCCTTCACCGGTGGCCACTTCCAAATTTTTTTTGGCGCTAATGATGGTGCCGGGCACTTCGGCTACCGATCTCTCTATCGCCTCGGCCCGCCAAATCTTGAGCATGGAATCGCCAAAATAGGTAAACGCCACCGGCCAAGGGTTAAACGCCCGCACTGCACGCGCCAATTTCCACGCAGGCTGCATCCAATCAAGCCTAGCTTCCTCTCTAGAGAGCTTGGCCGCATATGTGGCTAGGGATTCCTCCTGCAGTCTGGGTTCTATGGTGCCGGCAGCGATAGCCGCCAACGCCTCCAGCAGCGCCTCAGACCCCAATTGAGCCAGACGATCGTGCAACTCGCCAGCAGTCTCATTCGGCAAGATAGGACTGACTTTTTGCAGCAGGATGGGTCCTGCATCTAGCTTTTCTACCATCTGCATGATGGTGACTCCCGTCTCTTCGTCGCCGGCTAGGATCGCGCGCTGAATCGGCGCTGCCCCCCGCCAGCGAGGAAGCAGTGAGGCATGAACGTTGATGGCCCCTAATGGGGGAATCTGGAGAAAATCTTTAGGCACAATCAAGCCATAAGCCGCCACGACCAAGAGGTCTGGCTGCAGGCAGGAAAATTCCTCAAGGGCTGTCTCAGTACGCAGGGTAACCGGTTGAAGCACTCTAAGCCCATAACTTAAAGCCAGCTCTTTGATCGGAGAGGGTTTCAAGCGCTGTCCCCGCCCGGCCGGTCGGTCGGGCTGGGTGTAAACGGCTACCACCTCATAGTCCGCCGCCAGCAACGCTTTGAAGCTAGGCACGGCGAAAGCGGGTGTGCCCGCAAAGACGATACGCATCAAACTATTGCAGCAGCGGGCGCTTTGGCCTGACGAGCCGTTTTGATCAGTCTCTTGCGAATCCTCTGGCGTTTGAGAGGAGAGAGGTAATCTAAGAACAGCTTGCCGTCTAAATGATCGATCTCGTGTTGGATGCAAACTGAGAGCAAGCCTTCAGCCTCTAACTCAAGCGGCTTGCCATCGCAGTCCAGGGCGCGCACGACCACTCTTTCAGCGCGGCGGACTTTTTCAAACACTCCTGGTACTGACAGACACCCCTCTTCCCGCTCCTCTATTCCACTTCGGGCCAGAATCTCAGGATTGATCAGACACAACGGCTGGTCTTTGGTTTCGGAGACGTCCATCACCACCACCCGCACGGGCCTGTTCACCTGTATCGCAGCCAACCCCACACCCGGAGCGGCGTACATCGTCTCAAACATATCGTCCACCAGGCGCCTGATCTGGGCATCTACTGCTTGTACCGGCAGAGCTTTCCTACGTAGCCGCTCGTCTGGGAATTCTAGGATTTTCAATAAGGCCATGACCGCCTCCTAAAATGAGCTTTAATGCTGGCATTTTAGCCGAATTCAACTAGACTTTGAACGACAGGAAAATTGCGCCTTTAATGCTTTCAACAAAGACCGCTTCCCTTGTTAAAAGTTGCAATCCTGCTACATTGACGATCCACTGGGCGGAGGAACCATGCGCGTTGTTTGGGTTTTGGGCATTGCTTTGAGCTTGAATGGGTTGCGAGTTAACGCTGAGGAGATCCCCTTAGCGCCAGATCACCCGCAGCGCTATACCGTAGTCCAAGGCGACACTTTATGGGACATCGCGGCGCGCTTTTTAAAACAACCCTGGCAGTGGACAAGGCTCTGGCAAGCCAATCCCCAGATCCAAAACCCTAACCGGATCTACCCTGGGGATGTTTTGGTGCTGACTTATCAAAACGGCGAACCTAAACTTGTTCTCGAGCGGGAAGATCGCAACTCTCAGCCGCAAAGACTTCAACCCCAAATCCGTGAAGTCCCCTTAGAGGAAGCCATCCCAACTATTCCCTATGAAGCAGTGCGTCAGTTTCTGACTACTCCCAAAGTCGTAACTAAAGAAGAAATTGAGTCTTCCCCATACATCGTCAGCCTAGCCAACAACCGCTTGATCGGGGGAAGCGGAGATACGGTTTACGTCCGCGGCAGCCAAAACGCGCGCCAAGGCTTAAGCTATAAGGTGTTTCGCCAGGGGCGGGCCCTTAAAGACCTAAAAACTAATGAGATTTTAGGCTACAATGCGGTCTATATCGCCGACGCCCAATTGTTGCGCCCAGGAGATCCGGCGACTTTTACCATCGGCCGCAGCGTGCGCGAGGTACTAGTCGGCGACCGCCTGTTGCCCGTGGCCGAAGAGACCGTGGCGATGGACTATCACCCCCATCCACCCAGTCGGAAAATTCAAGGGCACATCATTGAAGTGTTAGACAGCGTCTCTCAGATCGGACGCTATAGCCTGGTCGTTATCGACCGCGGCCAACACGATGGCCTAGAGTTAGGTCATGTTCTAGAAATCTGGCAGCAAGGGAATAAGGTGCTCGATTCGGTCGGAAAACAGGCTTCCGAGTGGGTTACCTTACCCGAGGAGCGATCTGGACTGGTCCTTATCTTCCGTCCGTTTGAGCGGGTTAGTTACGGCATAGTCATGGAGGCGCTGTCCCCGATCCATCTCGGTGATCTGGTCAAACAGCCTTAGCCTTGACCAAAGCTTGTGATCTGCGCTATTGGCTCGCCTTGGCGCAAACTCCAGGCGTCGGAGCCAAAACGTTTAAGACCTTGCTTGAGGCTGGCAGCACTCCAGGGGTGCTGTTCGAACCCAATGCCCCCCTACGCGAGCTGGGCCTGAGCGAAAAAGCCATCGCCGGGCTGCGTCATCCCGATTGGCAAGCCGTGGAACGAAGCCTGGCCTGGGGAAGTCGACCCAACTGTTACATCCTAACCCTCAATGACTCGGCCTATCCGCCGCAACTTAAAGAAGTTTCCTCCCCTCCTCCGATCTTGTTCGTTTACGGTCAACCTGAGACGCTAAGGCGCCCGCAGCTGGCCATAGTTGGCAGCCGCCATCCCACCGCTACCGGCCGCCAACTTGCTTTTGATTTTGCCGAAACCTTGGCAGAATTAGGGTTCGTCATCACCAGTGGTTTGGCGATTGGAATCGACGGAGCAGCCCATCAGGGCGCTTTGGCCGGAGGTGGTCAGACCATCGCGGTGGTTGGCACCGGACCGGATTTGGTCTATCCGCCTCAGCATCGAAACCTGATGGCAGAGATTGTAAAGAAAGGGGCAATCGTGTCAGAATTTCCTCCTGGTACACCAGTGCGCGCCAAGCACTTTCCACGCCGCAACCGTCTAATCGCGGGACTGTCTATGGGTACCTTGGTGGTCGAGGCGGGAACCAAAAGCGGCTCTTTAATCACAGCTCGTTTTGCGTTGGAAGAGGGGCGCGAGGTCATGGCGATTCCTGGCTCTATTCATAATCCCCAATCCAAAGGATGCCACGCCTTAATCCGGCAAGGGGCAAAACTGATCGAAACCGTCGAAGATATCTTGGAAGCGCTCAACTTTACCTCTCCTCGCTCTACTTTGACTGCGCCTGCCTCCTACCCGACCGAATCAAACAATGAACTTAGCACTGATTATCAAGACTTATTAAGTAAAATCGATTACGCTCCCGTTCCAATAGACCGATTGGTGGAGATCACCGGACTCTCCCTTCAAGAATTGTCGTCCATGTTGCTAGTGTTGGAACTTGAGGGGTATGTCACGGCCGTTTCCGGAGGTTGTTATCAACGGATTTGTTAAATGCCATGAAAGAGAACGTGTTTGACGTATTGTTGTATCTGTTCGAAAACTACTTGGATCAAGACCCCAAGCACTTGCCTGATCCGGATTCTGTGCGCAACGAATTGATCGCTGCAGGATTCCCGCAGCGCGACATCGATAAAGCGTTTCAGTGGCTGGAATCCTTAACCCAAAGCCAGGTCATCCAAACAACCATGCCCAGCTTCCGCATTTACGCTGCGGAGGAGATGGCTAAGCTCGATCAGGAATGCCGAGGGCTGATTTTGTTTTTAGAACAAAGCGGCATTCTTAATCCCTCCAATCGTGAGCTGGTCATAGACCGCGCCATGGCCCTAAGTGCCGAAGAATTGAATACAGAGAATCTGAAATGGATCGTGCTCATGGTGCTCTTTACCCAGCCGGATCAAGAGGTGGCCTTTGCGCGGATGGAAGATTTGGTTTACGACAACGTCCCTGTCTCCGTTCACTGAGATAAAACACAGCCAGCCACAAACACGTACTTATAGTTCATGACCCAGAGCCTCGTAATTGTCGAATCGCCTGCCAAGGCTAAAACCATCGCTAAATATCTAGGGCCAGACTTTAAAGTGCTGGCGTCTTACGGCCACGTGCGCGACCTCATCCCCAAAGAGGGAGCAGTCGATCCCAAGCACGACTTCGCCATGAAGTACCAAGTCATCGCCAAAAATAAAAAGCACATCGATGCCATTAGACAGGCCGCCAGTGGGGCTAAGGCCCTGTATCTTGCTACCGATCCGGACCGCGAAGGCGAGGCGATCTCTTGGCACATCTTAGAGCTCTTAAAAAACGATATTTCGCTGGAAAAACCGGTATTTCGGATCGCATTTCACGAGATTACGCAGCGGGCAATCCAGGAAGCGCTTAGACAGCCGGGGCAGTTGTCCATGGATCTGGTCGATGCCTACAAAGCCCGCCGCGCCTTGGATTACCTCGTGGGCTTTAACCTGTCACCCCTGCTGTGGAGAAAAATCCGCCGCGGGCTGTCGGCTGGGCGCGTGCAAAGCCCAGCCCTGCGCATGATCGTCGAGCGCGAACTTGAGATAGAGAACTTCAAAGCGCAAGAGTACTGGACCATAGAGGCAGCCTGCCTAGCCGACGACCACCCCTTCTTGGCCAAGCTGATCCAGTATCAAGGCGAGAAGCTAACGCAGTTCAGCCTCACCTGCAGCGAGCAGGCCCAAGCTATTCGTCAAAACCTGTTAGAGCTGGCCCAAGGTCGGCTGACCGTGGTCCGGGTAGAGAAGAGACAGCGCCGGAAAAATCCCGCTCCTCCTTTTATCACCTCCACGCTGCAGCAGGAGGCTGCCAGAAAGCTTGGCTTTTCTGCTCAGCGCACCATGGTCGTAGCCCAGCAGCTTTATGAAGGCATAGACTTGGGCGGAGAGACCACTGGTCTAATTACCTACATGCGTACCGACTCGACCCATCTGGCACCCGAGGCGGTAGAGGAAATTCGCAGCTTGATCGGCTCTTTGTACGGCCAAGACAACCTACCGCCTAGCCCGCGCCAATTTAAAACCAAGTCTAAAAACGCTCAGGAAGCCCATGAGGCGATCCGTCCGACTTCCATCCGCCGCTTGCCTCAGCAGCTCAAGCCTTACCTGACTCCTGACCAGCTGCGCCTCTATGAACTCATCTGGAAACGCACCATAGCTTGCCAGATGATTCATGCTACTCTCTTGACGTGCGTGGTCGACCTGGCGTGCGGCACTTCTGCCAACCTGCTGCGCGCCACCGGCTCGACCATCGTCCACCCTGGCTTTCTGGCTGTATATGAGGAGAGCCAAGACGAGGCCTCTCAGGAAGAAGAGCGAAATCTCCCTACTATGCAGGAAGGTCAGAAAGTAGCCTTGGAAGACGTATTCGCCCGCCAGCATTTCACCGAGCCACCGCCGCGCTATACCGAGGCTAGCTTGATCAAGACCTTAGAGGAATACGGCATAGGCCGACCTTCAACTTACGCCACGATTATCTCTACCCTGCTCAACCGGGAGTACGTGGTGCTAGAGAGCAAACGCTTCAAACCTACCGATCTGGGTCGAATTGTTAACCAGTTTTTAACCGATCATTTTACCCCTTATGTTGATTACCGTTTCACCGCTGAGCTGGAGGATCAGCTCGATGCCGTCTCACGCGGAGAAAAACCATGGGTTGGCTTGCTGCGGGAATTTTGGACCCCATTTAACGATCTAGTTCGGGAGAAAGAAGCCAGCATCCGACGCGCCGACGTTACTCAGACACCGCTTACCGAACGCTGTCCGGAATGCGGCGGGCAATTGGCAATTCGCTTAGGACGCAATGGTCGCTTTGTCGGCTGCAGGAATTTTCCCGAGTGTACGTACACCCGAGACCTAACCAACGGGAACGATACTGCCGAACCTGAAAAGATCGACACGCCATGCCCGGCCTGCGGAGGCCAGTTACAGGTCAAGGCTGGGCGCTACGGCCGTTTCTTAGGATGTGCGAATTTTCCCAAGTGCCGCCACATCGAACCTTTGGAGAAACCAGAAGACACCGGCGTCTCCTGCCCTGCATGTCAAGCTGGTACCCTGCTTAAACGCAAGTCCAAAACCGGCCGCGTTTTCTATTCCTGTGCAACCTATCCCAAGTGCAGCTATGCAGTCTGGAACCTTCCACTGGCTGAACCGTGTCCGATCTGCCAATGGCCGATTTTGACTTTAAAGACCACCAAGCTCAAGGGGACAGAGAGAGTATGCCCACAAAAGGGCTGTACTTTCCGAGAGGCGGTGGCGGAGGAAAACAGACTAGCTAAGGTGGCTTTGTAACCGCATGCCTTGGCAACTGCCCAGTCTGATACGGCACCAAGCGGTGCGCTGGTTGGCTCAAGGCGGGATCATTGCCTATCCTACCGAGGCCGTTTATGGCTTGGGTTGCGACCCGCTTAACGAAGCAGCGGTACGAACTATCCTAAGCCTCAAAAGGCGCCCTCCGGAAAAAGGGTTGATCCTTATCGCCGCCGATCTCAGCCAGCTCTTGCCGTTCATCCAGATCCCTCCTAAAGAAATCTTAGCCAAAGTTTTAGCTACCTGGCCGGGACCGGTGACCTGGCTGCTTTACGCTGCGCCCTGGGTACCTCCCTGGCTTAGGGGAGAACACCCGACTTTGGCCGTGCGGGTTACCGCCCATCCCATTGCCTCCGCCTTATGCCGAGAATTTGGCCGCCCGTTAGTGTCCACTAGCGCTAACCCTTCCGGCCGTCCTCCGGCCCGTTCGCCCCAGAGAGTACGCAGCTATTTTCGCTTGCCCTTGCTGATCGTTCCCGGTCCAGTGGGAGGTCTGGCCCGTCCTACCCCCATTCTCGACCCTTACAGCGACCAACGGCTGCGCTGATCCAGCCCAGGGAAAGCTGGCGCTCGGCAACGCAAAAGCCTCTAGGCCGCGCGCATAGAGCTGCGCAAAATTCTTCTTTTACCCACTCTTGAACCTGCCAGCTTGCCGCCGGCGCGCATGCCTCTGGCACCTGCACCGGACCGAGCCCTAAGACGAACGCACAGTTTGAAACTCCAAGCCTTAGCCCCTGCCCTGAGGCTTTGGCCAGCGCCTCCTTAAGGGTCCAAAAACGAAAAAAAGCGCCAAGGCGCTTTGGCTCCGGAAGCTTCTGCCACGCCTCCCACTCCATTGAGGTCAAACAGCGCCTAGCTAAACGTTCCAACCCAGCGAGCGGACGAATCAGCTCTATATCCACTCCCAGCTCTCGGTCTCTGGCCACTCCTAGCCACAGCCAATCCCCAGAATGAGAGAGGTTAAAGGCCAATCCAAAGCTTTCTGGAAGGTAAGGCTTCCCCCAGGTCCCCCGGGTAAATTCCAGCGCCTGTGGCCGCACGCCCAGAATTAGGCTGAGCAGCCAGCGTACCTGCCCCCAGCACGCTATGTAACGGCGCCTGTTGATAGGCTGCAGCAGGCGCTCGACCCGCAGCCACTCCTCCCTAGAAAGCACCTCCTGACAAAGAGCCAGGTCTTGGGCCGGCAGGAGCAAAGACATCCGCCAGAGAATTACTTCGTCCGCCCGGGGCAAACTAAAATTGCTCATTCTACCCGCGCTACTCCCTCGCCGCGGGGGTCGGAGGCCGCTTCGACCCGGTTCAATATCCGGTCCCAAACGATGACTTGGAGATTGCCGTAAGGCTCGGTCAAGGCTCTAAGGCGATGTCCCAACAAGGCAAGAGCCTGTTGCTCGCGTTTAGTTAAAGCGCCCAGCTCATATTGAAGCTCATCGGGCAAATACTGATGGTGAAAGCGCGGCCAACGAACGAGGGTAGCTGGACCAAATCCAAAGGCAAAGTCCAAAACCGCCAACGTCATCATCGAGGGGATGCGGCTGCCTCCCGGAGTGCCTAGGATGCCTATCCGCTCCGGCGTCTCCGCAAACACAGGCGCCATGCTCGACAGCATGCGTTTTCCTGGAGCAATGGCGTTAGCTGCTCCGCCGACTAAGCCGTACAGATTGGCAACGCCGGGTTGAATGGCAAAATCGTCCATTTCATCGTTAAGGAGCACCCCCGTTCCCGGCACAGTGAAGCCAGAGCCAAATAAGTAATTGATGCTTAAGGTGGCCGCTACTCGGTTACCCTCGCGGTCGAGAATGGAAAAATGAGTAGTGTCGCCTCCCGCTACCGAAGGTGCTGCGAACTCGGCTAGGAAATGACTGGGCAGGGCGCGATCGGGGCGAATCGCAGCGCGCAATCCGGCAGCATAGGCCGGACTTAGAAGCACATCCAAAGGCGCTTGGACGAAGTCCGGATCTCCTAAATACAGAGCACGGTCGCGGAAAGCACGGCGCCAAGCTTCTACGATCAAGTGTTTGGCCAAGGCGCTATCCAAACGGGCCAAATTCCAGGCCGATAAGATGTTGAGTGTCTCTAACACCACGGCCCCACCGGCCGGCGGAGGAGCAGTGATGATCTTAGTTTCGAGATAATAGCCAACCAAGGGTTGGCGTTCTACTGCGTGGTAGCTTAATAAGTCCTTAAGGTGCCAGATGCCGCCGGCGCGGCGCACTTCAGACACGAGGCGCTCGGCCACCCAACCTGCATAAAATCCCTCTCGTCCTTGCTCGGCCAATGCCTGAAGCACTCGGCTTAAGTCTTTTTGCACTAGGCGAAACCCTGGTTCGGGAAGGTGACCGTTTTGTAGAAAAATTTGCGCGCTTTCAGGATACAGCTTAAGCACTGCTAAGCGCCGACGAACTTGATCGAGATACCGCGTGCTGACTAAAAAGCCGTCGCGCGCCAAGACAATCGCCGGTGCCAGACTCTCGCGCAAAGGCAAACGGCCGTAACGGTGCGAAAGGTGGACCAATGCTGCTGGCAATCCCGGAATAGCCGCAGCCAGCGGTCCATCCACTGACCGTTTAGGGATCAACTGCCCTCGTTCATCCAAGTACATATCCCTGTGGGCCGCGAAAGGAGCACGCTCACGCCCATCGATGACCATTTGCAAGCCGTCGCGGGCGCGGTGGAGGAGAAAAAATCCCCCTCCGCCCAGACCTGAATTGGCTGGCTCCACCACTGCCAGCGCAGCCGCCACTGCCACCGCGGCGTCGAAGGCGTTGCCACCACGCCTCAAGATCGAAAACCCGGCCTCGGTGGCCAGAGGATGGGCGGAAGCGATAGCGGCTTGGGGCGGTCCCTCCGCGACAGCCAGCAGCCACCAGCCAAGCAGGCAAACAGCCAGAAAAAAGGACTTCATCCTGCTTTTTGGGTCAGGCGCAGGTATCTTTGATACAGAATCTGATGCTCTTCCCGCCGGTCTGGGTCAGGGACGATGCAATCTACCGGACACACCTCCACGCACCGGGAGGCCTGATAGTGGCCTACGCATTCGGTGCAGCGTTCAGGATCGATCACATAGGTCTCCTCCCCCAAGGAGATGGCCTCATTGGGGCATTCAAACGCGCACACGTCGCAGCAAATGCAGGCATCGGTGATCTTCAGGGCCATCCCTCACCTCGCTTAAAAATCTCTTTGAGTCTCTTTTCCACTGGAGGCGGCACAAAGGCTGACACCTCCCCTCCCAGCCTGGCAACTTCCTTGATCATGCTCGAGGATACAAACGCATACTGCTCAGCCGGGGTCAGAAACATCGTCTCGATTTTCTCTCCCGCCAGGCGCCGATTCATCGCCGCCAGCTGGAACTCATACTCAAAATCTGACACCGCCCTGAGCCCACGCAGGATTATCCTTGCCCCATGTTGGCGCGCGCACTCTACGAGTAGGTTAGTAAATCCGACTACTCTCACGTTGGCCAGGCCGGCAAGGACCGTTGCAGTCAGCTCGATCCGCTCAGAGAAAGGGAAAAGGGGGTGCTTGTTGCGGTTCTCAGCTACCGCCACCACCACCTGGCTGAAAATCGAAGCAGCTCGCACCACAAGATCCACATGGCCGTTGGTAATGGGGTCGAAAGTACCGGGATAAATCGCCGTCTCCATTTACATTCTCCTGTACAAATGGCTACCCACCTCCCCGACGCGTTTGGCTCTAAGCTCTTCCCAATTTGCCGGAACCTCAGGGATAAGGCGGCGTTCGGCTTCTACGTAAATCTTGGCATTTGCTTTAAGCCAACTTCGCTGCTCCAGAAGTGCGCAACACACGCCGACTAGCCCTTTGCCGAACGGAGGATCTAAAAACACCAGATCGAACGGAGAGGGGTCGGCGTGCCTGAGATAACGCACTGCTTCGCAGGCAATAATTTCTACCTGCTCTGCCTCCAGAATGGCACGACTCTGCACAAGCGCTCTCGCCGCCTGGGGATGGGATTCCACAGCCACCACTTTTTTCGCCCCGCGCGATAAGGCTTCAAATCCAAGCGCGCCGCTGCCGGCAAACAGGTCCAGAACCGAGGCCCCCTCGACCTCATCTCGCAGCCAGTTGAACAGCGTCTCGCGCACCAAAGAGGGAGTAGGGCGGAGTCCAGCCACTTTAGGAAAAAACAACTTCCTTCCGCGCAGGCCGCCAGCGATGATGCGAACCTCATTTCTGCTCATCCGCTTTGGAACTGCCTCCGACCAGCACGGTCCGGAAGCGATCCGGGTTCAACCGCCGAAAAGCGCGGATTACCTGCTGGCGCGTCACTGCCTCTACCCTCTTAGGAAAAGCATCCAACCAATCCAAAGGTAAATCATAAAAAGCGATCGTGGCCAAATAGTCGGCCAGTTTAGCGTTACTGTCATAGTTCAGCACAAAGCCGCCTGTGAGGTTTTTCTTAGCAGCAGTCAATTCCTTATCGCTCGGCCCTTCATCGAGATAGGCGCGAATGACCCTGTTCAACACCTCAAGCGCTGCTTCAGCTTGGTCATTGCGAGTCTGAAGGCTAGCCAAAAAGGGTCCCTCTTGCTTGAGGGGGAGAAAATAGCTTGCAACGCTGTAAGAAAGACCGCGTTTTTCACGGACCTCCTGAACTAAGCGGGAGGTAAATCCCCCGCCGCCTAAGACGTGATTACCCACGTACAGGGGAAAATACTCCGGATCGCCCCGGGCCAGCGCTGGCATTCCGGTCAAGACGTGGGTTTGAGCCGAGGGAAAGGAACGGCGCACTACCTGATTATCCTCGCCTTCTTGGACGTCAGGGAGAGGAGGAGCCGACTCTCCTTCGGCTAAATCCGCCGTCAGTCTCTCAGCGACCTGCGCCGCCCGACCTCGTTCTAGCGCCCCCACGATCACAATCCAGCTGTTTCTGGCTACGTAGAAGCGGCGATGAAAGTCGACCAAATCCTCGCGCGTGATGGTCTTGACTGCCTCGATTTCTCCCTCGATCGGCTGGGCGTAAGGATGGCGGCCGTAGATCGCCTTAAAAAACAGCTTCTGCGCGATCTGGTCCGGCGATTCTTCCTGCCGCTGCAGGGCCAAGAGCAAACGTTGTTTCTCTCGGACAAAGTCCTCCTCCGCAAAACGCGGGGAGGCTAGAATTTGGCCCACAGTGATCAAAGCCTGCTCAAGCTTGTCCGGATCGGTCAGACTACGCAGATGCAGCCAGGAGGAGTCGCGCGCCGTGCCGGTCTCAAGTCTAGCGCCTACGTCCTCCAACCGGCGGGCAATCGCATCGGCGTCCCACTCCCCTGCCCCCTTATCGAGCAACATAGAGGTCAAGGTAGCTAAACCGGATTTCTCGCCATCGAAAGCGCTACCGGCAGCCAAGGTCACCCGAACATCCACCATGGGCAACTCGGGGCTGTAAACATAGTAGACTTTGGCGCCTTTTGAGGTTGGCCAATGTTCAATCTTTGGACCGGCCAAAGCCATCGATCCCATCAGCCACAGAAAGCATAGCAATGCGTGCTTAGCGGACATATTCGCTCCTTAGCTCTGATTGGGCTTCAGCCTTAGGTTTTTTCTTTTCAATCGGCAAGGGTTCCAGATGGCCCACGGTCAAGCGTTCTGGGATAAGATACTTGCGCGCTACCTCCAGAACTTGCTCAGCACTGACCTGGCTTATTCTGTCTGCGTACTCATCCATGCGCTGCCAGCCGAGCCCTACGGTCTCGAGCAGGCCAATTTGCATCGCTTGATAAAATACCGAGTCGCGCTCATAGATAGCCTCGGCGGTCACCTGAGTTTTGACCCGCGCCAATTCCTCTGATGTAACCAGTTCGGTTTGCAATTTGTGCACTTCTTCGCGTAGAGATTGCTCCAATTCAGCCAAAGTGTGGCCCTGGGCTGGAGTGGCATCGAACAGAAAAAGCGTCGGCAGACGGTCGTAAAGATCATAGCCTGCGCTCGCCGAAGCGGCGATCTGACGGCCACGAACCAGCCGCGATGACAAGCGCGCGCTCTCCCCGCCGTCTAAAATCCCAGCTAAGACGGTCAACGCATAAGCTTCCCAACGCCGCTCCTCAGGCAGACTGGCTAAACTTGGCACCTTGTACCCCATCATCAAGTAAGGGACCTCAGCCGGCAGGCGTATGGTGAGCCTTCTCTCCCCTACCTGCTCCACTTCGGTCCTGGGTTTTAAAGGAGGGATCCGGCTGGGCTTGAGCTTGCCGAACCAGCGCTTGGCCAACTTCAGCGTCTGGTGCGGGTCCACATCCCCGACGACCACGAGCGTGGCGTTGTTGGGTGCATACCAGCGTTGATACCAAGCCTTTAAGTCTTCCAATGTCAGGTGCTCGATGTCAGCTGGCCAACCAATAATGGGATTGCGATACGGACCATTAGTATAGGCCGTGGCCAGGAAGTGTTCATACGCTTTGGCCCGAGGTTGATCTTCGGTGCGCAACCGGCGCTCCTCCAACACGACCTGTTTTTCCTTGCGGAACTCCTGCTCCTCAAGGCGCAAGTTGCGCATCCGGTCGGCCTCTAATTCGAAGGCAACCGCAAGCCGCGAACGCTCTAGGTTCTCGAAATAAGCGGTGTAATCGGCACCCGTAAAGGCGTTCTCGCGTCCCCCATTTTCTGCGATGATACGGGAAAACTCACCAGGGCCATGGCGGGCAGTGCCCTTAAACATCATGTGCTCGAGCATGTGGGAGAGACCGGTAAGTCCCTCTGGTTCATAGCTGGCGCCGACTTTATACCAAACCTGCGAGGCGACCACTGGCGCCCGGTGATCTTCCTTGATGACCAGCTTCAAGCCGTTGTCCAAAACGAACTCGTGAACCTTGCCCGAAGCCGCAGCTTGAATCGCCGCAGGCAGAAACATCGCCCCCCAGGCAACTAAAACCCACCCATATCGCCTACTCAATCTGAGCGCTGCAATGAAATGATTGATCACCGCCCTGGTATCTCCGTCTTTACGATTTAAGATTTTATTTTATCTTTGTCTGACCGACTCGCCCATAAATTCCTAGGAAGATGATATAAAATAAAACATTCAAATCACTTCGTCTTTTCTGATGAAAACCAACGCCTTGCCTGCAATTCGCCTCATACCGCGCTGGCAGGCCTACCTAGCTCTGTGCAAACCTAAAGTCGTGGCCATGATCGTATTTACGGCGGTAGTGGGGATGTCTCTGTCGGTTCCCGGAATGGTTCCCTGGCAACCGCTTTGGGCAGGGACTTTAGGCATCGCCTTGGCTGCCTCGTCGGCAGCGGCTTTTAACCACTATCTAGACCGCCATGCGGACGCAACGATGGGCCGCACCCGCCAAAGGCCCATCCCCCAGGGAGAAATCGAACCTCACAAGGTGCTGATTTTTGCTTTCGTGCTTGGAGCAGCCAGCATGATCATTCTGATCGCATGGACCAATTGGCTGACGGCTGCCCTTACCTTTTTATCCTTGATCGGCTATGCGGTGATCTATACCGTCTATCTCAAACGCGCTACCCCTCAGAATATCGTGATCGGCGGTGCCGCTGGGGCCGCTCCGCCCATCCTTGGGTCGTGCGCTGTCTTGGGCACAGTTCACCCGTATGCGGTGCTGTTATTCTTGATCATTTTCCTTTGGACCCCGCCCCACTTCTGGGCCTTGGCGATCGCCAAGCGCAGCGAGTATGCTCAAGCCGACATTCCTATGCTGCCGGTCACCCACGGCGTGGAATTTACTGGCCTGCAGGTGTTTCTCTACACCATCCTTTTGTTCGTTATCAGCTTGATTCCTTATCTAACCCACATGAGCGGCCTAATCTATTTAGGAACCGCTGCTACTCTGGGAGGAATCTTTCTGTATCTGGCGTGGAAGCTGCGTTGTCAACCGCAAAACGTGCGCCTGGCCATGCGTACCTTTGCCTACTCTATTGTCTATCTGGCAGGAATTTTTACTGCTTTGCTCCTTGACCGTTACGTGCCGGTTTGAGGCGCTTCTAAAAACAAGGTCTGCAATTTTTGCATAGCGCTGGCTTCTAACTGGCGCACGCGCTCGGCAGAGATCCCATACGCCAAGGCCAGCTCTTGCAGGGTAGCCTTCTTCTCCGTCAACCAACGCGATTGAATGATCCGGCGGCTGCGTTCGTCCAGTTGGGCCAAAGCCCAATTCAAGCGCTCGGTTTTTATAGTATCCCACTGACTCTCCTCCAACTGCTGGGCTGGATCAGCGCTACTATCGGAACTTAAGTAGTGGACCGGAGCAAACGCTTGCTCGTTCTCTTCGTCCACACTGCCGTCAAAAGCCAGATCGTGAGCGCTTAAGCGCTGCTCCATCTCGCGCACGGTTTCAGCCTTGACTCCCAGATTCTGGGCAATCGCCTCGCTCTCTTCCTGGCTCAAGGCAGCCAAATTTTTTTTCGCCTTGCGCAAGTTGAAAAACAGCTTCCGCTGGGCCTTAGTCGTGGCGATCTTGACGATGCGCCAGTTGCGCAGAATAAACTCGTGAATCTCAGCCCGAATCCAGTGAACGGCAAAAGAAATCAAGCGCACCCCTAGCGCAGGATTATAACGTTTGACCGCTTTCATCAGGCCGATGTTGCCTTCCTGGATCAAATCCGCAAGAGGCAAGCCATAACCCAAGTACCCTCTGGCAATCGGGACCACATAACGCAGGTTAGCTAGAACTAACCGCCTGGCCGCTTCGACGTCGTTATCCTCGCGGTAACGAAAAGCCAACTGGCGTTCCTCGTCAACGCTTAACACCGGAATCTGATTGACAGCCACGATGTAAGCGTTGATGGATCGAATAGGGCTTGAAATCGTCAAGGCACCGTTGTTCATTTTGCTCTCTCCCTCGAGATTGGAATAGGTCTCAAAAAAGACACCCGTTGGATCGGTTCCCACACGCTTCGGTTCCCCTATTAATGCACGAACTGAGCCGGGGCCGCTTCCGGCTCAGCAAACAACGCATCGACAAAAGCTTTGGCATCGAAATCCTGCAGGTCGTATATTCCCTCGCCTATCCCAATGAAGCGAACTGGAATCCCAAACCGCTTAGCTAAAGCGAAAATGATGCCGCCTTTGGCTGTCCCGTCCAATTTGGTTAGTACCAAGCCAGAAACCCCTACAGCCTGATTGAATTGTTCTGCCTGAATCAAAGCATTCTGGCCGGTAGTCGCATCCAAAACCAAAAGCACCTCGTGCGGAGCGGTAGGATCGAGCTTAGCCATAATCCGCTTGATCTTGGCCAATTCCTCCATTAAATTCGACTTAGTGTGAAGCCGCCCAGCGGTATCGGCGATCAACACATCGATGCCCCGGGCCTTGGCTGACTGTAAAGCATCGTAGATCACTGAGGCGGAATCAGCGCCCAGATGTTGGGCAATCACCGGTATTCCGCTGCGTTCCCCCCATGTTTTAAGCTGCTCGATCGCCGCTGCCCGAAAAGTGTCGCCAGCCGCCAGCATAACGCTGTGGCCTTGGCGCCTGAAGCGCTGGGCCAGCTTGCCGATGGTGGTAGTTTTACCTACGCCGTTGACGCCGACCACCAAAATGACAAAAGGCTTGTGCGTGGGGTCGATTCGCAAAGGTTGACTGCACGGTGCCAACAAATCAAATAAGGTATCGTGCAGCGCACGCAAAACTTCATCTTTATCCTGCAACTGGCGGTGAGCAAGCTTGGAGGATAAGCTGGCTACAATCTCCTGCGTGGCCGCAACCCCTACATCCGCCAACAAAAGATGGGTTTCGATCTCTTCTTTGAGGTCTTCATTTAACTCCCGGCCAGCCCAGGGCAAGCTGACCAAAAAACCGGTCAGCCCACGGCGTGTCTTTGCCAGTTGCGCTTGCAGGCGTCCATACCAGGTCTCTGGTACAGGTAAGGCTGCAGTCACTGTCTCCTCTTCAGGAGGCAAAGAGGGCCGATGGCGCAGGTAAAACTCGATGGTACCGACTGTCAGAAGCAGAACGACTGCACCCAAACTATGGGCTACCGCCAAGGCTGGAAAGCCATATCGGACTACGCCCATTCCCAAGGCGATCTCGACGAATAGCAGAAAATTGAGCAGCAATCCTAGCTTACTTATGTGAGGGAGCCTAGGATTGGAGCTAACCGCTGTAGCCAAAACGAACAAAATCAAAAATACTAAAGCCGCCCCTAAACGGTGGAACCAGTGGAGCGTGATGCGGGCGTTAGCGTCCAACAGTGCCCAAGCCGAAGGATCTCCTTGCTTCCAAAAAGCGAACGCTTCCCAATCCACTGGCGGCCACCAAGATCCGCCGCAGGTAGGAAAGTCAGAACAAGCCGAGCCGGCAAACTGGGCGCCGACCCACCCTCCGAGAAGAATCTGCGCCAGCACTACCCACCAAGCTAGGCCCGCCAACAGCTTAAGTCTTCCAGGCGCAATGTCCTCGCTCGGTTTGAGCGTTAAATACCATCGCCAAGCGACTACCGCCATGAGCACGGCCATCAAGAGGTGAGCAACCACCAGCGGCGGCCAAAGGCGGCTTACTACCAGTCCCCCTCCCAGCATCGCTGTACCGGCATATAAACCAAGCAAGATTAAGTTAGCCCATGCTGGCCGCTGCCTTCGCCATAGAGCTAGCCCCACTGATCCAGCGAGCGCTATGCCTAAGAGGCCAGCAGCAAACCGATGTCCCATCTGCAGCCAAGCCCGGAAAGGATCATACGCAAAGCCAGGATAAGCCTTAAGGTCTTGCTCTGACAGGCTGTCCGGTGGCCACAGGTGACCATAGCAAAAAGGGAGATCTGGACACACTAACCCCGCCATGCTCAACCGGACGTAAGACCCCAATGCCGAGGTGGCCAGGATCAATAGCAAGGAAGCCAAAACCAGTTTCTTATCCACGAAACCTACGCTTATCCGATATGCGAGACGTTAAGAAGACGTTTGAGGTCGCGATAAAGTCCATAAGGATCAAATTTTAAATCATACCACATCAGCCAATTGCCCAAAGGATCCATCACGACCACGCCTCCATTTTGTAGCAATGTCTTGGCTATCTCTCCTTCCTGCTTCTCCAGAAAAGCTGGCGAAAGGATAGCAAAATACAGGCCTTTGTCCTGAGCCAAGAACCCTCGCAGTTCCTCCGTGGGTAAAGCTTGCTCAGACCAAACCACTAATCGCCGCACCCGCGGCATATCTTTATTGAGCAGCAAGTGGAGTTTGTAAGTATCGGCAATGAGCTGCCGGCACGCTCGATCGCAATCGTGCGGCAGGAAATGAATAATCACCCAACGTCCGCGAATTTCTGCAAGGGGGGGAGAAGCCAAGTGAGCCGCAGGCTGGAACCACTCATAGTTAAAGGCTTGCAGCGGTTGGATCAGATGGCCGTGGTGGCTAGATTGGCCAATAAGCCCGGGGTGATCAACCAAATACCAGGCCAAAAGCCAAGGTAATCCGCCGATTGCCGCGATTGCCCACAATACCCACCGACCGCTTGGTTTTTGGCTCCTCTCAGTCATGCCTTTCCCGATCTATCCTAATCTTTCGCGCTCGCTGCCAGCCGTGCCAGATCCATAACCAGAGCGCGATCAGAGCAAAGCTCGCCCACTGTATGGCATACCCTATGTTTTGGCGGGGATTGATGAAATCGAGTTGCCACTGGCGCACATATCCTTCCGGCATGTCCGGCGCCAGTTTGATTTGGAAATTCACCACTTCCTGTCCCAGAAGTCGGGAGACAACCTGAGGGTCCACCCATCCCACGACCGCAGGCCAACCTCGGGTTGGGAGCTCCATACCCGGGACAAGCATAGCAGGCTGCGGAAAAAGGTCGATTATCCCGCGCACCGTCACCCTCTGTCTAGGCAGGGAAACTTCTGGCAGTCGGCTGCGGTCGCCGCTGGCTGCCACCCATCCTCGGTTGATCAACACCAATCTGCGGCTGCCTTCGATCTCCAAGGGAGTCAAGACCTCGTAACCGGCGCGGCCGCGCCAAATGCGGTTATCCCATAACAGCTGGTGGTCGCTGTCCCAAATTCCGGTGACGACCACTCGGCGATAGCGCAGTTCGCCAGCGTGCAAATCCTCATTGCCGCGCAACACCAGAACTGGAGCTGCAAGTTGACGTGCGTGCCAATCCAATAACGCCTGTTTTTCATCAGCTCGGTGCCATTGCCATCGGGCCAAAAAGACAAATACCAAAACGGCAGCCATCACCAACACAGTCATAGTCCATTTCGGTTTGAAAAGAGCTCCCTTACTCTTTACCATGGTGGTTTTCTCTTGACCGACACCCTAAGATCATGGCAATTAAGCTCCTCATCTTTTTGACCTTTGCGGGCATTATTTTGAGCTTAGGATCTGCTCTCCATTACCTCCTTAACGACAGAAGCCGTTCGCCGCGAACAGTCAAAGCCTTAACCACCCGAATTTCTTTATCTTTGGCTCTATTTTTCTTCCTGCTGTTTGCGGCTAGCCAAGGCTGGATCAAGCCTCACGGAATTCAAGCCGGTTTTTTAGCTGGCCAAAAAAAAGGCGCCGGTTGAGCGCCTTTTAGCCAATTCCGACTTTAGACTTACAACCAATACACGAAGATAAACAACCCGAGCCACACCACGTCCACGAAGTGCCAATACCAGGCAGCCCCCTCAAAGGCGAAATGATGCTCTGGATCAAAATGACCGCGCATCGCACGCAGCAAGACTACGGTCAAAAAAATGGCGCCGATGGTCACGTGCATGCCGTGAAACCCAGTCAACATGAAAAAGGTAGAACCATAGACGCCTGCTCCCAGGGTCAAGCCCATTTCCGTGTAAGCATGGTAGTATTCGTAGGCTTGTAGGAGAACGAAAGTTACTCCCAGAGCGATAGTAAAAATCAATCCCTTAATGAATTGGTCGCGGTTGTTTTGGAGCAGTCCCCAATGGGCCCAGGTCACCGTCGCCCCACTGGATAAAAGAATTAAAGTATTCAAAGCCGGAATCCCCCACGCCTCCATCGGCTCAAATTTCCCCCCCACGTGAGCTGGGCCATTGGTAGGCCACTCCGGTGCGTAGTCAGGCCACAACAGATGGGTAAACTGGCCTACACCGGTCGTTCCCTCTCCCCCGAGCCAAGGCACAGCGTACATCCGAATATAAAATAGAGCGCCGAAAAAGCCGGCAAAGAACATCACCTCGGAGGCGATGAACCAGATCATACCCCAGCGAAAAGAGCGGTCTACCTGCTCGTTATAGAGCCTGGCCACACTCTCGTGAATGACCTCCCCGAACCAGCCGACCATCATC
The DNA here is from genome assembly GCA_026415315.1 of Methylohalobius sp. Lineage (GTDB taxonomy): Bacteria > Pseudomonadota > Gammaproteobacteria > Methylococcales > Methylothermaceae > Methylohalobius. Next base: position 44,892 of record JAOAHI010000005.1, read on the forward strand.
CCGAGGACGATGAGAAGCCCAAGGATCAGCAAAAATCCGCCCCCTCCAAAGCCCAATACCTTCATCGAAAAACCGATCATGAAAGTAAACAGCCCTAGGGATCCAATGATCGGCCACTTAGCCTTATGGGGCAAGTAGTAGCTCCCGCTTGCAGATACCATAAAGTGTCTCCTTCTTTTAAAGCGCGCGGCTAAAAACCTTCAGTACGGTCAAAACATACAACGTCAGGGCACACAACCCCAGTGCTAGCGCCCAGACTAGGTTTTTCTTGCGAATATTCATGCCTTATTCACAGGCTATAGCCTTTTGAATGTCTATGCCCTCAAAAGAGTGATGATAAGGCATCGGTGAAGGAAGGTTCCATTCTAAGCCGTGGGATTTGGCTCCTTCCCACACCTCGCTGTTGACTCTCTCTCCCACTCCGCGGATCGCCTGATATACCACGTAAACCAAGAGCAACTGGGCAAAGCCGAAAATGAATGCTCCAACCGTGGAAATCTGGTTGAACTCGGTAAATTGAAGCGCATAATCGGGAATCCGCCGCGGCATCCCTGCCAATCCCAAAAAATGCTGGGGGAAAAACAACACGTTAAAGCCTAAGAAAGACAACCAAAAGTGCAACTTACCGAGGCGCTCGTCATACATTATCCCAGTCCATTTTGGCAGCCAGTAGTAAATCCCGGCGAAGATGGCAAACACTCCACCGCCCACCAAGGTATAGTGGAAATGAGCAACGATAAAGTAATTGTCGTGATAATACAGGTCGGCTGGCACCTGGGACATCATGATCCCCGTAAACCCCCCGATGACAAATAAAATCAGAAAGCCCAAGGCATTGAGCATTGGAGTTTCAAAGGTCAAAGACCCTTTCCACATCGTGGCTAACCAGTTAAACACCTTCACTCCGGTAGGAACGGCGATCAACATGGTCGAATACATAAAGTAGAGCTCGGCTGGCACTGGCATCCCCACCGTATACTGATGGTGCGACCAGACGATGAACGAGAGAAAGCCGATCACGGCCGTGGCATAAACCATCGAGTTTTTGCCGAAAAGCGGCTTGCGCGCAAAGGTTGGAATGACGTGGGAGATGATCCCGAATGCCGGCAGGATGATAATGTACACCTCTGGGTGACCAAAAAACCAAAACAGATGCTGGAACAGCACTGGATCCCCGCCGCCAGCCGGATTGAAGAAGCTGGTTTGGAAGTACTTGTCGGTCAGCAGCATAGTCACTGCCCCGGCCAACACGGGCATCACCATAATCAACAAGAACGCCGTGATCAGCCAGGTCCAGCAGAACATCGGCATCTTCATCATGGTCATGCCGGGCGCGCGCAAGTTGAAAATGGTAACGATGATGTTGATCGAGGCCAAGATCGAGGACAAGCCCAGAAGGTGAACGCTAAAAATAGTGAAAGGCAAAGCGTTACCCGTCTGCAGCACCAGCGGCGGATAGAGCGTCCAACCTGCCGCTACCGCACCGCCGTCCATAAACAGCGTCGAGGAGAGCAGCAGAGCCGCAAACGGCAACAGCCAAAAGCTCCAGTTGTTCAACCTCGGCAACGCCATATCTGGCGCCCCGATCATAGGCGGAATCATCCAGTTGGCAAAACCGGCAAATGCGGGCATAACCGCCCCGAACACCATGATCAAAGCATGGAGAGTGACCATCTGGTTGAAGAAGTGGGGATCAACCAGCTGCAGCCCTGGTTTGTATAACTCCGCCCGGATCACCAAAGCCATCGCCCCGCCGACGAAAAACATGATCAGGGCGAAGGTTAGATAAAGCGTTCCAATATCTTTGTGATTGGTGGTCGTCACCCACCTCAGCCACCCCTTGGGGGGGGAGGATTCATGATGCTCACCATGCTCTGCAACGGTTGCCATAACCTCACCTCAATAAATTTAACAACTTAACAAGTTTATTCCTCTAGGGTTTCCTGCCTCTGCTTCCACTGGGCTACCCAGGATTTATATTCCTCCTCCGTCACCGCCTTGACCACGATCGGCATATAGGCATGGTCGCGGCCGCACAACTCGGTGCATTGGCCACGATAGATGCCGGGTTTTTCGATGGTGACCCAACCGGCGTTGACATAACCTGGGATGGCATCTTTCTTCCAGCCAAACGCCGGTACCCACCAAGCGTGGATGACATCAGCCGACGTGATCAGAAAGCGAATCCTTTTGTTGATCGGGACCACCAAAGGATGGTCGACTTCCAGCAAATAATTGGCCACCTTCTCCGGGGCCAAATCGGAACCCAACTGGCGAGCTCGATCGCTCGCTTCATCCAAGCTGCTGAAGAACTGAATGCCTTCCTCGGGGTATTCGTAATGCCACTTCCACTGATAAGCAGTCACTTTGATAGTCATCTCGGCACCCGAGGTGTCCTCGATCCGGATCAACGCTTTGGTCGCCGGCACAGCCAAGCCGACGAGGATCAACACCGGAATGACGGTCCAGACAATCTCAAGCACGGTATTCTCGTGGAAGCCGGCTGGAACTGGGTGCTTGGACTTGCGAAAGTGGATGATCGAGTAAAACATGACCCCGAACACCACGATCCCTATTGCGACGCACACCCAAATGGCATACATGTGGAAGTCGTAAATTGCCCGACTGGTCTCAGTCGGCCCCACTGGGATATTGAGACGATAATCCGCCTGCGCGGCAAGCGCCTGCAGACTTAAGACCACCGCAAGCAACAGACGTATAAGATGCAAACTCACAACACTCCCCTCTTCAACTAGACGACGAAAGCACCTGGCGCAAGGATTTCAGTAAAGCTGCTTTTTCTTCTTCGATCAGAAATGCGCCGATCTCCACCCGCCTGCCGTGAGAGCCAAGAAGCAATCTACTCGGTTCGCCCAAAGTTTTGGGCTTTTGCCAATCTATCCGCACCCAGGCACGGTGAAACTCATAGCAAACTCTTCCTCTGTTCGCCGTCCGCTCGATCCGAATCGCCACTGGGTTTACAGTGATTACCTCACGCCCGGCGCTTTGGCGCAGGCTCCAGCTTAGACCCCAGCCGAGCAATCCTAACTCGATCCCAGCAAAGGGCAGAACCGGCCATGCTCCCGCCCACGCAAATCCCCCGCTGATCAGCGCCATCCCCACCCCCACCGCACCCAACAATACCTTGGCCTGGTGACAGGTTAAAGAAGCGTTAGGCAGCAAAATCCAGCACTGCTGCTCGAATTTGCTGCCTTGGTGCACGATCATGACGGCAAAACCAGCCGAACTTGTGTTTTAATTTAACCGATACTCTTCGATGCCGCAAGGCAATGGCTGTTGTTCTAGATCAAATTTAGACGCCCTATGTTCAAGACAGCAATCCCTCTGGCTCTACTCGGGTGGCTTTTGCCAATTCTTGCGGGAGCTCACGGCGCTTTCCAGGAAAAAGACAATTTCTGGTTTGCCTGGCAGTTTACTCCAAGCCTCGCCATTCCCCTTATTCTAATTACTCTCGTGTATTTGCGAGGATGGCAAAAGCGCAAGCGGCAAAGAAAACCGTTCTCCGCGCTCAAAGCGGGCTCATTTCTGAGCGGAGTGAGTTGCTTTGTGCTCGCTCTGCAATCGCCCATCGAGCCTCTGTCTGAGCATTTCCTGTTTGTTCATCAATTAGAGCATATGCTGCTTCGGGTATTTGGCCCTTTGTTGATTATTCTGGCCATGCCTGTACCGGTGCTTCTTGCCGGGCTTCCTTCCCAGCTGCGCCATAAGGTTTTTGCCCCTTTGATCCGCCATCGCATCACTAAAACCCTCTACCGCTTTTTCAGCCAACCGCTGATCGCATCCGTGCTCTTCGTAGGTACGATGATTTTTTGGCAGATCCCCTCCGTTCACGACGCTTCGGTCAAAAACGAGTTCGTACACGACTTGATGCACTTCAGCATGATCGTCACCAGTTTTTTCTTCTGGTGGCTGATCGCTGATCCGCGCGGCTCGCACGCTAGATTGTCCTATGCTTTAAGGCTGGTGATCCTGTGGGCTGTAACAGTACCGGAGGCTTTAGCTGGCGCCTATATCACCCTGGCTAAGTCTCCGCTCTATCGCGTTTACGACGCATTAAACGGACGCTTCTCGCTTGACCGCTTGCTTGACCAGCAACTGGGAGGCATCCTAATGTGGAACGATGCCATGATTGGGGTAATTGGCATGGCTGTGGTCTTCCTGCTCTGGATCCAAGAGGAGCGTCCAAGCAAAGTTGCGCTGGCAAAACAGCCTCAACGCACCGCCCACCCATAAACCGGAAAAAAACTGGCTTCAATTTCCCCCTCGCCATAAGCGGCGATGAGCTTGGTCAAAGTCTTTTTGCCAAGCAAGTGGCGAGGACGCCCCAAAGTAACGTTGCGCGCCCCTATTTCTTTAATCTCCTTAAGCAGACTTAGTACTGAGGAATAACGTCGGACGATCTTCTCCTGCGTGAGGTGCCAGCGGGAAAAACCTGCCCTGGCTAAGGCGTGGTTTAAATCTTGCGAAGTGACAAAACGATTCACGTGAGAGTAGCTGTCGACTTGACCCCAAGCTAGGCGCAATTCCTCTAAGGTTCCAGTGGTCAAGCTGCTAAATAGCAGCATGCCGGAAGGCAAAAGAACCCGGCTTATTTCGGCCAAAGCCTGATGAGGCTTAAGACACCATTGTAAGGCCAAGTTAGTCACCACCAAACCAGCGCAAGAATCGGCTAAGGGCAGGGCCTCAGCATCTCCAACCATAAAATAGGCCTTTCTTTGCAGCTTGCGCTGCGCCTCCTTTACCATCCCAAAAGCGATGTCCAAAACTACTACGGGCCGATGATAGCGGCGGGCCAGAACCTGCGCGCACTCACCAGTTCCTGACCCTACATCCACCAGCCAGCCGGCCGGAGGGCGTTCCGGAAGAGCAGCAAGCAAGCGTTCGCCGATCTGCCGCTGTAATTCAGCCCAGCGGTCGTAGTGGGTAGCCGCCCGATCAAAGGAACGTCGCACCCAACCTTTGTCCCAACTCAAAACAAAAACTCCCGCACCAAAGCAGCGACTTCCTGTGGATGAGTCAAAAACGGCACGTGGCCTGCTCCCTCCAGAATGACAAGTTGCGCTTGAGGAAGAGAACCAGCCAGCTGACCGATCGCCGCCACTGGCACCAGACGATCCTCTCGCCCCCCCACCACCAGACAGGGGCGAGTGATCTCAGCCAACTTGGGACACAAATCGGTTGAGCGCAGGATTTCAAGACCCTGCTTGAGCACCCGGGGCGCAGGGAGAGGAAAGCGCTCCAAAGCCTTCTTGAGTTGGCGACTATGCACCTTGGCTCCTAAGCAGCATAGAGTCAAAAACCGTTGTATAGCTACCTGAACATCGCGATCCACCTCTTGGGCAAAAGATTCAAATACCTCTAAAGCCATGCCGGGCCAAGAATGATCTGCGATAAATCTCGGATTCGTCGCCACCAGCACTAATCCCAGAACCTGCGCAGGAAAACGAAGAGCTAACTCCAAAACTACTTGCCCCCCCAGCGACCAACCCAACCACAGGGCTGGTTCCGCCAACAAGTCAGCCAGCGCCTGAGCCGTGCCGGTTAGAGTCCACTTTGGCCAAGGCGGACTCAAGCCGTGGCCGGGAGGGTCCACCAAGGTGAGGCGAAAATCCGTAGCCAAACAGTCGACCAACTTCCCCCATACCCTTGAGTGCATAGCCCAGCCGGGAAGCAAAACTAAACGCGGTCCTTGGCCGAGCGTTGTAAAGCGAAGCGCCTTCACAAACTGCGTTCTAGCGCCTGCAACAAACCATCGACCTGATCTAAGCTGTGCGCACACGTGAGGGTAATCCGAAGCCGGGCGCTCCCTGATGGTACCGTTGGCGGCCGGATAGCCGCTACCCAAAAACCTTTATCCATAAGCTTTCGGCTAAGTTCGACCGCTTTTTGACTGTCTCCCACGACCAAGGGCTGAATCGGCGTCTCAGAGGGCAAAAGCGGCAGCCCTAATGCTTTAGCTCCCAGCCGAAACCGTTCGATCAATTCTTTAAGGCGCTCGCGCCGCCAAGCTTCCTTTTGAACTAGGCGTAAGCTGGTAAGAACAGCTTGAGCCAAAGCTGGCGGCAAGGCAGTTGTGTAAATATAAGTGCGAGCTTCTTGAATCAGAGTCTCGATCACCTCCTCTCCCCCTGCCACAAACGCGCCGAATACTCCTAGGGCCTTGCCGAAGGTCGCCATCAAGATAGGTACCTCTTTTTGGCCCAAACCGAAGTGCTCTAAAGTCCCAGCGCCGCGCTGGCCAAGCACGCCGAATCCATGAGCATCGTCCACATACAGCCAGCACTTATGGCGCGCTGCGATCATGGCCAACTCGGGCAAAGGGGCTAAGTCCCCGTCCATGCTGAACACCCCATCGGTAGCGATGAAACGAGCTTGAGATTCCTCCAAAAGCGCCGCAAGCGCCTGGTGATTACAATGAGGATAGCGCTTGAGGCGGCAGCCAGCGATCTTTGCCCCATCGAGCAGCGAAGCGTGGTTGAGGCGATCCTCTAGTACTAAATCACCGCGCCCGGCCAAGGCCGCGATCACTCCTAAATTGGCTTGATAGCCGGTAGAAAATACCAAGACCCGCTCGCGGCCAGTGAACTCAGCCAATTCCCTCTCCAAAGCGTCGTGAGGTCGAAAATGACCGCAGACTAAGTGAGAGGCGCCGCTGCCTACGCCGTAAATGGCAGCTCCTTGCGCCAGGGCTTGAATCACCTGTGGATGATCGGCTAGCCCCAGATAATCGTTGCTGCAAAAGTTCACCAAACAACGCCCAGCGACGACGATTTCCGCCCCCCGGCGGCCATCGATCAGCAGTCGGCGACGATACCGGCCGTCGCTGTTGCGGCGAGCTAAACGCTGCTCTAAGGTCTGCCCCAATTCAACCGACATCTTTATCCAAACGCAGCCCCAGCCGGGCAAACAGGCGATGGTCCGCCTCGTTATCGGGATTGGGAGTAGTCAACAGCCTCTCACCGTAAAACACTGAATTGGCCCCAGCCAGAAAGCACAAAGCCTGAAGCTCATCGTTCATGGCTGTTCTGCCAGCCGACAAGCGCACGTAGGAAGCAGGCATCAGAATTCGTGCTACCGCCACGGTACGCACCAGCTCAAAAGGATCTAATGGATCGTTGCCATGCAGCGGAGTCCCTTGTACTTGGACTAGCAGATTAATAGGGACGCTCTCGGGATGACGGGGCAAATTGGCCAATTGCTGCAATAACCCGGCACGGTCCGTGCGGCTCTCCCCCATCCCGACAATTCCACCGCAACAGACATGGATACCGGCGGCGCGCACGTGGCGCAAAGTTTCTAGACGGTCCTGATAAGTCCGGGTAGTAATGATTTGAGGATAAAACTCAGGGGAAGTATCAAGATTGTGGTTATAGTAATCTAATCCTGCCTGTTTGAGGCGCATGGCTTGGGCTGCGGTGAGCATTCCTAGAGTCATACAAGTCTCCAACCCCAAGCTTTTAACCGCCGCCACTATCTCCACTAACCGATCGATGTCACGGTCTTTGGGGGCCCGCCATGCCGCGCCCATGCAGAAACGGCTGGCACCGTTCGCTTTGGCCGCCTTGGCAGCGTTGACGACCACCTCCACTGCAAGCAGTTCGCCCCGCTCAAGGCCCGTTGGATAACGCCCGCTCTGCGGGCAATAAGCGCAATCCTCTGGACACCCTCCTGTTTTGATCGAAAACAGACTGCTGAGCTGGATGCGGTTGGGATCAAAATAGCGCCGGTGCACAGTCTGGGCTCTATACATCAGCTCGGCAAAAGGGAGCTCGTACAAGTTAAGGATCTCTCTTATGTCCCAATCGTGGCGCACATCGGAAGTCTCAGTGGGACAAGCCACCATCCCATTCTCCTAGGTTTACACTTAAAGTTACGGCGATCATAAAGCAAAATCGCCTGCTGTCAACTAAGATCGAGGCATAAAATTAACGGTTGGATAGAATCGATCCAAAATTGGCTTTTCCCGTCTCATTGCCTACTGTGCAGCGATCCTAGTCAGCTTGCTGTATGCCCTCCTTGCCGGCGGGAGCTGCCATGGCTGAAGCACGCCTGCGGCCGATGCGCCTTGCCTATAACCAACTCTGGCCTAATCTGCGGCACCTGCCTCGCTAAGCCGCCCGCCTTCGATCGGGCTAAAGCCCTCTGGCGATACCAGCCTCCGGTACCCGGATTGATCTATGCCCTTAAATTCCAAAATCGATTGGATTTGGCCCGTGCTTTAGGAGAGCTGATGGCCGAGCACCTGCAAGAAACGCTACTGCCGGATTGCTTGATCCCAGTCCCTCTCCATCCTTCTCGTTTCCGTGCAAGGGGCTTTAATCAGGCGCTGGAGCTGGCCCGACCGGTAGCTGCAAAGCTCAGGCTTCCCTTGTGCCCAGGCTGGTGCCGGCGGGTCCGCGATACGGCCCCGCAACGCCTGTTGGATGCGGCTGAGCGACGAGGCAACCTACGCGGCGCGTTTGCCGCTACAGAGAACGTGCGCGGTCGCCGCGTCGCTCTTCTCGACGACGTACTGACCACCGGTGCCACTCTGCACGAGGCGGCCTCGGCCCTAAAGAAGGCTGGAGCAGCCTGGGTTGAAGTGTGGGTGTTGGCGCGCGCTTGAACCGCAAAAACGTGTCTGCGCTCACAGTCAAAGGTCGGAGAACCGACCAAACTGGAAGTGTTTCACAACACAACTTGGGGAAGCCGATGTCCAGCGTCGAAATCATCTTATCCGGATGCGTGCTCGGGGCCATCTTGGCCAGCCTAGCCTATTGCTGCGTCCATTTTCACCGTGAGAGGCTAACGCAGGAGATAATCCAGCACGATACCCAAAAAGATAACCGCACCTAGCCAACTGTTATTGCCAAAAGCGCGCAAATACGCCTGCCGATCTCGGCTGCAGATAAGCCGCTGCTGATAGGCTGACAACCCAACGGCAACCACAAGCGCTAGCCTATACCAGCCGCCGAGGTCGGCAAGCTGCCCGACCCAAGTTAGCACCGCGAGGTGGGCTAGTTGGATCAGGGCAATCATTTGCGGACAAAAACGGCCAAATAAGATGGCGCTTGACTTAACTCCGATTTTTACATCGTCCTCTAAGTCTGCCATCGCATACATCGTATCGTAGGCCAACGCCCACAGCACTGTCGCTAATAGCAACCACCACGCCACGACTGGAATCGAGCCAGTCTGAGCAGCAAACGCCATCGGCACCGCCCAACCAAAGGCCAACCCTAGGTAGGCCTGGGGCAAGTAAATAAAGCGCTTCATGAACGGGTAGGAAACCGCCAAAAACAGGGCGACAAAAGCCAGGACGATGGTTAACAAATTGAGCTGGAGCACTAGCCAAAATGCCACCAAGCCTAACACCCCAAATAAGCCCAACGCCTCAGCCGGCCTGACTTTATTGCAGGCCAGAGGGCGATCCCGGGTGCGCGCCACATACGGGTCGAAATCGCGGTCGGCATAGTCGTTGATCACGCACCCAGCTGCCCGCATCACGATCACACCGAGCACGAACACGGCCACGACTTGAATGTCTGGCCTTCCTTGCCCTGCGATCCAAAGCGCCCACAGCGTCGGCCACAGCAACAAGAAAATCCCGACTGGCCGGTGAAAACGCATTAGATAAGCGTATTGGAGCAAACGCTCACCTAAGTCCATTGCAGCTTCCTAAGGCAAACACCGCCGGCAGAAAGAATTCGCTCACCAAAAGCGGCGACTCTGCGATCCGATACAATGTTCGCCTTCCCCATCTAGGGGGAGGCTTTGGCCATGCTAGCCAATAGGTTGGATTCAGACAAGTCCACTCCGTGACGATACGTCTCACATCGGGACGGCAAAATAAAAGCTCCCCTAAAGGCCGATTGCCTAGGCGAGGGAACTCTTCCCCAACGCTAGCCATAGTCACAGCGGGCACCACCGTGCGAGCCAAAAGCAAACGCTCACCCTGCCCCGTAAGCACGACTTCCCGGGTCCAGACCCGTTCACCTGGGAGCAATTTAAGCCGCATCGCCTCGCCGGCAAACGGCCTGTCCCACTCTTGATGCAGCACTTCAACCTGGACTGGCCCAGCTATTGCGTTGAGGCGCGCGGTAAGAGAGGAGGATTCGGCAAGCCAGTCCTGAACATAGGGCGGAACGCGCTGGGCACAAGGTGAGTCGGCTGCAAACCAAATCGGTTCAGTCGCCAATAGCCGACTGCAAAGGGGAGCAATCCTGTCCACGATATCCGATTTAGACCTCAGCGTAACGCTCGCCGTGCTCAAGCCAGAAAGCCAGCAAATTAGGGATCACCGATGGCGCGTTTTGCTCCAACCACTCGGCAGCGCGATGGACTTCGGGCAACAAGTCGCGATCGCGGCTAAGATCGGCTATTTTAAACTGGAGGGCACCGCTTTGCCGAGTCCCCAACACTTCACCCGGGCCGCGCAGTTCCAGATCCTTCTCCGCCAAGGCTAATCCATCGTGACAGCTCCGCACATAATCCAAGCGCTGGCGTGCGGCCCCGGTCAGCGGAGGTTTATACAACAAGATGCAATAGCTTTGCTCCCCTCCCCGCCCGACCCGACCCCGCAGTTGGTGCAATTGGGCCAGCCCTAAGCGTTCGGCGTTCTCAATTACCATCAGCCCAGCGTTAGGCACGTCCACTCCGACCTCGATCACCGTAGTTGCTACCAAAAGATCGATCTCTCCGGCTTTGAAAGCCGCCATCGCTTGGTCTTTGACCTCGGCTTTCATGCGTCCGTGAACCAGTCCCACGCGCACGCCTGGCAGTTCATAACGCAAGGTCTCGGCGGCTTTTTCCGCCGCCTCTCCAGGCCAGGCTTCAGATTCCTCGATCAAGGTGCAAACCCAGTAGGCTTGGCGGCCGCTACCCAGCCATCTTTTAAGCCTGGCAATCAGCTCAGCGCGCCGGATCTCGCTCATCACATAGGTCTCGACCGGCTTGCGGCCAGGCGGTAACTCATCCAGCACGGACACCTCCAAATCGCCATAGCGAAGCATAGCCAGAGTTCGGGGAATAGGGGTGGCTGTCATGACTAGATAATGGGGAGTGAGATTTTGCGCCTTAGCCTTGAGCGCCAGCCGCTGGTCGACCCCGAAACGGTGCTGCTCGTCCACGATTACCAGCCCTAAGCGGGAAAAGCGCACCTCCTTTTGAAACAAAGCATGAGTTCCGATCACAACGCTGGCTTTCCCCAACGCCACTGAACCTAGGGTCGCTTGGCGCTCGCTGCCGCTTTGGCGCGAGGTCAGCAACGCCACTTCAATCCCAAGCGGGGCAAACCAAGCTTGCCACAAACGATAGTGCTGTTCGGCCAGAATCTCCGTTGGGGCCATCAATGCCGTCTGCCAGCCGCAGCTGGCTGCCGAAAGCGCGGCCAGCGCTGCCACCACTGTCTTGCCAGAACCGACATCGCCCTGAAGCAGTCGTCCCATGGGGCACTCCTTAGCTAAGTCAGCGCTGATCTCCGCTATCACCCGCTCTTGGGCCGAGGTCAGGCGATACGGCAAACGACGCCGAAATTCGCTTTCCAGCTTAAGGTCCAAGAGCAACTGTGGTGCCCTCAATTCTGCTCGTGCGTTTTGGCTGCGGAACGCGAGGCGATGAGCCAGCAACTCCTCCCACGCTAGGCGGCGCCGGCAGCGCTCGCCCCCATCCCAGTCCTGCGCAGAGGGTTGGTGCAACTCCCGCAAGGCCTCTTGCAGCGACAGGGGTGCCCAGGCTGGAAGACAAGCCTTAGGCAACTGCGGCAACCAATTAGGGATCTGCTCGAGCAACCGCAAAGCGTGCTCTATGAGGCGTCTCAAAGCTCTCTGGCTGATCCCCATGGTGGAGGGATAAATCGGCAAAATTCCAAGAGTTGCCTGCGCAGCAGGCTCAAGTTCGGGATGAATCATCTCTCGCCCATGGAGCGTGGTTCGCACCTCGCCGTAACAGCGCCAGCGGCTGCCGGGGATCAAGCGGCGACGGAGCCAAGGGTAGTCATGAAAAAACCGCAAATCCAAAACCCCGCTTCCATCGCGCAGGCGGCATACGAGCATAGGCCGGCGCTTCCCAACGATATCGGCCAACACCACCTCCCCCTCGATCAGCACTTTGCCGGCCTGGGATGCCGCGATTGGAGTGATCCGGCGACGATCTTCGTAGCGTAGTGGGGCATGCAGGAGCAAATCGCGGGCGTCCGCAATCTCGAGTCGCCGCAATTTGGCTGCAAGGCTAGGACCTATGCTAGGCAAAGATAAGACAGAAGGGATCGAGACGGCTTCGGCCATTTAGGCCTTAGTGCGAGAAATCCTAAGCACCACCTGTAGCTTGCGCAGTCTGCGAATAATCCTGGCCAAATGCGTGCGATCTTTGACCGTCAAAGTAATGATATCAGTACTGGTGTGGCTGTCTTGCTGGGTGATCTGAAAGTTCTCGATATTAGCGCCCTCTTCGGCAATCGCAGAAGCCACCTGGGCTAAGGTTCCTGGCCGGTCCCATAACACAACGCGCAGTTCGACCGGGAACTCGCCGCCAGTTTGCTCGTCCCATTCAGCCAACACCCAAGTAATTTGTTTTTTCTGAAATTCGAGAGCGTTTTTACATTCCCGGCGATGAACCACAAATCCCTTGCCGGGGTTGAAAAAGCCGATGATGGCGTCCCCCGGGATTGGGCGACAACACTTAGCCAGATTCACCACCAGGCCCTCCGTCCCTTTGATCAGAAGAGGCGCTCTACTTGCTTCGCGTTCATCTTGGGTCACAGCCTCTGGAACCAACTGCCTGGCTACCAGCCAAGCCATGCGGTTGCCAAAACCGATCGCTTCCAATAGATCTTCTAAGCGGCCAAAACCCATTGCTTGAAGCCTATCGGAGAGTAAGTCTTGAGATAGAGATTTCAGGCTCCATCCCAGCTTAGTCAACTCTGCCTCCAGCATTCGCCCGCCCAGCTCGATCGCTTCCTGAGTCTTAAGGTTGCGCAAGAAATTACGGATAGCGCTGCGTGCTTTGGCGGTGACTACGTAGTTGAGCCAAGACGGATCTGGCCTCGCCCAGCTTTTAGTGATCGCTTCTACCGTCTGACCATTGTCAAGCACCGTATGGAGCGGCATTAGCTGACCATTGACCTTAGCCCCCACACAGCGGTCGCCGATCTCGGTATGAACGGCATAAGCGAAATCAAGGGCGGTCGCCCCTTGGGGAAGCTTGACGATATCGCCCTGGGGCGTGAACACGTAAATCTCGGACGGGAAAAGATCGACTTTGAGGTTGTCGAGAAATTCGAGCGAGCCACCGGCGTTGCGTTGATGCTCCAGAAACTCGTTGATCCAAGCATAGGCCCTGGCCTTAGCTGCATCGCCCTGATCGATTTCCTTCTTGTACAGCCAATGAGCGGCGATGCCGTTTTCAGCGATGCGATGCATGTCGCGGGTGCGGATCTGAACCTCCACCGGCATTCCATAAGGCCCCACTACCACGGTATGAAGGGATTGATAGCCGTTCTCCTTGGGCAAAGCGATATAGTCTTTAAATCGCCCCGGGACAGGCTTGTATAGACCATGTACCACCCCCAGCACGCGATAACACTCGTCCACGCTGTGGGTGAGGATGCGCACCGCGCAGACGTCATAAACTTGGCGAAAGGATAGCCCTTTAGTGCGCATTTTTTGATAAATGCTGAAGATATGCTTTTCACGGCTGGAGATCGTGCAGTTCAGAGCGGATTCCTGTAGCCTCTGGCAAATCGCGCGTTCAACAGTGGCTATGACCTCCCGGCGGTTGCCGCGCGCGCGCCGAACCGCTTTTTTGAGGATTCGGTAGCGCATGGGATACATGGCCTGCATAGCCAACTCCTCCAGTTCCAAACGCATCTTGTGCATCCCCAGCCTCTCGGCCAGCGGCGCATAGATTTCCAAAGTCTCGCGGGCGAACCGCCTGCGCCTGTCTGGCGCCATTGGCCCTAAAGTGCGCATATTATGCAGCCGGTCGGCCAACTTGACTAAGATAACCCGAAGATCCCTGGCCATAGCCAAGATCATCTTGCGCAAGGATTCAGCCTGGATCTCTTGCTTGGACTTGCAGTCCAACTGAGTCAATTTGGTAACGCCATCCACCAGATCGGCCACTTCCTGACCAAAGGCCTCGACAAGCTGTGCCTTGGTGATCGGCGTATCCTCGATCACGTCATGAAGGATGGCGGCAGCAATGCCGGCTGCATCCATGCGCATTTCCTGAGCCAAGATCAGTGCCACCGAGAGCGGATGGCACACAAACGGCTCACCGCTCAAGCGGAACTGATCGGCGTGTGCGGCAACCGCGAACTGGCATGCTCGCTGGATCGACTCCACCTGTTGCAGATCGAAGTAACCTTTAATTGCCGCGATCAAATCTCTGATTAGCGACTCTTGCGGCTGCTCGGTTTTCAGCGCCGGTGCTGCCATTTTAAGATCACCTTCACCTATAGCGTCATCTGTTCTTCTAAGACCTCCTTGACTTGGGCTATTCCGCCGTCCATATCCACCTCTTTGAGCCTGGCTAAATCAACTTTGCCGGAAGCGATCTCACGCAGCGCCACCACGGTGGCTTTGTCATCGTTCCACTCCACCAAGGGTTCGGCCCCAGCTAATAACTGGCGCGCTCGCTTGGCAGCCAAAAGGACCAGCTCAAATCGGTTATCGACATGTTTTAGACAATCTTCAACGGTAATACGTGCCATTGACGCCCCCAGAATGGACTGTTTGTTGTAAAAATATAATAAATCTGTTGCGCATACAACTCAGCCTTCGCGTTGCGCGAGCACCTCTATGGCCGGGAGTTTCTTGCCTTCTAGGAATTCAAGAAACGCTCCGCCGGCTGTAGATTGGTAGTCGATCCCATCCCCAACGCCGTATTTCTCGATCGCGGCTAACGTATCCCCGCCACCGGCGATCGAGAAAGCTGGGCTCTTCGCAATCGCTTCGGCTACTCTCTGAGTACCATGGCCAAATTGATTGACTTCAAATACTCCAACTGGCCCGTTCCAGACAATAGTGGCAGCCCCCTGGATCAGGTATTCGTAGCGGCTTGCCGTTCGCGGCCCGATGTCCAAAATCAGATCATCGGCGGCCAGCCGATCGACTGCTTTGATCTCGGCTTTGGCCTCAGGTGAGATTTCCTTAGCCACCACTACGTCCTCCGGAATGGGAATCTCAGCTCCACGCGCCCTGGCCTGTTCGAGTAACTTTTTGGCTTGCGCAACCAACTCGGGCTCATACAGGGACTTGCCTACCGCAAACCCGCATGCAGCAATGAAAGTATTGGCAATCCCACCACCGACGATCAGCTGATCTACTCTTTGAATGAGGTTTTCCAACACCCCAAGCTTAGTGGAGACTTTAGCCCCACCGACGATCGCCAAAAGGGGACGCTTTGGGTTCTCTAGAGCCTTACCCAAAGCGTCCAACTCCTCAAACAGCAACAATCCTCCACACGCTTGGAACGCGAATTTGGCCACCGCGTGGGTGGAAGCCTCAGCCCGGTGGGCAGTAGCAAACGCGTCCATGACGAACACGTCGCACAGAGCAGCCATCTTCTTACCAAGCTCGGGATCGTCGGCTTTCTCTCCAGGTAAGAAGCGAACATTTTCCAGAAGCACTACCTCTCCGGGAGACTGTTCCCAACCGCCATCGATCCAATCGCAGATCAGCCTTACTTTTTGACCTAGAAGCTCTCCCAAACGCTCCGCCACCGGCGCTAAGGAGTATTGCGGGTCATAAACTCCTTCCTTGGGGCGGCCTAAATGGGACATGACCATCACCTTCGCGGCCCCTTGAGCCAGGGCTTGGCGGATGGTAGGAAGACTGGCGCGGATGCGCGCGTCGGAAGTGATCTTGCCATCCTGGATCGGGACGTTGAGATCGGCGCGGATCAGCACCCGCTTGCCGCGCAAGTCTAAATCGGTCAGCCGTTTGATGGTCATGTGCCCTCCTTAAAAAATAATCTAGCTTTGCGTAGATTCGGCCTGAGCCTCCTCCGGCTCAGGTTTCCATTTAATCGAGCAGCCCATGCTAGGAATTTGCTCCTTAGGTCCGTTGCCGGTGATAGCGATCTTTTTCATCGCTTCGAACAGCTCCCGACGCGCATTGGGAACTGGTTCTTTTTTGCTCTCGTCCAACCGCCCCCGATACTGGAGTTCAAGGTGAGCGTTGTAGCCAAAAAAATCCGGGGTACATACCGCACCGAAGGCCTTAGCTACTTCTTGGGTTTCGTCGAATAAATAGGGAAAAGGGAATTTTTTCTCTTGAGCCAGTTTCTTCATGTTGTCAAACGAGTCCTCTGGATATTGGACCGAGTCGTTGGCGTTGATTGCCACGCAGCCAATTCCGTACTTTTTAAGCTCAGCCGTATCGCGGATAATGCGGTCTAAAACTGCTTTCACATAAGGACAATGATTGCAGATGAACATCACTAACAGGCCATTGGGCCCACGACACTCATCCCGGCTCCATACCTTGCCGTCCACCCCCGGTAAGGCAAAATCGGGGCAAAGTTTGCCAAACTCGCACACTGGAGCAACTTCCGCCATCGCTCATCCTCCTCTAAGTTGGTATTGGAATTTTGTGCTCCGCACGCCTGATAATCTGCGGACTCAAAAATCATAGCAAATCCCAGCTTACACTGTCTTGGGAGCATGCGCTGGACAATTAAGGCTCTGATTTTCACTGTGGCTTTGGCCTGCCTGGCTGGTGTGGGGCTTATTTGGTCGTCGCCTCCCATTTACCATGGGAAAAGATATCTTCCTTCTTTACGCGCGCCGGTAACAGTAGCTTTTGATCGCTTCGCCATCCCGACCATCGAGGCCCAAAGCCGCCAGGATGCCTTCCGCACGCTGGGGTTTCTCCATGCTCAGGAACGCTTTTTACAGATGGAACTCGGGCGGCGCAAAATGGCAGGAAAACTCGCCGAGATCATAGGCCAAGTCGCCCTTGATTCAGACATTCGCCAACGCGTTTTAGGTTTTTATCAAACCGCCGAGCACATTGTTGCCAATCTACCTCTGGAACAGCGTCACTTGTGTCAGGCTTACGCTGAGGGGGTCAACGCTTACTTCAAGCAGACGTTCTCCATCGAAGCCCGCCTCCTTGGCATTGAACAGGAGCCATGGCGCTGCCGCGATACCATCCTGATCATCCTGTCCATGTTTCAGGAGCTGGACGAGATCGGCGATCCCGAACTGATGCTGACGGTGATGAGTCAAACCCTGCCCCAAGAAGTGATAGCCTTTCTCACTCCCGACCAAGACCTTTTAGACCGGCCTCTGCTCGGCAAGCCTTGCAGTCGTCGCCCAGCTCAGCCAGTGCCGGTGGCCGCCATCGCCAGACTGTTAGGGCAGAATCCAGCCGCCCAAACGGTCGAGCTTTCTTCCCCTTGGGGTTCCAATCAGTGGGCCATCGCTTCCCCGCAAGGAGCGCTGCTCGCCAACGACATGCACCTTCCTCTAGCCGTGCCGAATATTTGGTACCGAGCCAGGCTTCGCTATGAGGGTCTCACTTTGGACGGGATCACGCTTCCTGGCGTCCCCGGCCTCATCGCTGGTAGCAACGGCCACATCGCCTGGGGATTCACCAACGCCATGGCCGACGTGCGCGACTTTGTAGTGCTGGAGACCAACCCTGCCCAGCCTGGCCGATACCGTACGCCGGAAGGATGGGAACAGTTTCAGAGCCGCATCGAAACCATCATCGTCAAAGGCCAGGCAGCTAAGCAAGTTACCGTCCATTTGACCCGCTGGGGCCCAGTCGTCGTGCACGATTGGCTACAGCGGCCACTGGCAGTGCATTGGAGTGCCCTGGACCCCACCGCGGTCGATTTCACGCTCTTGGAGCTAGACCGGGTCCAAACCGTCTTTGAGGCGCTCTCTGTCCTTAACCGCGCTGGAATGCCAGTGCAAAACGCCCTCGTCGCCGACGCCCACGGCCATATCGGCTGGACCCTAAGCGGCCGCGTGCCCAAACGGGAAGGTTTCGACGGCAGTGTAAGCCAGAGCTGGGCAGACGGCAAAAGCTGGCTGGGATACTATTCCCCTGAGGAACTGCCGCGCCTAATCGATCCGCCCGGCGGAGTCATCGCCACCGCCAACCACCGCACTCTAGGCTGCGACCAGCCCCTTATCGGCCACAACTTCGCTCTAAGCTTTAGGATTGCCCGCATCTATCAGTACCTTGCGGCCAACCCTAGCGCCGACCCCCTGCTGAACTTGGCGCTGCAATTGGACACTGACGCCAACTTCTACCGCTTTTACCAAAATCTCGCCCTCAGTGTACTCGAAGGCGACTCCTCTCCGTTGGCCGAACGCATCCGCTCAGCCTTGCATAACTGGAACGGGCGGGCCGATGAGGAGAGCATAGGAATCGCCCTGCTAGACCGCTGGCGGGCCGATCTCAGCCAAAAAGTCCTAGGACCCCTCTTTGCTTCGTGCTTGAGAATCGACCCTCATTTTCGTTACCAGTGGCTAAAAAGCGAAGTCCCCTTGCGCGCCCTATTGCGCCTGCGTCATCCCGCCACTTTGCCGGACAGGAGCTTTTCCGGCTGGTCAAGCTTTTTGCGCAGCAGTCTGGTTGAAACCGCAAGCGCGCTGGAACAGACTTACCACCAACCGATTGACAAGCTGACCTGGGGTCAAGTCAACCGCACCCAGATCCGCCATCCTTTAGCCGCAGGACTGCCCTGGCTTGCCCGATGGCTTAACCTTCCAGAGGCTCCTGTGGCCGGTTGTCCTGAATGCGTGCGCGTCGCCCGTCCCAATTATGGCGCCAGCATGCGGTTGGTAGCCGTGGCTGGGCATCCTAGCGTTGGCTTTCTCCAAATGCCCGGGGGTCAATCCGGCCACCCCCTCTCGCCTCATTACGCCGACCAATATTCTTACTGGGTCGAAGGCCAAGCGCTACCCTTGGCGCCCGGCCATGCGCTTTCGGTCCTGGAGCTTTTGCCCGGCCGAGATTGAATCGATGTCCTGTGGCGACGACGCGGGCAGACATTTGGCCGGATACTCGCACAAATCCAGAATCGGGCACTTAGCGCACTTGGGAGCTCGCGCCGTGCAAGTGTAACGGCCGAGCAGGATCAGAAGGTGGTGGGCTATCCGTTTGAACTTATGGGGGGTATAGCGGTTTAGTTTTTCTTCTACCTCGCGCACGGTTTTCCCCGGCGCAAGGCCGGTGCGGTTGCAGACGCGGAAAATGTGGGTATCGACCGCGATGGTCGGTTCGCCAAAGGCTGTGTTTAGGACCACGTTGGCGGTCTTGCGGCCGACACCAGGCAGAGCCTCCAGCTCTTTTCGCGTACGCGGTACCTGCCCGCCGTGGCGCTCTAGAAGCGCTTTAGACAAAGCGATCAAGTTTCTGGCTTTGGTGTTGTACAAGCCGATGCGGCGGATATAGCGCTTCAATCCCTCTTCGCCCAGAGCCAGCAGTTTTTCCGGGGTAGCAGCGACTTTAAACAGCTCTGGGGTGACTTGGTTGACGCTCTTGTCGGTGGCTTGGGCCGATAACACTACCGCCACTAAAAGCTCAAACGGCGTGCGGTAGTTGAGTTCGGTTTTGGGGTTGGGAATGGCCTGCGCCAAGCGCTCAAAGATTTTAAGACGCTTGGACAAATTCATAACGCCGTTTTTGGGACCCAAGGCGCGCTTTTTTGATCTCAGCCTCGCGCGCCAAACGCTGGCGTTTGCCCAAAATTCTACGCTTTATCTCTTGGGCGCGCCTCTTTCTGGCCGCCGAAGTCTTAGGCTGAAGCGCTTCCGGTGCAGGCCGCATGACAATGCAGTCGACCGGACACGGCCCAAGACAAAGCTTGCAGCCAACGCACTGAGCGGTGATCACCGTGTGGGCAAAGTTGCGCGCGCCGACGATCGCATCTGTCGGGCACACGTCCAGACAGCGGGCGCACCCTACGCAGCGGCCTTCATCGATGAACGCGACGGCCAGATTCATTTCACCGGCATCCCAGGTTGTGCACCGATGTCAGGCGCGATGAGAAAAATTTCCTTGCCGCCCGGGCCGGCGGCCAGCACCATGCCCTCAGAGACACCAAAGCGCATTTTGCGCGGCTTGAGGTTGGCGACCATGACCACCAGCCGGCCTGGAAGCGTCTCGGGGGCATAGGCCTCCTTGATCCCAGCGAACACGGTGCGGGTCTCGTCTCCCAAATCTAAAAGCAGTTTGAGCAACTTGTCCGAGCCTTCCACCACCTCGGCCTGCACGATTCTGGCAACGCGCAGGTCGAGTCTAGCAAAATCGGCATAATCGATCAGCTCGCTTGTTTTGGGATTTTCCGGCGGCCCTGCTAAGCTCTCTCTGGAAGCTGCTAACATCGCGGCGATGCGGTCTGGATCCACCCGCCGGATGAGCGGCTTAAATTCTTGGATCTTGTGCCCCAGCAAGGGTTGGGTAGAGGCACCCGGCCAGCTCTGCTCATAAAGGTTTAAAAACGCCTCCGAGTCTCTCGCCAAGCGCGGCAGCGTCGGCTTGAGATAGCCGATAAGCAGCCGATAGAGATTCAAGCCTTGGGTGCATACAGCTTGGAGTTCTGGTTCTTTGCCCGGTTCTTTGGCCAACACCCAAGGCTTTTTGGCGTCTATGTATTGATTGGCCAGATCAGCCAGAGCCATAATCTCGCGCATGGCTTTGCCGAACTCGCGGCTTTCGTACAGCTCAGCGATCCCTTCGGCCGCGGCAAGAAAGCGCTGGAACAAATCTGGATCCGGCAATGCTTCCGCTAGCCTCCCGGCAAAGCGTTGGGTGATAAAGCCCGCGCAGCGGCTAGCGATGTTGACCACCTTGCCGACCAAATCGGCGTTGACTCGCTGGCAGAAATCGTCGAAGTTGAGGTCGATGTCGTCCACCCCTGGTCCCAGCTTGGCAGCAAAGTAATAGCGCAAGTACTGAGGATCTAAGTGGTTGAGGTAAGTGCGCGCTTGGATAAAAGTACCGCGCGATTTGGACATCTTTGCGCCATCTATGGTCAAAAACCCGTGGGCAAACACCGCCGAGGGCGTGCGAAGCCCAGCCCCATGGAGCATTGCTGGCCAAAACAAAACGTGGAAATAGACGATATCCTTGCCGATGAAATGGTAAAGTTCAGCACTTGCCTGCGACCCAAAGTATTCTTGAAAGTCCAAGCCGCGTTCTTGACACAGGCGCTTGAAGCTTGCTATGTACCCTATGGGAGCATCCAGCCAGACGTAGAAAAACTTGCCTGGGGCATCTGGAATTTCGAAGCCGAAATACGGCGCATCGCGAGTGATGTCCCAGTCTCTGAGACCCGCTTTTAGCCACTCATCCACTTTATGCACCACCTCTGGCTGCAAGTGGCCCTGGTGAACCCATTCCCTAAGAAATTCTTGAAATTTAGAAAGCGTAAAGAAATAGTGTTCGGTCTCCTTCTCCACCGGCCGCGCTCCGGACACCATCGAAACTGGATTTCTCAGCTCGGTCGGGGAATAAGTCGCTCCACAAACCTCGCAGTTATCACCGTATTGGTCTTTGGCCCCACAGCGCGGACATTCACCGCGGATAAAGCGGTCGGGAAGAAACATCTTCTTGACCGGATCGTAGAGCTGAACGATGGTCCTTTTTTCTATGTAGCCGGCCTCTTTCAGGCGCCGGTACATCCACTCGGCTAGCTCGCGGTTCTCCGGCGAATGGGTGGAATAATAGCAGTCAAAGCCGATGTCAAATTCGGCAAAATCGGCTCGGTGCTCAGCCCCTATGTGTTCAATCAACTGTTCCGGCAGGATGCCCTCTTGCTGAGCGCGTAGCATGATCGGCGTGCCGTGGGTGTCGTCGGCACAGACGTACCAGCACTCGTGGCCGCGCAGCTTGTGATAGCGCACCCAAATGTCGGTCTGGATGTATTCCACCAAATGCCCTAAGTGAATCGGGCCATTGGCATAAGGCAAAGCACTGGTAACTAATAATCTGCGGCGTAGGGCTTGCATGCGTGCTTGGAACCTGGCTAACTAAGGCAATTATTTTAGCCTTAAAGCTTGAAGCGATGGAAACCGCCCTGACGATCACCCGCGGTCATCCCCTGCCCCTCGGCGTCCACGCCGAAGGCGGCAACCTCAATTTTGCCGTTTTCAGCCGCCACGCAGCGTGCCTCTGGCTGCTTTTGTTCGATGATCCAGAGAGCTTAGATCCTACCTGGTGCATCGAATTGGACTCTAAACATCACCGAACCGGTGACATCTGGCACGTCGGCGTGCACGGGGCGCCAATCCCACTGTATTACGTCTATCAGGCTGAGGGGCCGTTCGAGCCAGCGCGTGGGTATCGCTTTAACCGTCATCGCATCCTGCTCGACCCATATGCGCTAGCCCTCGTCGGCGTCGAGCACTGGGACTTTACCATCCACTCCGATACCTGGCATAAGCGCCATCCTGGAGAACCCATTCCCAAGGCCCAATATCGCGTCAAATGCCTAGTCCCTGTTGAAGAAGAGTTCAATTGGGGGGACGACCGTCCACCCAAGATCCCATGGTCCAAGACCGTCATATATGAAACCCACGTCCGAGGTCTAACCATCCACCCCTCATCCGGATGCCTAAGGCGCGGAACCTTTTTGGGGGTCATAGAAAAAATCCCTTATTTGAAGCGATTAGGCATTACTGCTCTGGAAATGATGCCGGTGCACCAATTCAACCCGCGCGAACTGGACCGCAAAAACCCTTTAACTGGAGAGCCTTTAGTCAACTATTGGGGCTACAATACGGTGGCGTTTTTCGCCCCGCACGCCCAATACAGTACCCGCCAGCGAGTGACCAGCCCGATCACTGAGTTCAAGGCTATGGTCAAAGCCCTTCACGAGGCAGGGATCGAGGTCTTGTTGGATGTGGTGTTCAACCACACGGCCGAAGGCGACGAGACCGGCCCCACCTTGCACTTCAAGGGACTGGACAACTGCATTTACTACTTATTGGAAGAGCGCGACAAGAGCCGTTATGTCAATTTTTCCGGCTGCGGTAACACCTTAAACTGCAATCACCCGGTGGTTCGCAACTACATCTTAGAGTGTCTGCGCTATTGGGTCACCGAGATGCACGTCGACGGCTTTCGCTTCGACCTCGCCTCTATCCTAGGACGCGACCGCCAAGGCAAACTGATTCCTAATCCGCCGCTGTTGGAGTCTATCGCTGAGGATCCTATCTTACGCGGAGTCAAGCTCATCGCTGAGGCGTGGGATGTTGGCGGAGCCTATCAGGTTGGCTTGTTCCCAGGCGAGCGTTGGTCAGAGTGGAACGGGCGCTATCGCGATGAAGTTCGCCGCTTTTGGCGCGGGGACCGCGGCATGTTGGGGCTGTTTGCCACCAGGTTATGCGGTAGCTCCGACCTTTATCAGCACAGCGGAAAAACTCCGCTCAACAGCATTAATTTCATTACTTGTCACGACGGATTCACCTTAAACGATCTGGTCAGCTATAAACATAAACACAACGAGGCCAACGGGGAACACAATCGGGACGGCAGTAACGAGAATTACAGCTGCAACTACGGTGTCGAAGGTCCGAGCGACGACCCGCGCATCGAAGCGATCAGGCTTCGCCAGATCAAAAATTTCTTAACAACTTTATTTGTCTCACGCGGTATTCCCATGCTGTTAGGCGGAGACGAATTCCGCCGCAGCCAATACGGGAACAACAACGCCTATTGCCAAGACAACGAAATTTCCTGGTATGACTGGCGATTAGTCGAAAAAAACGCTTATTTAGTGCGCTTTGTCCGGGAGCTGATTCGCTTTCGCTTCGCCCATCCGGTCCTGAGCCGGGAAGCTTTTTACCAACCGCACGAGATCGAATGGTTTGGACCTGAACGCTCGCCGCCAGATTGGCACGAGGGTTATGCTCTGGGCGCGCGCATCCATCCCGACTCGCCGGACGGGCAAGCGCTATGCTTGCTGTTCAATGCTGCCTCTGAGCCAATCGCATTCGACTTGCCACCGCTGCCTAAAGGCCGGCGCTGGCATCTGGCGATCGACACCGCCGCCTCTTCTCCTTATGACATTTACGAGACTGGGACAGAACCTGCAATCGAGACCGCCTGGTTGCGCTTGATCGAGCGCAGTCTAGCCGTCCTAATCGATCGAGAGATAAGATAATACTATGTTCGATCGACGTCGTTATCCTGACCGCCGCCGTTTCAGTCTGCGAACGTTTTGGTACGCTTTAGGCTTCGGCCGACGCTATGGTCCACGCCGCGCCGCAGAGCAAAGAGCCCCTTACTATGTGGACGTTTATGGGGACATGTCGCTTTTAATCTGGTCCGTAGGCATCTTGGGCAGTTGCGCGCTGGATGCTCTTTTAACCCTGATAATCTTGGACCGCGGCGGCGTTGAGATCAATCCGGTCATGGCATTTTTATTGACCACCAGCCCGCCGTTGTTTTTCGCGGTTAAGTATCTGGTCACAGCCGCAGCCGTCGTTTTCATCGTCCTTCATTGGCGCTTCAAACTAGGAGGGATCTCTGGACACAACCTGCTGTCGGGGCTGTTTTTGGCGTATGTGGTCCTGATTGGCTATGAGTGGTGGTTGCTTTTTGGATAAGCGGCTGACTGCCTTTAGGTATAATTAATCGTCTTAAGTCATCTCGCCGGATCCTTCCGACTCTGTTTTGCATGGCCATTTACTTAGATCGTTTGACTGTGCCTGCGTGGTGGTCAACGTTTTGGCGCTGGTGGCAAGACCAGCTAAAACAGTCCATCCCGCAGGAGTGGAGAGACTGGTTTGTCCGTCGCACTCACATCCTGATCGCCGTGCCCGCAGAAGAGACTGTCCAATTCTGGCAGACGGCAGGGGATACCCTTGCGCCCCTGACCTTCGAGTCCAACCGTAACACTCTCAGGGCCCTACAGCAGTCGGACCGGGAAGTTTTTTTCACCTTGCTTCTGCTCCCTGGCCAATACCTGCACAAAGTAATCGCGTTGCCCCTGGCAGCGGAGGAGAATTTGAACCAAGTGATCGGTTTTGAGCTCGACCGCCAAACCCCCTTCAGCGCCGACCAAGTGTATTTCACCAGCCGCGTGTTAGAGCGTAATCCGCCTGGCAGACACCTCAAAGTCGAAGTCTTCCTGACCCCCCGCGAACTCCTCGACCGTCTGGTGATCCGCCTCCATCAACAGGGCATCCAACCCGGCCGGGTGGATGCAGCCGTCTTACACAGCTCCACCCCTGTCCCATTGGCGATCGATCTTTTGCCACCGCGCTGGCGCCCTTCTGAAAACCGCTTTAATTGCCTATTGAACCGGATCTTGACAGCCACTTTGGCGGTGCTGTTGGCTGCAATTTTGGCCTTACCCATTCTCGCCCAAAACCAGGTTCTCACCCGCCTCGAAAGCCAAGTGGCCCAGGCCAGGCGGGCGGCTCAGGCCACGACCGCACTGAAACAGCAAGTTACCGATTTGGAACAGACCGCCCGCTTTGGCCTCGCCCGCAAACAAGCGGCCCCCCCCATGATTCAGGTGATCGAGGATTTGGCCAAAAGGCTACCCCAAGACACTTGGTTGACAGGCTTTAGCTATCGCGCCGGGGAATTGCGCATCGATGGTTCTTCCCCCTCTGCGTCGAAGCTCATCGAACTGCTAGAAAGCTCTCCCTTACTGCACAACACGCATTTTGTCTCACCCGTCACCCAGGATCGCCGCACGGGTCTGGAAAGGTTCCAAATCAGCTTAAATTTAGGCTACGAGCAAAATGGCGCCCCTAAATAACACCCAACAGCGCCTCGTAGCCTGGGCATTATTGGTCTTGCCTGGGCTGCTTCTGTATTTCGCCTTAATTGCGCCTTATTTGAGCTGGGTGCGCTCCAACCAAGAGCAACTCGCCGATCTTAGATTCCATCTGGAACGCCTTACCGCCACCGCTGCCGAAGAGTCTTTTTGGCGTAGCCGACTAGAGGCCGCACGAACCCACCAAGCTGCCGATCGGCACTATCTCAGTGGAGAGACGCCGGCCCTCGCCTCCGCTGAGTTGCAAAAACATCTTTCGGAGATCGTCCGCACCGCAGGCGGCGAACTGACCAGCACCCAAGTCCTTCCCCATCGTCAGGAGGATCGGTTTACTCGGATTTCCGTCCTGGTGCGATTTTCAGCCAATACTTCCAGTCTGCGTGAAGTCTTGCATCGAATTGAGTCCAGCCGCCCGCTGCTCATCGTCGAAAGCCTGACCATCCGCTCCCTTCCTGGTCGCCTGGACCCCAAAACCCGCCAACTCCTACCTGCGGATCGCATGACTGTGGACATGGAAGTGGTAGGGTACATGCCAACCCCTCCGTCATGAACCTGCTCAAACGTTACCTTCACACCTCAGCGTTGGGAGTAGCCTGCCTTGTAGCTATCCTAGGTCTTGGCTTAGAGTACTGGCTGCTGGCGCGCAAGTTAAGCCGTGTCCTGCAAACTCCGGTCACGGCAACACAGGCCGTGCCAACACCGCAACCGTCACCACCGACTTTACCAGATCTGCCCCCTCTAGAGGCGTTTTCCGCCTTTGTCGAACAGCCTCTGTTCGTGGAAGGGCGAAAGCCCCTTCCCGAGGAAACCGAAGCAACCTCCGAAACAGGAGCAGAAAAAAAACAGCCTGACTTCCGCCTGACTGGCATTATTACTACACCCGAGGCCGGGCAGATGATTTTGGTGCAAAACCAAAGCAACAAAACTTTGCGCTTCCGATTAGGAGAGAGCATAGACGGCTGGCGGGTAGCCGAACTCAAAGAAGATCAGGTGCTTTTGGAACGCGGGGGAGAAACTTATGTTTTGAAACTGATCAAGCCCCGGCCAATACAGCCCTCTTCTCTGGCCACACGCCTCCGCTCGCCTTCCCGAGGCCAGGCGCCAAACCCATTTGCCCAAGCTGCGGCCCAACAAAAAAAGGAATGATACATGGATCGGTTTTCACAAAAACGAATTGCTTCCGGGATCTTGCTAATCTTCTTAACTGCCTGTGAGTACATGGGACCTAACTTGCGCGAGAGACTCCCTATCGAGACCGTTGCCCCCACCCCTCCCCCACTTGAGGAACCTATCGCGCCTTTGCCGGAGGAAAAACCCAAGCCGGCGCTGGAGAAAGCAGAGATTTATCCGGGCACCAGCACCTTCGTCCGCGCTATCCCAGGCAGGAGGCCCTCAGATCAACCAGGACAATACACCCTTAACTTCGACGACGCCGACCTGGCTGAGGTAGCCAAAGTGATTTTAGGCGACATTCTAAAAGTCAACTACACCTTAAGCCCCAAGGCCGGCGGCAAGATCACCCTGCAGACTACTCGCCCACTGCGCAAAGACGAGGTCTTACCGGCATTGGAAATGGTGCTGAGAATGAATGGTCTGGCTTTGACGCGCAAAAACGGCTTTTACTGGGTGGGGCCGGCAGAAGAGGCAGCGGTGGGGGCACCTTTGGGACTCCCTCAACAAACTTTACCTGAGGGATTTCAAATCCGCATCTTCCCGCTGCGCTATGTGGGCGTAGAATCGATGCAAAAGGTCTTAGAGCCTCTGCTTCCGCCTAAAGCCATCCTCTATACCGACTCAACCCGAAACCTGCTAGTGGTGGCGGGCACAGCCGCTGAACTCACCCCCATCGAAGACGCGGTGCGCGCCTTCGACGTCAATTTCTTAGAGGGCATGTCGGTGGGGCTATTCCCGCTGCACAACGTCGACGTCGAAACCATGGCCCAAGACCTGGAAGGCATTCTAGACGAAAAAACCCTAGGCAAAGTCACAGCGCCGCTTAAGGTTTTGCCGATCCAACGCTTAAACGCCTTGATGGTGATTACCGCCCAGCCAGAGTATCTGGAAATGGCCAAGACGTGGATCGCCCGCCTGGATCGCTCTGCTCCCGAGACCGGGGCCGGCAATATCCACGTTTATCGGGCACAAAACATAGATGCCCTAAAACTGGCCGATACTTTAAATCAAATCTTCACTGGCGCTGCCCCAACCCCACGCCCTAGCCTAGCGCCAGGGCTGAGATCAGCCACTTTAGGTGCCCTAGGCACGAGCAGTCGGCTAGGGGGAAGTCGGACCCAGTCCATGCAGCTCGGCAGCATCTCCAATCCCGGCAATCCCACCAGCCTGGGCAACCCGAGTGCCGCTGAGACTGCTTCCCTAGGCACAACCTCTCCCGCGCGCCGCAGTTCAGGAGCGGCGGAGGGAGAAATCCGTATCATCGCCGATGACACCAACAACGCTTTGATCATTTATGCCGACCAGGAAAACTACCGCGCCATCGAGCGGGTGATCAAGCAGCTCGATATCTTGCCACTCCAGGTGCTGATCGAGGCTTCTATTATCGAGGTCAGCCTGGAAGACAAACTGGAGTATGGCTTGGAGTGGTTCATTCGCAATAAACTTCCGCAAGAGGATAGCCAACTGGGCTTGAAATCGCAAGGCATTGATTTGGCAGGTTTAGCCAAAAATTTATTCTTGAAGAACCTGCCAGCTGGATTCACCTATTCTTTTTTAAGCAACAATCAAAATATCCAAGTCTTGCTTAAAGCCCTAGCCACAGACAAAAAAATTAACGTCCTCTCTTCTCCCTCCCTTATGGTTCTCAACAATCACGAAGCCACCATATTAGTAGGCGACCAGATTTCCTTACGTACCGGTTCGTTCGTAAATACCGCCACTCAGTCCAGCGTCCAAGAAACTTTCCAACAACGCGACACCGGCGTGCAATTGGCCCTAAAACCCAGAGTCAACACCGGTGGTTTGGTAATCATGGAACTGGAGCAGCGCGTAGACGATGTAGATCAAACGACAATAATCAACCAAAATCCAATCATCCGCCAGCGGCAAATCAAAAGCACGGTAGCCGTCAAGGATGGAGATACTCTAGTCTTAGGTGGACTAATTAAAGACAATCGCGATCGCTCGCGCTCTGGTCTACCGCTGCTCTCCCGCATCCCCATCTTGGGGGCACTATTTACGAGCAACGCGCAGAAAGCCCTCACCCGCACCGAACTGGTGGTCTTGATCACGCCAAAAGTAGTCGAAAACCGCCGCGACGCTTACGAGATTACCGATGAGTACAAACGCAGGCTGCGGGAAATTTATGAGATTCCTGAGAGCGAGAAATCACCTACGGCAGAGAATCCGGCCAGTCAGCCCATAAAGCCCCAGGCAGATGGGTGATTGGCACTTACGGGGCAACAAACCAAGACTGGATTTGGGCTAAGAGGGAAAAGTAGTCGATCTTGCCGCTTCCCAGCAGCGGAAGCTCTTCGGCCAAGATTACCCGTTGTGGCAGCCACAGCTCTGGAATCCCTTCATTCCGAGCGACCTCGCGTAAAGCCGCAAGATCGGCCTCCGGGCACTCGGAAACCAAAACGACCACCTCCCCCTTGCGCGCATCGGGTAAAGACACCGCGGCATGCCGATACCCCGGCCAGGCTCTGGCCGCCAAGGATTCGATCCCGTCGAGGGGCACCATCTCGCCGGCCACTTTGGCGAAGCGCTTCAGACGACCTACGATGGTCACAAAGCCCTCGGCGTCAATCTTAACCACATCCCCCGTGTCGTACCAGCCCTCGCCGAATAGCGACGACGGCGGCACCAACTTCCCTGGCTGCTCAGGCAGATAATAACCGAGCATCACGTTGGGGCCCTTAACGTGCAGGCGGCCACCTTCGGCCAAACCTTCGACCGGCTCCAAGCGCCATTCCACCCCTGGCAAAAACCGGCCCACGGTGCCAGCGCGATAGCGCATAGGGGTGTTGACCGCCAGCACTGGGCTGGTCTCAGTGGCGCCGTATCCCTCCAAAATGCGGATACCAAATCGATCCATCCACAATTGGCGCACATCCTCTTGCAGCTTTTCGGCTCCAGCAAACACATAGCGCACATTGTAAAAATCATAAGGGTGAGCCGACCGGCCATATCCTGCCAGGAAGGTGTTCGTGCCAAATAGAGCCGTAGCGTTGAGCTCATAGGCCAGCTCAGGTACGACTTTGTAATGCAGAGGATTGGGATAGAGAAACGTATACATGCCGCAGATCAGAGGCAAAATGACCCCTGCGTTCAAACCAAACACATGAAACAGCGGCAGCACGTTTAAAATCACGTCGCGGGCGCTAAAATCTATCACCGCTCCAAGTTGGACACAGTTGCTCAAAATGTTACGGTGAGACAAGAGCACCGCTTTAGGCGCCCCTTCTGAGCCAGAGGTAAACAGCATCACTGCTGGCTTATCGCTGGCATCAGGTGCGGGCCGGTACCACCAAGGAGCGCTCAAGGCGCGCAAGAGGCTCCAGAGTTTGGCAAGCCGACCTATCTGCTCTGCCCAATCCTCCAGATAATGCACCTGGATTCCGCACTCCTTAAGCGCTGCAATTACCGCCTCCAACTTGGCCATCGTCACAAAGCGACGCGCAGTAAGCACAGCAGCGATCTGTCCAGTAGCACAGGCCCCCGACAGTCCTGTCCAGCCGCTGGTATAGTTGAGCATGGCCGGCACGCGCCCCGTGATCTGCACCGCCAACAGCAAAGCCACGGTATTCGCCGAACTGGGCATAAGGATCCCCACCGCGGCTTCAGGCTGGGTGCAGCCGGCGATTTGATCCGCTAGGATCAAGGCGCGCGCGATCAGACCCAAGTAGCTCACCGGTCGCCGCTCCAAATCTTCTATGATTTTTCTCCTCGCACCGTACAGGCGGCAAGCATCGAGCACGGCGGCAAATAAGGTGCGATTGGTGGAACTGGTGGCGAGCAGCATATCGGCCATCACGTCCGCCAAGTTTGCACCGGCCCGTTCGCGTCGCTCCGCCCCTTTGACTTCGGGCGGCGGACGGATGTCCCTAGGCGGCAGCACGTGAAGAGTTATCTTGGGAAACAACCGCCTGCGTACTCGGCCTCTAAGGCGCGAGAAGGGTGTGAACTGAGCACCGTCGATGCGTACCGGCAACACCCTCGCCCCGGCCAAATCCGCGATCATTCCAGCACCATCGTAAATCTTCATCAAAGTGCCGGTGACCGTGATCCGCCCTTCGGGAAAAACTACCACGCGCTGGCCAGCGCGTAGCTGCCGAACGATCTCTTTCAGGGCACCAGTCCGCTGAGGGTCTAAGGGATACACTTGGGCAAATTTGAGGAAAGGTCGCACCCAAAAGCGCCTGGCAACGTAGGTGTTGATAGCAAAGATCAAGCGCCCTGGCAGAAACGCCCACAATAGCACCGGATCGAGAAAAGACAGATGATTGGCAACAATTAACAGCCGGCCGGTAGCGCTGTGGTATTGTTCCAAACCGTGCACCTCCACCCGATAGAGCAACCTCAACAAGGCGCGGACAATCGCTTTCAGCATCGTAAGACTTTATCCTAAGACCTGCACCGCTACTTGGCGCAAGCGCGGACCGTCCAGCTCTATCATGAGCAGTGCCTGCCAGTCTCCCAAGTCCAGCCGACCCAGGTGCACCGACAAGGTGACACTGTTGCCCAGCATCATGGCGATCAGGTGGGCGTGGGCGTTTTCGGGTTCGTCGGGCGGGCAGTCGCGCAGATGGAGGTCGTTGTGGCGGTAGTTGCCGTCTGGCGGTAAAAGACGCAAAAACTGCTCGCGAATGTCTTCCAACAGACGCGGCTCGTTTTCGTTAACGACCACAGCGACAGTGGTATGGAGCGAACTAACCACGGCTATCCCTTCGGCGATGCCGGAGGAGGTGATGCAACTTTGCACCCGCTCAGTGAGATCGATTACCTCGAAATTCGCCCTGGTCTGGACCACAAGGCGCAGGTAATAATTCGCCATGCTCAGAAAAGTTCGGCTTCTGCCGCAGCTAAGTGTCGTTCAGCCGGCTCAGTACGCTTGTACAGTTCAGGTACCCAGGCCTCGCCCCAGAACAGAAAACAGCTGGTTTCTCCTTCTAAAATCAGCTTTCTTGCTTTAGCAAGCGCCTCCTTGCCATGCGGAGAGAGCTTGTGCTCCTGCGATTTTATCCGCCAGTAGCGCGCGCTCACAGCGCAGATTTTTGCAACCGCTTGTCTTTGGCTCTCCGTCCCAGCCCACTGGGAGAAATCAAGGCCTGAAGTGGCCCCCACATTCCACGCGCCGGTGCGAATGGAGGATTCGGCCACCGGCGGATGGTCGCGCAAGTACTGGCTGATAGCCAGCGGGCGCATTGGCGCTTGGCCGCTGCGCACGGCCTCCAGGTACGGAGCAAAAAATCGGCCGAAGAATCCCGACTCTTCGTGCATCTGACGAAACCAACCGCCGTTTTCGCCATCCGACCAAGTAGTTATAAGGCGTGGAATGTCAGGGTGCGGGGATTGGGCTACTTTGTGGCGTACCTCGTTGAAGAACCAGATGGGGTCCAAACCGGACTCTTGAGCGTTGGAGAGGTCGCGGTCACGAGGAATGACGGTGATCGTTGCTCCGCCGTAACTCGCCCGGTAAGGCTGGTATAGGTCCAACACCCCGCTATGGGGTTGGACGTGGACGCCGTCCACCACCACGTATTCGTAGCCTGCTTTGACTAAAGCGGGGATCATCTCCATGCAAAACGCCATTTCCGGCGGCCAAAATCCCTTCGGAGAGCGGCCGAAAACCTGTTCCACCATCCGGCGACCTGAGATCAACTGATCTTCCCAATCGGTTTGAGGAATGAGGGGAAAGATGGGATGAAAGTAGCCCATCCCTAGCAGCTCGATGTTGCCTGCCTGGGCGTAGCTCTCCAGCATCTTAGGAATATCCACAAACGGACGGTAACGGTCGATGATCTCCGGATCTTGCAGCTGCTCCAGCAGAATGCCGGAGAAACCCACGTGCAGAACGCCATCCGGGTAGCGATGGGCGTAACGGGCAGCGCGCTCGTAGCAGCGGATGATCTGCTCGGCCTCCCAGGGATTGCTGTCAAGCAAAAGTTTTAAGTTCCCCGGTGGCTGGTGCATGTGCAGTCCTAAGGCGTGGAAAATCTGAGCCATCGATGCTTACTCCTTACTTAAGACCTTACCTGCTAAGATAGCGAGACTCAGTGCGCAAAGTAAACCCCATGCTTTCTGCTCTGCTTATTGCTGCGGGCGCCTACGGCGCCCTGGTTTGGATCCTGTATCTGGCGCAAGAGAGCCTGCTTTATTTTCCCCATATCCCTTCCCGGGCCCTCATAGCTACGCCGCACAGCATTGGTCTTGCGTATGAGACCGTCCAGCTTACCACCCAAGATGAGGTGCGCCTGCATGCTTGGTACATCCCGGCAAGAAAAGAGGCGAGTCGGCGACTCGTCCCTACATTGCTGTTTTTCCACGGTAATGCCGGCAACATCTCTCATCGTTTGGACTCACTGCGTCTTTTTCACGATCTTAGCCTTAACGTGTTGATCTTCGATTA
The DNA here is from genome assembly GCA_026415315.1 of Methylohalobius sp. Taxonomy (GTDB): domain Bacteria; phylum Pseudomonadota; class Gammaproteobacteria; order Methylococcales; family Methylothermaceae; genus Methylohalobius. The sequence goes on from JAOAHI010000005.1 coordinate 78,229, forward strand.
CCGCGGCTACGGTCAAAGCGAGGGTCGTCCCAGCGAGGAAGGCACTTACCTGGACGCCCTGGCTGCCTGGCGGTATTTGACCGAAGAACGCCAGGTAAGCCCGCAAAACATCGTGCTGTTCGGCCACTCTTTGGGAGGAGCGGTGGCAGCCTGGCTAGCTGCTCAGGTCAATCCGGGAGCGTTAATTCTGGAATCGACCTTTACCTCTATCCCCGACTTGGCCGCCGAACTTTACTGGTGGCTTCCAGCACGCAAGCTGGCTCGCCTGCATTACCCTACCTTGGAATACCTGCAAAAAGTGCGCTGCCCGGTGCTCATCGTGCACAGCCCAGAAGACGAGATCATCCCGTACTCCCATGCCCTGGCCCTGTTCGAGGCTGCACACTCACCCAAAGAATTTTTGAAGCTCAAAGGCGACCATAACAGGGGTTTTTTGATTAGTGGTGAATACTACATGCAGNGGTTAGAAGGGTTTTTGACCCGCCATCTGTCGTCACGACCAAACTAGGGCTAGACTACCGTCCGGTTGGTGCACAACCCAAGTTCCAAGCCCTTTCCCTTCGCGGTTCAGGGTCTCGACCAGCCACTCTACCCCCTCCTCTGGAGCGTAGCTGACTTGAAATTTTTTAGCCCGTGTCGGCACCAGGCGCAAGCTGAGGAGCCTGCCGTTTTGGGGATCAAGAGCTGGAAAATACATCAACCCCAAGTCGCCGCGGTATGCCTCGTAGCCAGCGATGCCCTCGTAGTCGTTCAAAAAGTCCCCGCAGCCGTAAAGAATGAGCTTGCCGCGATAGACCTCTATGCCTTTGACGTGGTGGGAAGAATGGCCGTGCACTAGGTCCACTTGCGCTCGGTCTATCAGGGCATGCGCAAACCAACGCTGGGCGGAAGGAATAGCAAACCCCCAATTGCCGCCCCAATGCACAGAGACGACAACGATGTCCCCTGGACGCTTGGCGGCGCGCACCTGCTCGGCAACAGCCGCCAAACCGGATTCTGACAGTTCGATCAGGTTCACTCCCGATTGCGTTGGGCCTGCCGCCCACGCAGGAAGAATGCCGCTGTCCTCCGTGCCGCAGGCAAACACCAACACCCTCGCTTTTCCCGGTACGGGCAAGACGGCCGGCTTGTAGGCCTCGACTGCATCGCGCCCAGCGCCGGCTGTAGCGATCCCCGCCCGGTGAAGCACATCTAAAGTTTCAAGAAGCCCTCGCCGCCCCCAGTCCAGCACGTGGTTGTTGGCGAGCGCGCAGCAATCGATGCCAAACGCCTTCAGCACGGAAACATTGTGAGGGTGCATGCGATAGTGTATGCCCTTGCCTGGCCAAGCGTCATCGGAGACGGTGACGGCGGTTTCCAAATTGACGATGCGAAGATCCGGCTTGACTTTGGCCATTGCTTCTAGCGCCTGTCCCCAAACATAGGTGGGATCTACGCCTCTAGGAATGGGGCCTGAGACCTCTTCGGCCAGCGCGACATAAGCGAGCGCTGAGCGCACGTAAGGTTCGAACAGATCTGGCCGGCTGGGGTGCGGCAGAATCTGATCGATCCCGCGGCCTGTCATCACGTCGCCGCATAAAAACAAAGTTAAAACGGCATTTTCTTGCACTTGGGGCCGAGCCGCCAAAAAGCACCCCACTGGCAGACCCGCGACGGCATATAAGAACCGACGCCGGTCCACTTTAATTAATTGATCGCCTCGACCACGACCGGAGCCAGACCGTTGATACGCAAAGCTTTGGCCGCACCATAGGAAAGGTCAATCAGACGACCTCTCACGAACGGACCGCGGTCGTTGACCGTGACGATGATCGAGCGTTTGTTCTTGAGATTAGTGACTTTCACTCGGCTCGGCAACGGCAGCGTCCGGTGAGCTGCCGTCAGTGCCCTAGGATTAAAACGCGTACCCATGGCGGTACGGTCGCCCGACTCCCATCCATACCACGAGGCAATTCCGCGCTCGCGGTAGCCGCGGGCACTTTTGAGCGGATAATAGGTATAGCCGTTTACCCGATACGGGCGATTATAAGCTGCTAAGGGACGCTGGCCGTGCAGAGAGGATTTTTTACCAGAGTGGACTACCCGATCGTGATCCAGGTGCGTAGCACAACCGCTCACGAGCAAGATAACAGCTCCTAAACTTGATTTTAACCCCCATCCCAGCGAGCGCATGTCAGTAGCTTTATTTTTCACGCTGACCTCCTCCGTTATAATGGAATCGGCAAGGGAAAAAATACCCGCAGCGCACGTTTTGTCAACCACTTAGCTCAGAAATGGTAGGCCGGGCTTAATTCGTGTACGGCCTCGACCATCGCCTCGACGTGGGCAGGGTTAACATCAGGAGTTATTCCATGCCCCAAGTTGAAGACGTGGCCTGGGCCAAAACCAAAACGATCCAACACTTGTCCCACTCTCTCTCGGATGACGTGCGGTTCGGCATATAGCACTGCTGGATCGAGATTGCCCTGAAGCGCAACGCGGTCGCCGACACGTTGCCTGGCTTGTTTAAGATCGCACGTCCAATCCAACCCAAGAGCATCAAAGCCTGCCTGAGCCATCGCTTCCAGCCACTGCCCACCGCCCTTAGTGAACAAAATAGTAGGGATGGCTTTTCCATCGCGGCAGTTTAGCTGCTCGCGCACCTGCTGTGCCGCGGCTAGACTAAATTCCAAATAATCTTGGCTGGTCAACACCCCACCCCAAGTATCAAACAGCATCACGACGTCTACGCCAGCAGCGATCTGGCCGTTCAGATAATCGGCCACCGCCACGGCCAGTTTGGAAAGCAGGCGCTGCATCAGTTCTGGGCGATTGTAAAGCAAGGTTTTGACAAGCTTGAACTCCCGGCTCCCTCCCCCCTCCACCATGTAGGTCGCCAGCGTCCAGGGGCTGCCGGCAAAGCCGATCAGCGGCACTCGACCGGCAAGCTCTCTTTTAATCAAGCGCACTGCCTCCATGACATAGCCAAGATCGGTTTCGGGGTCGATCTGCGGCAAGCGGTCTATGTCCTGTTCATTACGCACTGGACGCGCAAATCGTGGACCTTCCCCTTCGGTAAAATCCAGCCCGAGTCCCATCGCTGCCGGAACTGTGAGAATATCCGAGAACAAAATCGCCGCATCCAGGCGGAAGCGGCGCAAAGGTTGCAAAGTGACCTCGCAGGCCAACTCGGGATTGGTACAGAGGTTGATGAAGCTGCCGGCCTGCTCCCGAACCTTGCGGTATTCAGGAAGATAACGGCCGGCCTGGCGCATAAACCACACCGGAGTACGCGTCACCGGGCGGCGCAAAAGAGCGTCGAGCAAAATAGTCACGATGGCTCCTTAATGGAGGAATGAGGTTGGGAGCGAACTGCGTCCTGGACGGATTTAAACCGCCAGATCGAGGCCTGGCCGATTTCAGGCGGCAGTTTGCGGGTAGCCTGCTGCACCTCGTCTATGCTGCGAAATGATCCATACAGCAGAACATACCCATTGCCCTTAGGATAGTAAGTCAGCGGGCGTAATTTGGGATGACGCTGGGCGAAAGCGGCCAGGGCTTTGGGATCCCGGAAAAAACCGATTTGCAGGGCAAAATGCTCGGGAGGCCGCTTAAGCACCCACTCGCGGGGTTGGATCCCAGCGGCCTTAGCTGCCTCCAGGGCCGCATCCTGGACCTTAGGACGCTCGGGAGCAGGCGCTGGCTGGGTCTCAGCCAGCGGCACCGACGCTGCTTGTTTGGGCGGCAGTTCTTCTACTTGAGATATTGGAGTGCTGGCAGCGCGTTTCGGAGGCTCAGTTACTTTCTCCTGCTCCTTTGGCTCAGGCTTGCGGGGATCCTCGACCGCAACTTTCTCAGAAGGCAAACTCGGGGCAGAAACCGCAACGAGTTCAGTCTGCTCTGCGTCCTCGTCTTTGGCTTCTCCCATAGATTGGGCAGAAGCATCGGGCACCTGCGCCGTTTGTAGGGCCGGATCAGGCGCAGAAGAGGCTGGAGGCACAGCTGCTTGCTCTTCCGATTTTGACACCGATACCTCTTGACTTGCCGGTTTCTTGTCTAGGGCTGGCGGTACAGGCTGAGTAGGGTCAGGCTGGTTTAAAGCCGTCTCTTGTGGCGACGACTCCGGCTTCTTCTCGTTCTGCCCCTCTGCCTGCCAATAGGTCACTGCCACCACAGCTGCAACCAGAAGCATAAGGCTCACATACACCGGCTTGGCCATAGTCAGATGCCAGCGCAAAGGCGGCCGGCCAAATAAATCCAACATCTCCTCCTGAATTCGGGCCGGCACGCCATAAGTGCGGCGGTAAATATCCCGGACCAACTCTGGATCCGGCTCCCCGCTTTTCCCGCGCTGCACCCACAGGCGATTGAGATAATCAGCGCATTGTTCCTCAGTCAAAGGTGGAAGCTCGATCACCTGCGCCTCGCCTACCGCCCAAGGATCGCTGACAGCTTTCAGATGCAACTCATCCGGACGCAGCGCCGCAACCAGACGCACATCGGCCATCTGGGCTACAAAGCGGCAGATTTCGTCCAGTGCACCGGGAATCAGCCAACCAGCGCCATCCAAGGCGAGGACGGTGATCCTTTGCTGCCCGCGCCCGACTTGGGCTGGTTGCGGGCGTTCGATCAACGCTCGCCGGACCTGATCCAAATTCGCCTCTTGGGAAGCGTTAAGCAGAAAGACCTGCCATCCGGGCGGAGGATGGTCGCGCAGCTGCGCTAAAAAGGTAGATTTGCCTATCCCCTCCGGACCGGATAGCAATAAAGGCTGCCTCAGGTTAGCTAAAAGATGCAGCAGCAATTCGTATTTTTGCTGGCGTTCGGGGGAGAGGAAATCCAATTCCCCTAGGCTATAAGCAAAGTTGGTAATTTCGATCGAGTCCGATTCGTTCCCGTGATACAGGGAATAAGCCATGGCTCAAAATCCCGGGTTCTTGTCGTTTGTCACAATCTGTGTTGGTAGCGGGAAGGAAGACTGGCGTAACGTCTCTTTCAGAATTTCGATCGGAACCGAACGGGGTAAGGTAGCTTTTCCGATTGCTTCCAAGAGAATCAGGCGCAGCTTGCCGTCTAGGTTTTTCTTATCCACCGCCATCAGCTCCAAAAACTTTTGGCTGTCCAGTTCGGGCGGAGACGCCACCGGCAAGCCAGCGCGCCGAATCAGAGCGATAATCCGTGCCACCTCCCCCTCTTCCAGCAACCCCAGCCGGCGCGAGAGATCTGCCGCCCGACTCATGCCGATCGCCACCGCCTCGCCATGGAGATAGCGACCATAACCGGTTCCGGTCTCGATGGCATGACCAAAGGTGTGACCGAAATTCAAAATTGCCCGAAGACCCGATTCGCGCTCATCGGCTCCCACGATTTCGGCTTTGATGCGGCATGACCGCTCGATGGCGTATTCTAGAGCTGAAGGATCGCGTCGCAAGAGCCGTTCGATATTCTCCTCCAGCCAGGCAAAAAACGTCGCCTCATAAATCAAGCCGTATTTGATCACTTCCGCTAAGCCAGCGCGCAGTTCCCGGTCGGGTAAGGTCGAGAGGGTCTGCGTATCGGCGATCACGCACTTGGGCTGGTGGAATGCGCCGATCATGTTTTTACCCAACGGATGGTTGACCCCGGTCTTGCCGCCGACTGAGGAATCGACTTGCGCCAGCAAGGTAGTCGGCACTTGGATGAAGGCGATGCCGCGTTGATAGCACGCGGCGGCAAAGCCGACGAGATCCCCGATCACTCCACCGCCAAGAGCAATCAGCGTCGCATTGCGGCTGAAGCGGTGGCCAAGCAAAAAGTCAAAAATTTTCTCGGCACTGGCCAACGTTTTATACGCCTCCCCATCCGGAAGCACCAAGCTGAGCTTAACCGGCACATCAAGGGCCGAAAGCGTTTTTTCCAAATACAACGGCCCGACCACTTCGTTGGTCACGACCAAAACCTGCTCGCCCTCAAGGTGGCGCTTAAAAAGCTCGGGCTTATCAAGAAGCCTCTCACCGATATAAATCGGGTAACTGCGTTCGGCCAAATCAACAATCAAAGTTTGCATAAGCTTTCTGGATTTTCCTGGCGGCCTGGCGACTAGAGCAAAGCCCGGTATCGACGATCAAATCGGCTACCTCCTCATACAGAGGAGCGCGAATAGCCATCAGTTCTGCCAAGCGCTGCTTTGGGTCGCAAGTTTTAAGCAAAGGCCGATGGCTGTCGCGGGCAGTGCGTTCCAGTTGCTTGTCCACTGGACACCGTAAATATACGACAAATCCGTGCTCGCGCAAAAGCTGGCGGTTGTCCGGTCTTAAAATAATTCCACCACCGGTGGCGAGGACGATTCCCGACAATTTGACCAGCTCGGTCAGCACCTCGTGCTCGCGCCGACGAAATCCCTCCTCCCCTTCGTACTCAAAAATCAGGGAGATCTCTGCACCAGTGCGTGCTTCGATTTCCCAATCGCTGTCGTAGAATCTTAGACCCGTGGCCTTGGCCAAAAGGCGACCGATGGTGGTTTTGCCCGCCCCCATCGGACCGACCAAAAAGATGTTACGCCCCCCCTTCATGCTAACAGCATAACAAAAAGGCCGGGGAGATGCCCGGCCCTTACACGGACACGGCGCGCCGTGCCCCGCCCCCTACTGCACCGCGAGTCAATCCAAAGGAGTCGCCGAAAGTACCTCAAACAGCAGGCGGCCGTTATTTTCGAACATGCGAAGCTCACCAGCATAGTAATGGCCATTGTAGATGGCCAGCGGAATGTGGACCCGATCGCCCACCACTGTCGTCCGCATCGCTTCGCGCTGCAAGGACTCGGCATCGGTCGCCGCCACCACCGTGCCGATTGGCTCAAAGCGGATCAACTCCAGTAAAATCTTTCCGCTCTGGTTCAATAGGGCAAGCTCAGCGCGGTACTCGACGCCGTTGACCTCCACCAACGGTACGTGCACCAGGTCGGAAGCCAGCATCTGGCTTTGGGCGAGGCTATTGGATAGAGCCGGCGTCAATCTGGTCTGGACGACGTTGAGTTCGTACTGGTCGTCGCTGAAGGGCTTGATCACGATTTTTTCGGTGGTAATGAACCTATCCACTAACTTGGTAGGATCATTAGGATCAGGAATCTGGCCGCATTTTACATTGTTTGTGGTCTGCACGACTTTGCCGTCCTGCCGCTCAAGCGGCGCCGAGACAGCCAAGTAATATGTCCCTGGCTCTTTAAGGCCAACTTCCAACTTGCGGCTGCTGCCAAAAGCAGGATCGATGACGCCCATTAGCGCTGAATCCAACAGGCCATGATCTAAAGACAAGTACAAATGTCTGACTGGATGGCCAACTGGCTCATCTCCCACGCATTCAGTCAACGTCACTGTTTGATCCAGTATACGTTGAGTCAGGTTTCCGCCAAACACATACACTGCCCAAGGCCCTGAGTTTTCTGAGAACTGCGCAGCACACGCCACATTCTGTGGGCAAAGCTCGACTGAGAGGATTTCGTTGCCGGGGCTGTCGATCTTGAATAAGTCGATCTCCGAACCTGTACGCAACTGCCCAAGCAGGCGCACCGCTGAGGTCAGAGGATTGGCGTCTTTGACCGCGTCATTGGGTTCGATTTCGACGTTGTGGAAGCTGGCATTGGGATTTCTATCGCTTGGGTTTTGCAAACCCTCGCCAGTGACGTTGAAGGCGTAATCGGCGCGCGTGTCATCCACGGCGGCAATCGACAAATAAAATTTACCCGTACGTTCAATAGTAGCAGCAAACACCAAATCGCTATCGGTTAAGCTCTCGCGCTGGTCGAGCAGGTTGCCGACGGCATCTAACAGCGAGACCCGCCATTTGGCCGGGCCCTTGGGCATCTCTACGTTGACCACGGTGTTGTCGCGCGTGGTGCGTAGAGCAAACCAGTCTTCATCCTCTTTAAAGCGCAACTGCCCTGCCACTGGCCGGCCAGGAACGATGGGATTGGCCGCCACCAGGCTATCGTTCGGCTCGACTTCGCGCTGGGCCAGGCGCAAAAACTCGTTGCGGCGATCCATGGGTAGAGGCAATTGAATAGTATCACCTTTGAGCTTGAACAAATAGGAAACAGGTGTTGCCGCCTGCGAGGACAAACGCACAAAGTAATCCCCAGGAGCGCCGGCGACAACGATGAAGTTCTGATCGAACACAGCACTTTTCTGACTGGCCAGAGCGCGGCCAGAAGAATCCAAAATCGTTAAGACATACTCCGTGTTTGAGCCGGGCAAAAACACCTCGACGGAACCAGCCGCCGTCACCTGGAAGCGGAAGAAGTCAGAATCGGCTAAAGAAACCTGTCCACCGTGGAAAGCGTCGGGTTTGAGCGCCGTGGCTGCCTGCTGGGCGTCGTTCGGTTCGATCTCAGTCAACGCCCCTTGCGGCAAGCCGCCCGGACCAGTGATCGGGGGACCAATCCCTTCGCCGCTTAGAGTAAAAGTATAACTGGAGGCTCCCAGCGACTCGGCGACCAAAAAGAAATCGCCAAGCTGGGGCAAGACCACGGTAAACTTACGCGTGTCTTTGTCGGCGTTCTGAAATCGGGCGAGCACTTGGCCAGAGCTAGTTTGTAAGCTAAGCTGATAACCGTGGCGATTAGGGGCGATTTCCAGCGTGGCCGCTGTTCCGGCTTGGGTGACGCGGAACCGGTACCAGTCCTGATCGCCGCTTGTTTGAAATGTCCCGCCTTGCAGTTGGCCAGGGGAGAGAGGGGTGGCATTTTGCGGCGTGTCGTTGGGTTCGACTTCGGACAAAGGGGTAACCGTTGCACCGCCTCCGCCGCCACCCCCACCCGAAGGGGGACAGCCAAGGGGACAGCCGCCTTTTATCTGATCGAGCAGGTCGGCCTGCACCGCCTCGCCTAGGCCCAAAGCCAATGCTACTGCTATTGTGATTGCTTTGATTTTCATAGCTTACATTCCCTATATGTGACCGTGTAACTCAATATCGCCCCCTGAATCCGCTTTTAAAGGCAGGCCCAAATCCTGCCCTTCGTTTATTAGCGCATCGCCACTGCTTCTTTGAGAATTCTCGGGGTAATGAAGATCAACAGCTCGCGCTTGTTGTCGATGGCGCGATCGCGGCGGAACAGAAAGCCAAATCCAGGCAAGTCGCCAAAAAATGGCACCTTGTTGGCTGTCTTATTGCGCGTCGTCTCGTAAATGCCACCTAGCACCACCGTCTCACCATTGGCTACCTGAACAGTGGTTTCGATCTCGCGCTTATCGATGGGAGGTTGGCCGTTGACCGTCTCCCGGCCGCGGGAATCTTTAGTGACTAAAATGTCCATAATGACATTGTCGTCTGGAGTGATATGAGGCGTAACCTCCAGCTTCAACACAGCTTTCTTGAACTGGGTCTGAGGTACTGCCAGCGCACCTCCAGCCGTTCCCACGACTTGGTAAGGGATTTCCTCGCCCTGCTCGATCCGCGCTTTGGTCTGGTCTTGGGTAACCACCTTGGGCATGGAAATCACATCGCCGCGGTTTTCGTCTTGGAGCGCCGAGAGTTCAAGCTGCATTAGAAATTGGTTGAGCTTGAACACGGCGATCCCCATGCCGCCGCCGGCCCCCGGGCCGATGGCCGCCGGCAGATCGACAATTCCGTTGTTATTGCCTAAAATCCCGCCAAGCAAGGTCTGAGTCTTGCCAGGACTGCCCGTGTTTCTGGCCGCGTTGAGCCTAACTCCTAGATCGCGGCTGAAGTCATCGTTGGCGATCACCACCCGCGATTCAATCAGCACCTGCCGGATAGGACGATCAAGCGTTTGCACCAGCTTGCGGATCGCCTCCAAGTGCGAAGGAGTGTCCTTGACGATCAGGATATTGGTCCTTTCGTCTATGTTGACCTCGCCGCGCGGCGATAAAATGCTGCCACCAGCGACGGTCTCACCTGCGACCGTAGGTTCCTCGAAGGTGGTCGCATATTGGGGCGCAAACTGCGGTGCACCCGGTGCCGGAGCAGCCTGTTGTTGCTGGGCTTGCTGTTGCATGCCTTTGAGAACTTTTAAAATCTCAGTGGCTTTGGCGTAATTAAGCTGAATGATCTCGGATTTGAGGGGTTCCTTCTCTTCGCGGAAGGAGACGTGTTCCAATTCCTTCTTCTCTAAGGCAATGATCTCATCCAACGGCGCCACCCAGATCACCTCGCCTTCCCGACGCTGCCCCAACCCCTTGGCTTTCAGCACCAAATCCAGCGCCTGGTCCCAAGGCACATTGTTCAGGCGCAGGGTGACGTTGCCCTGAACCGAATCGGCGGCGATGATATTGAGCCCCGTAAAATCGGCCAGGATCTGCAGCACCGACCGTACCGGAATGTCCTGGAAGTTGAGCGATAGCCGCTCGCCCACATAGGGGAACTTTTTCCTCTCGATCTCCTCTTTTTCGGCTTTGGTCAAAGGGCGAAATTCAATAGTCAGGAGCTTGTCGGTCTGATACGAGGAGTAATCATATTCGGCCGTCGCTGGCGTCATGACTAGCCGCGTTTTGCGACCGTCGGACGACGCTTCGATAGTCTTGACCGGCGTGGCGAAATCGATCACGTCCAGTTGCTTGGCCAGGCTCTTAGGCAGCTCGGTATCCAAAAACTCGGCCACCACTTTTCCTCCCTCCTGGCGCAAGTTCACTAGGGCGTTGGGGTCTCTCAAATGCACGAGCACCCGTCCCTCCCCTTGCGGTCCGCGGCGAAAATCGATCTTCTCTATCCCCTGCGCTGGAAGACCAACAGGGGGGGCCAATTGGGCGGCAGTCGCCACCGCACCGACATTTTTCAAAGTCAGGCGGATCTCGTTACCTTCGGCCGTAAGCTCATACGGCACCAAAGACACCAAATTGGCCACCACTCGTGTGCGATTGTCTCCCTCGGCGAGGTGGATGTCGGTCAAAACCCCAGTGTTGACGGGGACGGTCTTCTTCCCCAGAGCGCTGCGCACCCCGGAGAGATCGAGTACGAGGCGGGCGGGGTTGTCGGTGTGAAAAGCTCTTGGACTCTCTGCTGGACCATCGAGCAGAAAGCGCACTTGCAGTTGATCCCCGGCTAAGGTAGTAAACTGAATGTCCTGCAATTGGGTCTCCCCTTGGCAGGCCGTCAACCACAGCCAGCCAAGAAGCCAGCCCCAAAACCACCTTCCCCCCTTGCCTGCACGTTTACAATAAGACATAAGCACCTTCCTCTATCCCACTTACAAAGCCTTTCACTGCGCCATGGCTAAGCTCGCCTGCCGCTCCCGCCAGGTGCCGGGAGCATCGGGCACGATTTCCACCAACTCAATCCGGTCTTCAAGAACTTGGACGATGCGGCCGTGATTTTGGCCCATATAATTGCCGGCCTTGACCCGATGCACGGTGCCCTCGGGCGTCTGCACCAGACCCCACAGAATTTCGTCTTTCTTGATCGTGCCCATCATCCGCAAACCGTCGAGCGCATACTCTTCAAGGGCCTCGCGCGGACGGGTTGGATCCGGCTTGACGCCACTGCTGGTAACCGCAACTTGGGGAGGTGGGGTCGGTTTTTCTGGAACGAACGGATCGCGCAACCCTTCTGGGTCGAAGACAAAGGTCTCGCTGGGTTTGATTTCTGGCATCGGTTCGATGGCTCCTTTCGGTCTGGCCTTTACCTCGGCCACGTACGCCTCGAGATCGGACAAATCCCGTCCGCCGCAGCCTGCCAACATCATACATCCCAATACGATCCACACTCGTCTTCTCATCTCTGTCTCCATCATCGCCTGGTCTGGGGTGGTTTGGACGCCTGAGCCATTTCCTCCTCGTCCAAATAGCGATAGGTCTTAAGCACCGCATTCATAACCAATTTGTTGCTATCCTTGATTGGCTCGATGGCTACATCGTGCACCGTCACGATCCTGGGAAGAGAAGCCAGGCCGCTGACAAACGTCCCAAGCTGCATGTACCCGCCAATCACTCGCACCTTGATCGGAAGCTCAGCGTAAAATTCCTTTTTGACTTCCTCCTGGGGTTGGAACAATTCAAACTCAAGACCTGCAGCCAGTCCGGTCTGCGAGACGTCTACTAAAAGCTCCGGCACTTCGGCTTTGTTCGGCAACTGGCGTAGCATGTTGCCGAAAGTCTTTTCCATCTCCGCCAGAAGTTGCTTATATTCCTCCAAGTTGGCCGCCTTTTTCTGCTTCGCGGCAAAGGTGTTCTTAAGCTCTTCTTCCCTGACTTGGGCCTGCTCCAATTGCGCCAATTGGTCCTGAGTATCGAAGTAAAACCAAAATCCACCTACGGCTAAAGAGAGCACAGCGATCACTGCAATTTTAACTGGCGCCGGCCAAGTACCGACGGCCTCGAGGTCCCAGTTGACTTCAGCCAGATTCATGACGGTTCACCTGATTTGGGATGCTTCTGTTTAAGCTTTAGCGAAAACACCCCCTCGCGCTCCAGTTTGGAGGCGTTTTTAGATTCGATGATCTGCAGTTTGGGGTCCTCCATCCATGGCGAAGCTTCGATGTTGCGCATATAGGCAGAAACCCGAGCATTGGATTGAGCGATCCCGTTGACCTCTAGATTGTCCCCGGTTTGAACAAACTTCGTCAGATGTACCCCTTCCGGCAGCGTCCGTGCCAAAGCATCAAACAGGTGGACGATCTCTGGCCGGCTGAATTGAAGCTGCTGAATCACATCCATGCGGGAGACGAGCATATCGCGCTTTCTCTCTAAATCCTTAATTTCTTCGATCCTACGATCCAGAACGGCGATTTGGTCTGCCAGATATTGGTTACGCTGTTTCTGATAGTCAATTCGGCCCGCGATAGCCCAGTGCACTGCCAACATGATCGAGATCGTCAAGCATATGCCCAAACCCAAAGCCGCCAAAAAGTCCCTTTGCTGTTGCCGGCGCAGCTCCTCACGCCAGGGAAGTAAATTGATTCGCGCCATATTAGTCAAAACTCCTCATTGCCAAACCACAGGCGATCATCATGGCCGGAGCCTCAAGCCGCAAATCTTGGGCGTTTACCCGCGGAGCCAAAGACATTTGCGCGAACGGATTCGCCACCACGGTCGGCAGCCCTATCTTCTGCTCTACCAGTCTGGCAATCCCAGAAATGGAAGCGCACCCTCCGGCTAGAACCAGGGCACCTACTTCGCGGTGGGAGCTGGAAGATAGAAAAAACTGCAGCGAGCGCCCAATCTGCTGCACCATCGCGTTTTTGAACGGTTCCAACACTTCCGAAACATAGCTGTCGGGAAGCCCTCCCTGTTTTTTCGCCAGCCCTGCTTCCTCATAAGACAGGCCGTAGCGGCGCTGTATCTCCTCGGTCAGCTGCTTGCCGCCAAAACCCTGCTCGCGGGTATAAACGATGCGGCCCTGGTGGATAACGTTAAACGCGGTGTTCGTCGCCCCCACGTCGGCGATCGCGACGGCCTTGTCTGAGGTTTGATGAGGTAACTGCTGTTCAATAAGCGAGAAAGCGTTTTCCAGAGCATAGGCTTCTACGTCCACCACCGCCGCCCTCAGCCCGGCTAGCTCTAAAGCGGCCACCCGGTTGTCCACGTTTTCCCGGCGCGAGGCCGCCAATAAAATGTTGTTCATTTCTGGATTTTGAGGATTTGGGCCTAAAACTTCGAAGTCCAGGCTAACCTCTTCCAGGGGATAGGGAATATATTGATCCGCTTCCGATTCGATTTGGTCTTCTAATTCCTGTTCGGACAAAGAAGCAGGCATGGTAATAACCTTCGTGATTACGGCCGACCCCGACACCGCTACAGCGGCGTGTTTTAAACGCGTGCCGGATTTTTTGACCACCGACTTGATCACCCTGCCGATCGCCTCCACGTTGGCGATGTTTTTGTCCACCACAGCGTCAGGAGGAAGGGGATCCACGGCAAAGCTTTCCACCCGAAAACGCTCGCCTTGCTTGCTTAGCTCGAGCAGCTTGACCGCGGCAGAACTGATGTCAATTCCGAGCAGGGGGGGTCTTTTGCGTTTAAATAACATAAGTATCGTGCTTCCTTCGGCAATCAAACCATCAATGTTGTCTAAGACGCCATCGCCTAAATTCAGTCACAATCTGTAGTATAGTTAAAAATCAAAAATTGACTGGGCACCGGACCCATATCTTCGAACCAATTTTGTGAATCGCCCCTAAAATTCTTTTAGATTTAGATCTTCATGCTTCGGCTTTTCAAAGGATTAGCTTGGCTCCTGGTCATCGCCATCGGCTTGGGGACAGGCCTTGCGGTTGCGGTATATCACTATTTTTCTTCTAGACTTCCCGATCCTAGAAGCCTGCAAGAAGTGGAGTACCAAACCCCGCTGGAAATCTATAGCCGCGACGGTAAGCTGCTTGCTAGGTTTGGAGAAAAAAAACGCATTCCGGTAAAAATCAGCCAAATTCCTAAAACGCTTATTCATGCTTTTTTGGCTGCGGAAGATGCTCGTTTTTACGATCATCCGGGGGTTGACCTTCAAAGCCTGATGCGCGCGGCGTGGGAGCTAGTGCGTACCGGGCAAAAGCGCCAAGGGGGCAGTACCATCACTATGCAGGTGGCGCGCAATTTTTTCCTCGGCCCGGAAAAAACCTACGTCCGCAAACTCAAAGAAATCCTCTTGGCACTTAAAATGGAACGGATGCTGAGCAAAGAGGAAATCTTAGAGCTTTACCTTAACCAGATCTATTTTGGCCAGCATGCTTACGGCGTGGCTGCAGCTTCCCAGATTTATTACGGCAAAACGCTGGCAGAATTAGATCTCGCCCAGGCGGCGATGCTTGCTGGTCTCCCTAAAGCCCCGTCTCGCTTCAACCCGCTGTTCGACCCCGCGCGGGCTAAAGAGCGTCGCAATTACGTGCTAAAACGCATGCTGGAATTAGGCTTTATTGATCAGAGTCGCTACCGCCAGGCAGCCTCGCAGCCTGTTGCCGTCTCCTTGGATCAACCCAGACAACAGGCACCGTACGCCACCGAATGGGTTCGAGCCTTGCTTTTCGAACGCTACGGCGAAAGCTTATATACTCAGGGTTATCGCATTATCACCACCATAGACAGTCGCCTGCAGGAAGCAGCAGAGTCCGCCGTTCAAACTGCCCTCCATGCCTACGATGAACGCCACGGCTATCGCGGAGTGGAAGGCCACATCGCCGGCAATGCCTCTGAGGTTGAAAAAAATCAGATGTTGGCGCAGCTTAAGCCGATCGGTGCGACTTGGCCTGGCCTGGTGACGGCGATCGACAACCGCACCCAGCGAGCCCAAGTCCGCCTGGCCTCTGGGCAAACCGTCGAGCTGGACTGGGATGGGATCCGTTGGGCCAGACCGATGTTAAAGAATGGCTTGGGGCCCTTCCCCCGCACGGTCGCGGAGGTATTAAAACCCGGAGACTTGATCCGCCTCCGTCAAATCGAAGGCGGTCATTGGCGCCTGGCACAGATTCCCAAAGTCCAAGGAGCACTCTTATCTTTGGACAGCTGGACTGGAGCTATTCTGGCACTAGTGGGTGGATATGATTTTAGTCTGAGCAAATTCAACCGCGCCGTCCAGGCTCAGCGTCAGCCCGGATCGGGTTTCAAACCAGTACTCTATACGGCGGCTTTGGAGGCTGGTTTCACCCCGGCCAGCCTCATCAACGACGCTCCCGTCGTGCTGCGCATCGGCGGCAACGAATGGCGACCGCAAAATTACAGCGGCAAGTTTTACGGACCAACTCGCCTACGAGAGGCATTGTGCCATTCTCGCAATTTAGCCTCCATTCGCCTGCTGCAAGAGGTAAGTTTAGACCGGCTCATCGAGACAGCGCAAAGGTTCGGTTTCGCCTCGGCGCAATTGCCCAGAACGCCAAGCCTTGCCCTGGGCAGCGGGACAGCCTCTCCACTCGATATGGCCAAAATGTATGCAGTCTTCGCCAATGGCGGGTTCAGGATAGAGCCTTTTATCATCGAACGCATCGAATCCAATGGCCGTATCCTATTTCAAACTTATCCAAAGCGAGCATGCGACCGCTGCGCAGAGACGGCACCTAGAGTGTTATCACCAGCCATTCATTACCTTATGCATACCATGTTGCAGGATGTCGTGCAGCACGGTACAGCCGCCAAAGCCAAACGCCTCCAACGCAGCGACTTGGCGGGCAAAACCGGCACCACCAACGAACAGCGCGATGCATGGTTTAATGGTTACGCTCCTCCTTTGGTCGCCATCGCCTGGGTAGGATTCGACTCTTCAGAACCTTTAGGTACCAACGAGACCGGAGCTAGGGCGGCCCTGCCGATGTGGATTGAATACATGAAAACTGCCCTTCAAGGGCAAGCAGAGTATTCGTTCCCATTGCCAGAGGGCGTGGTCGTGGCTTTTATCGATCCGACCAGTGGACTGCGCACTACGCCAAACAGAGGCATCCAAGAATTTTTCTTGGAGGGCAATCTGCCTCCTTACCGGTCAGCGATAGCCCAGCCCGAGGCGGGCAAACCGTCCCAGGATTCGATATTGAACTCGCTGTTTTAAGGTCATTATGGATCCTTTTAATCGCAACCATATTCGGATTGCCCAACTCAGCGCTAGGATCATCTTGGAGGAGGGCGTGCACGACTACACCCTGGCTAAACGCAAGGCAGCTGAGCGCTTACGGCTGGATTGGAGAGAACTGCCAGATGATCAAACGGTAGAGGCTGCAATACACGAGTACCACCGCATCTTCCGCTTTAAAGAGCAACCGGCTTTTATCCGCCGCTTGCGCCAGATTGCGTTGGAGGCGATGGAACTTTTGGCCGAATTTTCGCCTCGTCTAGCAGGGGCCGTGCTTGAAGGTACGGCTGGCCAATATCAGCCGATTACTTTGCATCTCTTTCCGGACACACCAGAAACGGTAATCCTAAAGCTTAAAGAGGCAGGAATCCCGTGCTGGGAAGAACCCCATATCACGATCACCGCCCTGAGAAACGAGGAGATACCAGTCCCCGTCCTCCGCCTCGAGTTTCGAGGGCATCCGATCAGAGCCTTGCTCTATCCACCCCAGGCGTTACGCCAAACCCCTAAACGCGGTGGACGTCGCGCCTCGATTAAAACCCTACGAAACCTGATCGAGAGCGAAAACCAAAACGAAGCGAGCGTTAATTATTGATGGGCTTAGCTGCTGCCATACTTGCGCCGGAATTTATCCACCCGACCGGCTGTATCGACGATCTTTTGTTTGCCCGTATAAAAGGGATGGCAAACCGAGCAGACTTCCACATGGATGTCGCGACACAAGGTGGAACGAGTTTGAATGGTGTTGCCGCAACTACAGGTAATAGTGACAGACTGATATTCAGGGTGAATTCCAGGTTTCATAGGCTCCTTAATAACATAAATCAAAAGTTAATTTTTAATAATAAAAAACATTCTTATTTTTTACAAGGCATAAGTGCTCTGTTCGAAGGTTCAAATCAATGACTGAACTGTACCCTCTTTTCTCCTTACCCACTCCGTGGATCCGCAGTTTCGTCCGCCGCGAGGGGCGGCTTACCCTGGCCCAGCAGCGAGCGCTCAATACTATATGGCCCCGCTATGGTCTGGCACCAGATCAAAGTTTTTCTCAAAAGGTATTTCCAAGATCCGCGCCAGTGATAGTGGAGATCGGCTTTGGCAACGGCGAGAGTCTAGTGGAAATGGCTAGCCGGTACCCCGAGTTTAACTATCTGGGCATCGAAGTCCACCGTCCCGGCGTGGGTCATCTGCTGCTTCGCCTTGACCAGCTTGGGCTGGATAACGTAAAAGTCTATTGCGCCGACGCAGTCAATGTCTTAAGTCTTTGTTTGGCCGAAGAGTCGTGCCATCGAATCAATATTTTTTTTCCTGACCCGTGGCCGAAAAAGCGCCACCATAAGCGCCGTCTGATCCAACCGAAATTCGCAGCCCTGCTGGCAAGCAAACTAGAATTAGGCGGAATTTTGCACCTTGCCACCGACTGGCCCGATTATGCCCAGTATATGCAGCTTGCAGTCAGTACCTGTCCCCAGATGCGGCCAATCGACCCCTATGCCTTAATTCCCGAGCGACCGTCGAGCAAGTACGAACAACGCGGCCGGCGGCTCGGACATCCCATTCAGGAGCTGGCCTACCGCAAAGACTAGGAAACCGCCGCTACCGATTCGTGCACAGGCGCAGCCATCGTTTCCCTGTCTTCGATCAGCGACTTGATTTGCTTAAGTTCCTGCTGTTGCATTAGCAGAGGTGCCAACGCCTGCTCCAATTTTTCGATCTCCGCCTCCAGCGCTTCCCGAGACTGGCTAACTTTGCGTAGCACTGCCAAACGCTGTTCAATAAGCTTCTTATGCTCCTTGATCTGATGCACCAGGGGCGACAAGGCTACTGCACTCCAATTCGCTGTCTCATGATGGACTTGGTGGAGCAGCTTGCGGACTTTAGCAAGAACGGTGGCATATAGCTTTTGGATGACCAGATGCTGCTCCATCAGAGTGGAAGACATGCTCGTTCGAAAAGCCTCTCCCTGATTAAACAAATCTTCTAAAGCCACCTGGTAATCGCGAATGGAAAAAACAGGTGGTTTCAACTCTCCATAGCCTTTGGCGAATTTTTGATAAATGCTACCGATCAACACCTGCGCGTCCTCTACCACTTTTACCCCTTCGTGCAGAACGGCAGACATATCATCAAATACCGCTTTCATCGCCTGCTTCATCCCATAGGTAGTAAAGCTGGCCTCCATGGAGCGGGTATGGTTTTTGATGATTTGATCCACGCGTTTGGGTGACAATACATCGAGCATTCTCTTGGCCTGCATGGCAAATACCCGGCGGCTGGCTTGGAAACTATCCACATTTTGCAAATACTGGCTTTGTTGCTCGCGCGTTTCCTCCATCAACTGCGCGACCATGCCTTGGTTTTTGGTATCGAGACTGCGCAATTCATCCAGCTGCCTGCGCAGCTGCTCAGCCTCCGAAGTCACCACCTGATGAGACTCTGTGACCAATTGACCAATCCCTTGGGTAATCAAACGGCGGATAAATTCGCGCCGGCTCTCCAGCATATCCCTGGCTAAATACTCTTCAAGCCGAGCCAAGCGGCTTTTCTCTGACAGTTTTACATCGCCCTTGACCTTGGCTAAGAGCGCCTGTTTAGCCGACAGGGGAAAAATTAGTCCCTCCTGAATACCCAAAATCCGCGCCGTTTCCTTGACCTGCGCCTGAATCGATCTCTCTATGCTGGCCTCACTTTGAATGTCGTCCCACAAGGCGTCGATTTTGTTCATCACCACGACCAAGTGGCGCTGGCTTTTGCCGTCCAGGCCGCAGACGTGATTCTGCCACATCTCCATATCGCTTTTGGTGACGCCAGTGTCCGCCGCCAGAACAAACAAGACAGCTTGAGCGCTAGGCAGCATGCTTAGAGTCAGCTCCGGCTCAGATCCTAAAGCATTGAGCCCTGGGGTATCCAAAATCACTAGGCCCTCTTTAAGCAGCGGATGGGGAAAACTGATTAAGGCATGGCGCCAGCATGGAATCTCCACGCTTTCCGGCGGCACATCCAAGCCACGATTCATATCCTCATGATAGAGCCCAAGGCGTTTGGCCTCCTCTAAGCTAACCCGTTTAACAGCCACCAACTCCTGGAATGCCTCCTGCATCTGTAGTGGAGAACTTGGATCCAATTCGATCTGTAACCACCGTTCGGGCAGGTCCCGGTACTCGCTTAAGGAAGCCTTATCGAGGCGGCTTTCTATGGCCAGCAGCCGAAGATAGCTACCCTGAGGATCATAGAAGATCTCCGTAGGGCACATCGTGGTTCGCCCTGGAGTGGATGGCAAAAGCCTGACGCCGGTCTCGGAAAAAAACAGAGCGTTGATCAACTCGGTCTTGCCGCGGGAAAATTCTGCCACAAACGCAATCGTGATCCGCTCCGACTCCAGACTACGGCGCATGCCCAAAATCGCCTCCACCACCTCGGTGGTGGCAAGGTCGTATTTCTCAAGCCAGGCATGGTACTTGTCGATCGCCTCGACCAGACGGCTTTTCCACTGCCCGTAGGCTTTAAGCTGCTGCTGAAAATGCATTGTACTCATCTCCGGCAAAAAACGACTCCAAGTTGCTGGCTATGTCCTAGCTTACTTGAAGTGTAGTCGAAAAATTCCAGCGCAATGAGCCAAAAAAACTAAAACGCGAGCAGTAAAACCAATTGCCGCAGGGGCGGCACAAGCAGCATCTTTAAGACCGAAAGCGCTATCAGCGCGACTAAGGGGGAGAGATCTAAGCCTCCGATGGGGGGAATCAAACGGCGGCAAGGACGCAAGATGGGATCGACTAGATCCATCAACAGCGCATAAAGCGGATGATAAGGGTCCGGATTGACCCAGCTTAGTATCGCCTGGATGATGATAGCGTAGATAAATACGCTGAAAGCTAGCTCGACCAACTCCACGGCCGCCGAACCGGCCAGGAGTCCAAAGGCTACTGCTCCCTCTCCCTGCAGGAGCAAGACCAAAGAGTCGCCAAGCATTTTAAGCGCCAGTATCAACACCAACGCAGCGGTGTCTATACGACCAACAGCGGGAATAAAACGACGCAAGAAGCGCAAAGGCGGATGGGTAACCTTGACCAAAAACTGACAAATAGGGTTATAGAAATCAGCTCGCACCAATTGCAGCAGAAACCGCAATAGGACGGCCAACACGTACAGCGCAAATATCGTATTGACGACAAAAATCAAGGGATTGGCAAGGTATTGGCTCATTCCTTCTCTCCTAATTGGGCCGACAACTCCGCTGAACGCCGCCACGCCGCCTCTAGAGCTCTGCCAATCAAATCTACAAATCCACCTTGTTGTAGTACCGCAATGGCCTGCTCGGTGGTTCCACCTGGGGAAGTCACGCGGCGCCGCAACTCCTCTGGACCGATTTCGGCCTCCAAAGCCAGCTTAGCTGCCCCAAGCGCGG
Organism: Methylohalobius sp.; assembly: GCA_026415315.1. Lineage (GTDB taxonomy): Bacteria > Pseudomonadota > Gammaproteobacteria > Methylococcales > Methylothermaceae > Methylohalobius. Next base: position 99,089 of record JAOAHI010000005.1, read on the forward strand.
TTTGCTCCACCAACAGCCTGACGATGGCCGGATCCAAGCCCAGGCTTATGCCTGCTTTTTCCATGGCCTCCATCAGCAGAAAAAAATAGGCCGGCCCGCTCCCAGAAACCGCTGTCACTGCATCCAGCAAAGTTTCCTCTTGCACCCATACGGTCAAGCCCACCGCCCGCAACAGGGACTCGGCTTGCTCTCTCTGCTTAAAGCTAACGTTTGGATTCGCGTGCAATCCAGAAGCCCCAGCCTGAATCAAAGCTGGGGTATTGGGCATCGCCCGCACGATCGCCACCTGTCCCCCCAGCCAGCGCTCCAAGTCCTCCTCCCGAATACCGGCGGCGATCGAGACGACTAAAGGCTTATGCTTTCTGACCTCGGCTGCGATCTGGGTGGCCACCTCGCGAATTTGCTGCGGTTTGACCGCCAGCACGATCACCTCGCAGGTGGCCACCAGCTCTTGATTTCCAGAGGCAGCTTGGACACCCAGGCGATTGGTCACAGAGTTGAGTTTACTCTCATCTATATCGCTTACCCAGATCGCTTGCGGTGGGAAGCCGTCGGCGATAAGCCCGCCGATCAAGCTGCTTGCCATGTTGCCAGCGCCAATAAAGCCTAGTTTTATCCGATCCATGCCCACCTCTAAAATAAAGGTGGATGCCAAAGCATCCCCCGCCTCGCCTATTGTTTTTGCTTTTTGGATTTTCTTGGCCGGCACTTGCCGTAAGTGCCGCGGGCAATCTTACCTCGACGAGTACGCAAGTCACCCTTCCCCATGGTTCATCCTCCTAATTTTTGTTCAAGCCAAAAACTCTGTTATTCTAGCTTGGCACAGACGGCGATAAAAGCGCGCTTAAGCTGGCGCCAATCCGATTGCAAACTGGATCTATAAAGGCCATGACCACCCCTGCTCCAGCCCAAGTAACTGGCTCGATTTTGGCGGGGGGGAGAGCGCAGCGCATGCAGGGCCAGGATAAAGGGCTTTTGCTCTGTGGCGGCCGCCCCCTAATCGCATACGCGATCGAAGTCCTAAAGCCCTTATGCGGGCAGCTCTTGATTAATGCCAATCGCTCGCAGGAAAGCTATAAGGCGTTCGGTTTTCCTGTCATTGCCGACACCGTGCCTGGATTCCAGGGGCCTCTGGCTGGAATTCTCACCGTCCTGCAGGCTGCAGATACCCCTTATTTGATCGCCATCCCCTGCGACAGCCCGCGTCTTCAATCTACTACTTTAACCAGACTGCTTAAGGCCTTAGTTGAAACCTCGGCCCAAATCGCCCTCGCCCACGACGGCGAGCGCCTGCATCCCGTGATTTTGGCCCTGCGCACCGAACTTAAAGACGATCTAGCTGACTACCTAGCGCGCGGAGAACGCAAGATCGACCGTTGGGCCGACCGCCATCACTGGGTAGCCGTGGACTGCAGCGACCGCCCTGAGCAGTTTGCCAATATCAATACTCCGGAAGATCTGAAAGCTCTAGAACGCCTTATTCGAACTTCGCTATGAACACCAGATGCGCCATCCAGATGACCTGCGCCGGATTAGCCGTGACTACACCGGTTACCGCGTACGACGAGCATGGCTTGCCGCAAGTTAAGGAAGTCGCCGCCGAACGAGCGTTGACCGTGTATCTGGATAAATACGAAATCGTCACTCTCATGACCCTGGGCAGCCATCCGGAACTTTTAACCTTGGGTTACTTGCGCAATCAGGGACTGGTAGAGCGCCTGGAAGACATCATGGCCGTCCAGGTCGATTGGGAAGTCGAAGCCGCCGCCGTCACTACTCGCGGCGGGCAAACCGCCTATCTGAGGGAGAAGCTTGCCCAGCGCACGGTGACCACCGGTTGCGGCCAAGGTACGGTGTTTGGGCAGATCAAGCAAAAGCTTGAGCAAATCTTCTTGCCGCCAGTAAGGGTACGCCAATCCACCCTCTACGCCTTACTGGAAAACTTGCGCCAATACAACGAGGTCTATAAACGCGCCGGCGCCGTTCACGGGTGTGCTCTGTGTAGCCAAGCGGGCCAAATTTTATTTTTCTGCGAGGACGTGGGCCGCCACAACGCGGTCGATGCCATCGCCGGCCACATGTGGCTGAACGACATCGAGGGGCGCGACAAAATCTTTTATACCACTGGCCGGCTGACCTCGGAAATGGTGATCAAAGCGGCGCAGATGGAGATTCCCGTTGTGCTATCGCGTTCCGGAATCACGCAGATGGGCCTGGATTTGGCTCGCCAAGCCGGCATCACTTTAATCGCGCGCGCCACCGGCAGGCATTTTCTGGTTTACACCGGCTGGGAAAACCTGATCTACGATGCTCCGCCAGCCAAACCCTGATGCGCCTCGAAGAAGAATCGGTCTTCGCCAAAGGCGGGGCGCAGTTGGTCCAACCAGGTAGCCTGCGGGTCAAAGCGGGCGAAGAACGGCTGCAAGTCCCAAGTGGAATCGCGCGCCTTAAGAAAGCGCAGCCCGATTACCTTTTCGCCGCCAACTTCGGTCACCCCAAAAATTTCCACTTTGCCCTGAGCAACGCTCAGGCACGGACCGCGCGCGGTCTGTCCTAAACCGGAAATCTGCTGAACTGCTGCGCGGTAGATTTCCCAAGCGCGAACTAAAGGAAGTTCGAAGTAGCGCACAGCTCCCGTATCGCGCGCCACGAACAGATAATACGGAACGATCCCTAGCCTCACCTGAGCTTGCCAGAGTTTGGCCCATACGAGAGGATCGTCGTTGACATGGGCCAGCAACGGCCCCTGGGAGCGGATCACGGCACCGGTGGCGCGTACCCGGGCGATGGCCTGTCGGGCCGGTTCAGGTTCTAGCTCCCGAAAATGGTTGTAGTGAGCCATTATCGCTAAGTGTTTTCCTTTTCGAACGACCTTCTCAAACAATTTAAGCACCTCCTCGGCGTCCCGATCGGTCAGAAACCGATAAGGCCAAAAACTCAGAGCCTTAGTACCGATCCGAATGCTCTGCACGTGCTCAAATTCCGGGGCCAGCAAAGGCAAGAGCAAACGTTCAAGATGCTTAGCGGTCATCACCATCGGATCGCCGCCGGTGATTAACACATCGCTGACTTCCGGGTGGCAGCGAAGGTATTCGTGCAACACCCTCGCCTCCCGACAAGCCATGCGCAAATTGGAGTCTTCCACAAATTGGGCCCAGCGGAAACAGAAGCTGCAATAACTGTGGCAGGTTTGGCCGCGGCTGGGGAAGAACAGGACCGTGTGCCGATATTTGTGTTGCAAGCCTTGGATGGGATTGCCCCAGACGTCGCGCGGGACGTTCAGATCGAATTGCCCAGCGGGATGCGGATTGAGATTTTGGCGAATCGCCTGAACTTTGGCCGTAATTTCAGCTCTTGAGGCTCCCGAATACAGCAGAGCGATCAGGGTCGAAAAATCTTCAGGTGGCAGCATCCCGGGCTGGGGGAAAGTCAACTGAAAAATCGGATCGTCGGGAACCCGGTTCCAATCGATTAGTTCTTCAACCACATAGCGATTGACGCGAAAAGGCAATACCTGGGCAATGACTCGCATGGCAAAGCGCTGCTCAGCAGGTAACCTTTGAAAATAGGGGATGCGTCCTCGTTCCAGATCAAGACGCGTATAGACTTCAAAGCGTGAACCGGACATATGGGTGAAATGGTGCTTGAGAAAGCGGGAAATTATAAGGGCAAAGCCGTCCGTAAAACCGGTCGCCGCCGGCAAGGGGAATCTAAGATGCTTTCTTAGACCTAAGGTTTCAAGCTATACAACACTACGAAGACAAAATTTCTAGTATGCTGATCTTTCTAAATAACCGAGCGTCGAGAGCCGAGAAATTTCCGAAGGCGTTGTGGTAGACTATGATGCCAAAGGGAATCTTGTTGGCATTGACATCGACAACGCGAGCAAAAAAGTCCAGCTGCAACAGCTAATCCGCAACAGCTAATCCTGAATAAGCTCCCGTCCCAAGTAAGAACCGTTGCCGCTTAACAAGGTGCTGCACCGGAGTGCTTATCGTCGCCCCCAGTGAGCTTTATCGTTAGGCAATCCCCCATCCTATGGAGGTCACTATGGAACTCTCTGCTACTTTGACCTATTCACCCGAAAGCGGCTATGTTGCCTACAATCCCGAGACTGGCACAACCACACAAGGTGAAACTGTCGAAGAGGCATTAAACAATCTGCGGGAAGCCACCGAGCTTTATCTTGAGGAGTTTCCGCTTTCCGTCAACGGCCGCCCATTGCTGACAACACTCCAGGTTCCTACAAGTGCCTAAATTGCCAGTCGTCACTTCGTGTGACCGACGCTCGCCCCGTCCAACCCTCGTTCGAGCGTCACGAGTGAAGGACACCATCGACTTACTGCGGCGGGTGGTCCATAGGCGCAGGCTTTCCCTTGCATTAGCTTGCTCGATCTTTTAATATTTTATATTTCGATTCAGCCCCAATCGATCCTACGTTAAGGAGTGCAATGAAAACCTTTAGCGCTAAGCCCCACGAAGTCCAACGCGAGTGGTATCTCATCGACGCGGAGGGGAAAGTTCTAGGCCGCCTGGCCAGTGAGATCGCCAAGCGCCTGCGCGGTAAGCACAAACCGGAATACACCCCGCATGTGGATACCGGCGATTACATCATCGTCGTCAATGCCGAAAAGGTCAAAGTCACCGGCCGCAAGGAAGAGCAAAAGATTTACTATCGCCATAGCGGTTACCCCGGTGGAATCAAGTCTATTCCTTTAGCCAAACAGCGCGCCCAGCACCCAGAGAGAATCATAGAGGCGGCGGTGCGCGGAATGCTGCCCAAGAATCCGCTGGGACGCGCCATGTTCCGCAAACTCAAAGTGTACGCTGGGCCACACCATAATCATCAAGCACAACAACCCAAAGTTTTGGAGCTATAGGCAATCCATGGTACAAACGCACTATAATTACGGCACCGGTAGGCGCAAGACTGCGGTTGCGCGCGTTTTTTTAAAACCCGGCTCAGGCCAGTTCACAGTCAACCACCGGCCGGTGGATCAGTACTTCGGTCGCAAGACCGATTCTATGCTCGTGCGCCAACCGCTGGAATGCGTAGCCATGACCGACAAATTTGACATCATGGTGACAGTCAAAGGGGGTGGACCTACTGGCCAGGCAGGCGCTATTCGTCACGGCTTGGCTAGGGCTTTGGCCGACTATGACGAAACCTTGCGTCCGTCACTGCGCAAAGCCGGTTATCTTACCCGCGATGCGCGCGAGGTGGAGCGCAAAAAAGTCGGCCTGCACAAAGCGAGAAAACGGCCGCAGTACTCCAAACGCTAAATTTCTGGGGGATCGTCTAGCGGCAGGACAGCGGACTCTGACTCCGTTAACCGAGGTTCGAATCCTCGTCCCCCAGCCATTTGTTAAAAGCCGCCTCGGTAGGCGGCTTTTTTGTGAACCATGTTGAAACGGGCGTTAGATGCTTTCTGGGCTGTCTTGCGACGAGACCTGACCTTGGCTTTCCGGCATCGAGCGGAATTAGCCAACCCTTTGTTATTTTTCGTATTGATTATCAGCCTTTATCCATTGGGTATCGGGCCAGAGCCCCAAGTCCTCAGCACCATCGCCCCGGGGGCCGTGTGGATTGCTGCCTTGCTCGCCGCGCTCTTGTCCTTGGAGAACTTGTTCCGCAGCGATTTTCACGACGGCACTTTAGAACAATTCCTGCTTAGCCC
>JAOAHI010000060.1 GCA_026415315.1 Methylohalobius sp.
GGCACTTAACAGGTCGCTGGTCTTCGCCCCGGCGCAAGGCCACCTTCAGCCCAAGTTGCTCAGCGCGTTGCTTTAGTACTTGAGGGTCGCCCACCAGCGTGAGCCGACACGGAAGATCTCGTTGCGCCAGCATCAGACACAGGTCTGGGCCAATTCCGGCCGGCTCGCCGTAAGTCAAAACCAAATGGGGAGATTCATTCGGCCTCATTCAAGTGCACTTCCACGTAGGATTCGGCGCGAAGCCTGCGCAACCACAGCTCAGTCTCTTCCTCCAGCTTGCGCTGGGTGAGGACTTCCTTAGCGCGCTTTTTACGGTACTCGATCGTATCGTCGCGTCTTTTGCGCTCTAACACTTGGATCAGGTGCCAACCAAAAGGGGTTTGCACCGGGTCAGAGATTTCCCCCTCCTGGAGGCGGTCCATCGCCGCTCGAAAGGCGGGCACAACGGCCTCAGGCGTCACCCAGCCCAGTTCCCCCCCTTTGACCGCCGAGGCTTTATCGTCGGAATACGCCTGGGCTAAAGCTGCAAATTCCTCTCCCTGCGCGAGCTTTTGCTTGATTAAGGCAAGGCGCCGTCTGGCTTCGGCATCGTCGACAACCTCATTCGTTCGGATCAAGATATGGCGCACTCGGGTCTCGCTTATAGCGTGTTCCTCCCCTTCTTCACCCCGGACTTCGATCAGCTTAATGATATGGAATCCAGACGGTGAGCGAATCGGGCCTTGGATCTCACCTGGCTGCATCGTCGGGACCAGATCCGCAAACAGGCTGGGAATGGCCTCTAGCTTGCGCCAGCCCAAATCGCCGCCCTGGAGAGCCTGGGCCCCATCTGACAGGGTGATGGCAGCCTGGCGGAAATCTAACCCTTGGCGCAATTCAGCCAAAAGTCGCTCGGCTTTCTGCTGGGCCTGCTGTACCCTCTGTGGGGGGGCTGCTTCCGGGACGGCAATAAGGATATGCCCTAGGTGGTATTCTTTGGTCTGAGCTGGGTTGGGAAGGGTTTCGGTCTCCAGAAAGTGCTCGATTTCCCGCTCGCTAACCTGGATACGGGCGTTGACTTGGCTGGCGCGCAGACGGTTGAGCATGATCTCCTGGCGCAGGTTCTCGACGAACTGAGCATAATCCATGCCCTCGTTTTCTATCGCCTGGCGAAAGGTGGCGAGGTCCATGCCGTTGCGCTGGGCAAGGTCGAGCAGAGCCTCGCGCAAAGTCTCATCGTCCACCTGAATCCCCTGGCGTTGGGCCAGTTGCAGCTGGAGGCTGCGGAGAATCATCCGTTCGAGCACTTGCCGGCGCAGCACGGTGCGCTCCGGCAAGGGCGAGTTGTTCTGGGTAATTTGCCGCTCTATGGCGGAAAGCTCTCCTTCTAACTCGCTGGCCAAGATGACGTCGTCCTCGACCACCGCTACGATGCGGTCTAAAAATTCCTCCGCTTGGGATAGGCTCACCCAGACCAAAAAGAGAGGGAAAAAGAGGGTTTTTGTCATGCTGCTAATACAACCAGTCGTCGGTACCATAGCCTCGGATAGTGCGCTCCAGGAACTGATCCACGTCCTTGCCTAAGCTCACCAGCCCTTTCAGTTCGAGCTGCGCAAAGACTGCTGTATCCTCAGCGCGGTTGACGTCGCGGATGAACCTGCGGCCGATCAGGCGCAGGCGCCAGCAGCACGAATCGATCTCCACGCCTAAGAAACTGTCGAGGGTAATGTCGTCGCGCAGCGAATACTGCCAGCGGCCTATGGCGTGCAGGCCAGGGTAGATCAGCCAGCGGAAGGAACCGTCCAAAATTTTAAGATGCTTTTGCAGGCTTGAGTTTTGAATGGCCCCAAGAGGAGCAAATTGCCGTCGATAGCGATAGCCTAAGCCGACGATGCGGTCCTCGCCGTCCTTATAGCCGAATAGGATTTCACCACGATCGATGGCCTCGCGCTTAGGACTCCATTGTATCCCAGACAGCACGGAGAACCTGTCAGTTGGCAGCACGTCCACTTCGGCAACGAGGTTAGATAAACGGCTTTTTTCGGCGTGTAAATTCGGGAGAGTCACGTGTCGGTCTGTTAAGTAATAGATCTGACCTAAGCTGGCGCGCAAACGTTCCTTGCCGCTCTCGGATTCGATCAGGCGAGAAGTCAAAGCGACCGAAAACTGATTGGCGTCGTTGATGCGGTCATAGCCGCTGAAACGATTGTCTCGGAACAGCTGGTTGAAGTTGAAGTCGTACAATGCGCTATCAAACACTGGGATGTCATTTTGATTCTGGCGCGGGATGAAAAGATAAAACACCCTAGGCTCTAAGGTCTGGTACATGCCTTCCCAGTCTTTCTCGAAGAATAAGCCGCCGTCGAGTGAGGCGACGGGCAGTATGCGCGAGATCTGACTATCTTGGCCAGGATGAGTGCCCTGTAGCCAATATTGGGTGTAATCGAGGCCGATCTTGGGAATGAAAAAGCCCTCTACGCTGCGCCAGGGAAACGCTAGGCTGGGGCGTAGGTGGAGGCGCTGGGCATCGACGCGCTTGTCTTGCTGAAAATAGACGAACTCGCTGTCCACATGGCCGAGCGCCCAGGGAGCAACACCTAGGTCGTAGGCGAAAAACAGTTGCGGCAGGCGGCGATATGGCTTGTTTTGGTCTGGGATGGTGGGATCGACAGTCTGCCAGTTCTCCAGTCTTCCCAAGAAATACCAATTGTCCCGTCGGTATTCGGTGCGGGCTTCGCTATGGATTTGACGGTTGCTGGCCAAGGACAGATTGTTGCCCAATTCGTTTAGATAGTGGCTGTCGGAGACATAGTTAATATCAGCTAAAGCGCTCCAGTAAGGATCGATTTGAGTTTCACTGAACAATGTCCCCTGGCCGCGGGTGGTGCCGCGCTGGCTATCGTGGGGAAGAATTTCCCCGGCAACACGACCGCGGCTGTTAGGCAAAAGGTAACGGAATTCCATCCCTGCCATGAAGCCGCGCTGGACCATAATTCTGGGAGTTAAGGTAAGGTCATAGTTGGGCGCCAGGTTGAAATAGTAAGGCAGGGTAAAGTCAAACCCTCGGGTGCTCGAGCGGCCAAAAGACGGGCTCAAGAAACCTGAGATCCGGCGGTCGTCGATGGGGTGGGCGAAATAGGGAGCATAAAACACCGGCAGATGCAAAAACTCCAGCCACACATGGTGGCCGGATGCGATGCCGCTGGCACGGTTGATTTTTAGGTCCCTGGCGTGCAGGATCCAGTCCTCAGTAGCGATCGGACAGGTGGTGTACGTAACTTGCTGATGGCGCGACAACTCTTCGCTCTCAAAGCGGCTACGAGAGGCGGCGCCGCGGGCTGGAGTCTGGCCCAGAATAAACCGTGGGCGGTTTAGACGGGCTTTGTCGTTTTCCAAGTCGAGCCAGAGACTGTCGCTGACGAAAAGGTTGCCCGCTTCCTCGTAGATGACGTTGCCGAAGGCATTTAAAATGTGGAGGTCGGTGTCATAGGTTAAAGCATCGGCCCACAGCTTTTGAGAGCCGCGCTCGATTTTGACGTTGCCGGAGAAAAACGTCAGGTTCTCTCCCAGCGATTGGCTATAGTCGGCTTCCAGGTTCAAAGGTAGGCCAGCGCGGCTCTTTGCAGGTTGCGCTCTAACTCTCTGCCCTTGACAGTAGGCTGCCCAGGGGTCTTCCGGTAAAAGCTGGATCAGGCGGAAAAAATCTTGCTCGTCTTGGGGCGTGAAGACCGGTGGCAACTCGAACCAGGCGCGCTCCCGAACCCCTACCAGTCGCGGTTTTCCCTGGGGATCGGGGCCGGTCAGCTTGCACCGCCATTGCCCGCCCTCATCGGGTTCGCAGTTCCAGCCTAGTAGGCTCGAAGATCCTGCAGCGGCCGGGGCTTTGGGCATGGTGGGAACCTGGCCAATGCGGATTTCTGGGGCCGGTTTTGGCGGGGAGGCGAGAGCGGTCTCGGTTTGCGGACTTAAGTTGGGGTCGGCAGGAGTTGGCGTAGTCGGGATGGGTTTTTCCTCCGCGGCGCAAACCCATTCTTCGCCTTCCGAGTGACAGTCCCAGCCAGATTGGTTTGCGCCGAAAACCGCTTGCGGCAGAATGATTAACCAGGCGAACAGAAAAGGGAGCGGAATGGATTTTCCCGCGGGTTTAGACGGCATGTTCTCTTGGTCATTTATCGCACGGCTTGAGAATTCTAGCATGGGAGGAACGGCGTGAGCGGAAATTCCAGGGTGGTTTGCGGCGATGGCCGGTTTTCGGCTCTTTTGGCTTGGGTTGAGCGGGACCTGGGCTTGCACGTGCAAAATTGGCAGATGCTCGCTGGGGATGCCAGCGCGCGCTGTTATCTTAGGCTGTGGACTGGGGTTGGATCAGCGATCGCCATGCTGGCCCCGTCCTCGGAAAACGCCAAAGCATTTGTGGCAGTGGCGGAGCTTTTGCGCCGCGTCGGTATGCGGGTGCCCGCAATCTATGCTCAGCATGTCAAGCTGGGATTTTGGTTGCTGGAGGATTTTGGCGATTTGACGTATTTTCACGCCCTCCAATCCGGGCTGAACGAAAGTTTGTACGAGGCGGCCTTAGCAGCTCTAAGCCGGCTCCAGACCCAACTCGATCCAGCCAGTGCCAATCTTCCGGCCTATGACGAGGCTTTGCTTAGGCGCGAACTGGACATTTTCCACCAATGGCTAGCTAAAGGCTGGCTGGGGATAGAAATGCCAAAGACAATGTGGGAGAAGGCGATCGAGACGCTTGTGGCTTCAGCGCTGGAGCAGCCCAAGGTGGTGGTTCACCGCGATTACCACAGCCGCAACTTGATGGTGTTGCCTGAGAAGACGCCGGGGGTCTTGGACTTTCAAGATGCAGTGGTAGGGCCGGTGACTTACGATGTAGTGTCCCTGCTGCGGGATTGCTATCTGGTCTGGCCACCTGCCTGGGTGAAGCGGCAGCTAGAAGCACATCGCTTGCATTTAGCCCAGGCGGGCATGAAGATTTCAGCGGATGCATGGCAGATCTGGGTCGACCGCATGGGAGCCCAACGCCACCTTAAAGCCGCTGGCATTTTTGCTCGCCTGCATTTGCGCGACGGCAAGTCCGGTTACCTGCAAGACATTCCTAGAACTTTAGATTACGTGGTTGAAGTGGCGCGCGAAGATCTAAAGCTGCACCAGTTGGGGCAGTTTCTGCAGGTTGAGGTGCTGCCTAGGGTAAGGGAGAGATTGGCATGCGGGCGATGATTTTAGCCGCCGGCCGAGGAGAACGCTTGCGGCCTTTGACCGATACGATGCCCAAGCCGCTGTTGCAGGTAGGGGGAAAGGCGTTGATCGTGCGTCTGATCGAGCGCTTGGCTGCAGCTGGTTTTGGCGAGTTGGTGATCAATTTGGGTTACCGGGGTCGGCAGATCGAGGAGGCTCTAGGCAACGGTCGCGCTTTTGGTGTCAGCATCGTTTATTCGCGCGAGCCGGAGGAGGCGCTTGAAACCGGTGGCGGAATATTTCAGGCCTTGCCGCATTTGAGCGATCCTTTTTTAGTGGTCAACGGCGATATCGCCACCGATTTTCCTTTCGCCGCACTGCCTAAGAAGATATCCGGTTTAGCCCACTTGGTGCTGGTCCCTAATCCGGCCCATCACTTACAGGGGGATTTTGCCTGGCGCGACGGCCAGGTCCAGCTTGAGGGCGAGACTAGGTATACTTTTGCCGGCATCGGCGTTTATCGCCCAGCTCTGTTTGCTGATTGTCAACCAGGAAGATTCCCGCTCGCTCCCATTTTGCGCCGGGCGATTGCCCAAGGCCAAGTGAGCGGTCAGCCGTACCTGGGCTTTTGGAGCGACATAGGAACCTTAGACAGACTCGAAGCGTTTGCGCATTACCTACAACGACCTAGGGGAGGAGAACTATGAGCCAGATCGAAGCGGCTAGAAATTGGGCCACCGCTGTTTACGTTTTGCAAGCAGCCTCTTTTGTGATCCCTTTGTGCGATATTGCGGCGGTGGTGATCGCCTACCTCAAGCGCCCGGAGGCGCGTGGTAGTTGGGTGGAGACGCATTATCTGTGGCAGATCCGCACTTTTTGGTTTAGCCTGCTGGGGTTTATTGTAGGCGGAATCTCGTTGATGTGGCTCGCCGGCTATGTGATCTTGATTGCCACCGCGCTGTGGATGGTGTACCGCATTGCCGTAGGCTGGACGCGGCTGAGTCAGAATCGCCCGGCTTACTCTCCTGAGACCTTGCCGCCGCCCGGGTTTACTGGAACCTAAACCCAATGGATCCGTTGATAGGCCCTATCGCAAAGCCAGCCATCTTCGAACCTAGATCCAACTGTAAACCAGGCTTTGGCGGCGCGGCCAGGCGCCCTGAACATAGGCCACTAATTGGCAGAGAGTTAATCAGGGCTGTTCACTGCTAGCCCTCGGCCGCCGGGCAACGACAGCGAAAAGTAGGATTAACTGATTTTTGCCTGAGTTTATCGGGTGCTTAGAGACAAGACGCCTTGCCCCTACCTTGATTTTGCCCGTAGTTGCATCAACCTCAAGCTTGGTCTCGCGGTCTTTTGGGTCGGCGATGTCAAATTCGTAGAACGCATCGCCGTTAGCCTCGATTTCATACTCGACCTCGACGATGGGGCTGGGAAAGGCAGCGTTCCAGGTCTGTCTTAGCCATAGCGGCCACCCGCAGGCTAAGCAAAGAAGCAGGAACGATCGGTTTGACTCTGAGCATGGTCAATCCTATGGGTTTAGCGATTGATCAAACAGCTTATGAAGGTAGGCCAGCCGGGTCAACTCGGCCAAGGTATCGACGTCCAGCTTGCGTTTGATCTGGGTCAAATAGTTGGCGGCAGTTTTGTAGCTGATATGGAGGCTCGAGGCGATTTCTTTAAGCGTTGCCCCCCGGGCGGCGAGGCAGAAGATTTCAAACTCTCGCTGGGACAACGAAGCCAAAAGACCTCCTGGCTTGCCGCTGGCGTATTGGATAACCAGCTGCTGAGCGATGGTTTCGGCAACGTAGCTTTTGCCTAAAGCGATTTGGCAAATCGCTTTAGGCAAGATATCAGGATCGGCGCTTTTGGGGATGTAGCCTTTGGCGCCGGCCTCCAAGGCGCGCTTGGCGTAGAGGACCTCCTCGTGCATGGTAAACACCAAGATTTTCGCCTCAGGATCGCGGGTAAGGATGCGACGGATGACGGTCAACCCCCCAGATCCCGGCAGCGATAGGTCCAAGATCAAAACATCTGGCTGGTAGTGAACGTAGCCGTGGTAGGCGCTGTCTGAATCTTGCGCCTCAGCGACGATTTGGATTTGCGGAAACTGCTCGAGCAAAAAGCGGTATCCGGCGCGGACTACGGCGTGGTCATCAGCGAGCATGATGCGGATAGGCATTGGCATTCCTCTCTTCACACGGCAGCCACGCTGAGATACAGAATCCCGCACTTGGGCGACTCTCGATTTCAAGCCGGCCGTTTAGGCTTTCCACGCGCTCGCGTATCCCTTTAAGTCCGCACCCATGTTGCTGGTCCAATGCTATTCCCCTTCCGTCGTCGGCCACTTGGACTCTGAGCCAGCGTTTTGGCGGCACCTGGCTGGTTTGCCAGCTGAGATTGACTTGGATTTCTTTGGCTCGCGCGTGTTTGAAGGCGTTGGTCAGGGCTTCTTGAACGATGCGGTAAACGTGAATCCATCCCTCCTTGGGGAAGCCATCGATCGTCTCGTCGCAGTGCAGATGGATGCGGGTGTCGGCTTGTTTCTCCCGCCAGGTGCTCACTAGGCTGGCGATGGCGGCAGACAGTCCCAAATCGTCCAGCATCAAGGGCCGCAGTCTCTGAATCATAGAGCGCAGCAGTTGGAACAGATGGTCCACGCTGGCGGTGATAGTCTGGGCGGCGTGGGCGACCTGCCCGGTCCCGCTGGTCTTTTGGATTGAAAGCGCCATGACTTTGATCGCGCTCAGAGTCTGGCCTAATTCATCGTGCAGTTCTAAAGCCAGCTGGCGCCGCTCCTCTTCCTCCACTTTGAGCAGTTGACGGGTAAGCTTGCGGTTTTCGGTCCGAGTTTTCTCCAACACTTCGGCGCAGTGGTTAAACGCTTGGGCGATGCGGGTAAATTCCAGCGATGAAAACATAGGCAGGCGCAAGTGATAGTCGCCGCGCTCCAGCGCCAGAAATCCTTTGAGGATGGCTTCCACCGGCCGAAACGCCCGCCCAAGCACAATGGCCACAGCCAGGAAAAAGCCGATCGCTAGCAGAGCGATCAAACCCAAAAAAACCTTCGTCTCCTGCCAAGCTTCGGCAATTTCGTCTTGAGGGTTGGCGATCAGGGTCAATTTAAGCTCGCCGTGGGGCGCGATAGGAAGGATGTGCTCTTCGTGCATGGACGGTGGCAGCACCCAGCGCACAAACCAACTTGGCACGCCTGAGGTGGAGAGAGGCTCGTTCCGGATTGTAGCGACGTCTTGGCCAATAGAGAGGCGCACGTGGCGCAGCTGGTTCAAGCGCCCAAGCATGCTTTGCCACTTTTCGATTTCATCTTGGGGCAACGGCCCCTGTATGCGCACAGCGGCTACCAGTTCGCGTGCTAGCTTTAGGGCCGATTCGGTCTCCTCAGCTACCGATTGGCGCACGTGGTGAATGACTAAGAAACTGCCCAGCAGCGCGATGGCCGCCAGCAAGGCGGCGATGCTCAGGTTCAGGCGAGTTTTGAGAGTAAGGCCTTTGGCCATGTTTGCACCGCAGTAAGAGCAAAGAGAATCGTCCCTGTCTTTATCGCGTATAATTGATCAACAGGGCTCAATTTATCAG
>JAOAHI010000061.1 GCA_026415315.1 Methylohalobius sp.
GGGATGTACCGTGTGGTAAACTCGCTAGCAGCGGTGCTTTGGGTGATGCTGGGGACCCCGCACCTTGGAACGGTGTTATCACCTACAGCGAAATCAACGATCCAGAGGTAGGAGCTGTTCAGACCATCATTAATCCTTTTGGGCCTAACGTCTCCCCGTAAAGATCGAGAGTTTTATGGAGACTTCAAAGCGCCGGCATAGCCGGCGCTTTTCTTTGGGAGGAAGTAACATTGTGGGTTTGGTTTTTGCTGTTAGCGCTGGCGGCCTGTACGCCGGCGGTCAAGCGGGAGCAAGTCAACAGGCCGCCTGTGCCCTTTGCCGACTCAAGTCCGTGGGATGCCCTATTGTTTGAGGACAGTGGGCGCGCCTTTCTGGTTGCCAGCCTGCACGGTGACAACGCCCTGGGGCTGTGGGACCTGGCGCAGCAAAAAGAAATCGGTCGTTATTCGGAGGCCGGATATCATCCGGACGGTCTTTGTCTCTGGGAGGGGCAGCGTTTCGTGCTCGCCGCCGAAGGCGAGCGCAAAGTGCAGCTGTGGCGGCTGGAAGGGGGCAGCTTGAAGTTGGAGAAGCAACTGCCGGCCCCGTTTCCGGTGCGCGATTGTGTAGCTGAGGATCTAGACCTAGACGGTCACAAGGACCTGGTGCTTACCCCGTATGCTGGGGTGCAGGTGGTGATTTGGTGGGGAAAAGGAGAATTTCAATTTACGCCTCAAGTTTTGGAAGCGGCGAAAACTCCCTGGCACGTGGCTCTCATCGACTGGAACGGCGATGAGCGGCCCGACCTTGTCTGGAGCGATTGGGATGCCGGCTCGATTCGCCTGCAGCTAAACGTGGGTTCCAGGCGGTTTAAAACCGAGTTTTTACAAACTCCAAGTCCAGGCTCGCCGCGCCAGGTGGCGGTAGGAGACATCGACGGCGACGGGTATCAGGACGTGGTGGCCGCGCTCGAAACCGGTCAGGCAGCGCGGGTGTTCTACCACCGCGGCGATGCAGTCCAAACCGAAGATATCCCTGCGCCCGACTGGGGCTATTCCAGCGCCGCCGTGTTTCAGGACGGCACTTTGGCTTTAGGCGAGGAGGGGCGAGTGATCTTGGCGCGGCGCGAAGGTGGCCGGTGGAGCCTGCGCCAGCTTCCTGCCGGGAGCCTGCCCTCGCGGCTAAGAGTAGTGGAGGCCAACGGTGACGGTGTGGAGGATCTGTTGGTGGTCAATTCGGCCGGCCCTGGGGTGAACTTGCATTTGGGGCCGGTGTGGCAAAAGGCCCAGCCGGTTGCGTGGCAACGATGAGAGCGTTGGGTTGGCTTTTTCTGAGCTTGTGTTTTAGCGCGCAGGCGATCGAGGATCCTATCCTGGCCGAGGTCGACGGTCAGAAAATCACCGCTAGCCAGGTGCGGGCGTATGTCAAAACCCGTCCTTTGCTTTCTGGCTATTTGCTGACCGGCTATCCGGGCTGGAGGCAGGTGCTGGAGGATTTGATCAACCTTTACCTGTTAAACCTGGAAGGCAAACGCTTGGGGATTCCAAAAGAGGCGCAAGACGACGAAGATTCCTATGCGCTGCGCATCAAGCGCCAGCTTCTGCCGCCGTGCGAGAAGCCAGACGAGAACGAGGCTAAGCGCTTTTACGAGGATCATCCGGAACTGTTTTCCACACCGGCGTTCGTGCGCCTGGATCGCATCGAGCTGCCCGCTTCCAGCCAGGTTGACGGCAAGGAAGCGCTGGCGTTTTTAGAGGAGGCCGCCGCGCGCGTGCGCCAGGGCCAGGAAAAGTTGTCCGACTTGGCCGACCGCTGCCCGCAAGGTAGGGCCTGTTTCCAGGATTTGGGCTTTGTCCGCACTGACGGTCTGGCGAGCCTAAACGATGCGGCCCTGGCGGCGTTTAAGAACGCCCAAACGGGGGAAGTAGTGGGGCCGCTGCAGGTGGGAGAATGGGTGTATCTGTATCAAGTCACCGCCCGCAGGGAACCGATTCGGACTCCGTGGAAGCAAGTCAAGGCGGAAGCGGCTGAAGTCGCCCAGAGCTTTTGTAAGCAGCAGGCTTTTGCCAAATTAAAATCAGAGCTGTATCGTCGCTATCGCGTGGTCCTCTACGAGGAGACCTTAAGGGCCATTCGCTGATTAAGGTTTGGTCTCTAGGTAAGCCTTGGCCAGTCAGAGCAGAGACGGCGAGGAGATGCTACCCTTCTTGTCGGAGTCCGTGGTCCCAATCACTGTCGTAGTGGTCAACTGGAACGGCGGTGCCTTGTTGTTGAGGACGCTTGCGGCTTTGGCGACGCAAAGCGTTGCCCCCGAGCAGGTGGTGGTCGTCGATAACGCCTCCAGTGATGGCTCGCCTGATCAAGTGGCGCAAAGGTTCTCATGGGTTAAGCTGCGTCGGCTCTCTCAAAACCTAGGCTTTGCTGCTGCCAATAACCTAGCGCTGCGCGAAGAGGTCCAGACCCCTTGGGTGATGTTGCTGAACCCCGATGCGGTGCCTCAAGAGGACTTTTTAGAGCGCTTGTGGCAAGGGGTAGAGCGCTATCCTGGTTATTCGGCTTATGGCTGTCGGATGCGGCGACTGGAGGATCCCGTATGGCTCGACGGCACCGGTGACTGCTATCATCCTTGCGGCTGGGGATGGCGGCGCGACTTTAATCGATTGGAAGCAGAAGGCCATCTTTCTCCTGGCGAAATTTTTGCCCCCTGTGCTGCGGCGGCTCTCTACCGGGTCGAAGACGTGCAGGCGATCGGTGGGTTTGACGAAAAGTTTTTTTGCTATTTTGAAGACGTCGATTTGGGTTTTCGCTTAAGGCTTATGGGCAAGCGCTGTTTTTATCTGCCCGATGCGATCGTTTGCCATCAAGGTTCGGCCAGCTTAGGCTACAGGAGCGACTTTGCTGTCTATTATGGCCTACGCAACCTGATCTGGTGCTGGTGGAAGAACATGCCCGCGGGCCTAGTGTGGCGTTATCTTCTTGCCCATTTATTGTTTTGCCTAGGGTACTGTCTGATAGCCGCCAGCCGCGGCCAAGGCGGAGTGGCGCTGCGCGCTCTGGGAGCCGCCTGGGTCAAGCTGCCGTGGGTGTTGGCGCACCGGTCTCTGCGCTCGCCGCAGGAGACGGCGACTTTAGCGATGACGCGCTCGTGGGGCGAACTCTATGCGGCCTTTCGCGCGCGGCGGGATGTCTAAGCTGATTGTCTCCATCGTCGTTTATCGTTCACCTTTGCCGGTTCTGGAGCGCAACCTGATTTGCCTGCGCCAGGCTGGGGAGAACGCCGTGGCCAGGAACCTGATCGAGGAGGTGCGTGCGATTTTGGTCGATAATGCCTCCGGTGAAGAATACAAAAGACAACTGCAGAGTTTGGTTTGCCGCCATCAGGAGCAGGGATTTGGCCTCCAGCTCGTGATGCGACCGGACAACGGGGGTTACGGCCTAGGCCACAACGAGGTAAGCACGGCGCCTGAGGATTTTCGCCTGGTGCTCAACCCCGACGTGTTCTTGGAGCCCCAAAGCTTAGTTGCCGGGCTGGCGTTTCTGCACGCTCACCCGCAGGTGGGTCTGGTGGTGCCTTGGGCGGAAGACGAGCTCGGTGTGCCTTTGTTTTTGTGCAAGCGCTATCCCAGCGTATTGGTGCTGGGATTGCGCGGGTTTGCTCCGAGCTGGCTTAAGCGCGCTTTCCGAGGTCTTCTAGAGAAGTACGAAATGCGAGACGTGGATTTTAGCACAGCGCGCCGGGATCTTGAGGTAATCAGCGGCTGCTGCTTGCTGCTGCGCGGAAAGCTGTGGCAAGAAATGGGCGGTTTTGATCACCGGTATTTCTTGTATTTTGAGGACTTCGATTTTTCCTTGCGCGCGCGGAGGATCACCCAAGTGGCGTATCTGCCCGAGTTTAGGATCGTTCATCTGGGCGGCAATGCAGCGCGCAAGGGCTGGCGGCACAGAATTTGGTTCGTGCGCTCGGCAGCCAAGTTTTTCAACCAATACGGCTGGCGGTGGATCTGAGAATACTGGCGATGGTGCTTATAAGTTTTTTAGCTGCCTTCGGGGCGACGGGTGGGCTGCTTGCCGCCGGTCTTTTGCCGCAAGATCACCCCAAACCCCGAAGTTCCCACACCTTGCCTACACCGCGCGGCGGAGGGATAGCCATCGTGCTCGGGTTTGCCCTGGCCTCCCTTGGGTTGGGGGCGATGGGGTTTGTGCCAAAGCAGGCGCTGATTGCGGTATTGGGCGGGGGGTTGGCGGTGGCGGCAGTGGGGCTCTTAGACGATTTAGGTCACGTTCCCATCCTCATCCGGCTCTCAGCCCACGTAGGGGCGGCCATTTGGGGGTTGGCGTGGGCAACCCAAGGATTTGAGCTTTATCTGGTGGTGGCAGGATTGGTGTTGGTCTGGCTGGTCAACTTGTACAATTTCATGGACGGCATCGACGGCCTGGCAGCGGTGGAGGCACTCACCGTGGCGATTTCGGCCGCCTGGATTCTGGCAGGGGTTGGTTACGCTGGCTTTTCGTTTTGGCTATTAGGGCTGGCGGCTGCCGCAGGCGGATTTTTGTGCTGGAATTGGCCACCGGCCAGAGTATTTATGGGCGACGTCGGCAGCGGTTTTTTGGGCTTTGCTTTGGGGATGCTGGCCTGGGTGACGAGCCAGGTACAGGCGATCACGCTATGGAGTTGGGCGATTCTGCTTGCGGTGTTTGTGACCGACGCGACCCTGACTTTGCTGTGGCGCATGGCGACTGGGCAAAAGTTCTGGCAGGCTCACCGCAGCCACGCTTACCAGCACTTGGCGGCTCGCTGCGGCCATCTTAAAGTAAGCTCGGCGGCAGCCGCGATCAATGTTTTTTGGCTGCTTCCCTTAGCTTGGGCGGCGGCCAGATTCCCCCAGGCGGGCGGGGCTCTGACAGGGCTCGCTTATGCCCCGTTGGTCTGGCTCGCCCATTGGGCGCGTGCGGGTCGGACTTAGTGCGCGTAAGCGTAAGGGTATATAATGCTTAAAAATAAGTGTTAATGTTAAGGAGCCAGCGATGGAGGCATTCAAGGGCACTACGATTTTGTGCGTGCGCCGCGCTGGTCGCGTGGTGATCGGCGGCGATGGCCAAGTCTCCTTGGGGCAGACCGTGATGAAAGGCAATGCGCGTAAAGTCAGGCGCTTGTATCATGACCAGGTGCTGGCCGGGTTCGCCGGGGCTACCGCCGATGCGTTTACTTTGTTTGAGCACTTCGAGGGCAAACTGGAGAGGCACCGCGGTCATCTCCTGCGGGCAGCGGTAGAGTTGGCCAAGGATTGGCGCACCGATCGGATTTTGCGGCGCTTGGAGGCGCTCCTTGCGGTCGCTGACGCCAAAGCCTCGTTGATCATCTCCGGCACCGGCGATGTGATCGAACCGGAGAACGACCTGATCGCGATCGGCTCAGGCGGCTTTTATGCCTTGGCCGCTGCGCGCGCTTTGCTCGAGCATACCGAACTTTCGGCGCGCGAGATCGTCGAGAAAGCGTTACATATCGCTGCCGATATTTGCGTTTACACCAACCACAACCTGGTCCTAGAAGAACTGGAGTCCCACCAGCCATGATGACCCCGCGCGAGATCGTCCACGAGCTGGACAAGCACATCGTTGGCCAAACTGAGGCCAAACGCGCCGTCGCTATTGCCCTGCGCAACCGCTGGCGGCGCAGCCAGGTCGATCCCGCCCTGCGCGAGGAGATCACGCCTAAGAACATCCTCATGATCGGCCCTACGGGGGTCGGCAAGACCGAAATCGCGCGCCGCTTGGCCAAGCTGGCTAATGCCCCGTTTATCAAAGTCGAGGCGACCAAGTTTACCGAAGTGGGTTACGTCGGCCGCGACGTGGAGTCCATTATTCGCGATTTAGTGGAAGTCGCGGTCAAACAGGGCCGCCGCCAGGAAATGGAAAAGGTGCGAGCCCAGGCGGAAAAAGCAGCGGAGGAGCGGGTCCTGGACGTTTTGGTGCCGCCCCCTTCAAGTTGGATGGAATCGGAGCGGGAATCGCCGGCCCGCCAGCGCTTTCGAGAAAAGCTGCGCGCTGGCCTGATCGACGATATGGAAATCGAAATCGAAGTCCAGGTCCCGGCGATGGGAGTAGAGATTATGGCTCCACCGGGGATGGAGGAAATGACCAGCCAACTGCAAAGCCTATTCCAGAGCTTGACCTCGGGCAAGACTCGGCGGCGTAAGCTCAAGATCAAAGATGCTCTCAAAATGATACGCGAGGAAGAGGCAGCTAAGCTGGTTAACGAGGAAGAAATCAAGCTGCGTGCGGTTGAGGCGGTGGAGCAGAACGGCATCGTGTTTTTGGACGAGATCGACAAGATCTGTCGGCGTTCGGAGATGGGATCGGGAGCCGATGTCTCGCGCGAGGGGGTGCAGCGGGACCTTCTGCCTTTGGTCGAAGGGAGCACCGTCAGCACTAAGTACGGTATGGTGCGCACCGACCATATCCTATTTATCGCTTCCGGAGCGTTTCACCTAGCCAAACCCTCGGATCTGATTCCAGAGCTCCAAGGGCGCTTTCCAATCCGGGTGGAGCTCAGCCCCTTGTCGGTGGAGGACTTCGTCCGTATCCTTACTGAGCCGGACGCTTCCTTGACCGCGCAATACAAGGCACTGCTCGCCGCTGAGGGGGTAAATCTGGAATTTACGGCCGATGGGCTCAAGCGAATCGCTGAGATCGCCTGGCAGGTGAACGAACGAGTCGAGAACATAGGCGCTCGTCGTCTGCATACGGTGCTGGAGAAACTGCTGGAGGAAGTCTCGTTCGAGGCGCCGGATCTGTCAGGGAAAACGGTGGTGATCGATGCCGCCTACGTCGATGCGCACCTCAAAGACCTGGCCCAGGACGAGGATTTAAGCCGGTATATTTTATGAAAGATCAAACCACTCATTTCGGCTTCCGCACGGTACCGCTGACGGAAAAGTCTAAGCTGGTGCGAGAAGTATTCGATTCGGTCGCCGACCGCTACGACCTGATGAACGATTTGATGTCGTTTGGCATCCATAGGTTGTGGAAACAGCTTGCAGTTTACTTAAGCGGGGTGCGCTATGGCGAGCGGGTGTTGGACCTGGCTGGCGGGACGGGCGATTTGACCGCTTTACTTCAGCCCCGGGTCGGAGATAAAGGCGAGGTGATTTTAGCCGACATCAACGCCGCCATGCTTAGGCGAGGACGCGACCGCTTGATCGATCAGGGTCTGGTTACCAATATCCGCTACGTTCAAGCCGATGCACAAGCGCTGCCGTTTGCCGACGAGACGTTTGACTGCGTCACCATCGGTTTTGGTCTGCGCAACGTTACCGACAAAAACAAGGCCCTAAGATCCATGCATAGGGTGCTCAAACCGGGCGGGCGGTTGTTGATCCTGGAGTTTTCCAAACCGCGCGGAGAGTGGTTTAGCAAGCTGTACGATTTTTATTCTTTTAACGTGCTGCCACTGTTGGGTCGGCTAGTGGCAGGAGATGAGGACAGCTATCGCTATCTGGCTGAATCTATCCGCATGCACCCAGATCAGGACGCCCTAAAGGCCATGATGGCGAAAGCCGGATTTGAGCGAACCGAATACTTCAATCTGACCTTGGGCGTGGTCGCTATTCACCGCGGTTATAAGCTATAGGGTATGTGGCTGGATGCGGCCGTTGCCCAAGCCATCGCGAGCTTTTCCAAGAACCTGTTGGCCTTGGACGTCAGCCACAGGCGTTGGCTGTCACCCCTAGCGGGTAAGGTCATCGCCATCGAGCTTCTTCCCATAGGTCACCGGATTATTTTGAGCTTTGCCTTGGACAAGGTGCTAGTGTTGCCGGAGGGTGGCAAGCAGGTCGATTTGGTCTTGCGCGGTTCGCCGCTTGCCTTTGCTCGCCTCGTCTTCAGCTCTTCCCCGCGGAGGGCGTTGTTTGCGGGCGAGGTTGAAGTCAAAGGGGATATGGAGGTCGCCCGTCGTCTGCAGACCCTGTTTAGGCGGCTAGATTTAAATTGGCAAGGGCGGCTGGCCGACTGGTTCGGAGAGCGGGTCGGTCGGAGCCTGGCCGATTCGCTCCAGGCGGCGGTGGATTGGCCGCGTCAGGCGGCTAAAACCGTTGCTTGGAACTTGGCGGAATTTCTGCAGGAGGAGACGCGCCTTGTGCCGGCGCCGCTCGAAGCCGAGGACTTGTACCGGCAGATCTCCACCCTGCGCGACGATGTGGAGCGGCTGGAGGCGAGATTACAACGCCTCGCAACTAGGGTTTGCGCGTGATCCCTTTGCGCTCTCTTAGGCGCTTGCTTAAAATTGGGCGCCTTTTTCTGGCTTATGGTTTAGATGAATTAATCCCTAACCTATCTTGGACTTGGCGCTGGTGTTTATCTCTTCTTCGACCTAAGCGGCTATCGGCCTCGGCGCCAAGGGGGGAGCGGCTTCGTCTGGCTCTGGAAGCGCTGGGTCCCATCTTCGTTAAGTTTGGCCAGGCGCTTTCTACCCGTCCGGACCTTCTTCCTGAGGACATTGCCCAGGAACTGGCCAAACTTCAAGATCAAGTTCCTCCGTTCTCGGGGCAGGAAGCGATCGCGATCATTGAACGGGAATTTAGCACCCCCTGGCAGCGTTTGTTTGCCGCTTTCGATCCTCATCCTTTGGCCTCGGCCTCTGTCGCTCAGGTGCACGCCGCGCGTCTAGTGACCGGCGAAGAGGTAGTGGTCAAAGTCTTGCGCCCGGGAATCGAAGGGCAAATCCAACGC
>JAOAHI010000062.1 GCA_026415315.1 Methylohalobius sp.
CGTCCGGGCTCAAGCCAGAGGCCAGGGCGATTTTCCTGGCCAACTACCGCCGCTGGTTGGCCGTCGATTGTGACTGCCTGCGGCCATTGCTGGAAGGAGCCAGGCAAGAGGACAAAGCTGCGCGCATGGACTTGCCAGTCCTGGCGAAAAGCGGCTCCGTGCTCTGCAGCGTGCAAGATCAGAGGCCCCGGCCAGGCGCATAATCTGGGCTGATCGGCATCGAAGCGATGGGGGCAAGAGACGCCCTCTACCCCGTGCAGTGCCCATCCCGTCCAGGGTTTGAGCGAGGGTGGAATCTCCAGATCCGCTCCCCAAGCCAAGGAAAACCAAAGCCAAATCGCCCACACCCCTCGGTAACTCATGGCACCTCCAGCGCTGTAAAGTTTGAAACTATACCCCCTCTCGCTTAACGGAAGCAAAACGCAAACCGCTCTTGAACTCCCTAGCCTAGTGCTGTACGGTTAAAAACCAACCGCCTTGCTAGGCGAAGGCGGTTGCCTGCAGGCAACCGTGGATTTGAGACCGTACTTACCCTAGAGGAGGGGAAAATGACTATCCACTATCGCTATCTCATCGTCGGCGGCGGGATGACGGCCGATGCGGCCGTGCGCGGCCTACGCAAAGTCGATCCCCAAGGTTCAATCGGTCTAATCAGCGCCGAACTCTATCCCCCCTACAAGCGCCCACCCCTGTCTAAAGGGCTGTGGCTGGGAAAACCATGGGAAAAGCTCTGGTACCGGACGGAAACGCTCAACGTGCGCTGCCACCTCGGGCGTACCGTCACGGCGCTTAACCTCTCTGAGAAATCGGTCAGCGACGATGTAGGAGTAGTCTATCGCTTTGACAAACTGCTTTTAGCGATTGGCGGCACACCTATTCGCCTGCCGTTCGGCGAGGACGATGTGCTGTATTTTCGCGACCTGTCCGACTATTTACAGCTTCGCGCCGCGGTTGAAAAAAAACAGCGCATTGCCGTGATAGGCGGCGGCTTCATCGGTTCGGAGATCGCCGCTGCCTTGGCCGTAAACGGCAAACAGGTAGTTATACTCTTTCCCGAAGAGGGCATAAGCGCGCGCTTGTTCCCTAAAGACCTAAGCCAGTTCCTGAACGATTATTACCGCCAAAAAGGAGTGGAAGTGCGGCCCGGCTGCTCAGTCACCGGACTTGGGCGGCACAACAGCAAACTGGTGCTGACCGTCCAAAGCTCAACGGGCAGCGAATCCATAGAAGCCGACGCAGTGGTTGCCGGCATCGGCATCCGACCCAATACCGCCTTGGCTGAGCAGGCGGGGCTTCCAGTGGAAGATGGCATCGTAGTGGACGAATATCTCAACGCTGGCCACCCCGACGTGTATGCCGCCGGCGACGTGGCCAGGTTCTACAATCCCAGCCTGGGCGCCAAGATCCGAGTCGAACACGAAGACAACGCGCGCACCATGGGCGAGCTGGCTGGGCGCAACATGGCTGGAGAGAGAAACCTTTACCATCACTTGCCGTATTTTTATTCCGACTTGTTCGATCTGGGATACGAGGCGATCGGGCGCACCGATGCGCGCCTATCCACAGTGGCGGACTGGCAAGAGCCATACAAAAAAGGCGTGGTCTATTACCTGGAACACCAGCGCGTGCGCGGCGTGCTTTTGTGGAACGTGTGGGGGAAAATAGAAGCCGCACGCGCCCTGATTGCCCAGCCTGGGCCCTTCCAACCGCAAGACCTAAAGGGCAGGCTGTAAAGCCTGCCTGAATGGCCGAGAACAGGAGATCTATCTGCGTATCTGCTATCCGTTTTGGCCGGTGAACCAAGCGATAGCTTCCTCAGGTGGCTTGTTGACAGCGACCAAAAGCTCGACGATGGCTTCCAGCAGCTGATAAATCGCATCGATTCGCTTGGCCCGAGTGGCAGCAGCTTGCTGCTCGGCGTTCAGCACGTCAACGGTGTTGCGCGTGCCAGCCAGTACTCCTTTGCGCGTGCCAAAGACGGCTTGCTCGGCAGAACGCAGCGCCTGGTCCAAAGCGGCTACCTGGCTCTCGCCGAAGCGCACCTTGGTATAGGCGTCGAGCACAGATTGTTCGATCTCGCGCGTGTTCTGCTCCAATTCTAGTTCCGCCTGGCGCAATAGATCCTTGGCTTGACGGACAGCAGCACTGACCCCAAACCCGGAAAACAGCGGCAAGGTGGCCTGGAGGGCGACGCTGCCCGTTTTGAACTGTTGTTCCAAAGTGATTTCGCTCTCGCTACTGCTCTGTTTATAGCCGGCCACGATATCTAACGTTGGTTTGTGACCATCCAGTTGTTGTTGGACCTTGTATTGGGCGACTTCCACTTGCTTGCGCAAGAAAGCCAATCCCAGGTTGGCGCTCTTGGCTTCGTCGACCCAGGAGGTTGGCGGACGTGCTAGGATATCTCGGCTGAGAATATGGCGCTCGGCCAGGTCTTTAAGTTCAGCGGAAGATACCTGTTTGCCGATGAGTAAAATCAAAGCGCGCTCGGCAATTTCTAACTCACCCTGGGCACTTAAGACCTGAGCATACGCTGCATCCCGGCGCGCTTTGGCCTCTTCGATTTCGATGCGCGTACCTTGGCCGCGGTAAAACGCCGCCTCAGCTTGATGAAGAATCGCCTGATAGCGTGCCACATCGCTTTGCGCTGTCTGAAGCTGAGCAGCGGCGTTGAGAGCAGCAAGATAGGCTTTGGCCAGTCTCTCAAGCAACAGGGATTTTTCATTTTGCAGGCGGAACTGGGCTCCTTCCGCTGAAGCTCTGGCTTGTCGATAAATAGCCCACTCGCCTGGACGATATAATGGCTGGCGCAGATTGACAGCCCAGTTCCAGGTATCGGTAGGGGAGACGGGAAAATTACGACCACCTGCTTTCCGCTCGACCCAGAGCTTTCCTACCGATCCGACCGCCCCGACCTGTGGCAGAAGTTTGGCGCGCGCTACGGTAACTCCCTCAATTTCGGCCTCAGTACGCGCTACCACGGATTGATACTTGGCATCTGCTTCCTGAGCCAGCCGATACGCCTCGCCCAAATCCAAAGCGGCAGCCGGCGAAAAGGCAGCAGCCAGGAAAATCGGCCAAAAACGCACGCTCATTCCTCGGTCAAAGCAGTACGCAAACGCCTAAGCAACGGCCGCATCAGGTATTCGAGAAAAGTTTGCTCACCGGTTTTGATGATCACCGTTGCCGACATTCCCGGTTGAAGATACCGTCGGCCGAGCTGTTGTTTGCCTTTCTCAGTGACTTCGACCCGTGCCAAGTAATAAGGGGGGAGTTTTGGATCCGGATCTGCTAACAAATCGGCAGAAACCGAGACCACTTGTCCCTCGATGAATAGCTGCGGCTGACTTAAGAAAGCATGAATCTCAATGTCCGCGCGCAGCCCAGGATGCACCCTGTCGATGAACTGCGCTGGGATTTTGGCTTCGAACAAAAGCGGCTCGTTCTCCGGGACGATGTCCATCAAAGCCTCGCCCGGTTTGATTACCCCGCCTGGGGTGTGAACAGCCAGGCCAGTAACATAGCCGGCCACCGGTGCGCGGATAATCGTGCGCTTGAGTTGATCATTGAGCGCTTTAACCTTTTCTTCGATCACTGCCAGTTTGTGGATTACTTCGGCCAATTCGGCCTCCACTTCCTTAGAATAGTCTTGTTTCACTTGAGCCAGTTTGAGCCAGGTCTCTTTGGCTTGCCGTTCAGCTAGTTCGATCCTGCTGCGCAGCTCCAAGGTTTGGCGCTCCAGATCGAACTGTTCGTTGCGTGCGACATAGCCTTCTTTAGCCAAGGATCGCATCCCTCCGAGATGTTCGCTTAAAAACACCAATTGCGCTTTTTTTGCTTGGGATTCGGCCAAATAGGTCTCGACTTGTGCAGTCAGCACCTGAATCTGTTTCTCCAAAGCACCTCTTCTGGCTTCAAACAATCGTTGCTGGGCGGCCATCTGTACGGCGGCATCGCCTTCGTTTCCAGCGGCCTTGAGGAGGGGTGAGAACTCGATGCGCGGGTTGTTTTCCCGTTCGGCCTCGAGGCGGGCACGTTGTGCTAACAGAGCGTAGTATTCCTTAAGAGCGCTCTGATAATTGGCGGCGACGATGGTGTCGTCTAAAGTGATGAGCGGTTGACCTGCTTGCACGTATTGGGCTTCTTTAACATGGATGTGCTTGATGATTCCGCCTTCCAGGTGCGAAACGGTCTTGCGTCTGGTTTCGACCACGGCCGTCCCTGGGGCAGGGACGCCAGCATCGAGCGGCATCAGCGCCGCCCAAGCGAGAAATCCGCCAAACCCAAAAAGCAGCACCCACAGCCCAAGCCGAACAAAGTACTTTACGTCGTCGCTAGAATCGGCTGAAACAGCCAAAGGCAAGCTTTTTTCGCCCATGGTTTAACGCACCGCTTTTATTTGTGCGGCTTGCTGCTGCAGGGCGCGCAAGATGTCGTCGCGGCTACCGTACGCTTGAAGCAGTCCATCGCGCAATACCAAGAGGCGGTCGACGGCGCTTAGAACGCTTAACCGATGGGTGATTACTACTACCGTGCGTCCCTCAGTTTTTGACGTGTGCAAAGCTGCCACTAGCGCCGCCTCGCCGACGTCGTCCAAGTTGGAGTTCGGCTCGTCCAATACGATCAATCGGGGGTCGCCATACAATGCCCGGGCTAAGGCAATCCTCTGCCGCTGACCTCCCGAAAGCACGGTTCCCCCTGGGCCGATTTGGGTTTCGTAGCCCTGCGGCAGGCGCAAGATCATCTCGTGCACTCCCGCACGTTTGGCGGCAGCGATGATTTTTTCCGCATCCAATGCTCCAAAGCGGGCAATATTCTCCGCCACTGTACCCTCGAATAGCTCCACGTCTTGTGGCAAATACCCCAAAAATTGGGCCAGTTCCTGACGATCCCAATGAGCCAGTTCGGCACCGTCGAGGCGGACTTTGCCAGCATGGGGTTGCCAAACGCCAACCAACAGGCGCGCTAAGGTCGATTTGCCAGCCGCCGAAGGACCGATGACCCCGACCACCGTTCCAGCAGGGATTTCGAACGTCACTCCTCTGAGGGCTGGAAGCTGCGCGTTTGGCGGGAAGGCGATAGCATTTTCTACTGTCACGTGACCGCGAGGTGGCAAAAGGGAAAGCCGTTCGAGGCGAGGGGGGAAGCGAGTGAGCAGTTCATTCAGACGGCTATAGCATTGTCTGGCCTGGACAAAGCCGCGCCAGTTGGCGATTAATTGCTCCACCGGTGCCAGCGCCCGTCCGAGCAGAATGGAACCGGCGATCATGGCGCCAGCGGTCACCTCGTCGCGCAGCACCAGATAAGCGCCGAGCCCCAACACCAACGACTGCACCGAAACCCGCACCCAACGCGTGACTGAGGAGATCAACCCAGCCCGATCGCTGGCCAGATTCTGCAACGCTAGCATCTTGAAATGCTTATCCTGCCAACGTCGGCGCAAGTTAGGCAGCATTCCCAAGGCTTCTATGACTTCGGCGTTGATCAAGCTATCGCCGGCAAAGCTCAGCGCCTGGGCGCCAAAGCGATTGGCCTCTTTAAGCGGAGCCTGGGTGAGCCACTCGGTGGCTAAGGTCAAAAAAATAAGCACCAAACTGGCTCCCGTCCCGAACCAACCTAGCCAGGGATGGAGAAGGTACAGCACGACCAAATAAATAGGCGTCCAGGGTGCATCAAAAAACGCAAACGGACCGTTGCCGGTCAAAAACTGGCGCAAGTTGGTCAGATCGGTCAAGGCTTGGCGCGCATCCTGACCGCCGCGGCGCAGGCTGGCTTCAAAGGCCGCATCAAACACCCGGCAAGTGAGCTCGGCCTCCATCGCCCCCCCGATCCGCACTAGTACGCGGGAGCGGACGAATTCCAAAGCGCTCATCAAGACAAATAATCCAAGCGCCAGCAGGGTCAGTACCCACAACGTAGTCTCGTTACGGCTAGAAAGCACTCGATCGTAGACTTGGAGCATGTACAAGGAAGGGGTAAGCAGCAGCAGATTAATCACGAACGAAAACGCGCCTACGGCTAGAAAATAACGCCCAAGGCGTTTTAAGGTCCGCGCCAATTCAGAAGTTTTGTCAGCCATTAGCTACCTCAGTGTATACGGCCAAAGTCGCTTCCGCACAGCTTGGCCAGGAAAAACGTCGCGCCAACGCCTGCCCACGCGCTCGCAAGCGCTGGGCGAGTTCCACGTCCTCAAGCAGGCAAAGCAAAGCCTCGCGGATAGATAGAGCATCTTCAGGGTCGGCCAGAACGGCGGCCTCGCCGGCCCACGAGGCCATCGCCGACCCTTGCGAGGTCACAACCGGCGCACCACAGCCCATCGCCTCCAGCACAGGCAGGCCAAAACCTTCGTACAGCGAGACGTAGGCAAACACAGCCGCGCCAGCGTATAAAGCCGGAAGCTCAGCATCATGGACATAACCTAGCCATCTTAACTCGCTGCGTCGCGCAAGCGGGTCCAGTTTAGACCAAAGCGGGGTGGTGTGCCAGCCTTTGGCACCGACCAGCACCAGTGGAACGCGTCGCCTTACAGCTTTAGGCAACAGCGCATACGCCTCGAGCAGGCGCGCTAAATTCTTACGCGGTTCTAAGGTGCCTACAGCCAGCACATAGCCTTGCTGTGCCAGCGAGTGACGAGCCAGCACGGAGGTAAGCACCTCAGGCGGGAGAAGACGAAAGCTCGCCTCTAACCCCAGAGGGATGGTCACCACCTTATGCGCTGCCAATCCTAGGCGGTTTAGAATTTCCCGGCGCGAGAACTCCGACACAGTTATGACTTTGGCGGCCTGCTCTAAAGCTTTGGGCAGTTGGCGTTCCAGCCAGCGCACACGCTCTTTGGGATGATATTGGGGAAAAACAAGGTGAGACAAATCGTGCACGGTGATGACCAAAGGGCAATCTAGGCTGGGAGGAATATAGTTGGGTTCATGGTATACCGTTTTATGGGGCAGGCGATGGATCTTGCTGCTTCCCCATAGGGTGCGGACAAATTGATAAGAGGTGCGAATGCCAGGTAAATAGCTCAAGGCGCGCTTCCAGGCAGGGCCGCGCCAGTCGGATATGACGGCTTCCTGCTCCACAAGGCACGCTAAGGCCTTAGGCGAATCAACCAAGACTCCGTGCCGCATACCCAAGACTTGAACGCGCTGGGGCATGGCCAGATACTCGCGCAACAATGCGGCGGTATAGCGCCCTATGCCGGTACGCGGCGGCGTCAACGCCTCTAGCCCCAACACCACCTTCACGGGCACGACCAAACTCCCGCCTGCGCCAACCGTGTCAACGAATCGGCGCCGATTTTCTCCCAGCTAAAACCTTCAGCCACTTGACGCGCTGCGCACGCCAATTGAGCGCGCAGCTGGACGTTTTCGGCCAACAACTTGAGGGATTCCGGAAAAGCTTGAGAAGGGCAAAGCCACGCCTCTAAGCCATGGGTAAAAGGCAGGCCACGCACGCCAAAAGGCGTCGATAGAACCACTGCGCCACAGGCAGCATAATCTAAGACTTTTAGATTGGTACCTGCTCCCAACGTCATAGGATTCAGCCCCACGTCAGCCGCCTGCAACAGAACCGCAAGCTCTGCCTCTTTGAGCTTCCCCAACAAGGCAACGTTGCTTGGGGTGCGTCGTAACTTGGGATGCTCGCACACCGTCCCGGTGATGGCAAACAACATCTTGGGTAACGCTGCAGCACAAGCGAGCACGACATCTAGCGCCATTACGTTAGGCGTGTGCCAAGAGCCGACAAACACGGCCAAAGAATTCTGAATTCCCAAACGCCGGCGCAGCTCTTGCTTGGCTTCCTGAGGCAGAAAGGGCCGGTGCGCCAAGTCCACGCCGTTGGGTGCATTGACCCAAAGCCTGCCGATGCCGTATAACGCCTCGAAGCGCTCGGCTTCCCCATGGCACACTGTCAGCACCGCCGCTGCGCGCTCGAGCGCCTGTTTTTCTGCCTCGTGCACCAAAGCTAAAGCGTGCTCGCGCGCTAGTTCCTCCGCTCCATCCCACAGTTGGACTTTAAGGTCGTGTTCTACGTTGTGGGCATCGTACACCAAGGGGACAGCGATCCGTTCAGGCAATGCCGGCAAGCAATATGGATGCGACGCCACTACCAAGCTGGCTGCAGCTACTGCCTCTTGCACACGAGCGCGGTATTCGGGCAGATGCTGCATGCCATCGAGCAAAGCAACATCGCGAGCCGATACGTTCAAGCGCCTTTCCCAAGAAGCGGCGTGGCGTTCGAATTGGATCGTGGTGGCCATCTCCTCTATGGTCAGATCAGGCGCAAAACGTTGGCTGGAATTCTGTCCTGCCACGCACAACACGTGGACGGGAGCGTGGCGCGACCAGGCCCGGTACAAATGAAAGATGCGGTTGGCTCCACCAAACCGTGGCGGACGCAAGGCAAACGGCGCTAAGACAAGAATTGGGCGAGCACCCGGTCGGGGACGAGAAGTTGGCGCAGACGTCAGCCCAAGCACGGCGATCACTTTGTCCCACGTCACTTGCAGCGCGCGCTGGCGGGCCGCTGCGCCGCGCTGTTCGGCCAACTCCGGCAGGGTCAAAAGTTCGCGCATGGCCTGGGCCAATGCGGCCGTCGTGGGCTCTGCGATCCAACCGGTTTCTTGGCTGACCAGCTCGGTCACGCCGCCTGAATCGGTACAGGTGATCACCGGCCGGCCGGCCAACATCCCCTCTATGGCCACTAG
>JAOAHI010000063.1 GCA_026415315.1 Methylohalobius sp.
GTTGGGCGAAGTCGTTAACGGAGTAAAGCAGATGGAGAACAAAATTCACTGGCCTTGGGTGATTGCAGGCGTGGTATTGATGGCGGCCTTGAGCTGGGGCAACGGTCAGCCGGAAGCGGCGGGGCTGATTCCAGCGCCGTGGGACAAGCTCGTCCACTTCTTGGTCTTTGGGGGGTTGACTTGGGTGTTTTTGCTCGGTTTGGGGAGGCCGCGTTGGTGGCTGGTGTTAAGCGTCGTAGCCGGTTTTGCCGGCTACGACGAGCTGCGTCAATTTACTTTGCCGGGACGTCATCCTGGTCTGGACGACTTGGCGGCGGACATGATTGCAATAATCGCAGTGACGACCGCTAACCGTTGGGCTGCAAGAAGTTGACTCATTATTGATCTTGCCTTAAGGTGTACTCAGTCTCC
Organism: Methylohalobius sp.; assembly: GCA_026415315.1. Classification (GTDB taxonomy): domain Bacteria; phylum Pseudomonadota; class Gammaproteobacteria; order Methylococcales; family Methylothermaceae; genus Methylohalobius. The sequence continues at coordinate 412 of JAOAHI010000063.1, forward strand.
ATGTGATCTCCGACCGCGTTTTCGCAGTGGGCTTGCACGAGATATTCATCGTTTCCAAGACCATTGCCATTCGACTTAAACACAAATAAGTGATACCCCCCACTTCCTTGGGCAAATAAACGTCTGGTGCTCAACAAAGCGTCGCTGTCAACGAGGTCGGTAGTGAACACAACGCGCGTGCCCTTCACGACCATGGCGCTGACGCGAGAGGTGTTGGGGGTAAAGTCTTTTACCCTGAAGAACAAATGGTTTGTTCCTGCCTCACACGTGATAAGCCAGTAGTCGGTGGCGAATCGGCCTGGATTGGAAAAGTTGCTCGTGATGTCGTGGGCCAGAGATGAATTGGTATAGACGGCCAACGCCGCGATCGCAGGCAGGGTGAGTTTTCGTATTAGCTTCATGCGGTATCCTCCGAAGTTAAAATTAAATTTTATCGAAATTGCCTGACAAAGCCTCGTATCCCAAGGCCGTGATGGCCGGTTTAAGGAGGCTGAGAATGGGCGCGAATGCACGTTCGTACCGACGCCAGCGCCCGATCGATGCCGCCGATAAAGGCTCGGCTACTTGTTTGGCGCTGGGGCTGGCGATGAACTGCCCCGAGGCCAGGCGGTGAAACTCGACCACCTTAGGATCCCACTCCAGGCCCAGGAACGCAAGCAGCTCCTGGTAGGTTGGGGTGAAGTCGAGTACGGCCTGCTCGTAGCCGATCTCGCGCCAGGGGAAGGTCAGGCGTGGTTTGAGCTCCTGCCACCACGCCATGACCGCCGCATACAGCCTGGCCGTCCCTGGCCAGGAAAACAGGTGCACGGTGGAGGGATTGGGCTTAAACAACTGCATGTAGCAGCTCAGGCACACGTCGCGCGGATCGCGCACCATGACCACCGCTTTGGCGTCGGGAAACAGGTGGTTGAGAAAGCCCAAGTCGATGAAATTGAACGTAGTTTTATCCACCACCACGGGGGCTTGGTCGATCTGATCGCCATAGCGCCAGCGCGCTTGGGTCCAGTAGAAGGCCCGAAGCCGCTTGACGTCTTCCAATTTCAGAGCCCTCAGCTGCTCCGGCAAGCTCTCACGACCGGTAAGCCGTTTGAGTTCAGCGCGCAAGGGGGCAAGCAGATCGGCCTCATCCAGTACCAGCGCTCTGGGGTGAGACGCGAGCACCTGTTGCGTCAGGGTAGTGCCAGAGCGGAAAAACCCGACCAAAAATACCGGCGCGCGGTCGGCGAAGCGCGCTTTGGCCCAGCGGCCGATGAGCGCTCGATCGAGCTTGTTCCGATAGGTCTCGAGCAGGTCAAACACCAGGTTTGAGTCTTGGCGCTGCAGTGCCGGCAGCTTGAGCGCCGCCTCTTCCGCCGCCTGCAGTTCGGTAAAGGCGCGCTCGTACTCGCCCAGCCGATCCAGCACCCGCGCCAATTCTTTATGAGCGCGCATAGCTTCCTCAGGTTGCAGCGCGGAAGAAGCCAGCACTTTCTCCAGGCGCCGTCGGGCTGCTTCCCACAGTTTGTTATCGGCCTCGATAGAAGCTGCGAGGATCTGGATGATCGCGTTGTTCGGCGCCAAGGCTACAGCCTGCTGAACCGCCTGCAAGGCAGGCTTAGGGCGGTTGAGGTTGGAATAAGAAAGCGCCAACAGTTGCCAGGCTCGCACGTGGCGGGAAGCGATTTGCACCGCCTGTTGGCTCAAGGCCAGAGCTCCTGAATAGTCGTTCCAAAACTGAAGTTGATCGATCAGTTCCAAAAGCAGGTTCAGTTGGGCTTGGTCTCTGCGCGCTTGGGCTGCGAGCAGCCGGCCGCTCTCGTGGAGCTGAGCTAAACCTTCGCTGCGTTTGCCTTGCCAACACAAAGCTTGGCCTAGGCACGCCCGCGCTTGGGCGTGTTTGGGCGCAGCCAGCACTGCGCGCGCAAACCACTCGCTCGCCTCAGCCAGCGCTTGCCGTTGCAGGGCCGCCTGGCCGCGCAAGAGTAAGGGAAGAACGTTTCCGTCCTGAGCCACGACCATAAGGATCAGGAGCAGGTGACCCTGCTCCCACCCTTTGCTTTCTTAGGTTGGCTTGCGCCGCAGCGCACCTAATCCCAAAAGCGCTGGAGCCATCAGCCACGCCGCCGCCGGCAACGGGACTGGGGCGGTGGTGATATTGAGTTTGTAATCGGCGATGTTTTGATTCCAGCGTCCCACTCCTGCCCCGCCGATATAGATCGAGTACACCTGACCGGCTTGAGCCAAGAAAGTCAGGGGGTTATTGGCATCGACGGTGGCATCGTGGGTGAGGTAAAACACCCCTTGGGTGCCAAAGGGATTGTCCATGTTATAAGGCCGCGACGGGTTGCACCCTGGGCAGTTCCAAGCCCCGTGGTGGCTGTAGGAGCCGGTATTGGTGTCCATGCCGGTGAACACCGTAATGCCGAAGTTTTGGATGTCGTATCCCGTCCCTTGGACTACGGAGGGGGCTAGACTCACAAACATGTCCTCATGCGCCTTGAGCAGACCGATATCGGTCTGATGCTTCCAGCCGGTGGGTCCAACCGCAGTAGGATTGCCGTTGTTGTCAACACCCGCATCCTGCCAAGCGCCAGCGCCGGTGTCGATTTCGACGTCGGAGATGTAATCTCCGTAGCGGGCCAGAGCGTCGGCCTTGGAGATTTCATAAGATTCACCAGCATGGTGGATTTCTACCGCCCAGTTGAGGTGGGCTTTGCCATAGTACCCAAAAGGGGTGGTTGGATTAACGCCGGGGCCAGGTCCTGTTCCCACCCATCCTGGCGTAGGGGTTGGATAATTCCAATTGAAGCTAGGGCCATCGTCGGTGGAACCATACACCCAACCGTCAGTTCCCGTAACTCGGGCAGTACCCTGGCGTATGGCCGTGTTGTACATGGTATGCGCCTCGGCGGTGAGAGCGCCCGCGGCCAACGTGACCCCCAACGCGAGATTGACCGCGTGTTTGAGTTTTTTGCTGTTCATGCATCCTCCATAAGTGACGAGTTGAATCTCAAAGCGATGTGACGCGCATCACGTTTTTGGTACAGCAATGAATATGCCAGTTTGAACCCACCCAGTTTTTTCAGGGCTTTAAAGGACTGAGTAACAAAACAGCTGTTTAGTCGCTGCGGCAAATACCGCATTGCTGTGGCATATCACGCATATTGCAAACTGTGAGCGGCTTCTCAAGTTCAAGCGGAGCGATGGGCTATGGTTTTAGGCAGGATCGATGATTGGCTAAGTACCGACGATGAAGGCGCTGTTACGAAGTGTGGGGTTTATCCTGGTTTGTCTGGCCGGGGGAGCGCACGCGGCCACTTTGACGCTGGATCCGGTACTGTGGGATCCGACCCCATCCGGTTTGCTGGTCACCGGCAGGGCGAGCGGGGTGGGCAGCAGTTTAACCGCAAAAGTACTCGCAGGGGGTGGGGAGCGCTGGCGCAGGACGGTGCGAATTGCAAGCTCTGGTCGGTTTGGCATAGCCATCCCGCCGGGTGTGCTCCAAGCAGGCGAGAATGTCACGGTGCGCGTGGAGGCGGCGGGTATTGCCCATCAGCTCAGCTTGTCCGTGATCTCCCCGGGGCGCAGCCTCCAGCACCTGATCAGCCGCATTACTTTCGGCCCCACGCCCGCGCTGCTCAAGGAGGCTAAAACGCTGGGTTGGACGAAGTTCCTAGATCGCCAGCTCCGCCCAGAGGCCATAGACGACAGCGTGGCCAACCAGGCCGCCGCCCGGCTTCCCACCCAGGAAACTTATCAGCTTCAGTTTTATTTCCTGTACCGGATGCTGTCCACTCAGGCTCAGCTGAGGGAGCTGATGACCTGGTTTTGGGAGAACCACTTCAATACTCATCTTTTGAAACACGGCAACCGCCAGTGGGAGCTTAAGGAAAACACCCAGTTTCGGCAGCACGCTTTGGGGCGTTTCCGCGATCTTTTGGACGTCAGCGCCAAGAGCGCAGCGATGCTGTACTACTTGGACAACCACCAAAGCCGCAAAGGGGCGATCAACGAAAACTACGCTCGGGAGCTGTTGGAGCTGCACACTCTGGGCGTGAACGGCGGCTACACGCAAAAAGACGTAGTTGAGGTGGCGCGCGCCTTTACCGGCTGGAACGTTGCGAGCTGGGAGACAGGGGAGTTTGTGTTTTACGCTAGCCAGCATGACACCGGCCCAAAGACGGTCCTGGGAACCCCGCTGCCGGCCGGGCGCGGCATCGAGGACGGCGAAGCGGTACTCGATCTGCTCGCGCGTCATCCGAGCACGGCGCGTTTTATCTGCACTAAGCTCGCTCGGTTTTTGATCGCGGACGCGCCATCCCAGGCTACGGTCGAAGACTGCGCGCAGACGTTTTTGGCGCGCGACGGCGACATCCGGCAGGTGCTGGCTAACCTGTTGACTTCGGCCGAGTTCTTCAGCGATCGAAGCGTCCGCGCCAAGCTCAAAACGCCTCTGCGCTATGTGACCTCGGTCGTGCGCGCGTTGGAGCCAGAGCGCTTGGGCACCCACGACCTAACCTGGGATATGTATATGATGGGTTTGGGCCTGTTTGTGCAGCCTATCCCCACCGGCTGGCCCGAGGAATCTTCGGCCTGGATCGATTCCCACCGCATGACCCAAAGGCTGTTCTTTGCCAATTATCTGCCGTTTAAAGGGCCTGATCCCGACTACAACCCGCGCTTTACCTATCTGGTCGATCCTAAAGGCTATTTTGCCCGGCTGGGTTTGGAGACGGCCGAGGCCATTTGTGGCTGGCTGTTTCAGGTTTTGGCGGGAGGCGACTATACGCCGCGAGAGTGGGAGATCGCCTATTCCTTGCTTGGCGACGGTTTTACTTTGAACGACAAGGAGGCCGACCAGAAGCTGCGCAAAGCGATCAGCTTTGTGATCGGCGCTCCAGGCACGCAACGGCATTAATCGGAGGAAATAAAGCGATGCGGCGCAGAACCTTTTTGACCTCTTTGGCGGTGCTGTCGGGGGCAGCGCTTCTTTCCCCGCGATGGGCGCTTGGCCAAAGCGGCCCTGCCCAGAAGACCTTGATCGTCTTGTTCTTGCGCGGCGGCAACGACGGCCTCAACACCCTAGTTCCGTATGCCGAGCCGCGTTACTACCAGCTGCGCCCCACTTTGGCCATCCCGCCGCCGGGTCGGCCTTCTGGAGCCATTGCGCTCGATGGGCGCTTTGGTCTGCATCCGGCGCTGGCGCCCCTCAAGAATTTGTACGATCTAGGGGAGGTGGCGCTGTTTCCGGCAGTGCACTATCCCAACGGCAACCTCTCGCACTTTGAGAGTCAAAAGTTCATCGAAAGCGGCGATGTGGTCGCTCGCAAGCAGGGTTGGCTGAACCGGTACCTCAGTGCCACCGCCTCGGCGGCTGGCAACCGTCCCTGGCGCGCGGTCGCCGTCGGGGCCGAGCTGCCGTTTGCCCTCCAGGGTCAGTTTCCGGCTTCGGTCATTGCCTCAGGCGAGGGGCAGAAATTCTGGGGAGGCTGGTACTACAAGGTCAATCCTTTGCCTGGCTGGTGGCGCGAAGCCTATGCCGGGCGCACCGATCCTTTGGGGAAGCGCCTAGCCCAGGCCGTAGGTCAGGGTTTGGACGACGTGCAGCGGCTAGAATCTTTGCCTCCAACTTCGGGGACCTATCCCGACACGAATTTCGGCAAGAGTTTAAAGCGTCTGGCGCAGTTGATCCGCTCGGACCTGCGGCCGGAGATCATCGCCTTGGACTTGGGAGGGTTTGACACCCACGCCAGACAGGCCCAGACCCACGCAGGTGTTCTTTCCGATCTGGCAACGGGGCTGGCCGCGTTCTACACCGATCTGTTTGACTTGCGCCACAGCCTGTTGCTGTTGGTCATGAGCGAGTTTGGGCGCACGGTTCGGGAGAATGGAAGCGCCGGCACCGACCACGGCATGGCCGGATTATGGCTGGCCCTAGGCGGGCGGGTGCGCGGTGGGATCTGGGGCGATTGGCCAGGGTTGGCCGATAATCGCCTGATCGCCGGAAATTACCTGGCCCCGACGGTGGATTTCCGCGACCTGCTGAGCGAGGCACTGGCGCGTTACCTGGGGGCCGATCCGTCAACGGTCCTGCCGGGATACGCGTCCCGGTTGCTTGGGTTTCTAGCTTGAAGCGCGTATTTTGGCCAAGATGGCGGACGTCGAGACGCCTGCGGTGCGCGGCAAAAAGCGCACGGCGATGCCGTGCTGGGCTAGCGCCGGCTCAAGCCGTAGCCAGCGTGGGGAGCCTTGCCAGTCGGCACCCACCGCTACGCAGTGGATTCCCCAGGCAGAGATCCAAGCGGCCGCCACGGCTGTGTCGTCCAGCGAACTGAGCATATATTCAGCCGCGTCCACGCAGGCCAGGGCGCGAATCAGCTCTAGGCGCTGCGCGCCGGGGATCGTGGGGCGACGCCCCTTGCGTGCCAGGCAGAACTCGTCCGGTGCGACGGCGACTTTGAGCCGGTCGCCCAGGGCGCGCGCGGCCTGCAGGTATCGCACGTGACCCACGTGCAGTAGGTCGAATACGCCGCAGGCCAGAATCCAGCGGGGCGACAGCATGGGCCGTGAATTATGGCGTTTGGGCGAGCGTGCGCCGGACGGCGTCTACCACTGCCTGATAGAGGCGATCGTGTGGCCGGTGACGCAGGCACGCTTGAGCGATCGCCCGGGCTTTGGCTAGGCGTCCGTGGTGCAAGTGATCGTCGAGCCGCATCAGGGCATAAGCCTCCACTAAAGGCGAGAAAGCGCGCAGGTTACGCGCCGCGATCACCGCGTCGAAATGCGGATCAGGCTGGCGCCAGTTGCCGTACAAGGCCTCTAACCAGCGCTCCGGTTGACGCAAGGCCCAGATAGGCCCGGCTGGGCTGGTAACTTGTTCCAGGTCAAGCGGGGACGGAAATACGGTCACGCGTTGTTGTTCCCACGCTTGGCCGGCCTGCCAGAAGCCGCCTACGATCTCAGTTCCAGTATCCAGGTATCCCAGAAGGTCCAAGGCCAGACCGCTTTGGTGCCGCAGGGCCAATGGGTTAACCAGGCGCAGGGGGTTAGGTTCAGCCTGCCAACCGTGGTCCTGGAGGAAAACAAAGGCGCGGCCGAGCTGGGCATACGGCAAGCCTATGTCCAGATCCTTGTCGTGGGCCAGCAACTTGCCTTCCCGCACTAGGCCCAGCAAGGTGCCGGCGGTGGCAAACGCCGAGAAACCGGCCGCGGCCAATTGGACCAGGGTGTGCCATAACAGGGCCAGGTGCTCCGGTCGATCGAAAGGCCGGGCGGCTGAGGCGGGGGCGAACGGCGAGATCTGAGCGCGGGCGAGCCGCTCGGCCAGCGCCTGGCGAAAATGGCGCACGGCCTCGTCCAAGCGGCCGTCGGCTAAAGCGATTTCGGCGATTCCGGCGTGGGCCAAGTGCGATCGGGGATCCACAGCCAAAGCGTTGCGGTACGCCGCCTCGGCCTCATGGGCGCGTCCCTGGCGAGCGAGGGCGATACCCAAGTTGACATGGGCTTCGGCACAGGTTGGCGCCTTGGCCAGCGTGCGCCGCGCGGCTGTCTCGAGTCGGGCGTAGGCGGCCGGCGCGCCTTGCGCTGTCAGCACGTTGGCCAGCATGCGTTGGGCACTCGGATCCTCTGGGTCCAGCGCGAGCGCCTGCTCCAGAGCGGCGACGGCTTCCGCCCCCTGCCCCAGGCGGTAAGCGACGTAACCGAGCGCCTGCCAGGCTTTGGGCTCGGTTGGAGAGCTCCGGCTCCAAGCACGCGCCGCCGCTAAGGCAGCGTGCCCGTCCCCCCGCGCCAAAGCGTGGCGAATGGTGGAGAGAGGACCCTGCATAAAAAAATAGGATGACTAAAAAGGCGCTCGCATGCAAGCGTAGCTTGACTTGTGGGCAGACGCAGACCATACTTAGGATAACGGCAGAAGGGAGGGGTGCCATTCGTGCCGAAAAAGTTGCTTTTTAAGCGATAATTGTCGTTGACACGCTACATGATCTTTGCTACGTTTTGTCGTGTCTGCTC
>JAOAHI010000064.1 GCA_026415315.1 Methylohalobius sp.
ATCCAGCACGCCGAAGGACGCTATAACTTACTTCACCGCAATGCCCAGCGCGTGCAAGTGGTGGCCGTCTCGGCCACAGGCGATCTTGACAGCCTCATGACCGCAATCAAACGCAAAGTGCTCAAAGAGGTCGATTTTCCTCCTGGTTATTATCCGGAGTTCACCGGATCGGCTGTGGAGCAACGCCAGGCGAAGCGAGAACTGATACTGAGCGCTATTGTCGCCACAAGCGGAGCGCTGGTTTTAATCTATACGGCGCTCGGGTCCTGGCGCCATACCCTACTGACCTTGATCAACCTCCCCTTTGCCCTAGTAGGTGGAGTCGCAGCAGCTTGGCTGCAAGGCGGGATTATCTCCGTTGGGTCCATGGTGGGGTTTGTCACTTTGTTCGGCATCACGGTGCGCAACGCTATTATGTTGATCGCGCACTATCGGCGCTTGGTCGAGCAAGAGGCGCGCCCGTGGAATTTCGCTACCGCTCGCCAAGGTGCCTTAGATCGCCTACCGGCGGTGCTGATGACTGCGCTGGTGACAGCTCTGGCCATGCTTCCCATCGCTTTAGACAGCGATAACCCAGGACGCGAGATCATGGGGCCGATGGCGGGAATCGTAGTAGGTGGGTTGTTTTCTTCGACCTGTCTGACCCTACTATTTCTCCCCCCACTCATGCTCCGTTTTGGCCGATTTGCGACATCCACCCACCGGTCGCACTAATCTTGCCTTCAGTCCCCGAGGTGTCGGGCTTTAACTTCTGCTAGGTAGCTCTCCAGCTCTGCCAGGGTGCGCAGGAAGCGCCACGCGGGGGGATTCTCTCTGACCAACCAACCGCCGCTTTCGGGGAAAAGCTCATAACCCAACTCGTGCAGCCACTTTTGGATCTCCTGGATGCGCGCCTGTTCATCGGTAGCAAAATTGAGGTTTGGGTGGTAGGGGAAAAACCACATCTGATATAGGCTATAGAAGATTTGGATGCCCATGGACAGCCCCATCAACCCACCGGAGGCCACAATCACATATGCGAAAAACGGATGGTTGCGCGCTGGTATCCACGACAAAATGTCCACCAGCATGGCGGCAAATGGGACGATCACAATGATACGCTTGAGCACTGCGTTCATCTCACAGAGAATGAAAATCCGTCCCACCAAATAAAGGATGAAAGCGATCCCGAACAGGTGAATGTGGGAGACCTTGACTAAATTGGCCAGCGAGGCAGGCTTGCCAGACGCGACCTCCATCACACCTTCGTAAGTGGTTAGATTTGGCAACGTCGGATTGACCGCCGGATTGTGACAACCTACGCAGTTCTGCTCCAGAATGGGTTTAATCTCTCTCTCGTATTGCTCACGGCTTCGGCCACTGTGAATCCAGCGAATAATGGCGTTTTTGTTTTCCAGAGAGCCTACATATTCGGCCATAATTCCATGAATGGCTGCCTCTAGGCGAGTTTGATCCAAAGAGCCGTAGTAGGCAATGATCACGTCCTGCACCGACAGTCCTGGCCGCCCGTCGCGTCCCGCATGAGTGAAGTACAGATGAGTCAAGGCAAATAAATACCCAAGACCAATCGCCAGTAGAAACAAAGTATCAAGCAGCTTCTCACTGGTGGAAATATCCCAAAACCGACGATAACGAGTAGCCATAACAACGCGCTCCTATTTTTAAGACTAAAAAAACCTCGACTTGGGTTGGAAAACATGGCTGCTGTCCCGTCCCTGTGAAGAATCGCTCAATGGTAAACTCCTGCAAATCAAAGCCTGGATCTTCTGCGCAGACCAAAGCGGCAGTAATCTCGCCAAAAACCGGCGCATATTTGAGGGCCTGACCTGCTCCCAAACAGTGAAACAAGTTTGCCACGCGGGGATCTGGCCCCAAAATAAAGCCCAGATCTGGCGTAATATCAAAAAACGAACAAAAGGACGTCAGAGCAATGGGGCTGCCGACCTTAGGTATGCGATCTCGTAGGTAAACTTGATAATGCGTCAGAGCGTCATCAGAATAAGTCCGGCCTGCAACGCCGTAAATCTGGTCTGCCCCTTCAAGAGCCAAGGCAGAGAGAGCAAACGCCGCCTTAATCGCTTGTGGATCCCGAGAACGAGGCCGATGCACGTGCAGCTGGCTACCAGGCCAACGGCGGATATAAAACCTATGCACTTGATCAGCGATAATAGGTAGGTTTTCCGGAATTGCCCGGTGACTGATCAAAAAATTGGCTGCCAGTACTGGCTCCAAAGCCACTGGGATGACCAGACCACAGCGGGCAAACAAATGCGCACTCCAAGCTCCCGCCGCGTTGATGATATAGTCGCAAGAGAAACGGCCCTGACTAGTCGTTAGCGCTTCAACTTCTCCCCGAGAATTGCGGAGAATATCCTCAACTTGACAGTGCTCAAATACCGCCACAGAGTGGTTTCTAAGAGCCTGGTGCAAAGCAGTCAGAATTTCACCGGTCTCTAGTATCATGGCTTCCGGCTCGTAAAAGTAGCGTTCCTGAGGGTGCGTAGAGATCACGTGCTCGCAAAGCGCTGTAGCTTCCTCGGCGGAGAGCTCGGTAAAAGCCACTCCCTCAAGCGCAAGGTGTTGCGCTATAGCTTGCCAAGAGGCAGCGTCCTGCTCCGATGTGATCCACAAGGCTCCCGGCGTCTGATAAGTTAACTTCACGCCCCAGTGGCTTTGAAGCTGCCGCCACATGTCTGCGGCTTGTTTAGCCATACGCGCCGCCATCCTAGAGCGGTTAGCCGCCCGCACGATCCCGCTGTGCCTGGCACTAAGCCCACTGCCTATTACCCTGCTCTCCAGCAGGGCAACCCCTCCGGCTCCAAGCCGGCGGCCCAGAGCAATAGCGCACGCACAGCCAAGAACACCACCCCCGATGACTACAACGTGAAAGTGCTGCGACATAGCTTTCCCCTCATAAAGTCCCAAGATCGTATAAGGTCTCTAGCATCTCTTTGACAAAAAAGGCTGGCAGACCGGTCAGCACGTTGTCTTTATGCCCCAGCCAGCCGGCACCGTCGGCAGGTCCCAAGGAGAGAAAATATCCCTGCTCCTGGTAGTCGTAGGGTTTCATAGGCCAACCCCGCAGCCCACGCCAGATATTCTCAGCTACATGTCGCCCTTTGCGAATCGCCACTTGGGCGCTTACGGCATTGGACCCCTCTCCAGCAAAATGAGCGCAGTCCCCAGCCGCGAAAATCCGCTCCTGCGGCTGACCCTCCAGAACAACTTGCCCAAACGCGTCGGTGGTCAAAGCCATAGGATGCGGCCTAAGCCCCAAGCAGGCCACCACCACAGGCGATGGCAGAGAAAAAGCTTTCCCCGTTGTTCCCTGTACCAACTCTAGCTGTCCATCGCGCCAAGATTTCACTTGAGTCTGAAGAGCAAACTCGATTCCTGCGCGGACAAGTTTTTTTTCGACGTATTCGCGCATCGCTTTCGGAAAAGCAGGCAACACAACCGAGTCGACCGTCACCAGCCGTAGTCGAAAGGATTGCCCACGCTGTTGCTTGCACCAGGCATCTATCTCTAACGCCAATTGGATACCGCTTGGGCCACCCCCGATCACGCTGATCCAGCAAGGCCCTGTCACGGTAGCCAACCGCGCCTGCACATACGCCCCCCAGTCCAGATCGGCCAGATCATCGGGTGTCAAGGCACCAGCCAAGGTAGGCGGCAAAACTGGGCGACTGCCGGTGGCCACCACCAAATAGTCGAAATAAAAGCGCATGGTCTCCAGTGCGATCACGCCTTCGGATTGCCAACGTTTTAACACCTCCAGGGATATGTCCACCGCCCTTTGAACATAGCGGCAACTGAGCCTACGGCAGATCCTCAGCAAAGACCAACGAATGCGAAGGGTTGGACAGCCGATCCGCCCGTGCAACCGAGTGCGCAAGATGTGATCGGACCTAGGGTCGAACAAATACAATTCAGCCTGGGGCAGATGTCCGCGCAGGGAGGCGAGAGTGGCCAAACCTGCATATCCACCGCCAAGCACAGCGACTCTCACTCCACTCTCCCCCACGTAAAAACTTGGTCACCAGTGTAGATTGAAATGAAGAAATTGTACAATGCATTTATTAATATCGTGTAAATTTTGTATAGCTTATGGAACGCTCTGCTGCCATTATTTGGTTCCGCCGCGACCTGCGGCTAGCCGACAATCCAGCCTTGACACAGGCTCTGGCTCATCATTGCCGAGTGATTCCCGTCTACATCCATGCCCCTGAAGAGGAGGATCCTTGGTCCCTGGGCTCGGCTTCGCGCTGGTGGCTGCACCAGAGTTTGACTCAGCTCGACCGATCCTTGCGCGAGCGCGGCTCGCGCTTGGTCGTGCGCTGCGGGTCAAGCCTGGAGAGCTTGCGTGCGCTGTGCTACGAGACCGGAGCGCAAGCAGTGTACTGGAACCGTCTGATTGAGGCGCCCTTGCAAAAAAGAGACGCTAACATTTCCCAGGCGCTGCAATGGGCTGGAGTGCAGACCGCTACCTTTGAGGGATCTCTCCTGTTTGACCCAGCGGGGGTCAGGACACCTACTGGCAAAATTACCCAGCGGTTTGCCTCTTTTTATCGGGCCTGCCTGCGCCTTGGCCTGCCGGCAGACACCCAGCCAGCGCCAGAAATGCTCCCTCCAGTTCCGCCGGAGATCCCTTCTGTACCTCTGACCGAGCTCAACCTCCTGCCTAAGATCGGCTGGTATCGGGGCCTAGCTGAGTCCTGGCGACCTGGGGAAGCGGGCGCAATCCAAGCTCTTAAGGCATTCTGCGCGCACAACCTAGCCGGTTATGCCCGGCTGCGCGATCGGCCCGATCTGATGGCTACATCGCGCTTGTCTCCATACCTTCGCTTTGGCGAAATCAGCCCAAAACGAATCGTGGCGGCTGTGCTGGCAGCCGCCCAGGGCGGCGGAGAGGCGTTCCTGCGTGAACTGATCTGGCGCGAATTCTCTTATTACCTTTTGTATCACTTTCCCTATCTGCCGGAGAAACCTCTAGATGCGCGTTTTGAGGCTTTCCCGTGGCAGAGGAATGCACCTTGGCTAGTCGCCTGGCAACGGGGGCAAACCGGCATTCCTTTAGTGGATGCTGGCATGCGCGAGCTGTGGCAGACCGGCTGGATGCACAATCGGGTGCGCATGGTGGTAGCTTCGTTTCTGACCAAAAACCTCTTGATCTCGTGGCAAGAGGGGGCGCGCTGGTTTTGGGATACCCTCGTCGATGCCGATTTGGCCAACAATAGCCAAAATTGGCAATGGGTCGCCGGGTGTGGGGTCGATGCGGCGCCCTACTTTCGCATCTTCAACCCCGTGCTCCAGGGACGTAAGTTTGACCCTGATGGGAACTACATCCGCCGCTGGGTACCGGAACTCAAATCTTTGCCCGCCCCATGGATTCATGCCCCCTGGGAAGCCGGTCCTCAAGAACTTAAGCGCCTCGGGGTGACGCTCGGCCGCAGCTACCCGCAGCCGATTGTGGACTTGATTGCCAGTCGGTCCAAGGCATTGGCTGCTTTTGCTGGGCTGCCATCGGCCCCTTCGCCAATGGTATGATGCAGCTGTGCATCCCGGCCAGAACGTATGATCCGCCTAAGTTATATCAGCCAGGCCAGCTGGCAGCTCAGCGATGAGGAGTTAAACTCCTTGCTGGAGACATGCCGGGCCAACAATCGTGCCTGCGATGTGACCGGTGTCCTTTACTACGGTAACGATATGTTTTTGCAGGTTCTCGAAGGACCGCAAGGAGCAGTAGAGCAGATTTTTCGTCGCATTCGCAAAGACCGACGCCATCACGACATTCACTTAATCGAAAAAATACCCATAGACCGTCGCCGCTTTGGTGATTTCAACATGGCTTTCAGCCGCCTCTCCAACGAGGACTTTCAGACCATCGCCCAGAATTTGGGCGTCTCCAAGGAACTGTTCGAGCGCCAACAAGCGATCATCCACAGCCTGACTCGTCACTTCCGGGAGGAAGCCAGAAAACGTGCTGAACATACCGAATTGCCCTTGCACCACGAAGATCCATTGATCCGCTTTTTACATCGTGTTATCCGCGCGGCAGTCAAGGCGTTAGCAGTACTAATGACTTTAGTCATCTTGTGGGGGGTGGCCGATGTGGTCTGGACGCTGTACAACCGCTTGTTAGCCCCGCCCGTAGGCTTACTGGATCTAAGCGATATCTTTATCACCTTCGGCGCCTTCTTAGCCGTTTTGATCGCGATTGAGATTTTCATCAACATCACCTTGTATTTGCGAAGCGACGTCATTCCAGTCAAGCTGGTCATCGCCACTGCACTCATGGCCATCGCCCGCAAAGTGATCGTGTTCGACTTTAAAAAACTCGACTGGCCGTTCATCGCCGCAACAGGAGTTGTCGTGTTGGCTTTGGGCCTCACCTACTGGCTTTTGCACCGCCAAGAAAAAGCCGGCGACAATTTAGATTAACCACCAAAAATCCAGGCTTCGTTTTAAATCGCACTCCTAAGCCCCAAAGCTGCAGGGTATGGCTCCAAATAATACTGACTCGCCAAGTAGGGGTTTTGAATGCGATTTTGATGATGGCGCAGCAAAGTGATTGGGACGATCAAAGGCACTTCTGCTCGGCGGTAGGCTTCAATTGCCGCCGAAAGCTCCTGCCGATCGCCGCTGGAAAGTTGATCGCTTACATACCCCGCCAAATGCTGCAGAACGTTGACGTGATTGGATCGTCTGGCTGGCCTGGCCAAGGCTGCCATCAATTCGGCGAAGTAGCCGGCTGCTATTTCTGCCAGCGCCCCCTTCAAATTAGCCAGCCGCTTACCCAGCAGCTGATAAGCCCGCACGCTGTGGGCCATGATGAGGTACTTGTGCCGGGTGTGAAATTCGAGCAAAGAAGCAGGCGTTATCTCCTCAGCTTGAAGTAGGCGCCAACGGTGGTGCACAAACACGCGCGTCAAGAAATTCTCCCGCAGCCCCGGATCGTTCATCCGACCCTCTTCCTCCACCGGGAGATGAGGAAGATGAACACGGAGCGTCGAGGTAAAAAGACCTACGCCGTGCTTGTGCCGCAACTGGCCCTGCTCATCGTGGACGCGAACTCTGGCCATGCCGCAGCTGGGCGAATCCTTCTTGGCAATGAAACCATCGGCGTGAGCCATAGCCTGAGACTGGTTAACGGCGAAAGCGCGCATTTTTTCGCTGTAGTTACGGCGGTGATCGTGCACCTCAAGAAGGTGTAGACCATCCTCTCGGCTTACCAGGTGCACCGGGGGACGCGGTACTCCTAAGCCTATGCCGACCTCCGGGCATACGGGGTGAAGCTCAAGGTAATCGGCAAGTACGGCTAGATACGGGAAACGCCGATGCCCTCCGTCGTAGCGCACCTGTTGCCCTAGCAAACAAGCGCTGACGAATACTTGCGGCCGGCTCATGCCCCTACTTTCTCCTGAAGTTGGTGCACCATCGCCTCCTCGTCCAGGGGCAGAGGCTCCGCTCCGGCCATACGGAAGGCTCCGGCCTGTTGTGCCACCGCAGCCCCGACCGCCATCACTGGCACCGAGCTACTGGCAATTAAGGCTGGGATCTCCTGGGTTAAAAGGCGCTGGCCTGGAGTAGTTCCGGCATACAGAACAATAGCGGCGGACTGACTGGCCGATGCGCTCTCACCGAGATAACGAAGCGGCGCTGCTTCTGGCAACCACAGCAAACGAAATCCCCGGTCAACCAGGTACAAGCCGAGCAAAACCGTCTCCACGTCGTGCTCGTTCCCGGGCAAAGCGCCGAGCAGGATCCTAACCCCTCGATTGCGCAGCGATTGCTGCCAAAGATGGTGGCCGACCTGGGAAAAAAGGTAAGTACGGAGCAAGGAGCGAGCATGGGCCGCTAAAGGCTCCTGAGCCTGAAGGCGATGGAGGCGTTCCAAAGCAGGCCTCAGAACTTGGCGAATCAACAACAAAGTTGGATAAGCGCGCAAGCTGGCCTGATACACCGCATCCAAAGCCCCCGGATGCAAGGACAAAGCCGCATCGGCCAACTCTCTGGCCTGCTGCTCGGCAGCTTCTTGAGCGGGTGGGTTAGGGA
>JAOAHI010000065.1 GCA_026415315.1 Methylohalobius sp.
GTCCCACACTATCCCTAAACAAATCCCCAAAAGTAAAAAGAGCGTTCCATTGCCATGTGCAAATCTAGCCATGTTGACTCTGCCCATGGCCTGATAAGCGCAGCCACTACCATCTGTCAAGGCCATGCGGCGCTGATGGCAAACTGAAACAAAGTATGCTAACATATATGTTAGCATAAATTATCGCGAACCCACCATGTTTAGAACCACTCTCTACCTAGATGAAGAGACCGTCCTGGCCCTGCGTCAGCTGGCCAAACTTCAGAAACGAACTCAGGCTGAGATCATCCGCGATGCCTTAAAGCGTTACTTTGAACACGCTCGGCTGGAAAAGAGGAGGGTTTTGCCTGGCCTGGGCGCTTATCGGAGCGGACGCCACGACATCTCAGATAAGGCGGAGGAATTGCTTAAGCAAGCGGCAAAGCAACGCTAATGGCCCTGGTAGCGGACACCGGCGCGTTGTATGCCCTCTACGATGCGGATGATCGCCACCACGCTGCTGTGCGCCAGGTGGTTGAGAATGAACGTGGCCCGATTGTTATTCCCGTTGTGATTCTGGCCGAACTGGATTACCTGCTGCGGCAGTTTCTCAGCGTAAGGGCGGAGCTCGATTTTCTCGATGGGATCGCCAATGGCGTCTATACCCTGGAATCCTTTACTACTGAGGATCTGGAGCGGGTTCAGGAGTTAATCGCAACCTATTCGGCTTTAGACATCGGGTTGGCAGATGCGGCTATTGTCGCTACTGCAGAACGCCTAAGAGTCTATCGCATTTTGACTGTAGATGAGCGTGATTTTAGAGCCATTCGCCCAAAGCACGGGCGCTTTACGCTGCTGCCTGCCGATTCCCGGGGAGAGAACGCATAACCGACGATGCGAGGGAGCAGAAAAATTTCTCCGGAAGCGCCTTGACCCTTCAAGTACTCGACCGAACCATCTGGGCTAGTTTTTCCATTTGGCGGAACCGTTCTTCCTCCTCTTTGTGCAGGTAAAGGGAGGTGGTTTGAAGGCTGGCATGGCCCAGGTTGTCGCGCACGCAAGTTAAGGGTATGCCCTTGTCCAGGGCATGGCTGCCATGGGTATGGCGTAGCCAATGGGCACTGGCCCGGCGCAACCGATCGGCGGCTTTGGGGTCGATTTCCGCCAGGATTTGGGCGGCTTCGGCAAAGGCGGCTTTGAACAGCCGATGCAACATGGCGGGGGAAAGAGCGGTCTCCTGCTGCGCCCAGAGAGGACTTGAGGCGGTAATTCGCTGGCGCAGGCTGGCGAGGAGAGGGATGTCGGGGGGAAGGTCGGCAAGCTGAGAAAAAACGTATCCGCGCCGGTGAAGGTATTCCCGAAGCGAGGCGACCAAAGCCTCAGGAATGGGTACCTTGCGCGGTTTTCCGCCTTTCCCGAGCACGGTAAGCCAATGCTGGCTGTTGCCGCGGACGGAGACAATTTCGATGTGGTCGGTCTTAGCTTGGGAGAGCTCTGAAATCCGAAGGCCGGTCAGGTACGCGAGCTTTAAGGCCAGCAGGGTACGACAGGTTTTGAGCGTGGGATTGCTTTGAAATTTGTCTTGCCAGTAGCCCAAAAGGTGCTGCCACTCGTCTTCGGAAAACGCCCTTTGGGTATACATGTTGTACTTTCCCCGTCTTTTAGGCAGGGCTAAGAAGGGATTGGAGGCCAAATATCTTTGTTCCACCAGCCATTGGCATAGGGCACTTAAGATGAGCTCAGCCTGCCGCAAAGAGTGTTCAGACAAGGGGCCTTGGAAGGGACGCCAGTTGGGATGCGATCGCGGTTTGGAAGGCCCTATCCATCCGGCCGGCGGGGAACGGAGAAAGCTCCGGTAAGCGATCAGATCCTGGGGCGTCATAGATGAGAAGGGTTTTCCCCGCTCGGATAAGCACCACAGGAGAAACCGTTCGGCCTCTTTGCGATAGACCCGATAGGTGTGGGAATCTTTAGGCCACAAAGACAGCCATGCCGCAATCGCTTCCAAGTCGTTTTGGGCCTCGATTCTGGGAGGGGCGTCCGCCCGGTTGCTGCCCTCTCTTCCGATCAGGAGTTCCGGCACAGACCAGGCAGAATCAAAAAGCTTGGGAAAACAACTTGCCGAAATCGAAGAGGGGGCAGGCTCTTTGAAGGAAAGACCCTCCTCTGAGAGCAAGCCTTGAGCCGAAAGCCAGGCACAAAGCCTAGGTTGCGTCCTTTTAGGCAGAAGCTTCCATCCTTGAACTAGCTCCTGGACAGTGTTAAGGCCAACTTTGCGGCAGGCGGAAACTACCGTTTTAGGCAGCCACCAAGACAGAGGATGTTCAGGCTGCGGAGAGGGGTTGGGACTTCGGGCAAGGTGCTCCAATACCGAAAGAGCCTCGCGCATCCCCCGTTCCGTGCGGGAAGGAGAGGATAAAACCTTGGCCCACTCGGGCTTTCCCAAACGTCGGGCACAGGTGGCCAGTTCCTCAAGCCAGCCTCTTAAGTAACGTTCAGCTTGGCCGGAAAATTGCGGCAGAAACGCCTCGATACAGGCGGCCGCAGGCATTCCCTGCAGGTATCCACGCAGAGCGCAGAGCACCTCGGGGGAAGGGGTAACCTGCCAGATCGCCCCTACTTCAGCCTCCGGCGGGTTTGGTAAGAATTCAACCGACGTTCCAGGCATTGAATGGTTTCGTGTAAATTGTGCCGCTCTTTAAGCCAATCCTCTTTTTCCTGGCGTAGGATCGAAAGCGCTTGGTCCTTCTGAGCCAATTGGGAGAGCACCTGATCAAGTCGATCTTCGGCGTGCTTGAGGCGAGCTTCGGCAGTTTGACGCCAAAGGCGTTCCTGAGCGGCTTCCCCCTCGAGCTGGGTTAGCCTGTGCTGCCATTCTTTTCCAATCCTTGTCCGTTCTTCCTCGATCCTGAGATTAGCCCATTGCATCGTCCCTTCTACCCGCTTTTCGGCCTTCTCCAGGGCTGCTCTTGCCTCTTCTAACTGGCCTTGGAGACGGGCGGCGGTTTCTCCCACCTGGATGAGTTCTTGCTGGCGATCTTCCAGGGCTTGATGAAGCCTGGCCAGTTCAGCTTCAAGTTGCTCGATGCGGCAGGCTTTTTCAGAAAGCCTAGCCTTTAAAGTTTCCATCTCCCTGGTTGCCTCTAACAGGGCCTGCTTGAATTCTTGGCGTTCTTTGGCCATGTGCGAGCGCTCCTGCTCCAAGGCCAAACGTTCGGACTCAAGCTGGGATTTGGCTACCTCCAAGGCTGAAAACCAAAGCTTTCGGATGGCTTCTGGAACCTCTAGCCGATCTTTTTGGAAGCGAGCTGAGAGGTCTTTGCGCCACTCCTGGATGACCTCGCTCACCAGGCGGCGGTTGTTGATTCCAATTGCCTGAGTGACTAAATCGACGGTAGGAAACCGAGCCTGAGTTAAGAAAATCTCATCGCACGCGGCAAACGCCAGCTCGCGGGTGGAACCTCGGGCTACCGGACCGTTTTTATGCATTGTCTTGAGAGAGTAATTGCGCCCTTACCGAAAAATAATACAACAATATCTCGTAAAAAGGCACTATTTGTTGCTTTTGAGGAGTATTATTCAAGATAAGGAATATTATCTTGAATAATAGTTGTTTATCGCAGATTCAAATTTGTCCTTAAGGAGGTTCGCTTTAAGTTCTAAGAAGATCACCCATACTTCTAATAAGTAGATCCGAGCAGTACGGGCATGGGAGCGATCGAGCGGGAAGATGGGTCTTTGAGGGTGCGCGCGCGAGTGTGGGTGCCTGGAGAGTGGACGGCCAGGCTATGGGTGCATCTTAGCGATGGTCGGGTGCTGGCGTTTCTCTTATCGGGTCAGCATTTCCGCGACGACGGACTACTGGCCCCGCTGCTGGAATGCATTGCCGACGATGTGCGCGGCGAGCGCGTTAAAATCTGCGATCCAGCCTTTGGCAGCGCCCATGTTCTGTATGCAGCCCCAGTACTGCCCGGTCTTTCTCAGGAGTTGGCAGCATTTGAGCACGATCCAGACGTCAGACGCTTTGTTTTGGGCCTGGATGAGGAGATCATCCAGCTTTTGCTGACGCTTGCGCGGGCGCCCACGCCGCCGGCGATCACCCGGCGCGACGGCCAGGCCCCTCATCCGCTGCCGACCCGTTTCTTTGCCTCGGTGCGCAACTACAACCGGCTGGCCACTTTGGATCCGCAGCGCCGCGAACGGCGCCTGCAAGCGCTGCGGCGCTTTCCCGCTTTGGTGGCCCCGATTCTGCTGACTGCCCATCGCTCGCCCAACGTCTCGGGAGGCAAGCGCCATGCCTGGCGGGAAAAGGACGAAGCGGTGGAGGCAGCGATCGACCTAGGGCGGGATCTGACCGGCGCCCTGGCCCGCCATTATGGAATTTCCCGCGGGTTGGTGCGGGCACCGATGCATGCGGCCATGTGGCCGGCGCCGGACTCGGCCTATCGGCGCCGTATCCTGAGGCTGCTAGAGGCGCTACCAGCCAACCAACGCCCCACCCTGGCCGAGTTTGAGCGCTGGCAGTTGTATCTGGCCAACTACTTCAGACTCCTGGGAGAAGAAGAAGGCGATAGGGTGGCGCCTGAAGTACACCGCGGGGCGTTTCGCTTGGGCTGGACGCGCACCTTTGAGACTGCGGCCAAGCGGTATGGTGACCTGCACCTAGCGTTGGCCGACAGTGGCGATTTTCTTGCAGCGGCTAGCGAGCGGGTGGCCCAGCCTGCCGGTCCATCGATTCAGCGGCTGGCGGCTGGATGGCTGGCCTGTTTTGGTCTGCTGGGGTTGCTTTCGGCTTCCCACCGCTGGCACAGCAGGCGGCCTGCCGTCCCACCGACCGGGGGGTTGGACGATGTCCGCTTGCCAGCGATCGTCGGCACTTTACACCAAGACGGAAACACCGCCCAGGAACTGCTTACCCCTAGGGCGCTGGCGGAGGAAGGCGACGCGATGCACCACTGCGTGGCAAGTTATTGGCCGGTGTGTGTGGCGGGCGATCGCGTGTTTGCCCTTCGGCGTGCTGATGGCGAGCGGGCCACAGCCCAATATCATCCCGCGCGGCAGCTTATCCTCGATGTCCGCTACCGCCTGGTGCAATTGCGCGGACCTTACAACCACCCTGCCAGCCGAACAATGGCGCAGTGGGCAAGACGCGTTGAAAAAGCATTAAATGCCCCAGAACGCCAAAAAGCCCGATTGGCAGCGCTGGAGGTCAAGCTCCCTAAGCCCCAGGGTAGGCGCTTTATCCCGGCTTGGCTCGATGCCCAGTCGGAGCACCAGCTCCATCGAGTGCTTGCCTGGCTTGGGATACAGCCGCTAGGACCAAAAGTGATCTTAAGCGCGTATGTGGCCGGATACCTGTACCACGCAGGCCCCAAGTTCGAAAGCAGGCTTGCCCCAGGTCAGCCTCTCTCGCTCGTGCGCGAACCGGACAACCCCCGCGATCGCTTAGCCGTGCGCCTCGATTGGCAAGGTCACACGCTTGGGTACGTGCCCCGCTCCAAGAACGCTGACCTTGCCCGCCGGCTCGATGCAGGTGAGCAGCTTTCTGCCTTCCTAAGCTACATCGACCCGACAGCCAAGCCCTGGCAAAGGGTAGCGTTCGTGGTCGAGGTGGAGACCTAAGGGCAAAGCCAAGGCCACTTATACACGCCCAGGAATTTCACTACAACTTGCCAAAATCGTCGAAAGCCATACCCAAGGGACAAAAATTATTTGCCCTTGCGAGGGCAAGGGTCGTTTACGTGGCTTTTCGGTTTCGTTTGCGGAACATAGCGCTGGGAGAACAAGCTTGAGTATCCGGGTATCGTGGAAAAACAAGACGAGAAAGTTGAACGAAGATACGTTCGGTGGATATAGATGCTTTGCTTTACACCGTTTGAAGTGGATAGCGAGGAAGCAACCATGCTTGATTATATGTTTGATACAAATATCTTTAATCGCATCCTCGATGGAGCGGTTGAACTTACTAAGTTCCGCCCAAAAGCGCGTTTTTACGCCGCCCACGTCCAACTCGACGAACTAGAAAAAACATCAAATTCCCAAAGGCGCCAAGAACTTATTTCCGTATTCGAGAAAGTTTTGGAAAGCAACAACAAAATTCCCACTGAGTCATTTATCTTGGGTGTCTCGCGACTCGATGAAGCAAAACTTGGAGATGAAAAAAACGATCTTTATTCAAAAATAAAAGCGGAGCTAGACAAACGGAACAAGAACAAACCAAACAACATTCAGGATGCTTTGATCGCCGAGACAGCTATCAAAAATAATATTACGCAAGTTACTGAAGATGCTGATCTTCAGGCTGTTACCAAAAGTTTTGGTGGTAAGTGCGCGAACATTAAAGAAATGCTTGCCGAGCTTGAAGACTAAAACCCACTGAACCGGTTGCTCTTGCTGGTGCCGTAAGGCTACAAAACCATCCGCAGTGACGGCGGCCGGTGCGGCTGCAACATATTCGGTACAAAGATACAAATAGAATAGGTTAGAAGTATTGATGAAGCTAGGCAGAGAGAATAGAGCTCCAGGAGTAATCCCACTTTATGTAATGAGCAGAGCAATTTAGTTTAGTTCATAAGCAGCTTGGAAGAAACTTCTAACCTGCTGGAGGATATAAAAATAAATTATAGCGCAATTTTCATTATTGCTTTTGTAGCATTATTAGTAGGATGTGCCGCAGGTAGTGTTCATGTTAATATTGATTCAATTAGCACCCCTAACGCAGACATAAAGAAGAAATACATATTATTACCTGGCCTCAAGGATGTTGAATCTACAGATCTACAGTTCAAGGAGTATGCAGGATACATTGAGAAAGGACTGACTTCTAAAGGATATGTTAAAGCCGAGAACTTTGGCGATGCTGATATAGCCATTTTCCTTGCCTACGGTATAGGGGAACCCCAAGAACATCTATATACCTATTCCCTTCCTGAATGGGGCCAAACTGGAATATTGGCCTCAACAACTTTTGGTGCAATTAGCACTTACGGAAATCATGGAACTTATCGTGGTACCACAACATATATTCCATAGATTTTTTATCATGGAGGCCATTGATCTTAATGAATACAAAAGCTCACAGAGAATAGTTCCAGTGTGGAGAACAACCGTGACCAGTACAGGTTCAAGCGGAGACCTGCGCCTGGTTTTCCCCAGTTTTAGTCGCTGCGTCAAAGCCTTATATCGGCACCAATACGGGTAAACGGGTTGAGGTAACATTAACTGAGAATGACAAGGCAGTCATAGAAATCAAAGGATTAACTAAGTAACCCAGCCTAGTAAGGCGCAACACCCGACCGTAATTTCGCTGTAGGCGTTTGCACAGATCACTCTTGGCTCCGTACCCGCTGCATCCTGCAGCTTTAGTGTGAGCAGCTTCTCCCTTCAGCCCGCCGATGTCTCTTCCCATTTTGCTACAGAGGCAAAAAATTTCTCGCCCCGCCCGGCCTGGATTTTGACCTCCCTCTCCAGCCGATCGCCTAAAGCCTCCATCACAACATCTAAGTCATAATCTGCTTGCAGCCCAAGCCAGAACTTCAAGGAGGTACCGAAGTAACGGGCCAACCTCAAGGCGGTATCTGCCGAAAGGCCCAGCTTGCCCTGCACAATCTCGTTGATTCGCTGCGGATGTACGCCGATGTCCAAGGCCAGCCGATTCTGGCTCAATTGCATCAGCTTAAGAAATTCTTCCAGCAACACCTCACCAGGGTGAACCGCAGGTAATTTGTCCGCTTTCATAAAGCCCTTCCTCCTAGGTAATCAACAATCTCGACATCGTAGACGTCACCGTCCCGCCGGACAAAACACACCCACCAGCGTTCATTGATCCGGATGCTGTATTACCCCTCCCGATCCCCAGCCAGCTTTTCAAGGCGATTGGCCGGAGGCACCTGAACTCATTCGCTTGAAGCACTTAGTTACTCATTTTCCGTTGAAGAACTTCATAGTGATTCTCGATGACCCTGCGGAATTTCTCCGAGATCGCATGCCAGTCCAACACATCTACTCGGAACGGCA
>JAOAHI010000066.1 GCA_026415315.1 Methylohalobius sp.
GTATTGGGTTCTACCCTTACCGCCTACTACGACAGCACCTATTGCCCTGCTACTGGATGTTGGGCGGTGGCGCCAAATGCTGGTGAGACGGCGACTTTGACGCTGCCGTTGGCGGCTGGCCAGTACACTTTGATTTTGGGGGGCTACGACAGCGCAGGAGGCCCAAATGTTAAATACACAGCCACGATCACCGCGGTGCCGGTGCCGGCGGCAGCGTGGCTGCTAGGCGGAGCTTTGGCTTGGTTGGGCACGTGGCGAAGACGCTTTGCGCTTGGCGCAGGATCTGGCTGAAAGGCCAGTTGGGCGAGGGGGTTGCCTCCTCGCCTTTTTTATGTAGCAGTGATCAGCTGTGCTGGAAGCCTGTCTGAAGCAGGCCTGGCAAGCGGTAGAGCGAGGCGATGCCCAAGGGGCGGAGCGCTGGTTTCGTCAAGCATTGACGTATGACTCCCGGCATCTTGTGGCCCGGGCAGGGCTGGGTCAAGCCTTGTGCCGCCAAGGGCGACGGCGCGAAGGGCTAAGCCACCTGCGCGAGGTGGCCGAACGGCTTCTGCAAAAGGCTAGAAAGCCCGAAGACCTCAGGAACCTGCTCGACCTGGCCGAGCAACTGGCGCACTGGCAGGACCTGGTCACGGCGGTGCGCTTGCTGCGCCGGGTATTGAAGCTGGCCCCGGAAGAGGCCAGCGTACACAACAACCTCGCTTTGTATTTGTTGCGCTTGAATCGGCCCGAGGAGGCTTTTCCCCATGCCAAAAAAGCGCTGCGCCTCTTGCCGCAGCATCCAGCCTGTCAAAACCTAGTAGCTACGATCCAGGCCCAATTAGGCCAATTGTCCGAAGCGCGTTTGGGGTTTGAACGCGTGATCGCGCACAACATGGACGTGCGGCAAACCGCACGGGCTTGGCAGGAATTATCCGGCGTGCTCGACAGGATGAGGGAGTACGAGGCGGCGTTTGCCGCGGCTGAGCGCGCCAAAGCGCTGCACGCTGTGCTGCCGGAGTTTAAGGCCATTGACCCAGGACGAGTCTATCGCAGCGTCTCTTTGAGCTTAGCTGGACTAGACGAGGGGTTGCTTCGGCGCTGGGCACCGGAGGCATTGGCCGACGGCTGGCCAAGACCAGTGTTCCTTATGGGTTTTCTGCGCTCGGGAACAACTCTGACGGAGCAGGTTTTAGGGGCGCATCCAAAAGTGGTTGTCTCCGACGAGAACGAGCTGCTCGATGAGGTGGTGCGCAAGATGCAGCAGATGACCGGCTGTGGTGAAAACATCCCGCATGGGCTTAGGCAACTGAGCTTAGAGCAGGCGCGCCAGCTTCGCGCCTACTATTGGCAGCGGGTGGGTGAGGAGTACGGTGAAGAAGCGCTTGATCGGTGCTTTGTCGATAAAGGCGCTTTGCACACCCTAGCGCTGGGAGTGATCAGCGTGTTATTTCCCGAGGCCAAATTAATTTTCTGCGTGCGTGACCCCAGGGATGTGTGCCTGAGCTGTTTCTTGCAAATTTTTAAACCTGCCTGGGTTACGGTTAATTTGCTCAGCTGGGAAGGGGTGGCCAAGCAGTACGCGGCGGTGATGGAGCTGTGGCTTAAGCTGCGTCAGGCGATTGCGCCGGCTTGGATGGAGCTTCGCTACGAGGAGGCGGTAGCCGGCTTTGCCGCTACGTATCGCCACGTGTTGGCCTTTTTGGGGTTGGAGTGGACAGACGAAATCGCCTCGTTTTACCGTAACGCTAAAGGTCGCTACATCAGCACGCCCAGTTTTGCTGCCGTCAGTCAGCCGGTATACACACGCGCCGTTGGCCGTTGGCAGCATTACGAGAAGTTTTTCCCACCCATCCTGCCGCAGCTTGCCCCTTATTTAGCTGCTTTTGGATACTATGTGTGAAATCACACAGAATCGCGTGATTTCACACAGCTTTTAATCAAGAGCGATTTAAAATTTCTCCATTTATATAAAGGCATATAAGTTGCATTTGCATTTTTCACGGGAACGGGTAAGGACTACGTTCGCCCGACTTTTAGCTTATCTGTTGTGCCGGCGGCTGTTCTGCTCACGAGCGTTGTGGCGGGATGGGTAATCGGCGGTTGGCGACGGTGGTCTAAATAGAAATCAGTACATGGGGAGTAGAACAATGAAAAGCATCTGGTTTGTTTGGCTAACAGTCCTGGCTATGCCGGCTCTGGCCCATGGACCTAGGCCAGTGTCGTTGCAAAACGTGCCAATCCCTGAAGTCCCAGGACTGCTAGATGGGTCAGATCCCATTATCGTCGATAAAAACAAAGCCATTGCTCTAGGCAAAGCCCTGTTTTGGGACATCAACGTCGGCAGCGATGGTATTGCCTGCGCTTCCTGTCATTTCCACGCCGGTGCCGACATCCGGGTCAAAAACCAGTTGACGCCAGGCAAGGATGGTGGATTTTCCACTCTACCAAGCGGCGGAGGCGGCCCCAATTACGCCTTGCAGCTTAACGATTTCCCGCTGTTTCGCTTTAACGATCCTTTAGATAAGGAGAGTGGGGTGATTTTTGAGACCGACGATGTGGTCTCTTCCTCCGGCACCTTCAGCGGGGAGTTTGTCTCCACTTCACGTTTTTCGGGCTCTACTGATAACTGCGCACGGGCCGCCGATCCGGTGTTCCACGTGGGCAGCCTCAACACCCGCCGGGTTGAGCCGCGCCATGCCCCTTCAGTGATCAATGCGATTTTCAATTACCGCAATTTCTGGGATGGACGCGCCAATCACATCTTCAACGGCGTCAATCCTTGGGGAGAGCGCGACGAGGACGCAGGAGTGTGGGTCAAAGTCAACACTCGCCAGGTGGTCAAACAGGCTCTGCATCTCGAGAATTCCTCTCTGGCGTCGCTTGCGACAGCGCCGCCTTTGAGCGATACGGAGATGGCCTGCCGGGGGCGTAACTGGCCAGACATTGGGCGCAAGCTGCTGGCACGTCAGCCTTTGCAATATCAAAAGGTACACCCGCAAGATTCGGTGTTGGGCAGTCTGAGCCTGAGCACGCCTGGAGAATTGCGGCCGGGGTTGAACACCACCTACCGAAGGTTGGTGATGCAGGCGTTTAACCCTAAGTACTGGTCGTACAGCGGGGTTGGCCCCTTTGGGGCTCCGACCAGCGGTTCGCCTTATACCCAGATGGAGGCCAACTTCCCGATGTTTTTCGGCTTGGCCATCCAGATGTATTTGAGCACGCTGGTTTCGGACCAGGCGCCTATCGATCTATCTCCGCTTGATCCTTACGGTAACCCCACTTGGGAAGGCCTGGGTTTTACCCAGGTCGAGCGGGAGAAACTGACGCGCGGATTTGAGGGCGTGATCGCTGTCCACTGCAATCTGTGCCACGGCGGGCCGCTGCTCACCACTGCGGCGATTGAGACTAACAGCGTGCTGGTGACGCCTACTCCCGGCAAAACTTTTGGCCCAGAGTATGCGCTCATTCCCTATGGCCCCAATGCCTTCGGGCCAATCGGTGCGCAGGTGGCGGGTATAGGCCAACACGCCAATGTGGTCACGCGCGATGACACTCTAGGTGGCCCTAAACTCATGGACATGGGCTTTGCCAACACAGGGGTAGCCCATCCTGACGACGATCCGGGCGTGGGCGGGGTGGACGAGTACGGCAATCCCCTCTCGTTTGCCGCGCAATATGTGCAGTACCTGCTTGGCAACTTAAGCCGAGTCAAAGATCCACAGGTGCGCCACGTTTATGCCTGTGATTTTGTAAGGCCAATTGCTTTTCCGGCGAGCGGCCTGTTTCCCACTTTGTTCACCCATGCCGATGGCATCGAGGCAGATGGCGCCCGCGAGGGAAGCTTACGTAACCAAAACTGCCTCAATCCCAGCTATGGGTACATTCCCACGGTAGCGGCGGCCAATGCGG
This sequence comes from Methylohalobius sp., assembly GCA_026415315.1. GTDB lineage: Bacteria > Pseudomonadota > Gammaproteobacteria > Methylococcales > Methylothermaceae > Methylohalobius. The sequence goes on from JAOAHI010000066.1 coordinate 3,889, forward strand.
CCGGAGTAAACTCGCCTAAGCTCGCGGTGGCGGTGCAGGGGGCGTTCAAGATTCCAACTCTGCGTAACGTCGAATTGACCGGTCCCTATATGCACAATGGCAGCATGGCGACCTTAGAGCAAGTGATCGAGTTCTACGCCCGCCGCAACAACGTCGATTCGCCCCACAAGCATGTCAACGCAGGCCTGGCTGATGCTTTGGCGGGCGATCCGCAGTTGCGCGACGACATTGTTTTCTTCCTCAAGAAGGCGCTGACCGATGAGCGAGTGCGCTACGAGCGGGCGCCGTTCGATCACCCCGAGCTACCCCTGCCAGCCGGCCATGTGGGCGATCATTACAGTGTAACACCCAGCTCGCTAGCACCTAATCTAGCCCAAGATGAGATGGAGGTGATACCCGCCGTCGGAGCCAGCGGGCGCACTACGCCGCTCAAAACTTTTGAGGAAATCCTCTTTTCCGGAGAATGAAAACACTCAAGGAGTATTGACGATGCGAACGATGAGCAAACACATGGCGGTTTTGGCGCTCTGGGCGTTCAGTCAAACCGCCGTTCAAGCGGCGCTGAGCGAATATCAAGGCTCGGCCAGCCTAACTTACACCTTAAGCAGCGTTAGCGGGGGCGACCCCTCTTTGCTGGCAGTGACGCTGGACTTTGAGTCGGATGTGGCCAACTCCTATAAGTCACTTAGCGGCGATGGCCAGGTGACGGTAAGTTACCCCTATCCTCCCCCGCCTCCTATCGAGTTTGAGGTAGGGCAAAGCGCCACAGCCCTCTTTAGCGCTCGCGGTGAAGTCAACAACGGCGAGGTGACGGCCCAGCACGTAGGGCTGTTTCGCCTGGCGCTGGCCAACACCAGTTCTGCGGACACGTATCAGGTCAGCTTTGGCCTGGATTTTTCCCTCTCGGCTTCAGCCACCGGCCAGGGGGCCGAAAGTCAGGTGAGCCTAGAGTATTTCCTAGAGGACCCAAATACCAAGTATATCCAAGCGTACGCCCATTATTTGGTGGGGCCAAACGATTTGATCTCCGATGGAGATACCTGGTTGTTGACGCTGGCTCCTGGGGAGGAGAGAGTGCTGACCGCGCAGGCAGGAATCTACGGTAACCTTCAGGCGGTGCCGCTGCCGGCAGCGGCCTGGCTATTTCTGACCGCCGGGGCGGCGATTTTAGGCTTAGCAAGAAGAGTGCGGCAAATCCCATAAACATGGGTGAAATGTAACACGTAAAGTCGGGGTCCTTTGCGCGAGGGGGGATAAATTCTCGCGCGTAAGTATGGCATAAATTCTGCATCATAGAAATTGGGTCGGTTTTCGTTAGGACCGGCCCGAGAAGTCAGTGTTATCACAGGAGGTAGAATTCATGAAACAGAAACGATTAGCGCGTGCGGTTTCCTTAGCTTTAGGGGCGGCTTTGACCGCAGGGGCAGGCCAGGCTTTGGCCCACATGGATGTATATTACAATGCCTTTGTAGGGGCAAGCGACTCGGCCACCGATGGTTGGAACTATGGGGGAATAGGAAATCCTCTTAAACCCACAGTTTCTCCTGGTTGGTATATGACGCCGGGGTCCAACACGAAGTCGGCTGCTTTGCCTCTAGGTTACAGCGGCGCTGGCTGGCTTAACTGGGCAGTAGAGATTCATCCTCATGGTTCGTCCACGATTACAGGCGAGGTTTCTAAGGCCAATGCGGCGGCCACCTATGACGGAGCAGTGGTCGATCTGGACACCAATAAAGGATCGTATCACGACTTCGGTAATAGCTTTGGCACTCCCCAAGGCTGGGCGCACAACACTGACATTGGCCTGCTCAAAGTACACGATCAAGACATGTATGTGACCCTGACAATAACTAACGATGAGGCAAATCCTAGTTTCAGCAATTTCGGTATTACCGTATTTGAGGGCATGGATCAAAATACCGGTTTTGTTAACCACCACGACACTTGGAACTGCCCGACGTGCACTCCGGCATATCCCTTCACGAGCAGCACCCCGTTTGGCATGAGCGGACTGACGTATAAAGCACATACCGATGTGCTCAACGGTCAATTCAATACCTTGACGTTTTTAGCTGAGGCCGACAAGGTTTACTCAGTGTTTCTAGGCGGGGCGCAGGCAGGCAGCGTCTTTTTCCCGACCAACGATTACAAATTAAGTATTTCTGCTACACCAGTGCCCCTGCCCGCAGCCGGATGGCTGTTGGGTGGGGCGCTTGCCGCTTTGGGGCTATACCGAAGAAAGTCAGCCTAAAAACTTAAGGGTGAAAAAATCCCCCGCGCAAAGCGGGGGATTGTTTTTTAGGCGCTTTTCTTACGCAAGACCGTCAAACCCATCACCGCTCCGCCTAGAAGCCAGAAAGCCGCAGGGAGCGGGATAGGAGGGGGAGAAATCGGGTCACCTAAAACAATATTATCCACTCGGATATCCCAGTCTGGATAGGTTCCAGGTGAGTAATTTATTCCGGGTGTATAGGGGAAGCCATAGTAATGAAGCCAGAATGCTGTGATATTACCGAATTCGGCGGGAAGCTCGTCGCCTAGATTGACAGTGGTCTCGGGACCATTCGTATTGGGAAATTCATAGTAAGCTACCGGCGTGCCGCCTACCCATGTGGAGTTGTAATAGGGAATGCCGTTGACTGTACCTGAAGGCGTTGCCCCTCCTAAGAATGGAGTGGTTTTCAAAAGCAAAGGGTTGTTATTGGGGGTGGAGGTATTATAGCCATAGATGACGAACTTCCCTCCCTCTCCCTCAGGGCTAGGAGATTCGACGTTGATGTCTAGGCTTTGAAGGCTGAAAGAACCATTGCTGGCCAGGCGCACATACATACCTGGGGCATCGGGATGGTACTGGATTTCCCGGTCGGAAGTTGGACCCTGTCTATGCAGATGGCCAGTGTTAGCATCGTCAGTTGGGTCTTTGACGACTCCCACTACTATCCCATTTTCTACGTAGCAGCTTTGAGAATTGCAGCCTCCGTTTCCCGATCCTGGCTGATTGGCCTTACCGTAAACGGCAGTTGAGACCGATTGAAAGGTAACCGTGGCTGCTTGGGTTGTTCCTGCAACGCCAAGCAGGACCGCGATGGCTGTGGTTAAAGCCGATGTTTTCATGAAGTTTTCCTCCTTAGTTGTTTCCAATCCTAAACCCTCAGAAAAATTCTGAGGGCACTATTTTTTCAGCATATATCATGCCATATTAAAGCTAGATAACACCTTAGGACTTGCATTTCGGTTTCTCCTGAAACTGCGGGTTTTCCCACAGAGTGCGGGATATGCCACACAATCGGTGAAAGTGTCAACCAAGAGCTTGTGGGTTTGCTCTCAGCATTGGTGGTATTAAATTTGCCTATGAAAAACTTCGGGAGGAGGGGAGCTAGGCATTGGAGTGATTTTAAGGAGCAAGAACAGTGAAGAAGAAAAAAATGAAGAAAAAAGTACTATGGGTATTGAGCGCGGCGCTTGTAGGTTTGGCGATTAGTTTTGAAAGTGAGGAGCGGATGAACCGCATCCCCTTTACCGGCGGAGGGGATCCTGAAGTTCTGATCGAGCGCTTTATACGTTGGCAAAGCCAAAAATCTCCGAGCGAGGTAGTGCTGGCGGTACGGCGATGGGATGCGTTTAGTCCTCGCTTGTTGGGTCAGGCACATCTTGATTTGCTCCAAGGGAAACTGCGCCTCAATTTGACGCACGGCTTGTCCGAGG
>JAOAHI010000067.1:0-6599 GCA_026415315.1 Methylohalobius sp.
AACTTGGACTGCGCACTGAAGAGGGCAAAAGATTCATGCTTGCAGGTCGTCTGGCTGCCGGTGTTCAGCACTTTCGCGAGTCTGCAGCTCCCTGGTTCCCGCGAGGCTGCAACAACTCGCCGCTTTGTGGACTAAAGTTTCCAAAAAATCGAGAAACCAGCTTCGCGCCCTCGGGCGAACTGCGGTTTGCCTGGCAGATTCACCCTTTTTTGCAATTTACTGGGGGTGTCTATGCTCGAAAAACCCAAGGCTGGCGTGAAGCGGGCGGTGGACTGTTTTTGCGCTTCCTATTTGCACCGGCCAAGTCCATTATCAGCGACGACTTTCCAGAGCCTTTGTTTTCCAGCCTCGAATAACCAACCAAATCAAGGGCAATATAAACAGCCATACAGTCCTCGGTTCGGGGATAAGAGGATACCAATTGACTTGACCGGTGGGCTGGCCGGGTTGACCACGCAAAGATTTCGCAACCAACTGGCCGTCGATGTGGCCATTGTAAAACACTACATCGGCCCAAGGAGCCAAAACGCTGCCTTTGACTCCGATAGCATGAATCGACAAGGCGGTAGCAGAAAAGAAATTGAACAACACCCGTTGAGTAAAACGACCATCGTGTCGCCTGCCGTCATTGTTGTCTGGTACCTTAAGCCAATCGTCTCCGACTTTGCGGTAAAATCCAAAACCGCTTAACTCACCCACTATACCGTCAACGTTAATGAGCACCGTTGAAGATATAGGGGCATCGAGATAAAAGGTATCCGTCCCTAGCAACATCTCAGTGGTCAGAGTAAATACGTTCAGCACCGGATCCGAACCGCTTAAATACAATCTCCAGCTCAAGCTATCTCCTTCGGCCACCACCTCGCCATTGGCCGCAAGAGCAGCCCAGTTCAAAGAGCGCCGGCGTACATCCTCGCTCAAAGCAGTAAAGTTTAACGGCGCTCCCTGCCGATAGTTACCCGCCACCACAGCGGGATCTTGGTCATAAAACCCGACATGGGACAAGTAAGCGCTTGAGCTAACGGCATTGCCGTGATAGACGCGCCCGTGTTCAAACTCCAAGTGCCCACCTACGATCAAAGTATCAGTAAAATTGGCCTCCTCCCCTAGCTCCATTCCCACCGCGTAATGGCGCAAGCTGAGATTACCTCCAACAGCTAACCGCCCTTCCACGTCTGAATACTCCCCTTGCATGTTTTCCAATACCAGTAAATTAAAGTCCCTTCCAAGTCCTAGCGCGAGGCCAAAAGCATTTAAGCTGACTAAAGCCAATCCTAATCCTAACCACCGCATATTCAACCCGCTCTATGCAACTTAACTTTAAGCGTAGTTCAATTGGAACCTAGCCGCCAAATAGCAGTCAGAATAGGCGGTAACTCTCCTGTTCTTTTCCTGGTGCGAAATTTGCGTTAACCTCAGTATTAAGCCTGACGCACCACGGTTTTTTGCTTAACCCATTCAGCGCCCGTTATTTAATTTGATTGAGGAGGAACCCATGGGGATCTTCGACCAATATCGTGCCCGATATGAGGCTACTCAAGAGGAGGAATACACCCTCCAGGAGTACCTCGAGATCTGCCGCGACGATCCGAGGGCGTACGCGACCCCGGCTGAGCGCATGCTGCTCGCCATCGGCGAGCCGGAACTGATCGATACACGCCAGGACCCAAGATTGTCGCGCATCTTCGCCAACAAGGTGATCAAACGCTATCCGACTTTTTCCGAGTTCTACGGCATGGAGGAGACCATCGAGCAGATCGTGGCTTTCTTCCGCCACGCTGCGCAAGGCCTGGAAGAGGCCAAACAGATCCTGTACCTGTTAGGGCCAGTGGGAGGAGGAAAGTCCTCACTGGCGGAAAAGCTAAAAAGCCTGATGGAAAAAATCCCTTTTTATGCGATCAAGGGTTCACCGATCCACGAGAACCCTCTGGGATTGTTTTCTCCCACCGAAGACGGTCCGATCCTGGAAGACGAATACGGCATTCCGCGCCGTTACCTGACGCCTATCATGTCTCCCTGGGCCAACAAACGCCTGAAAGAGTTCAACGGCGACATCACCAAATTCCGCGTTGTCAAATTGTATCCCTCTAGCCTAGACCAACGCGCTATCGCTAAAACTGAACCCGGTGATGAAAACAACCAAGACATTTCCTCGCTGGTCGGCAAAGTGGACATCCGCCAGCTCGAAATCTATTCCCAAGACGATCCGGATGCTTACAGCTATTCGGGAGGGCTGTGCCGCGGCAATCGTGGGATTATGGAATTCGTAGAGATGTTCAAGGCGCCGATCAAGGTGCTCCATCCTCTCCTCACCGCCACCCAAGAAGGCAATTACAAAGGCACCGAAGGTTTGCCAGCGATCCCTTTCGAGGGCATCATCTTGGCCCACTCCAACGAATCCGAATGGCAACAGTTCAAAAATAACAAGAACAACGAGGCCTTCCTCGACCGCATCTACGTGGTCAAAGTGCCTTACTGCCTTAGGGTTTCAGAGGAAGTCAAGATCTATGAGAAACTCCTGCGCAATAGCTCGCTCAAAAATGCCCCTTGCGCTCCGCACACTTTAGAGATGCTAGCCCAGTTTACGGTGCTGTCGCGGCTTAAGGAGCCGGAGAACTCCAGCATTTACTCCAAAATGAAGGTCTACGACGGGGAAAATCTCAAAGATACCGACCCTCGGGCCAAGTCCTACCAGGAATACAAGGATTTTGCCGGCGTGGACGAAGGCATGGAGGGGCTCTCTACTCGCTTTGCCTTCAAGATTCTGTCTAAGGTGTTCAATTTCGATCACACCGAGGTGGCGGCCAACCCGGTTCATCTTCTATACGTACTGGAGCAACAGATCATCCAAGAACAGTTTCCGCCCGAGACCGAGGAGCGCTATCTCAGGTTCATCAAAGAGTATCTAGTCCCGCGCTACATCGAGTTCATTGGCAAGGAAATCCAGACCGCGTATCTTGAGTCTTACGCTGAGTACGGCCAGAACATCTTTGACCGCTACGTCACGTATGCGGATTACTGGATCCAGGACCAGGAATACCGCGATCCGGACACCGGCGAGATTTTCGACCGACGCGCTTTAAACGAAGAACTGGAAAAGATCGAAAAGCCCGCAGGCATTTCTAACCCTAAAGACTTCCGCAACGAGGTGGTCAACTTTGTGCTTAGAGCGCGGGCCAAAAATGGCGGCAAAAATCCGGCCTGGACCAGCTACGAAAAGCTGAGGCGGGTGATCGAAAAGAAGATGTTCGCCAACACCGAGGAACTCTTGCCGGTGATTTCTTTCAACGCCAAAGCCTCAGCCGAAGAGCAAAAAAAGCACGAAGATTTTGTCAAACGCATGGTGGAAAAGGGATATACTGCTAAACAGGTGCGCCTGCTGTGCGAGTGGTATCTGCGCGTGAGGAAGTCCACTTGATATGTCTCAGATCATCGACCGCCGATTGAACCCTAAGCACAAAAGCGCCGTCAACCGCCAGCGTTTTTTAAAACGCTTTCGCGCCCAAATCCGTAAAGCGGTGGCGGATGCAATCGACGGCCGCTCAGTCACTGACATCGACAGTGGCGAGAAAATTACCATTCCCGCCAAGGACCTATCCGAGCCGTTTTTCCACCACGGCCCCGGCGGGCGGCGCGAGATCGTCCATCCTGGAAATAAAGACTTTATCACTGGTGACCGCATTCCCAGACCCAAAGAAGGGGCAGGGCAAGGAAGCCGGGCCAGCAATCAGGGAGAAGGTTTGGATGATTTTGTGTTCGAACTCTCGCGCGATGAGTTTTTGGAGTTTTTCTTTGAGGACCTAGAGCTGCCGGACTTAGTCAAAACTAGACTGGCCCAAGAGGCTGCGCACAAAAGCGTCCCAGCTGGATTTAGCAAAGATGGGGTTCCGCCCAACCTGCACGTAGTCCGCTCGTTGCGCGAAGCGTACGCTCGAAGAATCGCGTTGACCGCTGTCAAACGGCGCCGGCTCAGAGAATTGGAAGCTGAGCTGCAAGCCAGGTTGGAACAGGGTACAAGCGAGGAAGATCTCCTTGAGTTACGCCAAGAAATTGAACGACTAAAGGCCAAAATTGAGGCGGTCCCTTTCCTCGATACGCTCGACCTGCGTTATCGCAACCGAATTCAAGTCCCTAAACCCACCACTCAGGCAGTGATGTTCTGTCTGATGGACGTCTCCGGCTCCATGGATCAGTATAAAAAAAGCCTGGCCAAACGCTTTTTCCTGCTCCTGTATTTGTTCTTGGCGCGCAACTACGAGCGCACCGACGTAGTCTTCATCCGCCACCACACCGTCGCCAAGGAGGTCGATGAAGAGGAATTTTTCTACTCGCGCGAGACTGGCGGCACCGTGGTTTCCAGCGCCCTCGAGCTGATGATCGAGATCATGCGTCAGCGTTATCCCTATCAGGACTGGAACCTCTATGCGGCTCAAGCCTCCGATGGCGACAACTGGCCAGAGGATTCGGGCAATTGCGGCCGCCTCTTGGACGAAGAAATCCTCCCTTACCTCCAATACTATGCTTACATTGAGATCGACAACGAATATCCTCTAGGGCTGTGGCAGGAATACGAAAAAATTGCTCGCCGCTGGCCTAATTTCGCTATGCAGGCCATCGATGAACCGGCCGATATTTACCCGGTATTTCGGGAATTATTCAAGAGACGGGCATGAGCGAGAAAAAACCCATCTCTACCGGTTCTGAGTGGACGTTTGAGCTATTGGAAAAATACGATGCTGAGATCGCTCGTATTGCCGCCTCCTATGGCTTGGATACCTATCCTAACCAGATCGAAATCATCTCCTCCGAACAGATGATAGACGCCTATGCCAGCTGTGGACTGCCCGTCTATTATCACCACTGGTCGTTCGGCAAACAGTTTCTGTCGATCGAGAAACACTACAAACGTGGCCAAATGGGGCTAGCCTATGAGCTGGTAATCAACTCCAACCCCTGCATTGCCTATCTCATGGAGGAGAATACTATGATGATGCAGGCCTTGGTGATCGCTCATGCCTGCTATGGTCATAATTCCTTCTTTAAGAACAACTATCTTTTCAAGACTTGGACGGCGGCTGATGCAATCGTCGACTATCTGGTGTTTGCCAAAAACTACATCGCCGAATGCGAGGAACGCTACGGCGTGGAAGCGGTGGAAGAAATCTTAGATTCGTGTCACGCCCTGATGAACTATGGGGTAGATCGTTACCGCAAGCCTCCGCCGCTATCCATGCGCGAGGAGAAGCTTAGACAAAAAGAGCGGGTCGCCTATCTTCAGTCTCAGCTCAACGAGCTATGGCGCCGTACTGTTCCTGAGAAGCCGACGCAAAAGGACGGAAAACACGAGCGTTTTCCGCGCGAGCCGGAAGAGAACTTGCTCTACTTTATCGAGAAAAACGCCCCGCTCTTAGAGCCTTGGCAACGGGAGATCGTCCGCATCGTGCGCAAGATCGCCCAATATCTTTATCCGCAGCGCCACACCAAGGTGATGAACGAAGGCTGGGCGACGTTCTGGCACTACACCATTATGAACCACCTGTATGAAGAGGGGTTGGTGACCGAGGGCTTCATGCTGGAGTTTCTGGAAGCCCACACCAACGTTTTAGCCCAACCTCCTTTCGACCACAACTACTATACTGGGTTCAATCCCTATACCTTAGGCTTTTCCATCTTCTGCGACTTAAAGCGCCTGTGCGAAGCCCCAACCGAAGAAGATAAGCGCTGGTTCCCAGAGATCGCAGGCAGTCCTTGGCTGGAAACCTTAGACTTTGCCATGCGCAATTTCAAGGACGATAGCTTCATCGCCCAATATCTCTCCCCCCGAGTGATCCGCCAGCTTCGCCTATTCAGCGTGCTCGACGATGAGGCCGAGAGCGAACTGGAAATCAGCGCCATCCACGACGAAGAAGGTTATCTTCGAATCCGTCAGGCGCTGTCGGAACAGTACAACTTAGGCAGCTTAGAGCCCAACATTCAGGTCTGGTCGGTGGACACCCGCGGCGACCGCTCCTTGACTTTGCGCCACTTCGAGCATCAGCGCCGCCCCTTGGCTGATAGTACTGAGGAGGTTTTGAAACATCTCCACCGCCTCTGGGGATTCAAGGTTCGACTAGAGACCATCGACCTCCAAGGACGAGTCAAGCGGTGCTATGAATGCGGTTGAGTTATTTTCCTCATCATTCATACAGAGCGCTCTCTTTGTAAAGTTTTCACGCATATTTCGTGCGCCTATGGCCCACGCTGAACACCCCCAATACCAGGCCCACGTGCCAGCCATCGTGAAAATGCTCCAGCGCCGCCAATACTGCCAGCACGACTCCTAAGAACGTGCCGAGGTAGGGGATGAAGCTAATCAAACCCCCCGATCCTACCGATCGCCAGGGCGGTATCGAGTCCCACTCCCCACAGGCCGATGCGGGGTACAGCGCGCAACGTCAAGCCTCTTCGGACCACAAATCAGAGCACCCCGGCAGCGTTTGCTTTCGGGACCATCCGGCTTAAGACCGTCAGGTTAGGATTTCGCGGATCTGTTTGGGCAAAGACTGCAGAATCCCCTTGGCTTCGCCTTGAGAGATGTGGCGCTCCAGCACGCAGAACAC
>JAOAHI010000067.1:6609-6937 GCA_026415315.1 Methylohalobius sp.
TCCTTACGGATCAGATCGAGAAACTCATCTCGGCTGCGAATTTTCAAAGGTACCCTAGATGGCTGGAAGCCCTCATAGTAAAGCCCGCGGATCAGCATTGGTAGCTCGGCCGCCAGATTCGCTGAATCCTCGACGCTTAAGCGGTCGCGCAGGTGGTGCAAAACCGAACGTAAGGCGTGATAAGCACGGTATTTATCCTCAATGCCCAACTCCTGGCCGATTTCCTTTAGCCACTCAAAGGTTTTCTGGACTGTCCGCTCGATCGGTTCGAAGTTCGACATCTTCCACCTCCGATTTGTAATCCAGACACCAGTTACATGAGGGCAAA
>JAOAHI010000068.1 GCA_026415315.1 Methylohalobius sp.
CGTCGGCAGCGTCAGATGTGTATAAGAGACAGTCTTTGTCTCCATCCAGGCGGTGAAGACCGCAGTCTTGAAGGTAGTGTTTGGCTTCATCGCAGCTGGTCATCTCGCTGCAGGTGCGCTTGCGCCCACATTCTAGGGCCGATGTGGACGGAGCATCGAAAATCCGACCGGTTGTGCCTTTTTTGCCATGCCGAAATTCCCAAGGCGGGATTGGATTGGGCTGTAACCACAAGCCCCGTTTGGCAGCTCTGGCCTCTTCCTCGGCAGCAAAATAAGCAGGGTCCTCAGCATATTGGCGGTAGACCCAAGCCAGTCCCCGTTTAACCTGCTCGAGATTGGCATCTGTGCCATCTACCTTTACCTTGCCTACCTCCCGACCATACCGATCGGTGGTAACCACCTCAACAACAACTTCTTTTCCGAAAACAAGCTCAGCCAGCGATTGCCTAGAGCGCTCGCCGAAGTCCTGGCGCCTCTCTGGGGCATCGATCTGGTGCAGCCGGATACGGTGCTGGCGCCTTTGGGCATCCAGTAAGGTGATGGTGTCTCCGTCTGAAACTCCCACCACCCGACCAGTGAGGATGGCAGCTCCAAGCGTCGGGCTAACCCACAGTAAGAAAACTCCAAAAGCGAACCACCTACTCACCAAATTTTTCCTCCAGCGCTTTCTTTGCGCTCTCAATCCGTTCTTTGCATACCCGATAGGCCGCAAGCGCTTTCTCCACATGCGAGATCAAAGAGTCGATGTCCGGCTCTGTTTGATTCCTCAAGGTCTCTGCGACCTCTTTGAGAATTTTGTAGTGAGTCTGATAAGTGTTTGTGCTAGAGTGCATGTTCTACCTCCTCGGTACAGCTTGAACGCGTCCGTCAGCAAATTCTAGCTCCAAAAGCTCTTTTGTTCTGGCTTGCGCTGCAGAGGTCATTAAAGTCCCCCGAGCATCGCGCACCAATACATAGCCGCGCTGAAGCACCTTTTTCGGGTGCGCATTCAACACCTCCTGGGCCAAGGTCTCAATCTCAAAGACAGCTCGTTCAAGCTGCTTTTGAGCCAGGAAGCATAGAGTATCCAACGTCCGATCAATCTTTTGAGCTGCCTCGGATAGAAGACTGGCAGCTTGATGCCGAATTTCCTGAAAAATCGATTCCAAGGTCCGATCGGCTCTAGAAAGACCAGCTAAAGCCTCTTTTCCTAACCCCACTACCGCTTTAAGGATTTGCTCACTGGCCAGGGTTAACTGCCGTTGCGCTTGCCTTTGAATCTCGGAAAACCTCAAATCAAGCTGCCTTTCGGCCTCACTGAGGCGGCGGCTGGCCAAGGCAGTAATCTCCTGCAACGCCTTTTCAGCCTCTTGGGCAGAGTGCACAATGGTGTCTCGAATGTGGCCAACGACCTTAGATGGGGTGCCGAAGCTATTATGGGCGACTTCGTCCAGCACGGTCTTATCGCGTTCGTGGCCGATACCAACCAACACTGGCACCGGAAAAAGGCAAATGGCCCGGGCCAGCTCCAGCTCGTTGAGCCACAAAAGATCAGAGACCGCTCCGCCCCCGCGAATCAAGCACACCGCATCGAACTTTGCTCCCTGCTGGTGCTGAACATACAGCTTGCGTAGCACCTCCAAGAGGGAGATTTTGGCTTCCGGCCCCTGAAAGCAAGCCATGTGGTAAGTAAACCGGCACAGCCCCAAACGCTCTAGACATTCTGCCTCGCGTTGAAAATCCAACAGGCCAGCAGCCCCTTGCGGTGATATAACCGCCACGTGGCAAAAGTCGCGCGGAGAAGAGAGATTTTTGTTGCGATCGCGCAGGTTTTCCCGTTCCAGAGTAGCCAAAATCGCCCGAATTTTGGCGTTTATATCACCCAAGGTGAAACTTGGGTCGAGATCCTCAATCACCAACCAAAAACCACCGTTCGCATGCAGCCTCGGCCTAAGCAAAAACAAAACCTTCAAACCAACAGCAAGCGCACCGCCCGTGGCTTGCTCAAACTTATCGCACACTACCCTTTTCCGATCAGCCCAAAGAAACGCCTCAGCACAGGCAATCTGAGACCCAGAAGGATCGTGCTCGACCAACTCCAGCCGCAGGTGACCGCTTCGAGTGTGACGTAAACTGCTGATCTCCGCCCGCACCCATACCGCCTCCCGGAAACGATCGGCAATCAACGAGGAAACCTGAACCAGTAGCTCTGAAAGCCCGATCCCTCGAGCCGAATTTGGGTCCTCTATCGCCTGCCCAACGCGCGGAACCGAGATCCAACGAGAAAAATTCGCCGCCGACATCCCAGAAGGGACGTACCACTTTCGGACTTCCGAATCCCACCTGGCCCCAAGCGCCTTAGCTTGGTTTTTTTCGGCGTAAGGAACCTCCAAATAAACAATCGGGTGATGTATCTTACTTTTCTCACTCATCTTAACTTGATGATAGAATATGAAAAATGAGACGCGCAACCATTACCTTATCGGAGGAGATCGCGCAGGCTTTGGAGGCTTACCTCAAGGCGCAGGAGGTACCTCCCAGCCGCACGGCTGTTATTCAGGCAGCACTGCGAGAGTACTTGAGCCGACGCGGGTATTTGCCAGAGCCGTTATCCACAGAATCTGTGGAAAAATCTGGGCAAAAATCTCCCAGAGGGCGCATGGTGCCTAAGGTGTAAGTCGATGGTTACAATTTAGCCACAAAGATGGGATTGACCGAAGAGCAACAGGCGGTGGTGGAGGACACCTCGCAGCTTTTGGCGGTACAAGCCTTTGCCGGCACAGGCAAAACCACCACGCTGATCGCGTATGCAAACCACCGTCCCCGAAAAAAGATTTTGTATCTGGCCTTCAATCGGGCTCGGGCGGAGGAGGCCAGAGGAAAGCTTCCCCCTCATGCCCGCGCCTTGACTTTGCATGGTTTAGCGTTTCGTCATACCGGCGTTGTGTTTCAGCACAAGCTCACTGGGAGCGTAAAACCGCTTCAGGTGCTGTCGGCGTTCGACCGCAGGCCGCCTTTTTCCTCTTGGCCGCGGCTGGTTCGGGAAGAGAAGCTGTTACTGGCGGATTTGGCCATCCGAGCAGTGGTGGCGTTCACCTATAGCGCGCACGAAGACCTAAACCAGATCCCCATGCCGGCTAACCCCTTTGGGGCAGATCAGGTAACCTTAGCCGCACAGCACCTATGGGAACGCATGATCGATCCCAACGACCGGGAAGTTCCCATCCACCACGACGGCTACTTCAAACTGTTCCAAAAGCAGCATCCGGATTTGTCTGTAGACTACGACCTGATCTTGCTCGATGAGGCCCAAGACACCAACCCGGCGTTGCTTGCGCTTCTTCTAGAGCAGGCCATTCCCTGCGTGCTGGTCGGCGATACCCATCAGAACATCTACAGTTTTCGGGGAGCGGTAAACGCCTTGGCCGCAGTAAGAAAACAGGCCAAACACTTGGCCTTGACCGGAGCGTTTCGCTTCGGAGAGGCCATCGCTTCGGTGGCCAAGTGCGTACTTGAGACATTTTTAGGCGAGAAACGCCCCATCCGAGGCTTGGGACCGCCAGGGCAGGTGAGCCAAGACCTCGATGCGGAGTTAACTACCGCTTTTCTGTTTCGCACCAACGCGGGCCTGTTCGATCAAGCCGCCCGCCTGGCCTGGAAAAACCAAGGCGCCTACTTTCAAGGCGGTCTGGAGAGCTATCGCCTGGGAGAGATTTTAGACACCTACCGCCTACATGCTGGGCAGCACGCCCAAATCCAAAGCCCGTTCATTCGCGCTTTCCCAAGCTTTCAAGCCCTGCGCGACTATGCCCAGCAGGTGGACGATGTCGAACTTAAAGTGCGCCTTCAGGTCGTCGAACACTACGGTCGCACTATCCCAAAGTGGATTGCGAAAATCGAGCAGCTGGCGGTATTAGACCCCGCTTATCCGATCGTGCTCTCTACGGTCCATAAAGCCAAAGGGGGCGAGTGGCCTCAGGTCGTCTTAGGGGAAGATTTTCCCGAAACCACCTGGAACGGGAAACCCAAAACCGCAAGCGTCTTAGCTAACTACCTCGCCCTCCTTGATCCCCTCGACCCGGAAGAGGCTAGGATTTTGTATGTGGCCATCACTCGCGCCAAAAACCGGCTTGTTCCCAACCGGCCTTTGAGGGAGTTGCTTAATGCGACCGCCAATTAAGCAAGTTCTTCTGTGGACAGGGATAGCCGTCTTGACCGGCTGCGCTTCCGTCCGAGCGGTAAAGCTGGAGGATGGAAAAATAGGCTACCACATCGACTGCTCCGGCTACGGGCCAACCTGGGGAAGATGCCATCAGGCCGCCTGGCGGCTTTGTACCCAAGGATATGAGATTCTCGACGCAGATATCGATCTGCACGATATGATCGTCGGCGGCCAGGCGGTCTGGGGCGGTCGGTTTATGAACCGAGCCCTGACCATCCGCTGCCGAACCCCGCCTCCTCCCCAGACGGTGGCCGGATTTCCGCGACTGGATGAATACGCCGACTTTCTAAACGAAATGCAACTGCCCGAGGCGTCCCAAGGACAGCAGTGCCCAGTACAACTGGGCGGGCCGGAATTTTAATTCAAGGCTTTTCCAGCACTCCACAAAGACAAAGGCGGCAAGCGCGACAACTGAACCTCCGCCGCACGGGCCGAAGCTAGAATGTCTTCCTTGGTTCCTACCTTGAGAATCTCTACCTTCCGCCCGCCTACCCAAACCTTCGCCCGCCACCCAAACGGACCCAAACGAGGATGCTTTTCAATCTGAATCATAAAAACCGCCCGTGTTTGGTCTCGTAAACTAATTAAACATGCTTTTCGTAGAATGTCAAGCATGCTTAACTATCAAAGCAAACAACCCAGGGACGGTTCTGAAAGCTCAAGTCCGATGGTCGCCTTCGATCAGATGATCCAGCATTCGCTGGAGAAGCTCAATTTTACTGGGGCTTAAGGCACCTTTGGCGGCGGCCTCTGTAAAACGCTGCATAAAACGGCGGGCAGCGCTGGGTAACTCTTTGTGCGGCTGCTTATGAGCTTGCTCCTCCATAGAACCTTGCCCATATACCAGCCAATCCAGATCGACCTCGAGCGTCCTCGCTACGGCCAGAAGGTTTTCAGGTTTTAAGCCCTTAGTTTCTCCGTTTTCCCATTGGGAGACGGCTGCCCGACTTACGCCGACTTTTTCTGCCAACTCGGCCTGGGACATCGCCCGGCTGATCCGAGCAGATTTGATCCTGTCGCCTAGAGTTTCCATCTTGGCAATGTTGGCAATTCCGTTCCCATGCCCGCTATGGGCCCGTCAGGCAAAAAGCCACGCCTCAGTCCCCCTTCTCCCACACTTCCAACAATCTGCTCGGATGCCTCCGGTGCGTCTCAAGCAGATGATACAGCCGTTCAACCTCCCGCCGAGCCGCTTCCGACACCTCTACCTGGGGAAGAGCCAACACCTGCTCAAGCAGGCCGATGTTGCGCTCGTGGGTCAGCTGAAATTTGAGATGTAACTTAGCCTGGCCGGTGGTCTTGGTGAATTCTCCCCAAAGCTTGGCACTTACACTTACGGTCTGAAAAAGACTCCAATATTGCCAACTCTTAGGCAGCAAAGGATCAACTACTATCCAAGGAATAAGGAGAACCGCGCGTATAGGATTGGGAATCTTAATCGGGTTCAGGCGCAATTGCCCATCGTAGTCGTAACCTGCCGAAGTCTCCCAGGAGCTGTCGCTGAACGTAGGCGTTTTCTTAAATACCCCGATCCGGCCCAACTCCCGATCCAAAAAATCTGCCAAATACCGAAAACCTTGCTTTAAAGCGGCCTCGTGCGAAATCGCCCAAGCCCCCGGCACAAAGTCAAAATCAACGCTAAACAGCCCCCCTTCTTTCCCCTTGACCGAAAAGTAATAAATAAACTTTCTCAACTCTAGCCATCTGGCACCTGCTTCGCCCACACCCAACGCCTCCTCGAAGTCCAAGCCTCTCACGACAGAGGCGGCATGCGATATGCCTCAGGATCGTCCAAAAAGTCTAAAAACTCCTCACAATCGCGCACTAGGTCTTCTCTCCAGGTGGCCAACCGCCCAATTTCAGCCCGCCCCCATTTGTACCCATCTAGCCATTCCCGAGCCGACTCAAAAGTCTCTGGCAGCGGCCCCCGTTGGCCGTATTTGCCAAACAACCATCCTACCACCCACCAGTCCAACACTTTCTTGACCCCCCTTAAGAATCCTCGCGCTCCACCGAAGCCAACAGCCGCCTCGCTACCTCCCGCCGCCCCTCCCTTTTTTCTCCATCCAGGGAGGAAAACCCAGGCTGCCCCATAAGCGCCATCGCTCCCACCAGCGCCAAAGCCTTAAGCCGCTGCGCCCGCACCCGAGGCGGCAACGCCACCAACGACCGATACACCTCCGGATCGGCTTCCGAGTCCAAAAATACCGTCAAGCGTAGCTTAGCCACTGCCTGCCCCTAACTCAAAAAAGCCTCGAGCATTGGCCAAAATAGGATCCACTGGCCGAATCACCGGCACCTTGGGAAACAACTCACGAATCCCTCCTTCCCACCAAGCCGCCCCACCACCTACCAACACCAGCGCATCTAAATCCCCCTCCTGCCTGCGCATGGCTACCCGCAACCGCTCCACCGCCACCGGAACCACCTCCCGCACGGCCTGCTCCACATAAGGCGCTATCTCCACCTTGCGACCAAACAGCAAAATGTGCTCTTTGCCCTCCTGCAATGCCTGCTCGATCCGATCGGCCTCCACCCGACCACCAAAGTCCTCACCAATCTTGGCCGCCGCCCCCTCCAAAAGCGCCGCCATCGCCTCCACCGAAGATCCACAAGAACGCTTTTGAAGCTCACCTTGCTGAATCAAAACCCAATCAAAAGAAAAGTGCCCAGGATCAACCCCCAGCCCCCGCCCCTCAGCCAAAACCTCCGCTACCTCCGCCTCCACTTCCCC
>JAOAHI010000069.1 GCA_026415315.1 Methylohalobius sp.
CCGTAGAATTTGTAGACATCGCTGGGCTTGTAGCTGGAGCCTCTAAAGGAGAGGGTTTAGGTAATCAGTTCCTGGCCGCGATCCGCGAAACTGACGCCATCGCCCATGTAGTGCGCTGCTTTGAGGGCGAGGAAGTCATCCACGTAACCGGATCAGTCGATCCGATTCGAGATATCGAGATCGTTAACACCGAACTTATCCTCGCTGATCTTGAATCCGTTGGCAGAGCGTTAGATAGGGCAGGGCGGGTAGCCAAGGCAGGGGAAAAAGAAGCCGCGCAGCAAAAAGCCCTGCTAGAGAAGGTCGCATCGCATCTGAACGCTGGGCTGCCGGTGCGTACTCTCGATCTCGACCCGGATGAACAGGCTAAGCTTAGAGGCCTTAACCTTTTAACCGCCAAGCCTGTTCTGTATGTCGCCAATGTTCAGGAGGGTGGTTTTTCCGCCAACCCGCTATTGGCAACGGTCGTAGAATACGCAGCCCAAGAAGGAGCAGGGGTTGTTCCGATTTGCGCTGTGCTTGAGGCCGAAATCGCTCAGCTTGAAGAAGGAGAAAGCGCTGTCTTCTTGCAAGAACTTGGATTGGATGAGCCTGGCCTTAACCGGCTGATACGTGCAGCTTATAGGCTGCTTGGCCTGGAGACTTTTTTCACCGCCGGCAGCAAGGAGGTCCGCGCATGGACGGTACGCGTTGGTACCCTAGCTCCTAAGGCAGCCGGCGTTATTCACTCCGATTTCGAAAAAGGATTCATCCGCGCCGAAGTGATCTCGTACGAGGACTTTGTCCGCTACGGAGGCGAGCAGGGAGCCAAAGAGGCGGGAAAGTGGCGCCTAGAAGGAAAAGATTACGTGGTTCGAGACGGAGATATCGTGTACTTTCGTGTTAACGTTTAAAAAAAAGCCCTGGAAACCAGGGCTTTTCAAGAAAAATTCAGAAAATAACGAGTATTATTTTCTCTTTGCGGCTTCTTCCTTACGAATTTCTTCCCAGCCTTGATACGGGACTGAAGACACCTCCCGTTTTTTGAATAGGATCACGCCGACTACCACAGCAGCGATTAGAATGCCAATGATCAACCAAAAATTGTCTTTTTCTTGCGTTTCGTCTGCCATTTCTCCTACCTCTTTAGTCAGTTGTTGTAGTCTCAAAGAACCGCACGACACGGATCAGTTACAATCTGTGTCCGCCGAACATTTCGGCGCACGCATTTTTTATCAAGTTTTTTATCTGTTGTCTACATTATTTGATTTCAATTTATGAAGTGCCTCATTCTCGGTGCAGGTATCAGTGGTCTGCTGTGTGCGCGCGAATTGGTACAATCAGGCTGCCAGGTGGAAATAGTGGAAAGAGGGCAGATTGGGCGTGAAGCCTCGTGGGCGGGAGGTGGTATTCTCTCGCCTCTATATCCATGGCGGCAACCAGCTGCAATCGAACGACTTACTCAATCAAGCGGACAACACTATGCTGAACTCTCCCAAGCTTTAAAGCAAGCCACGGGAATCGATCCCCAATGGCAACAGTGCGGCATGCTTTGGTTCAGTCTTAGAGATCTAGAAGCGGCTATCAAGTGGTGCCAGAAGCGTAAAATCGCTTGGCAAATCCTAAGCCCAAAAGAAGTTGCTGAGCTCCAACCTGGGATTGAAGTGCAAGAGAGTCAGGCGCTTTGGATCCCAGAAATTTCCCAAATCCGAAATCCCAGGCTGATTAAGAGCTTGCAGCAAGACCTCAGACAGTGCGGCGTGATATTGAAGGAGAATACCCCGGTACTTGGTTTTGTTCGCTCCAGAGAGCGAATCGCTGCCATCAAAACAAGTAACGGAAAAATCGAGGCTGATGTATTTATAGTCACAGCTGGAGCTTGGTCTTCCTCATGGCAAATAGAGGAGGCTTGGCAACCAGACATTCGGCCGATTAAAGGACAAATGTTATTGATTAAGGCCAAGCCGAATCTTCTTCGCCTCATAGTGCAGTGCGATGAGCATTACCTAATTCCACGCTTAGACGGCCGGATTTTGGTCGGTAGCACGGTTGAAGATTCCGGCTTCGATAAACGCCCAACTCGGCCGGCGTTTGAAGAGCTGTATGCGTTTGCTTTGAAAACCTTACCTATCCTCAAATGCTCTCCAGTTGAACTCCATTGGGCCGGCCTGAGACCCAAGGCACCTGGAGGAATCCCATACATTGGCCGCCATCCCGAGATTGCGAACTTGTATTACAACTGTGGCCATTTCCGCAACGGGGTAGCTATGGGTCCGGAGGCAGCAAAACTGCTCGCAGACCTAGTTTTAAACAGAGAGACAAATATAGATCCACAAGCGTACTTACCAAAAAACAGGATGTTGTGATCAGAATTCGATTGCCATAACTTCGTATAATGTATATTATGTAAAATTATATCTGCAATCCTACTATTCAGCGATAAACACGCCTACTTTTTCTGCGACATGCGATATTTCTATATCAGCAGACTGCTCCTCTTGCAAATACAGTTCTATACTGCTGGATGTAGGATTCTGGTACCGTAAAAACACAGGATCTGATTCCCTTACAGTTGCTAGGTCACTCACCACTATTGGATAAATGCGAGTCAAGCTTGTAAAAAAAGACATAAAAGACGGAACATGAGTAACTCCATCTAAGAGGGAGGCCATCAAGCGACGACCATCGGAAGTAGCTCCACCACCTTGAGCGATTGCTATCCAGCCCAAAGTTTCACTAGTATGGCCATCATTTTTACCCTCCTGTTCATCCATGGCTATTTGCATGCCTGTAGAACTAATATTACGCAGACGAGTGGTCACTGCATCTGAATCGTTAACTGTCTGTACTGCAGAGAGCACAACAGG
This sequence comes from Methylohalobius sp., assembly GCA_026415315.1. Lineage (GTDB taxonomy): Bacteria > Pseudomonadota > Gammaproteobacteria > Methylococcales > Methylothermaceae > Methylohalobius. The sequence goes on from JAOAHI010000069.1 coordinate 2,847, forward strand.
AGAACTAGTGAAGGTGGTGCTAAAGCTAATCGTTTTCCACTGTCCTAATCGACTTAGGGCGCTAGAATTTGTTTTGCCAGCGTTCACAGTAAGCCCTCCCACATTGTAGGCGCCGCTGTCTGCAACTAAATAAAAGATTTTTTCTGGCAAGTGTCGGCCATCCAGATAATCCCACTCTTGGTAACGGACTTGAAAGCTACGTGTGGTTACCTCTTTGAGACGAACAACCCCTGGATCTGGACCTACAGAGGAGGCTGGCTTTGCCACAACTACAGGATTAGCATAGGTTTTAGCTAACGGTACTTGAACCCAATCATGATTGACTCCATGCACTATGCCCCACTCTATGCTTCTTTCATACTTTGGGGCAATTCGACGCAGAGCTATGGTATCTGGACCATTGAAACTCACTACCTGCGCAAATAGTTTATCCCCTAATGCCAATGCCCACACCCTCTCAACAACATGGTTTGTCTCTAAGTCTTTAGATTGCTCCTCTTCCAATTTAAGATTGGAGCTCAAAACTGGAGCAAAAAGATGATTTACACCTAAGCGCTGGATAAGATAAGGAACCTGAGTTCCCCTAAAATCGATGCTCCCCCAACCTTTTGGATTGTAGATGGCTAAATAGCCTATGGTTTCTGTAGAGTGGCCGTTCATCAAAGCTTCTTCCTCAAACAAAGCCGCCTCGAAACCTATAGGTGTGACATTGCGTGCCCTTACCATCACCGGTTGAGCATCGTTGGCAGTTTGCACAGTCAAAAACAAAACCGGCGCACCAGCAAAAGGAGCAGTAAAATTCTTGGCAATCCACGTGCCCGTACCGTCTAAAGCGAACGTTCCCACCTCCCACACACTGCCGTCGCTCATTGTGTGCCGACCTTGTCGCAGAACAAGATATGGGACGTACTCGCTCGCATGTTTGCCGTCTAGGTAGTTCCACTCTTGAAAGCGAATATCAAACCCATTTTGGTTCACATTGTGCAAACGAATTACGCCAGGTTGAGTATCGTGGTAAGTGGGCGGACCAACAATCACAACCGGGTTTTCGCAACTCGCCGCAAATAAGATGGTCTTAAAAATATGATTAACGGTTATCTCTCCCTGTATCGGCGGGCAAGTCATCGAATCGGCCGCATTCAGCGCATTAAACGCGTTCACTCGCCCAAAACCATAGCGGTCATTGCGTCCATTGATGTACGGACTTGGACCAATCTTATCGGCAGTGTCGCGCAGAATCTGTCTGACTTGCGCTTGAGTTAAGTTGGGATTTTTGGACAAAAGCAAGCCTACGATCCCCGAAGCCACCGGGGTGGCAGAGGAAGTCCCCCCGAAGAGCGCGTAATCGGAAAAAAAATCATAACCCCAAAACCCAGTACGATCAGTGGTATAAATGTCACGATTAAAAAAACCCCCATTGCTCGGCTCGACAAAATCGAGATCCTCCCCAAACTGGCTGTAATAAGATCGGCAGTCCAAATCCGAACTTGCCCCGACAGCGATACTCTCAGGATAGGCCGCTGGATAGGAGACGCCGGGGACAACGTCTGGCTCGCCAGATTGAAACTCCCCAAAACGGTCAAAAGTTCCATTGTTGTACAAATCGATATACACCCGGAGACCATCAAACCCAAGCTCGGAAGAAACCCAAGCAAAATAATGAAGATCCCCCGCCGGCACAGCTTTTACGATTTCCACCCAGCTGGACTGATTGTGGCCGATAGCACCAGCTTTTAAGGCGTGGGTAAAACATGCCCCCTCATCGGCGTGCGCGGGGTCATTGACGATTCGCCAAGGCGCATTCCCACCGGTAAGCCATCTTGCCGCTCCAGCTTCAAAGTTTTCCACCTGCCCTCCGGGAAACTGCACCCACCCTAGCCAAGCGGTGTCTTCCCCAGAGCTGAAAAGAAAATCTTTGCTGTACACCCAACGAAAGCGATGCGTGCCAGCCGGCAAACCGGAAACAGAAATTAACTCATAACCAGAAGCATAATTTCCGGCAGCCGATAGCACCACGCTCCCTTTTCCGCCGCGTCCGCGCGTGACCGCATCGCGGATCGCCGATTGAATGACGGAACTTGGCGCGCCTCCACCCCAACTGTTGTTCAAGACATCGGCCAAACTGGCAGCATAGCGGATGGCGTTGGCCGCTTTGTCGTTAGTAAAGAAAAAACCAAACCCGATCCGTATCGGCAAAATCTTACACCGCGGACACACGCCGCTGACGCCTATCCAGTTGTTCCCCCGGGCGGCGGCCACGCCAGCGACAGCGGTCCCGTGATCATCGTCAAAGAGAGAAGGGTTTGGGTTGTTGTCGTTGTCTCTGAAATCCCAACCCCACAGATCGTCTACAAAGCTATTGCCGTCGTCGTCACGGCCATTTAAGAGCTCACGAGGATTAGAGAAAATGTTATCTACCAGGTCGGGATGATTAAGCTCAACCCCATCGTCGATAATGGCAATCACGGTGTTCGGACTGCCTTGGCTGATGTCCCAAGCTTTTGGGGCATCGACATCCGCTTGTGGCTTAGTCAGGTTATTGAGGTGCCATTGGAGAGGAAAAAACGGATCGTTTGGGGTAAACGATTTTTGAACCTCCTGGGCAAAGTTAGGTTCCGCCCATTCCACTAGGCCGCTTTCAAAAAGGACATTGGCTGCTTCTAAAGGATCTATTGCCTTTAAGTTTTGGAGCTTGAGGACGTATTCATCTTGAGTTCCCCAAAGCTTTTCTTGGACCTCCAATCCCCAAGTTGCATAACGCGCAACAAGTTCCTCGATCTTTTGCCCTGGCTTAAGCTTTACTAAGATTTCGCCGGTGGGAAACATCGGGGTGCGCGTTTTCGCACTGATATACAGAGGCGAGATAAATTCCACCTCGGGACGCGCGCGAAGCTGATCCAGCGCCTGTTCAATGAATTGAACAGAGGCTGCGCTCTTGTCAGCCTTGGAAACACCGGATCGCCAGCGGACGATAGCAAACTGCAACTCCCCTACCGAGATTTCCTTCACCACCTCCCCAGGTACGGGAAACCTCGTCAAAATCGCAGCTTGCTCTTGTTTTCTGACCCAGGGTTGGAACTTGACCACACATCGCGTTAGCGATCGGTGCAACGGAATTTTTTGTCCTTGGTAGTAGTAAAAGTCGCTTGCGGCATAATAGCGGTCGATTTCTTTGCTCGCTTCTGCCGCACATAAGATAGGTAAGGTAATAAAGAACAAAAGAAAAAACACGACTTGCATGCCATGTCCTTATATGTTCATCATCGCTAAGCTTTATTTTAGTAAGTATCTATGCCCTCGGATGGAAGGTAAAAACGGTTCAGCCTCTATTTTTGTGTCCGCCCTGGATTTCCTGGGTTTGCGCTCATCTGGATAAGCTGCTGAATGCTCAGGCAGGCTCTCACCGGCATCGAGCGGAATCAAGATGGGCAAGGCGGCGCTGATCAGCTTGCGGATTACCTCCTTGTCGCCCACGTCTCTTTTTACCCAACACACATTGGCTTTAATATGGGGTTTTAAGTCTTGAACAATAGCTATTGGCTCATTCGCCCTGAGCGCAGAGAGCGCTTCAAATTGTCTCTGGAAGCCAAGGCTTTGCGAGTCGCCAGCCAATAGGGTCAGCCGACGATAAGCCTCCTGCTTGGAGATTTTCTTGATCGAACGGGTAGCGCCCCATGTGAAACGAACAGAATGCGGTTTTTTAAGCAAAATCGGAAAATGCCGATAAATCTGTTTAAAATGCACGCGAGGGAATCCATGATTTTTCAATACTTCTCTGGCCGCGTCTGGATCTTTGCGGTTGGCCTCGAGCACTGCGCTTTTAAAGCGATCTCTTGCTATGTTTAGTCTGGCAGAAAGCTTGAGAAGTGAAGGACTTGCCCCGAAAATCCCGGGGCAGATCTCGGTTTCTCGCCCGTCGCGGTCGTCTTGGTATTCCAGTTGTTCTAGGACTAAGACCAAGCGTCTTCTGGCCTCAATGCCATAGTATTCCTGCTTTGTCAAATCGAACGTCCAAGCCGGCAAAGTTTCTTGCTCAAGTTGGACTCGAAAGCGCTTGAGTATTAC
>JAOAHI010000006.1 GCA_026415315.1 Methylohalobius sp.
AGACAGGGATCCAAGTTTGGGCCGAAGGCTAAATCTATCTCTACTTCTGGCCAGGCCTCACGGTAGGCATCTAAGGTGGGCAGTAGCCACTCAAAACAGCTGTGGCATTCAACCACCAGGTATAGCCTTCCCGCTTGACCCTGCCTGAGGCGAGCCAAATCGCGCTCAGCGGCCATAACCTGCGGCAAAACTTGCTCAGCCAGAGCTAACAGGCGCTGACCAGCAGGAGTTAGCGTCAGAGGGCGGGTGGTTCGCAACACCAGCGCCACTCCTAAATACTCCTCCAACGCTCTCAGCTGGTGCGATAAAGCTGACTGGGTCAGATGCAGCCTTCTAGCCGCTGCGCTAACGCTTCCAGTCTGCCACAGAAAATATAAAGCTCGTAAGTGTTTAATTTCTAAGTACATGAATTTTTTTCAAATTAATTTGAAAAATCATCAATTGAATTCATTAATATACCGGCCGATACTTTCTTCGGCAAAACGAGCTTAAAGGAGATCTCGATGGCTTTAATTCACAACCTCGGCTTTCCTCGGATCGGCTTAAAGCGCGAGCTAAAAAAAGCGCTTGAGAGTTACTGGCAAGAGGCCATAGGCCGCGAGCAACTTGAGCAAACCGGGCGAGCGCTGCGCCGCCGCCACTGGGAAATCCAGGCCAGCGCTGGTCTGGATTGGATTCCAGTCGGGGACTTTTCTTGGTACGACCACGTCCTAGACACTACCTGCCTGCTAGGAGCTATCCCTGAGCGTTTTGGCTGCTCGGGAAGCGCGGTGGATTTGGACACGTACTTCCTGATGGCGCGCGGCCGTGCTCCAGGCAGAGAGCCGCAACCGGCGTGTGAACTGACCAAATGGTTTGACACCAATTACCACTACCTCGTCCCAGAGTTGATGCCTGAGCTTAAGTTCTCAGTTTCCTCAGAGAAACTGTTTGCCGAATTTGAGGAAGCCAAAAGTATCCTCGGGCAAAAAGCCAAGCCGGTGCTGCTCGGGCCTCTGACTTGGCTGTACCTGGGCAAATGCCAGGGTGAGGTTTGCGCCAAACTGGCACTCCTCCCGCGCGTGCTCCCCGTCTACGGGGAGATCCTTACTCGCCTGGCCTCTCAGGGCGCCAGGTGGGTACAAATCGACGAGCCGATTTTAGCCTTGGACCTAGACCAAAACTGGCGGGCGGCGTTTGAGAGCGCTTATTACCAGCTGCAGATCAAGGACTTGAACCTTCTGCTCGCGGTGTATTTCGGTCCCCTGCGCGACAACCTCAAGCTCGCTTGCGAGCTGCCGGTAGCCGGCCTGCATGTGGACGCAGTGCGGGCACCGGAAGAATTGGAGCGCGTTCACGACTGGTTGCCCACGCACAAAGTCCTCTCGGTTGGGATTATCGATGGCCGCAATGTCTGGCGCACCGATTTAGAGGAAGCTTGGCGCAGGCTCAAACCGCTCCGTACCCGTCCGAACTTGTGGCTGGCCCCATCGTGCTCCTTGCTCCACGTCCCTGTGGACTTGGGGATCGAGACTAAGCTGGACGAGGAGCTGAAAAGTTGGCTGGCGTTTGCGGTGCAAAAGCTTGACGAGTTGGCGCTGCTCAAAAAAGCCTTAGGGCAAGGCCAGAACAGCATTGCAGCTCGCTGGGAGGAAAACCGCCGCGCGCTCGCAAGCCGCAGAACTTCCGCGCGCGTTACTCATCCCGAGGCGCGAAGACGTCTGACCGAGCTGACCCCTGCTATGGAACAGCGCGCCAGCCCCTATCTAGTCCGCCGTCAAGCCCAGCGGCAAAAACACTGCCTGCCGCTTTTGCCCACTACTACCATCGGCTCCTTTCCCCAGACAGCGGCAATCCGAAGCAAAAGGCAGGAATTCAAACAGGGGAAAATCGACGTCACAGCGTATCGCTCTTTCCTTGCAGAGCAGATCGCTGAATGCATTCGTAAACAAGAAGCATGCGGCTTAGACGTGCTAGTTCACGGCGAGGTCGAGCGCAGCGATATGGTGGAGTATTTTGCCGAGCAGCTGGAGGGATTCGCTGTCACCGAGCACGGCTGGGTTCAATCTTACGGCTCGCGCTGCGTCAGGCCACCGATCGTTTACGGGGATGTGTGGCGCCCTGAGCCCATGACGGTGGACTGGATCTGCTATGCTCAGTCGTTAACGTCTAAACCCGTCAAAGGGATATTGACTGGGCCAGTAACTATGCTCAAATGGTCGTTCGTGCGCGACGATCAACCCCCTCGCGATACTTGCCTGCAGATCGCCCTCGCTTTGCGCGATGAAGTGGGGGATTTGGAACGGGCCGGGATAACCGTGATTCAGATCGACGAGCCGGCGCTGCGCGAAGGGTTACCGCTTAGGCAAGAAGCTCGATCAGAATACCTGCACTGGGCAACTAGGGCTTTTCGTCTGGCCTCCTGCGGAGTGCGCGACGACACTCAAATCCACACCCACATGTGCTACGCCGAGTTCCACGACATCCTGCCGGCCATTGCGGATCTCGACGCTGACGTCATCACCCTTGAGACGGCACGCTCGAAGATGGAGTTGCTCAAGACATTTGCTTGCTTTCGCTATGCAAATGAAATCGGCCCGGGTATTTATGATGTCCACTCCCCTAACGTCCCCAGCATCGGGGAGATGGTGAGCCTGTTAGAGCAGGCTGTAGATTGCATCCCCATTGAGCGCTTGTGGGTTAACCCCGATTGTGGTCTCAAGACCCGCCAGTGGCCTGAGGTAGAGATGGCGTTAAAAAACATGGTAGAAGCAGCTAACATCGTAAGACGCAGATATACAACAAACCGATGAGGCAGCAGGGACGCTGCTTACCCCCCTTCCTGACGGTACCACTGAATCAGTTCTCGCATCGCTTGCCAGCCAGCGTAGATCACCACCGGCGTAATCAGCGCCTCCTGCCATCCCACCCAACCTGGCGTCTCGTCGGTGAGGACGATAAGCACCCAACTGGCGACCAAAAGCGCCAGCGAACTAAACACGCGCCTCAACATTTGCGGCCTCCAGCAACATCACTTGCGTTTATCAGTCAAGCATGTTCCGGTCCCAACCGCAACAAGGATCGCGTGCACCGAACATAAACTTATCTCTTTACTTGGGAATTATTCAGGACTAAAATAGTCCTAAAAAGAGAAGTAGTTTGCCTCTAATGCTACTTTTGAGCAAATTGGCTGATTACGCCATTATCATCGCCAGCTACAGCGCCCGTGAGCCACAGCAAACTTATACGGCGGCGGAAATTGCCCTAGCCGTGAATATTGCCTTGCCGACTGTGCAAAAGATCCTCAAGCGCCTAAACCAAGCCGGCCTCCTCCAATCTGAACGCGGCCCCCACGGCGGCTACCGCTTGGCCAAGCGACCCGATGAGATCAGCGTCGCTCAGATCATTGCCGCGCTCGATGGCCCTATTGGTCTAACCGAATGCAGTCTAGCGGAAGATCATTGCCAGAAGGCTAAAGGCTGCAATATCCGCAGCAACTTATCGCTTATCAACCAAGCGCTCAAAATCGCTTTAGAGGCAGTTACCTTGGCCGACATGATTAAGCCCACGCCGCGGGAGGTCTCTATTTCCTTGGACAGCCTGCGCGCTCATGTGCGCTGAACTCGTTTACGGAGCATTGCTATGGTAGAGAGCAAAGAGCTAGAAAAACTGATCGCCCGCCAGTACTCGGCGGGGTTCATCACCGAAGTGGAAGAGGAAAGTTTTCCCCCTGGACTCAACGAGAACGTCATCTGCGCCCTGTCGGCTAAAAAGCAGGAGCCTGAGTGGATGACGCAGTGGCGCCTGGATGCCTTCCGCCGTTGGCAGAAGATGGAAGAACCTCACCATTGGGCGCACATTCAGTATCCCCGCCTCGACTACCAGGCGATCAGCTACTACGCTGCCCCTAAGAAAAGTCCCAAAAGCTTAGAAGAAGTGGACCCCAAATTGCTTGAGACTTTCGAGAAACTGGGCATTCCCCTGCACGAGCGCTCGCGTTTGGCGGGCGTGGCGGTAGACGCTGTGTTTGACAGTGTGTCGGTGGCCACCACTTTTAAAGAGACGCTGGCCAAAGCGGGGGTTATCTTCTGCCCGATCTCCGAGGCAATCCGCGAATATCCTGAACTCGTGCGCCAATACCTGGGCTCGGTGGTACCGCCTGGGGACAACTTCTTCGCTGCTTTGAACTCGGCGGTGTTCTCGGACGGCTCTTTCGTCTATGTGCCCAAGGGCGTGCGCTGCCCAATGGAGCTATCTACGTATTTTCGCATCAATGCTGCCAAAACCGGTCAGTTCGAGCGCACCTTAATCATCGCTGACGAAGGCTCATACGTCTCTTACCTTGAGGGCTGCACGGCGCCCATGCGCTCTGAGCATCAGCTGCACGCTGCAGTAGTGGAATTGATCGCGCTCAAAAATGCTCAGATCAAGTACTCCACTGTCCAGAACTGGTACCCAGGCGACGAGCAAGGTCGCGGCGGAGTGTACAACTTCGTCACCAAACGCGGCGAGTGTCGCGGAGAAAATTCCAAAATTTCCTGGACCCAAGTCGAGACCGGTTCAGCCATTACCTGGAAATATCCCAGTTGCATCCTGCGCGGCGACAATTCTGTCGGCGAGTTTTACTCAGTGGCGGTGACCCATCATTTTCAGCAAGCTGACACCGGCACTAAGATGATCCACATCGGCAAGAACACCAAAAGCACCATTATCGCCAAAGGCATCTCTGCTGGACGCGCCCAAAACAGCTACCGCGGCCTAGTAAAAGTGTTAAAGAGCGCTGAAGGAGCGCGCAACTACACTCAATGCGACTCGCTTCTGATCGGCGATCGATGCGGCGCTCACACCTTTCCCTACATCGAGGTCAAACAACCCAAAGCCGTAGTGGAGCACGAGGCGACCACCTCCCGAATCAGCGAAGATCAGCTGTTTTACTGCCGCAGCCGTGGGATTTCGGCTGAAGATGCCGTATCCATGATCGTCAACGGCTTTTGCAAGGAAGTCTTCAAGGAGTTGCCATTGGAGTTCGCGGTAGAAGCCCAAAACCTATTGGGAGTGAGTTTGGAAGGCAGCATAGGTTGATCGCTCATGAGCCAAAACAAAGTGATATTGAAAATCGAAAATCTCCACGCGGAGGTGGAGGGCAAACCCATCCTCAAGGGAATAGACCTTACCATATGTTTGGGTCAGGTCCACGCCATCATGGGGCCGAACGGCTCGGGCAAAAGCACCCTAGCCAACGTGCTGGCCGGGCGCGAAGGCTTTGCGGTCACTGCCGGCCAGATTTGGTACCAAGGCCAAGATCTTTTGGCCATGGCACCGGAAGAGAGGGCTTGTGCTGGATTGTTCTTGGGCTTTCAGTATCCTGTAGAAATCCCTGGGGTCAGCAACATCTATTTCCTCAAGGCAGCCTTGAACGCTGTCCGCAAACACCGCGGTGAGCCGGAAGTGGATGCCATGGAATTCATCCAGCTGGTCAAAGAAAAAGTCAGGCAAATGGGCATGGACGAGCAGTTTTTATATCGCGCCCTTAACGAGGGATTTTCAGGCGGTGAGAAAAAGCGCAACGAAATCCTGCAGATGCTGGTGTTGGAACCGCGCATGTGCGTGTTGGATGAGATCGACTCAGGCCTAGACATCGATGCCTTGAAAATCGTTGCCCAAGGGATCAATGCCTTAAGCTCCCCTGAGCGCGGTTTCTTGCTGATCACCCATTACCAACGACTGCTCGATTATGTCATTCCAGACAGGGTCCATGTCATGGCCAGTGGCCGCATCGTCAAATCCGGCGGGCCAGAACTGGCCCAAGAGCTGGAAAGCAAAGGCTACGGCTGGATCGAACCGCCTCTTAAGGCCCAAGTATGAACTCGGCAGCAGAGTCGTTGACTCCTTACCAAAACATAAGCACCCGCTTGGCGAGGCAAGGCCCGGTCTGGCTGGCCACACAGCGCCAAGAGGCTATGGCGCGTTTTTTGAGCCTGGGTTTTCCCTCTCTGCGTCACGAAGAATGGAAATACACCAATCTTACCCCCATCGAGCGCAGGTGTTTTCTTCCGGCACAGGCTCCAGGCAGTCCAGACTTAACCTGGATCCAAACCAAGCTTCTTGCCGACTGCTGGCACTTGGTACTGATCGACGGGCACTACGCCAGGGAGCTTTCGCGTCTACCCAAATCAGACCAAATCATCGTCTCTCCTTTAGACGGGGCTTTACAGCACCAATTAGAGCTGGTGACTCAGGGCTGGGGGCAAGCGGTGGATGAACATCACAGCCTAATCGATTTCAACACTGCTCTGTTCCAAAACGGAGCATGGATTTACATCTCTCCCGGCGCCCAGCTTTCGCAGCCGATCCAAATCCTGCACGTGCAGACCCAGGAGGCTGCGGCTGTAACCCGCCATCTTATCCTGTTAGGCGAGAACGCCCAAGCATGCGTGATTGAAACTTATCTCGGCTTGAGCGCTGGGCTTACTGCCCATGTCAGCGAGGCGCTGCTGGGCCCAGAAAGTCACTTAGAGCACTACAAAATCCAACAGGAAACAGACCGTGCGTTTCACTTTAGCGGGCTATACGTGAGGCAAGAAGCGGCTTCTCAGCTCCGTCAGGTCCAGTTTGCTCTAGGTAGCGCCTTGGCCCGCAGCGAAATCCATACGACTTTGGGCGAAGGAAGCTCTTGCCTGCTAGAAGGGCTGCACTGGGCCAATGGCCACCGCCATTTGGACAGCCACACCCGCATCATCCACACCGCTCCAGCAGGTACTTCCCGCGAAACCTACAAGGCGCTGGCTGAAGAGGCAGGGCGCAGCGTCTTCCAGGGCAAGATCGTGGTCCAACCGGGAGCACAAAAAACCGATGCTGCGATGGACAACAAAAATCTGTTGTTGTCGGAGGCAGCCGAAGTGGACAGCAAGCCGCAGCTAGAGATTTACGCTGACGATGTTCAGTGCCNCCACGGGGTGAGCATAGGGCAATTGGATGAAGATGCCCTGTTTTACCTTGGGACCCGCGGCATCGCCCCTAAAGCCGCGCGTGAACTTCTGATCTACGGTTTCGTCAACGCCTCGGTCTCAACCGTTTCCGTACCTTCCCTGCGCCGTTTTTTGCACCGGGAATTGGACTTGCGCTTTCAAGCCATCGACTTGGAATCTACTCTATGAGACAAACTGCCCTGCGTCCGTCGGCTTATCCCATCGCTGCTATTCGTGCCGATTTTCCCGCTTTGCACCAGAAGGTGCATGGGAAACCTCTGATCTATCTAGACAATGCTGCCAGCAGTCAAAAACCGCGCCAAGTGATCGAAACCTTGGCTGAATTTTACGCTCACGACTATGCCAACGTGCATCGCGGCGTTCACACTTTAAGCGAGCGCGCTACTGCCCGCTTCGAAGCGGCGCGCGAGGCGGTGCGGCGCTTTCTCAACGCCAAAGAACGAGCGGAAATCGTGTTCGTGCGCGGCACTACCGAAGCCATCAACCTAGTGGCGCAAAGCTACTGCCGCCCTAGGCTGCAAGCTGGCGATGAAGTGTTAATTTCTGCCATGGAGCACCACTCTAACATCGTCCCGTGGCAGCTGGTGTGTCGGGAAAAGGGAGCCAAGCTCAAAGTTGCCCCCATGAACCAAAAAGGTGAACTGCAGTTGGACGAGTTTGCCCAGCTCTTGGGGCCGCAGACTAGGCTTGTAGCCGTCGCCCACATGTCCAACGCTTTAGGCACTATCAACCCAGTTAAAGAGATCTGCGCGCTTGCCCACCTCCATGGCATTCCGGTACTGGTGGACGGCGCCCAGGCAGTACCCCATCTACCCGTAGACGTCCAGGCATTGGGTTGTGATTTTTATGCCTTCTCCGGCCACAAACTTTACGGCCCTACTGGCATCGGGGTACTGTACGGCAAACGTGCGCTTCTGGAAGCTATGCCGCCTTGGCAAGGAGGCGGAGAAATGATCCGCAGGGTAACGTTTGAGGCGACCGAATACAACGACTTGCCCTACAAGTTTGAGGCAGGTACTCCCGCTATTGCCGAAGCGGTAGGTCTTGGCGCGGCGATCGAATATTTAGAACGCCTCGGCCTGGAGGCTGTGGAGCGCCACGAGCAGGAGCTGCTCGCCTATGCTACTGCCAAAGCCAAGGAAATCAAAGGGCTTAAGATTATCGGTGAAGCCTCAAGCAAAGGGGCTATCCTCTCCTTTACGCTAGAGGGCATCCACCCCCACGACGTGGGAACGTTTTTGGATCATTATGGGATCGCGGTGCGCGCCGGCCACCACTGCGCCATGCCGGTAATGGATTTCTTCAACGTGCCGGCCACCACCCGCGCCTCCTTTGCCCTATACAACACTTACGAAGAAGTCGATTCGCTCATGGCAGCTATCCAAGAAATCATCAAGGTGTTTGGCTGATGCTGGAAAACTTAAGAGAGCTGTACCAGGAAATCGTCTTCGACCATAACCGCAACCCGCGCAACTTCCGCCCGATCGAAAACGCCGACCGCAAGATCGAAGGCTACAACCCTTTGTGCGGTGACCGCATCACTTTGTATCTTAAGCTCGAGAATGGGCGCATTGCCGACATCGGTTTTCAGGGCCAGGGGTGCGCTATCTCCACCGCTTCAGCCTCGCTTATGACCGAGATCGTCAAAGGCAAAACCTTAACCGAGGCTGAGAAGCTGTTTATGACCTTCCACGCTATCGTTACCGGCCAGGATGAGCGGCTAAAGCTGAAGGAGCTGGGAAAACTGGCGGTGCTGGCCGGGGTGCGCCAATACCCTTCGCGGATCAAGTGCGCCACTCTTCCCTGGCATTCTCTAGAAGCGGCGATTAAGGGTCAACAGGAACCAGTGAGCACGGAGTAACAGCCATGTCGGATTGGGTTGTCGTTTGCAAAGAGGAGGCGCTTCCCCCAGGCAGACATCGGGTGGTAGAGATCAATGGAACCGAGGTGGCTATCATCAACGTGGATGGCCGCTACTACGCCATCGAGGATCGTTGCACGCACGACGGAGCGGAGATCGCTAGCGGCCACATCGAAGGGGAGGCGATCGTGTGTCCCCGCCACGGAGCGCGGTTCTGTCTTAAAACTGGACGCGCTTTGACACCGCCTGCTTACGAAGACCTCCACGTCTTTCCAGTGCGTGTGGAGAACGGCACGATTCAAGTCCAAGACGATCGCCTACGTTGATTTGCTCGCTCCAACGCACATCGGGACCTGCGGCTGGAGTTACGGCGTCTGGCGCGGTCTGTTTTATCCGAAAAATCTGCCACCTAATAAGTGGCTAGCGCTTTATGCCCAACGCTTTAACGCCGTGGAGGTCAACGCCAGCTTTTACCATCTGCCTAGGGAAACCACAATCCGCCGCTGGGTGGAGGAAACTCCGCCTGAGTTTCGCTTCGCCGTCAAAGCCTGGCGAGCCATCACCCACTACCGAAGGCTTACCGATTGCGCTGATCTCATCACCGCTTTTTTCCGCCGCATCGAGGCTTTTGGGGAGAAATTGGGGCCAGTGCTGTTTCAGCTGCCGCCGCGCTTTCCAGCAGAACCCAAGCGTCTGGAGGCTTTTCTCATTGCACTCCCTCGAAGTCATGCTTATGCTTTTGAGTTTCGCGATGTAAGCTGGCACAACCCAACTATCTATGAGCTCTTAGGCCGAATTAACGCTGCTTTTTGCCTGTTCGACTTGGCCGGCTTATTTTCCCCCAGGGTAACCACGGCTAACTTTATTTACGTGCGCCTGCACGGCCACGTTCAGCGTTACCGCGGAAGTTACAGCGATGAACTGTTGATCGACTGGGCAAACTGGCTGACTGCCCGATGCATCGAGGGTCTTGCGCTTTGGGTGTTTTTTGACAACACCGACGAGGTCGCCAGCGCCGTGGTCGACGCCCACCGGCTTTGCGCTCTGCTTGGGAACCTAAAAGCCAATCCGGACGCCAAATAAAACTGATACAATTTTGCTATTTCAAAATCATTGGACACAAGCTTTATGGAAACATTGGAGATCAACGCCTTAACCCGCAAACTCGATGACTTAAAGAGCCGAACTTTAGCCTTACGGGGGTACCTTTGACTACGATCGCAAGCGGGAAAGGCTAGAGGAACTCTTGCGCGAGCTTGAGAACCCAGCGATCTGGAACGACCCGGAGCGTGCCCAGGCCCTGGGCAAAGAACGAGTCCAGTTAGAGGAAACCGTAAAAACCCTAGACAACTTGCTCCAAGGCATTAAAGACGCTGAGGAATTGCTCGAGCTTGCTTTGGAGGAGGGCGAGGAGGAGACCCTCACCAGCATCGCCAGCGACGTGGAGAACTACGCCAAAACCGTCTATGACTTGGAGTTTCGGCGCATGTTTGCCAACCCTATGGACCCCAATAACGCCTTTCTGGATATCCAGGCTGGTTCGGGCGGCACCGAAGCTCAAGACTGGGCGGAGATGCTCCTACGCATGTATCTGCGCTGGGCCGAACGCAAAGGGTTTCGAGCTGAACTCATCGAGTTGTCGCCGGGAGAGGTTGCGGGCATCAAAAGTGCCACCGTCAAAGTAGAAGGTCCTTACGCTTACGGCTGGCTGCGCACCGAGACCGGTGTCCACCGCTTGGTGCGCAAGTCGCCGTTCGATTCCGGCAATCGCCGCCACACTTCGTTCGCTGCGGTGTTCGTCTCACCTGAAATCGAAGACGAGGTCGAAATTGAGATCAACCCGGCTGATCTGCGCATCGATGTCTATCGGGCCTCGGGTGCTGGCGGTCAACACGTCAACCGCACCGAATCGGCGGTCCGCATCACTCACCTTCCGACCGGCATTGTGGTCCAATGCCAAAACGACCGCTCCCAGCATAAAAACCGCGCCACCGCCATGAAGCAACTGCGGGCCAAACTGTATGAGCTGGAAATGCAAAAAAAACGCGCCGCCCAAGCCCAACTTGAAGAAGCAAAAACCGACATCGGCTGGGGCAACCAGATCCGCTCTTACGTACTGGATCAATCGCGGATCAAGGATCTGCGCACGGGGGTGGAAATCGGTGCCACCCAAGCGGTGCTGGATGGCCATCTCGACCCCTTCATCGAGGCTAGCCTCAAACAAGGACTGTAATCAAACGGAGCAAGAAACAACGGTGACCAACGACGCGAGCTCTGACCTTATTGCGCAAAGACGAGCTAAGCTGGCCGCCTTACGGGAGGCCGGTATTGCCTACCCGACCGACTTTAGGCGCTCAAGCGTGGCGGCCGAACTCCATGCTCGCTATGGCAGCGAGCCTTCTGAGTTCTTCGACCAACAGCTTATCCGGGTGCGCGTGGCCGGGCGCATGATGACCCGCAGGATCATGGGCAAGGCGAGTTTCTGCCATCTCCAAGACTACTCGGGCCGAATTCAGCTCTATCTTACCCGCGATGGCCTGCCCGATGGGCTATACGAGCGCTTCAAACACTTTGATTTAGGCGACATCCTAGGCGCCGAGGGAGTGCTGTTTAAGACCAAAACCGGCGAGCTTTCGGTCAAGGTCGACGAAGTTCGCCTCTTGGTTAAAGCGCTGCGCCCTTTGCCCGAGAAATATCACGGTCTGGCCGTCCGGGAGTGGCGCTACCGCCAGCGCTACCTGGACCTAATCATGAACGAGGTTACCCGCCGCACCTTTCGCATTCGCTCCAAGATCATTCAGGAGGTCCGCCGTTTTCTAATCGAGCGCGACTTTCTGGAGGTAGAAACACCCATGATGCAGCTCATCCCGGGCGGAGCCACGGCGCGGCCCTTCGTTACCTATCACCATGCCCTGGATATGCAACTGTTTTTGCGCATCGCTCCGGAGTTGTACTTAAAGCGCCTGGTGGTAGGCGGATTTGAGAAAGTATTTGAGATCAACCGCAATTTCCGCAATGAAGGCCTGTCTACTCAGCACAACCCAGAATTCACCATGCTTGAGTTCTATCAGGCTTACGCCGAATACCACGACCTGATGGACTTGACCGAGGCTCTGCTGCGGGAAATGGCTCAAACCGTCCTAGGCACCACGCGGATCTGCTATCAGGGGCGAGAGATCGACTTTAGCCGACCTTTTGAGCGCTACACCTTGTTTGAATCCCTGGTTCGCTTTAACCCAGGTCTTTCCGCCGAAGACGTGGACAACCTGGAATCGGCCCGGCAGGTGGCGGAAAAATTGGACATTCCCCTCCTACCTAACTTCGGCTTAGGTAAGATTCAAACCGAAATTTTCGAAAAAACCGTCGAACCTAAACTGTTGGATCCTACGTTTATTACCCAGTATCCGGTGGAGGTCTCCCCCTTAGCTCGGCGCAACGACCAAAATCCTTTCGTCACTGACCGCTTCGAGTTGTTCATCGCCGGGCGCGAAATCGCCAACGGATTTACCGAGCTTAACGACCCAGAGGATCAGGCTGAGCGCTTCCGGACACAGCTACAAGCGCGCGAGTTAGGGGACGAAGAAGCGATGCACTTCGACGAGGATTACATCATCGCGCTCGAACACGGCTTGCCGCCCACGGCTGGCGAAGGCATAGGCATTGACCGGCTAGTGATGCTGTTTACCGACTCCCCTTCGATCCGCGACGTGCTCTTGTTCCCCCACCTGCGGCCACGCAGCTAAGACTAAAGTGAGGAGTTGGCTGCCGATAAAGCAGAGCTCCTCTGCTAAGCTTATAAGTAAACTTAGACGCTTTCTGCAATACCATGGCGCCTGAGGCCGCCTCATCTGCCCTTTGCGAAAACCGCTTCTTGCGGCACTGCCATCAAGCGCTGAGAGAGAACCGACTGGTCCTGCCTACCATTCCCGACATCTCCCTTAAGATCCGCCGTGCAATCAACGATCCTAAAGCTAACAACAGCAAGATCGCCAAAGTGGTTCAAATCGATCCGGTCATCACCGCGCGTCTCATCCAGATCGCCAACAGCCCCTTATACCGAGGGCGGCGTCGAATCGAGAGTTGCCCAGAAGCGCTTACTCGCTTGGGGCTCAAAGCTGCCCAGCACCTGATCACCAGCTTCGCCCTCAAAATGGTATTCAAAGCCAAAACCCGCCTTATCCACAAATACATGCAGGAGTTGTGGCAACATAGCAGCTATGTAGCGGCGATCTGTGCCGTGTTGGCGCACAAGACCCCTGGCTTTGATCCAGACCGGGCTATACTAGCCGGCTTAGTCCACGATATAGGAGCGGTGCCGGTGCTGACTTTTGCCGACGCCCACATAGACCTGATCGACCAAGTCCAAAATTTAACTCAAGCCGTCGCCAAGTTACGCGGCCCAGTAGGAGTGGCAATCATGCGCGCCTGGCATTTTCCAGAGGACTTCGAAACCGTAGTTTGGGAAGCAGAAAACTGGTTTCGCAACCAGTCCCAGGAGCCGGATTACGTAGACTTAGTGCTGGTGGCACAGCTGCATAGTTTCATCGGCACCCCCAAAATTCACGACTGCCCGCGCCTGGACCAGATTCCTGCTTACCGCAAGCTTCTAGCCGGACGCTTGGACGCCAACACCAGCCTCAACATCTTGGAAGCGGCTAAGGAGGAAATTTGGCAGATCCAAAACCTGCTTGCGGCCTAAGATGGATATTCGCTTACCCTCCCACCTTGCTATTTCTGCGCACAACTTCAGAACGGTTGCTGTACCATTGGCTCTGCGCCCAGGAGAGCGATTGGCCGCTGAGGTCGTAGCTAGAACTGCTTCAGGCCAATTTGTACTCGATCTAGGCGGGCGGCGTGTGCTTGCCGAAACCCAGTTGCCGCTCATGATAGGCGAGCGCTTACAACTCCTCGTTGCCGCCACTTTGCCTAAACCTCAGCTCAAGCTGGTTGCGGCTTCAAACCCGGCCCTTGTCACCGCTTTGGCCTTGCGTCATGCGTTACCTCGCCAGGTGCCGTTAACCGAAGCGCTACAAGCTTTCAAAACCATTTCGGCACAAGAAAATCTTCCCTCCCTTGTGCGCAATTCGCTCCAAGCTTTGCTTACTTCCCTACCTGAGCGCAGCGCCCTAACCCAGGTCGATACCCTCCAAGCCGCTGTCCGGACAAGCGGTTTGTTTGCCGAAGCCTTAACGAAAGCCTCGTTGCAGAACATTGAACCCTTGCCTCCTCACGATCATCCACAACCCGACCTAAAAACTCGCCTGCTCGCGCTTGCCGCCAGCCTCGAAATCGCCCAGACCTCCACTTCTGCCGCCCCTCAAACGGCCTCTGCTCCTAACCGAACTGCTGTCCACACACAAGAGGCTGGCCTTGTGACAACCGAATCCATAGCCGAAAACACAGACCCAGTGCCACGACTGGCGGAAAAGACTAACGCTGCCCTGGCCCGTATCATACTTCAACAACTTGCTTCACTGCCCAAGCCCGAAGAGCAGACGCTGACCTGGCACGTGGAAATCCCATTTCGCGACGGAGAACACCTGCAGAGCTTGAATCTGACCATCACTGGCGAGCGGCAAAGTCAAAGCAGATCAGACATGTCTTGGCCATGGACCGTGGATTTGGAAATTGCTCCGCCTGCACTTGGCCGGTTGCGCGTCAAACTGGTGCTCCAGGGCACAAAAATCAGCAGCTACTTCTGGACGGAAACGAAAGCCACGTTGCATTTGCTCGAAGACCAGATAGCCGCGTTGGCCGATCGCTTCCACGCCGTTGGTTTAGAGCCCGAACACATCCAGGCCGTGGGTGAATTAGAGGTGGGTACAAAACTGGCCTCCGTAACTTTTGGCCCGCTGCTGGATGAGAAAACATGAACGCCAAACCTCCAAAATCTCCTCCTGAAATCGCGGTCGCTCTCCACTACGACGGCAACTCTGCTCCCCGCGTAGTCGCCAAGGGTCGTGGGCCACTGGCCGAGCGCATCGTTGAGCAAGCGCAGGCGCACAACGTTCCACTTCACCATGACCCTCATTTGGCCACTTTGCTAGCCAAGGTTCCACTCGGGGAAGAAATCCCGCGCGAGCTTTACCTAGCCGTAGCCGAAGTCATCGCCTTCGCCTATTGGCTGAGCAACAAACAACTCGGTCAAGATCAAAAATAAGCAGTTCTGCTTGGGCAGTGTAGGCGAATCAGGAGAGCGGCTTCCTCGCGGCTACAGCCTAAGCTCTCTACCAGCTCTTCTACATCTGCCCCTTGGCGAATGCGTTCGATAGCAGCGTGATAGTCTTGATCCTTTGAAGGTTCCTCCTTCCTTGGCGGCTCTTTTTGGAAAATGCGCGGCTCGCCGCGCGTGCCCAGTTCGCCTACGCTGATCACCAGCTCGTCCATTTGCTCTTCCGTCCTCGCCAGGCTGGTGCGCAGGCTTGCCAGATCTTGTCCAAACTGCTTGTGGGCGGCCTCATATTCGATCAATCGGCGCTCCAAACGTCTTACTTTAATTCCCAACCAAATCAGCGCGATGGCCAATCCTATGATCACCAAACCTTCACTTACCAGCGCGAGATCAAGGTAAGCGCTTATCATGCGAACTCGTCCACGTGGGAAGCACCGTCGCTGTCGGCCCCCGGCGCGCTTTGGTTTTTCTTCCGAAGATCGTCCTGCCTCGGCGAAGTGGGTCTGGCCTCCTGCTCACGTAAATGACGCGGATCGATGGGTTTGATCGGAGCGACCTTCTCTAGCGATTCGATAGAGGACATGAACGAAAAGCCTTTCTAATTTTAACTGTTCTCCATTTCAGCGATTTCCTCTTCGCTTAGGAATTTGTTCAGATCTACTAGAATCAGCAACTTACCATCGCGGCTGGTAACTCCTTGGATATAGCGAGCGCTATCCTCGTTGCCAACATTGGGAGCAGTCTCGATCTCAGCCAAAGAAAGCTCGACCACCTCAGCCACACTGTCGACTAGAATGCCGATTACCTGCCCGGCAGCTTCAACGATCACAATCCGGGAAGCGCTATCGGGCTCTTTAGGCGGTAGGCCGAAACGGCGGCGAGTGTCGACCACGGTCACCACATTGCCGCGCAGGTTGATGATGCCGATCACATAGTCTGGAGATCCCGGCACCGGCGCGATTTCACTCACCCTGAGGACTTCTTGTACTTGCATTACATTGATGCCATAAGTTTCGTTGCCAAGCCCGAAGGTGACCCACTGCAAAGGTTGATTGCTATTGAGTTTTTCTGCGGTATTCACGACTTATTCCTCCGCTTTGCTTTAAGGTTTGAGATCCGCAATCAAGCACTCTACGTCGATCAGGGGAAAGGGAAAACCGCAGTGCATCCCCAGTAACCATGGGCGGCGAATCCGCTCGCTGCGCCAACGTACTTCATGGGGTTGCCACAGACAGAGTTTCTCTACCCCGCAGCACAGTAGCCCAAGCTCTCTAGTTCGCGGCAGCAATATCCAAGAAGCAGGCTCAGCCACTGTCGTGCCAGACAGCAGCAAGCCAGCCAATTCCACCACCCACACCCAACGCTCTGCTACCTTCACTTGACCAGACGCCCATTCCGGCTGTTCCGATCGAGGGATGATTTTACCTTCCAGAGCCCACGCCCCCTGCAACTGTCTCGCCGGTACAGCAAAGCACAGTTTACCTATGCGGAACGGTTGAACCTGAAATGCTTGTTTGGCCCAAGGTGGGCAACCTGGCGGCAGTTCTTCTTCCACAGCCGACCCACTTTCGCCAAGCAGGCGCACGAGATAATCCAAAACCACCTCATCTTCAGGCAAAAGTTGGTTACTCATGCCGACAAAACCTGAGTGCTTCTCTGAAGCTGCTCAGCCTCCAACACAAAATCGAGCAGAGCAGTATAGGCGAGCACCGCTCGACAAGCAGGGCAATACTGGCTTATGGGCAGATGCGCTTGACTGGCCTCGCGCAGCTTGGTGTCCACAGGAATCGCTCCCGGCCACAGACGATCGCCGTAACGTTCTCTAAGTATTTTCAGGCTTTCAGACGAAACGCGCGGTCTGCGATCATACAGTGAAGGAACAATAGCATAAAAAAACTCCCGTTTTCGAGAGCGGCCGATCATGTGCAAGGTGTGAAGCATCCTCTCCAGCCCGCGCAAAGAGAGAAAATCGGCCATCACCGGAATAAGCAAGTAGTCGCAAGCCGCCAGAGCGTTGACCATGAGCACGCCCAAGTTAGGGGGACTGTCGATCAGCGCGTAATCATAGCGATCCTTAAGGCGGAGCAGTGCTTGCTGGATCACCAACCCCAAACCTTCATGGGTCCCCGCCTGGCGCTCGACAATCGCCAGAGCTAAGGTCGCCGGCAACAAATCTAATCCTGTCACCGGAGTGGAATAGAGATAGGCCAAAGGATCGACCGGTTGACGGTTGAGGTGGGCTAAAAATAAGGCGTATCCACCGCCTGCCACCTCCTCCGGCTGTAGGCCGAAATAGGCGGTCAGAGAGCCGTGCGGATCCAGGTCGATCGTCAACACCCGCGCGCCTCTGTCCACTAACAGCCCAGCCAAGCTCGCTACGGTCGTGGTTTTACCCACTCCACCTTTTTGATTGCAGACCGCCCACACCCGCATCTTAAGGCCGCTCGAAACGATAGCGCGCTGCATTTTTGGCCTGCAGCACCAATACTACACGCCGGTTGCGATAGCGCCCGGACTCCTCAGCGTTGTCGGCTACCGGATGGTGTTCCCCAAATCCCACAGCGGCCAATCGGGCTGGGTTGACTCCATGCTCGATCAGCCGCCGCACTACACTGGCCGACCGCGCCGCTGACAGTTCCCAGTTAGAGGGAAACCGCGCAGTCTCAATCGGGACGTTGTCCGTGTGCCCCTCGATGTAAACGGGGTTGTCGGGCAGTTCGCGCACCACCTCGGCTAACTTTGCTAGGACTGAGCTGGCCTCAGGCGAAAGCTCAGCGCTTCCACTGGCAAATAGAATGGCGCTTTTCATCTCCACCGCAATCCAAAATTCGTTGTGCTCCACCGCGACTAGTTCTTGATCGATGTATGGAGCCAAAACTTCTTCGATCCGGCTCGCAGCCTCCCTCAACCTCGCCGCCTCCTGCGCCGCCTCAAGGATCGCTGAGTCTAGTCGGCGCGGAGTCTCCCCCACCTGAATCGGCTCGGGTACTTTGCGCCCCTCCTCTGGCCGAGCCTGGAAAGCTTGGTCCAAAGATTCCGACAACACCTTGAAATCGCCTTTGTTAACGATGGAAATGGCATACATGACCACGAAAAAGGCAAATAACAAAGTGATGAAATCAGCATAGGAGACCAGCCAGCGCTCCAGCTTTTCTTCCTCTTCCGGTCGCACTTTGCGCCTTCTCATTCTAGAAAGCCACCCAGTTTGAGTTCAATATTGCGCGGGTTTTCCCCTTCCGCGATAGCGACGATACCCTCGATCGTCAGCTCCCGGAGCAAAGCCGCCTTGCGGATGTGAGCCTTGAGCTTACCGGCCACTGGCAAAAATACCAAGTTAGCAAGGCCCACGCCGTAGATAGTAGCGACAAATGCGATAGCGATCCCCTGACCTAGCCTTTCCGGGTCAGTTAAGTTCTGCATCACCTGGATCAGGCCCAAAACCGCACCTAGAATGCCCAATGTGGGAGCATAGCCTCCCATCGCCTCAAACACCTTGGCGGCGTTAAGCTCCTGCTGTTCTTTAGCGTGCATCTCCAACTCCAGGCAATCGCGGATAACCTGTGTTTCATTGCCGTCCACCAAAAGCTGCAGGCCCTTGCGCACGAAGCCGTCTGGCTCGCGTTCGAGTTCGGCTTCCAACCCCAACAACCCCTCTTTGCGTGCCAAGAGGCTCCACTGCACGATTTTTTGGATCCTTTGCTGCATATCGATCGCCGGCGGTCTTCCCACCCAATGTAAGCTCTTTAGGGCGTTCACGAATAACCGCGGCGGGGTCTGCAGCATTACCGCTCCTAAAGTTCCACCAAACACGATGACAAGTGCCGGCCCGTTGACCAAAAAAGTGAGGCTCCCCCCTTCTAGAAAATTCCCGCCAACAACAGCCAAAATCCCCAGCAAAAACCCAAATAAACTGAGGAAGTCCACAACTCACATCGCCCCTAAGAAATTTGCGATGTCATCCAAAGACAAAATTCGATCCGCCAAGCCAGCCTCTGCTACCGCTTTTGGCATACCGTAAACAGCGGAACTGGCTTCGTCTTGAGCCCAAATCTGGGCTTTTCTCTCTTTCAGGCGCGCCGCCCCAGCCTGTCCGTCCGCCCCCATACCGGTCAAGACGATCCCCAGCACCTGGCCGTGGAAATGCTGGGCTACTGAGGCGAACATGACATCGGCGCTGGGTCTGTACGTTTCGTCAGAGCGGGCAGCGCGGATTCGGATCCGCCCACCCCGGGTCAATTCCATCTGCTGTCCGCCTGGCGCCAGAAGCGCCACCCCCGACCGCAGCTCGTCCTGATGGGTAGCCTCGCGCACCTCGATCGCACACACCCGATTGAGGTACTCAGCAAAACCGGCCGTGAACTGACCTGGCATGTGCTGGACAATCAGGATCGGAAACCGCGCTGTGGATGAGAGTTTAGGCAGAATCCGTCGCAGTGCCAGCGGACCGCCGGTAGAAGCGGCGATGACCAAAAGCTCGACGTCTAGCTTGAGCTCTGGCACGCATTCTGCCCATCTCCTAACTCCGGCCTTAACTTTTTGTGGCAGCGACTTATTTTTTAAAGCCAGCATCTTGACCCGCCTCTGAAGCTCTAACTTGGCTATGCCGTAATCGCCGTAGATATACTCTAATCTTCCTCACGCGGCGTATTTTTTCATCAAGCTGGGAACGTCCAGGATCAAAGCGATCCGGCCATCGCCTGTAATGGTCGCACCGGCTAACCCTTCTAGACCGCTAAGCTTGGCCCCCAGGGCTTTGATCACCACCTCTTCTTGACCGAGCAGCTGATCCACGACGAAACCAACCTGCCGTGCGCCGGCATTCACCACCACCACGTGACCGCGCTGTTGGGTTTTCTGGCTGCGCTTTAGAAGCAACCAATCCTTCAAATAAAACAGCGGCAAAGCGTGTTCCCGCACCACCACCACCTGCTGGCCATCGACCACATTGGTGCGGCTCAAATCCAAATCCAAGATCTCGACCACGCTCGACAGCGGCAAAGCAAAAGTCTGATCCTCTAGCTTGATCATCAAAGTCGGCATGATCGCCAAAGTTAAGGGAACTTTAAGCGTGATCCGGGTCCCCTTACCTTTGACCGAATCGACCTCCACCGTGCCGTTCATTTGCGCGATGCGGGTCTTGACTACGTCCATCCCCACCCCTCGCCCAGAGACGTCGGAGATCTCGGTTTTGGTCGAAAAACCGGGCAAGAAAATCAGCTGAAAGCACTCGCGCTCGTCTAGGCGAGCGGCAGTATCCTCGTCCATCAAGCCTTTCTCCACCACTTTGCGGCGTAAGACTTCCGGATCTATACCTTTGCCGTCATCCTCGATGACCAACTCGATGCGGTCCCCCTGCTGGGCCGCGCTTAACAACACTCGTCCCTCCCTGGGTTTGCCAGCCAACTCGCGCTCGTGGGGCATCTCGATGCCGTGATCCACAGCGTTGCGCACTAAGTGGATCAGAGGATCGGCTAACGCTTCGACCAGATTTTTGTCTAAATCGGTATCCTCCCCCTGGGTTTCTAATCGCACCTCTTTGCCTAGACTGCGCGCTAAATCCCGGACCACGCGCGGAAAGCGCCCGAATACCTTTTTGATCGGTTGCATCCGGGTTTTCATTACCGCCAGCTGCAAATCCGAAGTAACCACGTCTAAGTTCGCTACCGCCTTGGCGATCTCCTCATCGTTTAGCGCGGCCCGCAGGCTTTTGAAGCGGTTGCGCACCAACACCAGTTCGCCGACCATGTTCATGATCTCGTCCAAGCGTTGGGTATCTACCCGTACCGTCGACTCAGCCGCTTCGGCTTTTTTCGGTGCAGGCGGAGCCGCGTCAAGGCGTGCCGGTAATTCCGCCGAGGCGACGGTCTCCTTGGATTTTGGGGGAGGCGACTCGATCGATGGTTTTGTAGGCGGTGGCACGCCTTGATGCTTACCGGGGCCGTGCAACTGATCGAGCAAAGCCTCAAATTCTTCCTCCGTAATCTCATCGGCTTTCGCATCCGGGTTTTTGGCCGGCTTGGCTCCAGGCGCCCGTCCCGGGCCATGGAGTGCGTCCAACAACCTTTCAAACTCTTCCTCTGTAATCAGGTCTGGTTCGCTGGTCTCCGCTGAAGTCTCCTCCGCCGAAACCATCTGCGTGACCAGTGCCTCAAATTCTCGTTCGACGGGGTCTGGAACCGAGGCCGACTCAGGCGCAGCGGGCACCAATGCTGCCTCCTGCGTTTGAGATGGTCCGAGCTGAGAGGCTTCTTGAGGCACGGCATAGGCTGTTAAAGCCTCAAGTAAGGCGGGAGAGGCAGGCTTAGGCTCCTCCCCAGCGCGCAGGCTGGCGAGCATAGTATTGACTCCGTCTAGCGCTTTGAGGACCACATCCATCAGAGCCGGGTCGATTCTGCGCCCACCCTGGCGCAAGACATTGAACACGTCCTCAGCGCGATGGCATAATTCAACTAGCGGAGTAACGTTCAAGAACCCTGCGCCACCCTTAACGGTATGAAAACCGCGGAAAATGGCATTAAGCAAATCGGTGTCCTCAGGCGCCTGCTCGAGCTCAAGCAGCTGCTCACCCAACTGCTCTATGATTTCTCCGGCTTCAACCAGAAAATCCTGCACGATTTCGTCATTGAAATCGATGGCCATGGCCTTCCCTCCTAAAAGCCCAAACTCGAGAGAAGATCATCCACCTCGTCCTGGTTGGCGATCTGTCCCTTGTCTAAGCCAGGCACTGAGGGCCCGCGTCCAGCCAGATCGCCTGAGGTCGGATTGGGGTGCCTAAGCTCGCCCTTCTGGCCGGAAAAGCGGATTAATTCGACCAGGCTGGTTTCGACCTGCTGTACTAGGCCAATCACCCGGCGGATGATCTGACCGCTGAGATCCTGAAAGCTTTGCGCCATCAGCACTTCGTGCAGACGCGCGCGCAGGGTTTCCATTTTTGGACTTGCGTCCTGCAGGAAAGTAGCCAAATCCCCGCTTAAAGTCCGAAACTCACGATACGACATCTCACGCTGCAGAAACTTTCCCCATCGGCCGGCTAGACTCTGAATCTTGGCCTCCAACCCTTCAACTAGGGGCAACATCTCATCCAAAGCATTCAACGTGGTCGTGGCCGCTTGTTCGGTCAAAGTGATAACATAACGCAGGCGTTCGCGGGCATCCGGAATGTCGTTGGCGGCCAACTCAGCCAACTGGGCATCAGCCAAGAAGCTTGCCAGGGCGTCGTGCAATTGTCGCGTGAGCTGGCACAACTCCTGAAACAATTGCTTTTCGCGCAGACGCCCGATTTCGTCCACCACCCGGTCTGCTGTAGCCACATCGCCGCGTTCTAAAGCGGCGACCAGCGCTCGTGCCTGCTCCAAGCGCTGCTCCAACGATCTTGTCTCCATTTGAACCATCGCGCCCCCTTAAGCCTTAAGGCGTTCGAAGATTTTTTCTAGCTTCTCCTGCAGCGTCGATGCAGTAAAGGGTTTGATAATGTAGCCATTGACGCCCGCTTGGGCCGCCGCTACGATCTGATCCCGGCGTGCCTCGGCAGTGACCATCAGCACCGGAAGGTGAGCCAGTTTCTCATCCGCACGCACTGCTTTGAGCAGATCGATACCGGTCATACCAGGCATGTTCCAATCGGTAATCAGAAGGTCAAACTCCCCCGTTTTGAGCTTGGGCAGCGCCGTTAATCCATCATCCGCCTCGGCCACATTCATGAACCCAAGCTCGCGCAGCAGGTTCTTGATGATCCGCCGCATAGTGGCAAAATCATCCACGACCAAGATTTTTAGGTTCTTGTCCAAGGCTTCGCTCCTCAACTCTCTCAACCTTAACTTAAACTATAGACTTAATCAGCCGCTTAGCCAGTCGCGCATCCTGGCTCTAAGCCGCAGCATCGCCTGGCTGTGGATTTGACAGACCCGTGACTCTCCTACCCCAAGCACCTGGCCGATTTCCTTAAGGTTCATCTCTTCCTCGTAATAAAGCGAGACAACCAGGCGTTCCCGCTCCGGCAGACTGGCGATGGCGTCGGCTAAAGCTTCCTTGAATCGTTCCTGAGCCAGAAGCTCGATTAAGCCGCCCGCGACTTCGCCTCCATCCCAACCCTCCCCTTGCTCCGCCAACTCCTCGACGCTGAACAGGCGGCAGCCGATCATATCCTGCAAAGCGCTATGATAGTCTTCCAAGCTCATCCCCAACTCTTGCGCCACCTCGGTGTCGCGTGCGTCCCGCCCCGTACGGCGCTCAATTCGGTACATCGCCTCGGCGATCTCGCGCGCCTTGCGATGCACCGAGCGTGGCGTCCAATCGTAGCGGCGGATTTCGTCCAACATCGCACCCCGGATGCGAATCCCAGCATAGGTCTCAAAACTCGCGCCCTGGCTGGCGTCATATTGGCGCGCCGCTTCCAAAAGTCCCACCATCCCGGCTTGGACCAAATCGTCAAGGAGCACGCTGGCCGGCAAGCGCCCTTTGAGATGATAAGCAATGCGTTTGACCAACGGCGCGTATTGCTCGACTATACGGTCAAAATCGAGAGTTTTGGTCGCCACATAAGCCGCTATCCCTTTCATACTCACTCCCCCGTGCCACAGCCGATCATGCGCTCGACGAAGAACTCCAGCTGCCCGGAGGGTGTGTTTACCACCGGCCACTGACCGACCTTGCGTGCCAGGGACTTCAAAGCCAAAGCCGCTGGGCTTTGCGGAAATGCGATCACTACTGGCTGCTGCATCTGCACCGATTTCACCACGGCCTCATCTTTGGGCACCGCACCGAAATATTCCAGCGTTACATCCAGATAGCGATCGGTCACCCGGCACAGCTTCTCGTACAACTGCCGTCCATGGCCGGAAGTTTTGACCTGATTGCACAGAATCTGAAAGCGGAACAGGCGATAATCGCGATTGAGCAGTTTGATAAAGGCATAGGCGTCGGCCAAGGAGGCCGGTTCATCACACACCACCACCACCACCTCCTGACAGGCGCGGGCGAAGTTGACTACTGGCCCGGAAATACCCGCCGCGGTATCGACGATCAATACTTCAAGTGGTACGCGTAGGCTGCTAAAGGCGCGGATTATGCCAGCCTGTTCGGTCGGCGTCAGGTCGGCCATCTGTTGCAGACCGGAAGCGGCCGGAACGATTCTCAGGCCCGCCGGCCCCTCCACTAGGATTTCTTCTAGGGTACGGCTGCCATCGATGACATGGGACAAGTTAAACCGAGGATGCAGTCCGAGCAAAATGTCCACATTAGCCAATCCCAGATCGGCATCGAGCAAAGCAGTCGTCCGACCCTGCTGGGCCAAAGCGACTCCCAGATTGACCGCGACGTTGGTCTTCCCTACGCCACCTTTGCCGCTGGTTACGGCAAACACTTGCACTGGCTTGGGGTTATGTAGCTTCCGGATTCCGGTGGCCTGATCTAGGCTAGGCGCTGGCATGGGCGATCCAATCCTCAACCTCAAACGTTGTCTCAAAAGGCGCTGCTTTCGTCTTAGCCTCAAAGCAGCGCTGGATCAGCACCTCGATTCGGACTCGATGGAGGTCTTCCGGCACTTGCTGGCCATCAGTGAAATACGCTGCCGGCAGTCCCCGCTCGATCAGGGCCGAAAGCACCGACCCAAGCTGACAGGTCTCATCGAGCTTGGTCAAGATCGCCGCCTTGGGCCGACAGCCAGCGAACGCGTCTATGGCTTCGCATACGCTGGGTAGCTGGGCGCTGGCCGCCAACACCAAATACGTTGTAACCCTCATCCCGCTGTCGTCGAGCAGGGCCAGTTGTTCGGCCAAACGCACATCCCTAGGACTCATCCCGGCTGTATCGATCAACACCAACCGCTTATCCGAGAACCCTCTTAAAACCGCTCTCAGCCCCTCTTGGGTGCTCGTCCCACGGATCGGAATACCGAGAATGCGTGCATACGTCGCAAGTTGCTCATAGGCGGCAATGCGATAGTTGTCCAACGTCACCAAAGCCACCTGGCGCGGTCCGTGTTCAAGGCGAAATTGCGCCGCTAACTTGGCAATGGTGGTGGTCTTCCCAACCCCGGTTGGTCCCACTAGGGCGATGATTCCACCGCAGTCAAGTACGGGATCGTCGAGAACCGGCAGCCTCTCGCTCACGATCTGCCGCACCTTGCGCAAAGCGGAAGTTAGGTCGTCATCGGCTGCGACCTGCCTGGCCAAATCAATGGCGAACTGACGCGCAAATCCGAGGCTGCTTAAGGTGCGCAAAAGATCAAGCCGAGTTGGCGAAGTCTCTGCGTACCGACCCTCTCGCGCCAAATGCCGATCCAACAAATGCCGCATCTGTTGCAATTCGTGCTGCAGCTTGGAGAGGGCATCCTGGGGTGGGGAGACAGGTTGAGCTGGCGTAGAGGGTTCAGGCGCACCTTTGGAGAATTCGGCCACCGCGCTGTAACCGCGGGCTGAGAAAGCCGGTTTGGGAATCACTTTGGGCTTGGGCACCGGCTGGGCGTCTTCTTCCGGCATTTTGGCCGGCTCTGGCGGTTTAGGTTTGAGGCCATTAGAGGCGACCGTCTCCAGCTCGAAGTCGCAGGCCGCAATGATTTCCACGCCCCGGTCGGTCTTACGATTGGAGAGGATAACCGCCTCCGCTCCCAGAGTTTCTCTTACCTGCTGCAGCGCCTGACGTATGTCCGCCGCCAAAAAGCGTTTGATTTTCAACGTGCACCTCCTAAATTACCTGGCTGGCGGTGCCTATGTATCCTTTTTGTCCAATCGACCACCAGCTGTGGTTGTTTGGTCCTATGCTCGCTGGCCGACCACCGCAACCACTCTGATCTGCTGATCTTCTGGCACCTCGTTATAGGCCAGAACGTGCAGACCTGGAATGGTGTGGCGCACGAACCGCGCTAACCACGAGCGCAGTATCTGAGACACCAACAGCACGGCTGGCTTGCCAGCCATCTCCAGCTTCTGCGTTTGCTGCTCGAGCAACTTGTGAATCCGCTGAGCTAGCCCAGGCTCGATGCCGATTCCCTCCTGAGCCATACCGTGCAAGCTCTTTTGCAACAATTGTTCCAACTCTGGATCCAAAGTAATGACTGGCAGCTCATTTTCTAAGCCATTGATTTTCTCAACTATGGCACGCCCCAGTGCGACCCGGACAGCCGCGGTGAGCACGTCAGGATCTTGACTTTTACCCCCGTGTTCCGCCAAAGTTTCGGCAATGGTGATCGCGTCCCGGATAGGGATTTTCTCCTTAAGCAAGCGTTGCAGAACTTTAACCAATAAGGTCAACGGCACGATCTGCGGTACTAAGATCTCAGCCAGTTTGGGCGCCACCTTGCTCAAGTTAGCTAGCCACTGTTGGGCCTCCTCATGGCCGAACAAAAGATGGGCGTGATCCTGAAGAACCTGGCTGAGATGGGTGGCAATCACCGTCTCCGGATCCACCACCGTATATCCCAAGGCCTGGGCATGATCCCTACGCGTCGGTTCGATCCACACCGCATCCAGCCCAAAAGCTGGGTCCTTGGCCTCGATTCCGGCAATAGCCCCGAATACCTGGCCAGGGTTGATGGCCATCTCCCGATCTGGATAAACCATAGCCTCCCCCACAGTCGTACCCAGAATCTGCAAGCGATAGGCGTTAGGGGGTAGGTCTAGGTTGTCGCGGATGTGGACTGAGGGAATCAAAAACCCCAGCTCCTGGGATAGCTTCTTGCGCACTCCTTTGATCCGGCTTAACAGTTCTCCACCCTGCTGCTTATCCACCAATGCGATCAAGCGGTAGCCAACCTGAAGACCGATGCGGTCAAGCGGGACGACATCGTCCCAACTCAGCTCGCGCACTTCCGCCTCCTTAGGCAGAGCCTCAACAGTCTGCCCTTGGACTGCGCGCTGGCGACGCCGGTGCTGCCACCAGACCCCTCCACCTAAAGCTGAAGCTAAAAGCAAAAACGGCCCATTTGGCATCCCCGGCACCAGCCCTAACAGACCGATCACGCCCGCGCTGATCACCAGGGCGCGCGGATACTCTAAGAACTGAGCGCTGACCTGCTGTCCTACGTCGGCGTCGCTGCCCGATACTCGGGTTACCAGAATAGCCGATGCTACCGACAAAAGCAGCGAGGGAATCTGGGCCACCAAGCCGTCGCCGATGGCAAGCAGAACGTAACGCTGGGCCGCCTCGGGCAAAGCCATGTCGTGCTGGCCTACGCCCACCGCCAACCCGCCAACGATGTTAATGAACAAGATCAAAATCCCAGCGATCGCATCTCCGCGCACGAATTTGCTCGCCCCGTCCATGGCCCCATAAA
The DNA here is from genome assembly GCA_026415315.1 of Methylohalobius sp. GTDB lineage: Bacteria > Pseudomonadota > Gammaproteobacteria > Methylococcales > Methylothermaceae > Methylohalobius. Next base: position 27,273 of record JAOAHI010000006.1, read on the forward strand.
AATCCGCCTCCCTAGCAACCTCCGCTCGCCGAGCGCGAGCTTCATCCTGGGTGATCAAGCCGGCGTTAAGATCGGCATCGATTGCCATCTGCTTTCCGGGCATAGCGTCCAGGGTGAACCGGGCGCTCACCTCCGACACCCGCCCCGCGCCCTTGGTGATCACTACGAAGTTGATGATCACCAGGATTAAAAACACCACTAGCCCGACGGTGAAGTTGCCACCGATCACAAACTCCCCAAACGCCTCAATCACCCGCCCAGCCGCATCTGGACTCTGGTGGCCAAACAATAGCACCACTCGGGTTGAGGCTACGTTTAAGCTCAGTCGCAATAGAGTTGCCACTAACAGCACCGCCGGAAATACCGCAAAATCCAAAGGTCTTGCAGTGTAAATTACGACTAGGAGGATGATCAGCGACAAAGCGATGTTGAAAGTGAAAAACACGTCCAGCACAAACGCCGGCAGCGGTAAAACCAGAAGCGCCAGCAACAGCAGAATCAGCAGCGGTGTGCCAAGCCCCAGTCCAGCCAATCCCTGAAGTCTTGCTAGGATCGTCTTTAGGTTCATGTGGCCTCCTATCGCTTAGTGGCGAAGGTATTCCTCAGGCACTGGCCAATCCTCAGGGGGCCTAGGCCGTTCTTCCGCGGTGCGTGCCGCTTTGAGTTGATACACGTAGGCCAACACTTGGGCGACGGCCAGATACAACCCCTGGGGAATTTCCTGATCCAGCTGGGTGCTGTAATACAAAGCGCGCGCCAAAGGTGGCGCCTCGACCAGTGGGACACCGGCAGCAGCTGCTTTAGCTCGGATCTGAGCGGCGATCCAGTCCGCTCCCTTGGCTACTACGACTGGGGCTCGGCCCCGGGAGCGGTCGTATTTCAGGGCGACCGCAAAATGAGTCGGGTTAGTGATCACGACGTCAGCCTTGGGGACAGCCTCCATCATGCGGCGCTGAGCGCGCTCGCGCTGAAGCTGGCGAATCTTGGCCTTGACCTCAGGCCGGCCTTCCGATTCTTTGATCTCATCCCGTACCTCCTTGAGGGTCATCTTGAGCTTGGCGCGGTGATCCCAGAGTTGGTACGGCACGTCCAAAACCGCCAACACAGCCAGCGCTAAGCTCACCAGCAAACTCCCCCACCACAGCGAATTCAGGCCGTCGGCCAGAGCCGACCTGAGGTCTTCAGCGGCAAGTACCAGGAGTTCCGGTTGAGAAGCCTCGAGCACGAACCAGGCAGCCAGCGCGACGACTGTTACCTTGAGCAGGGATTTCAACAGCTCCATCAGAGCACGCCGAGAGAGTATCTGTCTCAAACCGCTTAAGGGATTGAGCTTGCCGAACTTGGGCTTGAGGCTCTCCAGGCTAAATATCCATCCTCCCAACATGGCTGGCGCAACCAGGGCGGCCAATAACAGCACCAAAAGCAGTGGCGCTAATAAGAATACGCCGTCGCGTAGAGCAGAAGCGGCGTGTTCGAGCAGCGCGTCAGTGGCCAGCGCCTCTTCCCGCTCCAGGCGAAAATTAGCCGCCATGATTCTAGCCAATCCCTCCCCCAGAAACTGGCTGAACACTCCACAGCCCACCACTCCGGCTATCAGAACAGTGAAGGTGTTAAGCTCCCGCGAACGTGGGACCTGCCCCCTGCGGCGCGCCTCCTCCAGGCGTTTTGCGGTAGGTTCTTCCGTGCGTTCCTGTCCGCTCTCCTCAGCCATAGGGCTAGACCTTTAAAAGCGTTTGAATTCGTTCGTAGGCCGCTGGCAAAAAACCGGCAAATCTTTCCAGCACCACCGGGAAGGTCAACCAAATCAATACTAAGCCAAACCCTAAGGTAATAGGAAAGCCCACAGCAAAGATGTTGAGCTGAGGGGCTGAGCGGGTAGCAATCCCTAAGGCGATGTTGACAAATAGCAACGCAATAACGATAGGCAAAGACAAAAGCACCCCCCCAGCGAACACATTGCTGCTCCAGCTGACTATGCTCCATAAGTCTTCCCGGCCAAACCCCGAGCCTCCGACTGGCAATGCCTTAAAGCTCCCCGCAACCAGCTCGATCAGAAGCAAATGACCATCCGCTCCTAAAAACAGCAAACTGGCAAATAAAAGGTACAACTGAGAAACCATAGGCACTTGCACCCCCGCCTGCGGATCGAGCAGAGAAGCAAATCCCAATCCCATGCTGTAGGCGATGTTCTGGCCAGCCAGAACCAGCGCGGCAAAAGCCAACTGCACGATTGACCCAATCGCGATGCCAATCAAAACCTCCCGCACTGCCAACAGGATTGCCTGCAGTCCTATTCCCTCTATTTTTGGAAGCGGGGGAAGAACTGGCATCACCGCTAGAACCGTAGCCACGGCTAAGATCACCCTGAGCCTGATCGGCACGGCGTGGCTGCTGAACACCGGCAAAGCCAGGTATAAGGCCCCGATGCGCAGCAGAGGCCACCAAAAACGCGCCAGAAAATCCAGAACTTGCGCTTCAGTCCAATGCATGCTCAGTCGATCAAGGCTGGGATGTGGGTAAACAGCTCCAGGGTGTAGTCGGTGATCAGGCGTAGCATCCAGTGCCCGGCTAGCACTAGGACCAAAGCGACCACGATCAACTTAGGCACAAAGCTCAAAGTCATCTCGTTAATCTGAGTAGCAGCCTGGAACACGGCGATTAAAAGTCCAATCAGCAAAATGGAGAGCAAAGCTGGCGCAGCCAGCTTCAACGTCACCCACAGCATGTCGTGGACCAGGCTTACAATAGTATCGGCGTCCATGGTCCCCCTCGCTCAGATAGAGTAAAAACTTGCCGCGAGAGTCTCCATGACCAAGGCCCAGCCGTCCACCAGCACGAACAGCATGAGCTTAAAAGGCAGCGAGATGACGACCGGCGAGAGCATCATCATCCCCATCGCCATCAGCACGCTGGCCACCACCAGGTCGATGACCAGAAACGGCAAAAATAGCAAAAATCCGATCTGAAATGCGGTCTTAAGTTCGCTGGTCACAAAAGCTGGCAGCAAGAGGGAAAAAGGCACCTCCTCCCGCGACTCCAAGCTCTCCCGTCCCGACAACCGCACAAACAGAGCAAGATCGGTCTCGCGCGTCTGGCGCAACATAAATGCTTTAAACGGCGCCAGCGAACGCTTGAGCGCCTCGCCGGCCTCGATCTTCTCCTCCAGATAAGGAGCCACCCCCTCTTGATAAGCCTTGTCAAATACCGGGAGCATGACAAAACCGGTCAAAAACAGGGACGTTCCAATCAAAATCTGATTGCTGGGAGTCTGGCCAGTGCCTAAAGCCTGGCGCAGGATGGCCAACACCACCAAAATGCGGGTAAAAGCGGTCATGGACAAAAGGAGCGCCGGCAACACCGCCAGCAGAGTCATCACGGCCAGCACCTGAAGGCTGACGGTGTAAGTCTGGCCAGTTCCAGCGGTAGTAACCGTGACCGCCTCTAGCCCCGGAGCGGCGGGAGCAAGCGTTGGCAGCAACAGTCCTAAACCGATCCAACCCAACTTCATTCTCCCCTCCATCTTTGGACTAAAATCTGCTTAAAGTTCGGTGCTTGCGTTGGTGCAAGGCGCTGCTCGCCCACCAACACGTGCAGGGTCTGAACCCGCCCAGGCGCTACTCCAAGAATCAGCTGAGTCTGCCCGACCTCGACCACTATCAGTCTTTCCCTCCCCCCCAAAGACAGCCCGCCCAAAATCCGAATCTGCCCAGTCCCAGGCAGACTCCATTGGCTCAAGCGCTTGAGCAACCATAGCCCCAGCACCATCACCACCAAAACTGCAGTCAGACCCAGCCACCACTGCCCGGTGGCGGCGGGGTTAACACCTGGCCCCGCCCACGCCGGTAAGCTCAGGCTATGCAGTCCAAGCAAAGTGAGCTTTTTCATTTCAGTTTGTGTACTCGCTCTGCCGGGCTAATGATGTCGGTCAGGCGGATACCGAATTTGTCGTTGACTACTACCACTTCGCCGCGAGCAATCAAGGTGCCGTTGACCATGACATCCATAGGCTCGCCCGCCAAGCGATCCAGCTCTACCACCGAGCCTTGGTTGAGCTGGAGCAAATTACGGATGCTGATGCGGGTACGGCCGATCTCCATCGACAAAGTAACAGGCACGTCCAAAATGACATCCAAGTTGATGTCCTCTGAAGCATGACGTCGGCCGACCTCGTCCTCCTCCAAGCGATCATAGCTCGCTCGCGCGAACTCCCCACCTTTAGCCTGTTCAGCCAAAGCCGCTTCCCACTCTTCGCCCAGGCCTCCGTTGGATGCCTCTTTTTCCGGCGCGACCTGGTCAGGGTGCAAATCCTCGGTATCACTCATCGCTCTCTCCTTCGGTTTGGACGCGTTCGATTAGCAACGCAGGGGGTTTTATGTCTGGGCCACGGGCGACTTTTCGCTCGATCTTGACAGCGTAGTGGCCGTGAGCCACTCCCACCCGTCCGCGAAATAGGGGAACCTCCTCGGCGTACAGCGTTACCTGCTTAGGCATCTCCACTGGAATGATGTCTCCTGGCCGCAGACGGAGGACCTGAACTAGGTTCATCTCCTTCTCCAACAAGATGGCGTATACCTCAACCTGGCTGCTCATCACCTCGTAGTGCAGCGCCTTACGCCAACGCACATCCACATCGCCGCGATCGCTTTGAATGCTGTCTAACAGGTCGCGTATGGGTTCGATCATGGCATAGGGCAAGGCGATATGCAGGTCCCCTCCTCCACCCTCTAACTCGATGTGAACAGTGGAATTGATTACGATGTCCGAAGGGCTGACGATGTTGGCAAACTGCGGATTGACCTCGGAGTGAATGTATTCCGGCTGAATGTCCAGCACCGGCCTCCAAGCCTCGCGCAAATCCTTAAACGCTAGATCGAGGAGAATCCGAATTAGCCTGAATTCCATCGGCGTGAACTCGCGCCCCTCTACTTTGTTGTAGAACCGGCCGCTGCCGCCAAAATAATTGTCCACGGCAGTAAACACTAAAGTGGGATCCATGACGATCAAAGCCCGGCCACGCAGGGGTTTGAAGCGAATCAGATTAAGGTTGGTCGGCACGAATTGACTATGGATGAACTCGGAGAACTTGAGCACTTGGGTGCCAGCGACCGAGACCTCTGCCGTCCGGCGCAGCAAGTTGAACAGGCTAATGCGAAAGTACCGAGCGAAACGCTCGTTGATCATATCCAGAGTGGGCATCCTTCCCCTTACGATGCGGTCCTGGCTAGAAAAATCGTACGGTCGAATATCCTCCGCCGAAGGCGGCTGGTCAGTGCCGACGTCGACTTTGCCTTCATCGACGCCGTGGAGCAGGGCGTCGATTTCCTCTTGGGACAGCAAATCGTCAAACGCCATAGGACTACTGCATCACAAACTGAGTAAAAAATATAGTTTCCACGTTTCCTCCCCCGGCCTGCTTTTCCAACAGGTTCTGGATCTCCTGCGTCACGGCCTGGCGCAACATCTCCTTGCCTTCTGCAGACTGGAGATTCTCCGGCTGCTGGCGGCTCAATAACAACAACAAGTTGTTGCGCAAAACCGGCGTGTGCTTTGTCAGCGCCCCGATTGTTTTTTCGTCGAAACTTAAGAGACTAAAACCTACCTGGAGCAAGCGGATGGCTCCGCCGTGAGGAAAATTGACGATAAACGGCTCTAGCTCATAAAAATGGGGCCGTTTAACCGAGGAAGGTGCCTGCTCGGCCGGTGCGGGTTTACCAAAGTGAATGATACCCGTAAAGTACAAGCCGGCGGCAGTCCCGACCATCAGCACTAAAGCCGATACCAAGAGAAGGATGACCCACTTCGTTTTTGCTGGTTTTTGGTCTACACCTAGATCTAAATCCTCGGTCTTTTTGGCCACAAAAAACACCTCCCACGAGGATTAATGCAATAATCGAACCAAAAATAAAATACTTTTATATTAATTACTTACTTCAAAGGCGGGCGTTGGGCGCCAATAATTTGGCGCTGCAGAAAATAAAAAACCCCCTCCCAAGTAGGGAAAGGGGCTAGGTTTTTGGCACAGTCAGATTTTCTTAAGAAGCCAAGCCAAGCTTATCCAGCAAAACCCTGGCTTGCTGTTTCTGGGCTTCGCTGCCGCGGGCAAACACATCTTCTAAGATTTCCCTCGCTGCGTCTGCATCTTCCATATCCACATAGGCGCGGGCCAGATCCAGTTTAGTATCCAGTTCGTCCATGTCGGTTAAATCAAAGCTTTCTTCGGCTACCGGCTGTTCAAGCTGAAACTCGCTTTGAGTCTGCGAAGGAGCTGTCTTTGCACCCAGATCTTCCAAACTAAGGGAGAAAGCAACCGACTCGTCGCCTTCTTCGAACGCCGCCGGCTTAGCTGCGTCGGTGTTTTTCTTGGCTGCTTCCAGGTCGAAGTCGCTAAGATCAAAGTCTAGTACATAGGCGTCATCCTCCGCCTGGTCCTTGGTCGAAACCGGCAGCATAGAAGTAGCCGTTTCTGGCTCTTCTGCCCAAGCATTTTGCTCTCTCTCTCCTAGAACTTTAGCTTGAGCCACAGCTGAAACCGAGTCACTCGCAAACAGCGGCGACGAAGCACATAACTCCCGCCCCATGTCGGCTACTTTGCCCCAGAAATCGAGATCTTGATCGGCCCCCTCGGCCTTGAGCTCCTGAGCATAGGCTGAAAAAGCTGCTGCGTCCTCTTTAGCATAAAAGATCTCAAGCAGCTTCAAGCGCAGCTCGGGGCGCTTTGGGTCTTCGGCCAAAGCCTGCCGAATCAACTCTTCTGCCTGATTGTACCGGCCATAGGCCAAATACACATCGGCCTCAGCCAAGGGATCGATGGCATCGCTCTCCCCCTCCAGTAGGTCGAAGTCACTGGGAGTGAACTCACTTAAGAAAGAGCTGACCCCTTCAACGCCGCTTGCATCGACTGGTGTAGCTGCCTGGGTTTGAGGTTGGTCGACATCTTCAACTTGAGCATGCAGACCAGTGGCTAAGTCCATCTCCGCCAGCAAGCTATCTGCTTGACTGGTGGCAACTCGGCGCCTTTGCCGGATCATCCAACCGGCTATTCCAAACAAAATCAGACTGCCTCCGCCCAAGGTCAAATACAGCGGCTCATCAAGCAACTCGGCAAACAACGACGGCGCCTCGGCGACAGGTTTGGCTTGCGACCCAGGCGTTGAGGCCGACTTGGGCAGCTCTGGTCTCTGCGCCGGTTCTTCGACAGGCTTCGTTTCAGCTGCGACCTCTGCCGGCGTTGCCGGTTGGGCTGGGACTACCTGGGTTGCTGGTGCCTCACCGCCTGCTTCAGGCGCTGGGGGCTGGGCTGAGCTTTCGGCTTGTTCCGCCTTGGCCTGGAGTGCAGCCAGTTCCGCCTGCTTGATCTCCAGCAGCGCAGCAACTTGCTTCTCTAAGGCTTCTATCCTCGACTTTAAAGCTTCGTTTTCCTGCTTGAGCGACTCGACTGTGGCCTGAACTTCAGTTCCTTCCTCGCTTGGGGTCTCAACTTGCGCCGGCGAGAGTTCTGGCGGCTCCAGTTTGAGCTGGGGGGCCTGAACCTGGTTCACGGCAGTCGGTTCCTCAGTCAGCGCTGGCTTAGAATCAGGCTTGTCCTTTTGCGCCAGCCAAGCCCGGTATTGCTGCTGGAACTCTCTTTTGGCCTGCGCTGGAGAAAGCTCCAGCACCACTTCTCGCGAGGGCACTCTCAAGGTCACACCGGCTTTCAAAGCATTAACGTTAGGCTGCGAGAATGCCTCCGGGTTCACCTTAAACAAGGCCATGGCCATCTGCTCAGTAGTGACTCCTGGCGGCTTTAGACCGTTTGCAATTGCCCACAATGACTCGCCTCGGATGACTGGTTTGTATTGGGCATCATCGGCTTCAACTCCGCCAGGGATTTGCTCAGCGTCGGCGCGCTCAACTTGCGCCGGGATCGTTTTAGGCAATTCTTGAACTGGCTTGACTTCCTCGGCCAGCATCGACGGCGGATCGAGCAAAACGGTGAACTCGCGTAGCACTCTCCCCTGAGGCCAATCGACCTCGAGCAAAAAATCCAGAAAAGGCTCACGAATGACTTCCTGGGAAGTTACCCGAATGACCACCGAACCGTCCGCCTTGCGGATCGGCTTAAAGCGCAAATTCGATAAATAATAAGGCCTTGTCAGGCCGGCTTTGGCAAACGCTTCAGGGCCTGCCAGATTGACTCGAATATGAGAGGCATCTTCGTCCGGGGAAACTAGGATAGGAATCTCTGCCAGGAATTTCTGATTGAGTGCCGAATGCAACCTAATCTCGCCTAAGCCTAAGGCATTCACGCCAGCTGGCGTAATCGCGCCCACCACCGCCAGGGTCTTTGCGAACTTGCGCACCTTGGGTCTCCTTTGAGCTAATCTCGCCTTTCTTGCTAAGCATAGCTCAAATATATTTTTTGACTAGGAGTTCGGCGATCTGGACGCTGTTTAAAGCCGCCCCTTTGCGCACGTTGTCAGCGACAATCCACAAGTTAAGCCCGCGCGGATGGGAAATATCTTCGCGGATCCGGCCCACATACACCGGGTCTCGGCCAGCGGCTTCTGTTACCGCTGTAGGATAACCCCCAGGTTGGGGCTCGTCGATCACCACTACTCCCGGCGCTTGTTCCAACAATCGACGCGCTTCTTCGGCGCTGATTTTCTCCCGCGTCTCAATGTGCACCGCCTCGCTGTGGCCGTAGAACACCGGCACCCGCACCGCGGTTGGATTCACGCGAATCTCAGGATCGCCTAGGATTTTGCGTGTCTCCCACACGATCTTCATCTCTTCCTTGGTATAGCCATTGTCTAAAAAGACATCGATGTGAGGTAGGACATTAAAAGCAATCTGCTTGGGGTAAACCTTAGGCACGATCGACTTGCCATTGAGGAGCTGTGCGGTTTGCATGGCCAGCTCCTCAATAGCCTCTTTGCCCGAGCCGGAGACGGATTGATAGGTACAGACATTGATCCGCTCGATACCGACGGCATCGTAAATGGGCTTGAGCGCCACCACCATTTGAATGGTAGAGCAATTGGGGTTGGCGATGAGGTTGCGGTTTTTATAAGCAGCCAAATCCTGTGGATTGACTTCGGGCACCACCAGCGGAATATCGTCCTCGTAGCGAAATTGCGAAGTATTATCGATAACAATGCAGCCGGCTTCAGCCGCTTTTGGGGCATACTCAGCTGAGACCGAAGCGCCAGCCGAGAAGAGTCCGATTTGAACCTGGCTGAAGTCAAATTTGGCCAGATTTTGAACTTTGAGGGTACGTTCGCCGAAATGGACCCTTTCGCCTTCCGAGCGTGCGCTTGCTAAGGCATACACTTCGCCGACCGGGAAATGGCGCTCGGCGAGGATCTCCAACATTGCTTCCCCTACCGCACCGGTGGCACCCACCACCGCAACGTTATAAACCTTGGCCATCTTTCCTCTCCTTCAGCTGGCTTGGGAGCGCAAACAAGCCACGACTTGATCTCCCATTTGGGACGTGCTGACCTTATGCGTACCTGGGGAGTAAATATCGGCGGTTCGTACCCCTGCGTCTAAAGCTTCTTCCACAGCCCGCTCTATTCTCACGGCAGTGGCTTCATCCCGCAAAGTGTAGCGGAACAACATCGCCAGCGACAGGATAGTCGCCAAGGGGTTTGCTAAGTTTTTGCCAGCGATGTCGGGAGCGCTGCCGTGGATCGGCTCGTACATCCCTTTGCCGGACTCGTTTAAAGAAGCCGATGGCAGCATACCGATTGAGCCGGTGAGCATAGCTGCACAATCCGACAAAATATCCCCAAACAGGTTAGTCGTCAAAATCACGTCAAATTGCTTGGGGGCGCGCACCAACTGCATCGCAGCGTTGTCCACATACATATGGGTTAACTCCACCTTGGGATAGTCCTTGCCCACCTCGGTCACCACCTGGCGCCAGAGCTCCGTGCTTTCGAGTACGTTCGCCTTGTCCACTGAGCACAGTTTACACCTCCGCTGACCGGCAAGCTCGAACGCCACTTTAGCAATACGGCGAACCTCCCTCTCGTTGTAGACCATGGTATTGATCCCAACCCGCTCACCGTTCTCCAGGGTTCGAATACCGCGCGGCTTGCCAAAATACACATCGCCAGTCAACTCGCGCACAATTAATAAATCCAGACCTTCGATTATCTCAGGCTTTAACGTCGAGGCCGCGATCAATTGAGAATGCAGCACTGCCGGCCGCAGATTGGCAAACAAACCAAGCTCAGAGCGCAATCCCAGCAACGCCCGCTCTGGCCGCACGGAGTAATCTAAAGGCTCCCATTTCGGCCCACCTACTGCCCCCAACAAAACGGCATCAGCTGCCTTGGCAAGTTGTAAGGTTTCCCGTGGCAACGGGTGTCCCACTGCATCGTAAGCGACCCCTCCCACCAACGCTTGCTCGGTCTCTACCGCTACGCCAAATTCCCGACGCAGACAATCTAAGACTTTCATCGCCTCGCCGACGATTTCCGGTCCAATGCCATCCCCGGGCAAAACCGCGATCTTTGCCGACATAACTCCTCACCAAACTTTAGGTGACATAAAGCCAAGGCGCTTCTTTTCGCCTTTGTTCTTCGAAGGCACGGATCTCATCCGCATGTTCCAAAGTCAGGGCAATATCGTCTAGACCCTCCAAAAGACGCCTTTTACGCGCCGGATCAATAGTAAAGTAGAGTACGGTACCGTCCGGTTTAGTGATGGTTTGAGCTGCCAGGTCCACGCTCAATGCATAGCCTGGACCTACCTCTTGAAACAGCCGATCGACTGCTTTGCCTTCTAACACAATAGGCAACAGACCGTTCTTAAAACAGTTGTTATAGAAAATGTCGGCAAAGCTTGGCGCGATGATCACCCGGATGCCGTAGTCATACAAAGCCCACGGGGCGTGTTCGCGGGAGGAACCACACCCAAAGTTCTCGCGGGTTAAGAGAATTTGCCCGCCTTGGTACTCCGGACGGTTAAGGACAAAATCAGGATTCTTAGGCCTGTGACTGCAATCCATGTCTGGCTCCCCTCGATCCAGGTAACGCCACTCGTCAAATAGAAACGGCCCAAAACCGGTGCGGCGTATAGATTTTAAAAACTGCTTGGGAATGATGGCGTCGGTGTCCACGTTGGCCCGATCTAAGGGGATCACTTGGGAGGTCAGGCGCTTGAACGCTTGCATCTTAGAAACTCCTCACGTCAACAAAGTGTCCGGCCAAAGCCGCTGCAGCAGCCATGGTCGGGCTGACCAGATGGGTGCGGCCGCCAAAGCCCTGACGCCCCTCAAAATTGCGGTTAGAAGTAGAGGCACAGCGCTCGCCCGGATCTAGCCGATCGGCGTTCATCGCTAAGCACATGGAACAGCCCGGATCGCGCCACTCAAATCCAGCCGCACGGAAAATCTTATCCAAACCTTCAGCTTCGGCCTGAGCTTTGACCTGCCCGGAACCTGGAACCACCAGGGCCTGCTTGATGTTGGAGGCAATTTTCCGGCCCTTGATCACCGAGGCAGCGGCGCGCAGATCCTCAATCCGGGAATTGGTGCACGAGCCGATGAACACCTTGTCGAGATAAATTTCCTGGATCGGCGTGCCAGGTTTGAGATCCATGTACTCAAGCGCTCTCTCCATGCCCTTGCGGCGTACCGGATCGGGCTCCCGCGCTGGATCCGGCACCACTCCTGTGACCGGGGCCACCATCTCCGGCGAGGTCCCCCAGGTCACCTGAGGCTCAATTTCCCAGGCGTTGATCTCCACTACTCGGTCAAACTGAGCGTCTTCATCGCTACGAAGGGCAAGCCAAGCTGCTACTGCTTGATCCCAAAGCTTTCCCTTAGGCGCCAACGGCCTTCCCTCCAAGTAACGGATCGTATTTTCGTCCACTGCAACCAATCCTGCCCGAGCGCCAGCTTCTATAGCCATGTTGCACACCGTCATCCGCCCCTCGATGGACAGCGCCGAAATAGCTTCGCCAGCAAACTCCACGGTATAGCCCGTCCCACCTGCGGTACCGATCTTACCGATGACTGAGAGCACCAAGTCTTTGGCAGTCACCCCAGGTCCCAGACGGCCGTTGACCCGGATCAGCATGTTTTTGGATTTTTTCAACCACAGGCACTGGGTCGCCAATACATGCTCGACCTCAGAGGTGCCGATACCGAAAGCCAAAGCCCCCAAAGCGCCGTGGGTAGAAGTATGAGAGTCGCCGCAGACCAACGTAATGCCAGGCAAAGTGAAACCCTGCTCTGGCCCTACTACGTGTACGATCCCCTGGCGGGAATCGGCCATAGAGAACACAGAAATGCCAAATTCAGCGCAGTTTTTCTCCAAGGTTTCAACCTGTAAGCGAGAAATCGGATCGCTGATGCCGAGCTTTCGGTCTTTAGTTGGAACGTTGTGGTCAGCCACCGCCAGATTGGCCTTGGGCCGCCACGGCCGGCGCCCGGCCAAGCGCAGCCCCTCAAAAGCTTGAGGTGAGGTGACCTCATGGATCATCTGGCGGTCGATGTACACCAACGAGGTGCCATCCTCAGCGGTCAAAACCACATGCGTCCCCCAGATTTTGTCGTACAGCGTCTCTCCCATCTCTTAGCCTTAATTTTCAAAGCATTAGTTATTGTAAAATTTATAGCTTCTCTTCACAACTAAAGAAAAATTGACCCCGCACTGCGAAGGAAGTTGCCCTTAGCGCGCCACCGCCGTGGCAAAAATACTTAGCTACAACAAACCGAACCTTCAGCGTACCCGGATTCGGGTCTGTCCCCGCCTTGCGTAATGCCTCTCCCTTTAGAGAAGAGCTAGAGATCTCTGAAACTTAGGCCGAGCCAGGAATTGTTAAAACACTCTCTAAGACCTGAAAGATCCTATCCCGGATCTCCTCTACACCGCCGACCCCAGAGATGGTGGCAAATCGGACCTTGCCTCTCTCAGCCAATTGACGGTAAAAACCGACAAGCGGCGCAGTCTGACGCTGATATACCTCAAGGCGTCTGCGCACCGTCTCTTCTTTGTCGTCATCGCGCTGGATCAGGGGCTCTTTAGTCAGGTCGTCTTTTAGATTCTCCAGGGGAGGATGGTAAATGAGATGATAGACTCGACCCGAACCTGGATGGATCCAGCGACCGCTTAAGCGTTTGACGATTTCCTCAGGCGGAACCTCAAGCTCTATAACCCAATCTAAGCTCACACCCATGTTTTCCAGACCTTCCGCCTGGGCCAAAGTGCGCGGGAAACCGTCGAGCAGGAATCCACCGGCGCAGTCCGGCTGAGCGATACGCTGTCGGACCAACTCTAGGATCACGGCATCCGGCACTAATTCCCCCGCTTCCATGATGGCCTTGACTCTTTTCCCGAGTTCATTGCCCTCGGCAATCGCCGCTCTGAGCATGTCGCCGGTCGAAATTTGGGGGATGCGGAAGCGCTCGCAGATAAATTTGGCCTGCGTCCCCTTGCCTGAACCCGGCGCCCCCAAGAACATGATCCTCATCGTTGCTCCTTAAATTTAGATTTCAATCAAGCACTTCCAAGCCGTTTAGATAGGGTTGCAGGGCTTTAGGGAGGCGGATTGTCCCGTCGGCTTGCTGATAATTTTCCATCACTGCAATCAGCGTTCTGCCTACTGCTAGACCCGAGCCGTTTAAGGTATGCACCAGTTCGGGCTTGCCGGTCTTGGGATTGCGCCAGCGCGCCTGCATTCTCCTGGCTTGAAAATCGCGAAAGTTACTACAGGAGGAAATTTCGCGAAAGCGCCCCTGCCCCGGCAACCAAACCTCTAGATCGTAGGTTTTGGCCGCGGCAAAACCGGTGTCGCCAGCGCACAACAGCACCTTGCGGTAGGGTAGCTCAAGGCGTTGCAAAATGGCTTCAGCATGGCTAGTCAACTCCTCATGCGCCCTCTTCGAATCCTCAGGTCGGGTGATCTGAACCAATTCGACCTTCTCGAACTGATGCTGGCGGATCATGCCGCGTACGTCCTTGCCGTAAGAACCGGCTTCGGAACGAAAACAAGGCGTATGAGACACAAACTTTAGGGGAAGATCAGAAGCGGATAGAATTTTTTCTCGTACCAGGTTAGTCACCGGCACTTCAGCGGTGGGAACTAGATACCATGGAGGATCGCGTTCTAGTTTAAACAAATCTTGCTCAAACTTAGGCAGTTGACCGGTACCCACCAGCGCTCGGCCGTTGACTAGATAGGGAACATATACCTCATGATAGCCGTGCTCCTGGGTGTGGATGTCGAGCATCAATTGGATTAGAGCTCGATGCAGGCGCGCCAGCCCCCCTTTGATCACTACGAAGCGCGCCCCGCAAAGGCTAGCGGCGGCGTCAAAATCAAGATAACCTAAGGAAGTCCCCAGCTCGACGTGATCTTTGGGTGGAAAATTAAATTCCGGTAAATTACCCCAACGGTTAATTTCTAAATTTTGCTCCTCGTCTGTTCCGTCTGGGACCTCTGGCTCTAAGATATTGGGCAAGCCCAAGAGAAATTCATCCAGCTGCTTGTGCAGCTGGGCCAACTCCAGCTCACATTGCTTTAACGTCTCGCCCAACTGTTCCACTTCGGCAAGCAAAAGCTGGATGTCTTCACCTCTGGCCTTAGCCTGACCGATCGCCTTAGAGCGAGCATTGCGCTCATTTTGCAGTTTCTGAACTTCAACTTGGAGCGCTTTGCGCCTCTCCTCCAGGACGAGGTAGATAGCTTTATCGAGGGCAAACCCGCGGCGCCCAAGCTCGCGCTCAACCCAATCTAGAGATTGGCGCAGAAGGTGGGGGTCTAACATGGGCCTTGACTCTCAACGCGAGGAAGTGCTATGGCGGCCAAGGTTGACCCGCTGACGTAGGTCTTTGCCAGGCTTGAAGTGGAGCACGCGCCTGGCCGGCACAGGCACCGGATCACCCGTGCGTGGGTTACGCCCCATCCGCGCTGGACGATGGCGCAGGCTAAAACTGCCAAACCCCCGAATCTCTATCCGCTGCCCATCTGCCAGGGCAGCACTTAAGTACTCTAAAATATTTTTGACCGCAAGCTCCACGTCTTTAATGTTCAGCTCGATATGGTGCTCCTTTGCTAAACGCTCGACCAAAGCTTCAACCAATATGGATTTGTTCACCCCTCTCCTCCCCAGAAAGAGAGAGGGGGCAATGGTGCCCCCTCGCCGTTAGATCGCAAGCGGGATCATTCTTCCATCTGCTCCTTGAATAGATCTCCTAGGGTCGGCGCACCGACAGACTGCTGAGCATAATCCTTCACGGCCAGCTTTTCTTCCTCCTCTTCCTTAGCCTTGATGGACAAAAGGATCATTTTGGTTTTTTTGTCCACCCCTATGAACTTGGCCTCGATCAAATCGCCCTCCTTGAGGAAGCTACGGGCATCCTCAACTTTGTCGCGCTTGATTTCAGAGGCGCGCAAGTGCCCTAAGACGCCGTCGGCCAACTCAACTACCGCCCCTGAGGCTGCAACCTCCACGACCTTACCCTGGACAATACTGCCCCGTTCGTGGGAAGCCAAAAAATTTTGGAAGGGATCTTGTTCCAGCTGTTTTATCCCCAAAGAGATCCGCTCGCGCTCTGGATCGATAGCCAGAATGACGGCCTCGACCTCTTGGCCTTTCTTGAACTTGCGGATAGCCTCCTCACCGGGCTCGCTCCAGGAAATGTCTGAGACGTGGATCAACCCATCTATTCCACCCGGCAGCCCCACAAAAATGCCGAAATCGGTGATCGACTTAATCGCTCCCCGGATCTTTTCACCTTTTTCGTGCGTGGCCGCGAACTCTTCCCACGGATTAGGTTTGCACTGTTTGATTCCCAACGAGATGCGCCGGCGCTCTTCGTCGATGTCCAGCACCATCACTTCGACTTCATCCCCAACTTGGACCAGCTTGGCAGGGTTAACATTTTTGTTAGTCCAATCCATCTCCGAGACGTGAACCAGGCCCTCGACGCCATCCTCCAACTCGACGAAACAACCATAATCGGTCAGATTAGTCACCTTACCGATCAGCCGGGTACCGGGCGGATAACGGCGAGTAATGTCCCTCCATGGATCCTCGCTAAGCTGCTTCAATCCCAAGGAAACGCGCTGTTTTTCCTCATCGAACTTAAGCACTTTGACTTCGATCTCATCCCCGATCTTGACTACTTCGGACGGGTGACGGATACGCTTCCACGCCATATCGGTGATATGTAGCAAGCCATCTATGCCACCCAAATCGATAAAAGCGCCGTAATCGGTGATGTTTTTGACCACCCCTTTAACCACTCCTTCCTCTTTAATCTTGCGCAGCAGCTCTTCGCGCTCAGCGCTATGTCCCTGTTCCACCGCCGACCGGCGCGAGAGCACAATGTTGTTACGCTTGGGGTCGAGCTTGATTACCTTGAATTCCAGCTCTTGTCCTTCCAAATGGCCGGTATCCCGAACTGGCCGCACATCGATTAAAGAGCCGGGCAAGAACGCGCGCAAGGGACCAACTTCCACGGTGAAGCCACCGCGGACTTTACCAGTTATGCGACCTTTGACGATCTCGCCTTTGGCATGCGCCTCCTCCAACCTCTCCCATGCACGCAGGCGCCTGGCCTTGTCGCGCGACAGTAAAGTCGCTCCCATGCCGTCCTCGACCAGGTCTAAGGAGACCTCTACCTCGTCTCCCACTCCCACCTCTAGCCGGCCGTGCTCATCCAAAAACTGCCATTTGGGAATAATGCCCTCGGACTTTAAACCGGCGTCCACGATCACCGCATCTGGGGTAATGTCGACGACTTTGGCCCGCAGCAGGGTACCGGGGCGCATCTCGGTTTTAGCCAGACTCTCCTCGAATAATTCTGCAAAACTTTCACCCATGTCGTTTCAATCCATACCCAGCTCTCGCCAGGTCACAAAAACGATGATTCGTTCTGGTTAACCCCCACTGCCAGCTAGTACTGGCAGCACCTTATTACCTATATCCGGCGGAAGCAAACGAAGAATGCGGGCAATCACCTCTTCTACCGAAAGCTCGGTAGAGTCGATGACAACCGCATCTTGTGCCGGAACCAACGGCGCCTCCTTGCGCTCCCGATCGCGCCTATCCCTTTCTTCCAAGTCTTTGATTATCTGATCAAGAGTAACATCTAAGCCCTGAGCTTGCAACTGCAGCAAACGGCGTCTAGCGCGCTCCCGCAGCGCGGCAGTCAGAAACACTTTATACGGGGCATCGCGAAATACCACCGTCCCCATGTCACGTCCATCGGCGACCAGCCCGGGGGCTTGACGAAAGCTGCGCTGCTTTGCCAGCAGAGCCTGGCGCACTTTGGGGAAGGCGGCGATCTTAGACGCCAGCCGACCGCATTCCTCAGTCGCAAGGCGGGCAGTCACGTCCCGGCCAGCGAGCAGGATCTGCCCGCTATCGCCCGAGCTAAACTCCAGCGCCATCTCCTGCGCCGCCTTCGCTACTGCCTCTTCGTCTTGGGGAGGCACTTTGCGCTCTAAGACGCTCAAAGCTAGGGCTCGATAAATGGCGCCGCTGTCTAAGAAATGCCAGCCCAAGCGCTTGGCGATGGCTCGGCTAACTGTCCCTTTTCCTGCCCCACTCGGCCCGTCTATGGTCAGGACCGGCGGCTCACCCACGTTGTACCACCTCTATTTTTAACCCCAACTGCCTGGCCAGATCGGCAAAGCCGGGGAAAGAAGTGTTGACATTGGCGCAATCTTTAATTTCGACAGTGTCCTGCGCCCTGAGGGCAGCGATGGCAAAAGCCATGGCAATTCGGTGGTCACCGTGGGAGTCTACCTCCCCCCCTGTCAACTTGCCCCCGCGCACGATCATGCCGTCGGACGTGGGCTGGGCGTCTATCCCTAAGGTTTGTAGGCCCTCCGCCATCGCCTGAATCCGGTCGCTCTCTTTAAGCCGCAGCTCCTCCGCCCCCGTCAAGATCGTCTCCCCTTCAGCGCAAGCCGCTGCGATGAACAGCACTGGGAACTCATCTATGGCGAGCGGCACTAAGTCCTCAGGAATTCGGATACCGCGCAAAGGAGCATAAGCAACTTTCAGATCGGCGACCGGCTCCCCACCCACTTGCCTAAGATTAAGCACCTCTATTCTGGCTCCCATCCGGCGCAGAATCTCGAGCACTCCGGTCCGGGTCGGGTTAACGCCAACGTGCTCTAGAAGCACCTCCGAACCGGTGGCTATGCTGGCGCCGACCAGAAAGAATGCAGCTGAGGAAATATCGGCTGGAACGTCTAAATCGCACCCATGCAATCTTCCCCCACCCGCCAGGCCAATTCGCCTTCCTGCTCGCCATACGGCGTAGCCGAATCCAGACAGCATCCTCTCGGTGTGATCGCGCGTAGGAGCCGGTTCCTCTACCCAAGTTTCCCCGCTAGCATACAGCCCGGCCAAAAGCAGCGCTGATTTGACTTGAGCGCTCGCGATCGGCATGCGGTAATCAATCCCTTGCAGCGTTTGCCCACCGAAAACGCGGATTGGAGCCGTGCCCTCAGGCGTAGTCTCAAGCTTGGCCCCCATCTGTCTGAGCGGTTCGGTCACCCGACGCATAGGGCGGCGCGACAAGGAGGCATCGCCGGTCAGCACCGAATCAAACGGTTGTCCGGCCAGTAAACCGCACAGAAGCCGCATGGAGGTCCCAGAATTGCCTAAGTATAGGGGGGCAGATGGGGCGTTAAGGCCATCTTTCCCTACGCCATGGATAGTCAGCCTGCCAGAGGTAGGCCCTTCGATGATCACCCCCATCTGCCGAAACGCTTGGAGAGTAGCCAAAACGTCCTCCGCTTCTAGGACCCCTCGCACCCGCGTGATGCCATCTGCGATCGAGCCTAACATGACCGCTCGATGAGAGATCGACTTATCGCCTGGCACCCGCACTCGCCCTTCAAGCGCCCCTCCTGGGGAGACGATGTAATGGACCGTCATGATTTATCCCTATATTGCTCTAAAAATCGTTGTCTGAACGTTTTAGCGGCACCGAAATACTCGCGCAGCGCACGACCCTCCCTGTCCTCGATCTTTTCCCGCAGATCCCTAAGCTCCTGCTCGAATCGAAGCATCCATGAGACAATCTCTTCAGCGTTCGCCAGACAAATATCCGCCCACATTTTAGGATCGCTACCTGCGATCCGAGTGAAATCGCCAAACCCACCGGCAGCATAGCGAAAAATTTCATCTTTTTCGTCCTGGCGTCCGAGCAGATGCACCAACGCATAAGCAACTGCATGAGGCAGATGGCTAGTAGCGGCAAGCACGTGATCGTGGTGCACTGCGCTCATGCTATCCACCTTTGCCCCCAGCTCCTGCCAAAACAGGCGAACGCGCTTTAAGGCCTCGGGATCGGCATTGGCGGCGGGGGTTAAAATCACGCGCTTGCCATTAAACAAATCTGGCGAAGCTGCCTGAACCCCGGAGAGCTCGCGACCGGCGATGGGATGAGCGGGTATGAAGTTGTCGGGCACTTCCCCAAACACCGCCTCTGCCGCCACAATAACGCTGGCTTTGGTGCTGCCCACGTCGGTGTAAAAAGCCTGTCTCGACCATACCGGAGCCAAGGCCGCGAGCACTTGTCGCATGGCACCGACCGGCGCGGCGATCACTACGCTGTCTGCCCCGCGAACGCCTTCTTCCACTCTCGTCTCCGCCTCATCGATGACGCCCAAGGATCGCGCCAGGCAAAGCGCTTCAGGGTTTGAATCCACGCCGGCAATCCGCCGCACCAAGCCCGCGCGGCGCGCTGCCAAAGCGACCGAGCCACCGATCAGACCCACCCCGATCACGCACAAGCGCTCAAGCATCGCTAAGCACCCGATCCAAGGCGGCGATGAAGCGAGCGTTGTCCTTTTCCGTGCCTACCGACACCCTAAGGTGATTAGGCAAATCGTAATTGGCTAGCGGACGCACGATCACCCCATGCTCGAGCAGGGCCGAGAAGACTGGGCCCGCTTCCCGGCCCACGTCCACAGTAATGAAATTTCCCACCCCCGGAATGTACTTCAAGCCACGCACCTCGAATGCTTCGGTCAACTGGAGAAGACCTTGCCGATTCAGCTCTCGGCTCGCAGCAAGATGTTCCTCATCGTCTAAGGCTGCCGTCGCAGCCACCAACGCCAAAGAATTGACATTAAAAGGTTGCCTGACTCGATTTAAAAACTCGGCGACCTGGGAGCTGGATACCGCATACCCCACCCTAAACCCAGCCAAACCGTAAGCCTTGGAGAAAGTACGCGTGACAATAAGATTGGGGAACGCCTCCAGCCATTCCAGGGCGTTGGGGTAATCGGCAAACTCTATGTACTCGCAGTAGGCCTCGTCTACAACCACAACCACCTGCTGCGGCAGCGCGTGCAGAAATTCCAAAAGCTCCTCACGCTTAACCCAGGTGCCCGTGGGATTGTTGGGGTTAGCGATGAAGACCACAGCTGTATCGTCACCCACCCGTTCGAGCATGGCTGCAAGATCGTGGCCGTAATTCCAGGCAGGGGCGAGGCGCGCGGTGGCTCCCACCGCCTGGGTGGCGATAGGATAGACAGCAAAAGCGTACTGCGAAAACACCGCACTCCGCCCCGGCCCTAAAAAAGCCCGGGCAACCAAGTCCAACACGTCGTTGGAACCATTGCCTAAGGTGATCTGTTCCATCTTCACCCCAAGCTTTGCCGCCAGCTTTTGCTTGAGGACAAAGCCGCTTCCGTCAGGATAACGGGCCAGATCCCCGCCGAGTACGGCCTTTACTGCCATAATCGCTTTAGGACTGGGACCTAAAGGATTCTCGTTGGAGGCCAGTTTGACGATCGCTCTATGATCCAAACCCAACTCGCGCGCCAATTCCTCGATCGGCTTGCCGGGTTGATACGGGTGCAACCCTAAAATGGCTGGTACCGGCGCCAAATAAGGATCACAAGCCATGCTTACAGCACCGCTTTGGGATAAGATCCTAGCCACCTCATCATCTGTGCTCTCTGCCCTAGGCTGGCGAGTGCCTCGGCTACGCGTGGCTCGTCGCGATGGCCTTCAAAATCGATGAAGAATACATAATCCCACATCCCACGCCGGCTAGGCCGCGATTCGATCTTGCTCAAGCTAATTTGGTGCTGGGCGAACGGTTCCAGCAAGCGGTACAAAGCGCCCGGCAAGTTGTGGGCGGAGACTAAAAGCGAAGTTTTATCATCGCCAGTGGGGGCGACGGTTTGCTTGCCTATGACCAAGAAGCGGGTAGTATTGTCTGGGTCATCCTCAATGTTGCGTTCAAGAATATTGAGGTCATATAGCTGAGCTGCTACCTCGCCAGCGATGGCAGCGCTACTGGGAATAATGGCCGCCAGTCTTGCCCCTTCGGCATTGCTGCTGACCGCAGTGCGCTTGACGTTAGGCAAAAACCGATCCAGCCATTCGCGGCATTGGGCTAAAGATTGCGGATGGGAGAAGATTTCCTTAACCTCGTCGATGCTGTGACAGCGGCTGAGCAAGTTATGATGAATGCGCAGCACTACCTCGCCAGAGATGAGCAAGGAGGTGTTCAAGAAACTGTCCAAAGTATGAGTGACTACGCCTTCGGTGGAATTTTCCACCGGCACTACCCCGAATCCGCAAGTCTCGCTCGCCACTGCCCGGAAGATTTCGTCTATGGCCGGAAACGGTAACACTTCTATGGCGTGACCGAAGTGCTTGTAGGCCGCTTGCTGGGTAAAAGTGCCTTCCGGCCCCAGGAACGCTACCTTCAGCGGCTTCTCCAAAGCCAAGCAGGCCGACATGATCTCGCGGAAGATCTTACCTAAAGTCTCATTCTGCAGGGGACCTGGATTGTTGGCGCAGATCCGGCGGAGCACTTCGACCTCGCGCTCTGGCCGATAAAAACACGCGTTTTCGCCGCAGGCCTGTTTGACTTTAGCCACTTCTAGGGCAAGGCGGGCGCGTTCGCTCACCAAGCGCAGAAGCTCGCTATCGATAGTATCTATTCGGTGTCTGAGCTCTCCCAGTTTTGCCTCTTCCATCGTCAGCTTGATCGAGGATCTACTCCACCACCCGGGCCGACAAAACCCCCGGGATCGCTTTGATCCGGTCCAGGATTTCCCGCTGCACTGGTCCCTCAGCATCGATCAGGGAATACGCCACTTCCCCTTTGGATTTGTTCAAAAGCTCCTGGATATTAATCCCAGCTTCCCCGAGGCAGGCTGAGATCTTGCTGACCATGGCCGGCACATTGGCGTGGGGGATAGCGACTCGGGTAGTGCCGGGCGCGCGCGGCAGGACGACTTCGGGAAAGTTAACCGAATGGCGGATGTTGCCGTTCTCTAGAAAATCGCGGATCTGCTCGGCTACCATGATGGCGCAGTTTTCCTCCGCTTCACGGGTGGAAGCACCGATGTGCGGTAAAGCAATCACTTTAGGGTGATAGCGAAAGACCGCCGCCGGAAAATCCGTGACATAAGCGTGCAGCCGGCCGGTGTCCAATGCCTCGAGCACAGCCTGATTATCGACCAACTCGCCGCGCGAAAAATTGAGCAGCACTGCCCCTTTCTTCATCCTTTGTAGGCGCTCAGCGTTAATACAGCGTTGGGTTTGCTCGGTCAACGGCATGTGTAAAGTGACAAAATCGCAAATCGCAAGCAGTTCCTCTAGGCTCGAGGCTTGGATCACTGAAGCCGACAGTTGCCAGGCCCGCTCTACCGTCAAATACGGGTCATAGCCGCTGACATTCATTCCCAGCGCCAGGGCTTTGTTGGCGACTCGCACTCCAATCGCACCTAGACCGACTACACCCAGCATCTTGCCGCCCAATTCAAACCCCTGAAAGCGTTTTTTGCTCGCTTCGATTTCGCGGTGTATTTCCTCATCCGAACCGTTCAGGCCGCGGACATACTCCCATGCTTGGCAGATGCTGCGGCAAGCAAGCAGCATTCCTGCCAGAACCAACTCCTTAACCGCATTGGCATTCGCTCCAGGCGTGTTGAACACGACGATGCCGCGATGCGTGCATTCGGCCACCGGGATATTGTTGACGCCTGCGCCGGCGCGACCTATGGCTTTGACAGTGTCTGGTAGCGGTTCGCCGTGCAGCTTATGGGAACGCAAGATGATCGCATCGGGGTGCTGGATCTCAGAGGCAACCTCGTATTTCTCCCGCGGCAGGCGTTCTAAGCCTGCGACTGAAATGTTATTGTATGTGCGAATCTTGAACATAGGATTAACCGTAGCGCCGCTCAAACTCCTGCATAAATTCCACCAAGGCCTTGACCCCGCCTATCGGCATCGCGTTGTACAGGCTGGCCCGCATCCCGCCCACCGAGCGATGGCCTTTGAGGTTAACCAAACCCCGTTCCTCAGCCTGCTGCAGGAAAAGTGCATCCAAGTTAGAATCGGCTAAGGTAAACGGGATATTCATCCGCGAGCGGTAACGGGAATCGACCGGATTGCGATAGAAATCCGAACCATCAATAGCTTGATATAGAAGGTTGGCTTTCTCAATATTGCGCTGTTCAATCGCCTCCACCCCCCCTTGCTCGCGTAGCCACTCCAAAACTAGGCCCAACACGTACCAATTGTAGGTAGGGGGGGTATTCAGCATAGATCCTTCGCGAGCTTGCAAGCCATAGTCCCAAATCGAGGGGGTACAGGGCAAAGGACAGCCTATCAAATCCCGGCGGACGATTACCACGCAGATCCCAGCCGGACCCATGTTTTTCTGGGCACCCGCATAGATCAGCCCAAACCGGTTCACTTCTAGAGGGCGCGACAAGAGGTTGGAAGACATGTCCGAAACCAAAGGCAGGTCCACCTCCGGCACGAATGGAAACTCCACCCCCTCGATCGTCTCATTGGCCGTGTAATGGAAATAGGCCGCTTCGGGATCGATCTGCCAACTGGCCGGATCAGGGATGGTAGTAAACTTTTCCGGCGCGGCGGCGATCTGAGCTTCACCGTAGCACTTAGCTTCAGCTAGGGCTTTTTTGGACCAAGAGCCAGTCACCAAGTAGCTCATCTTGCGCCGATTGCCGAGCAGATTCATGGGGATGGCGGCGAATTGGCCCGTTGCTCCACCTGGCAAGAACAAACAAACGTAATCCTCCGGTATGCGCAGCAACTCGCGCAAATCGGCCTCAGCTTTGGCCGCAATCTCCGCAAAATGCTCGCCGCGGTGGCTCATCTCCATCCCCGACATGCCACTACTGCGCCAATCCAGCATCTCTCTTTGAGCACGCTCGAGCACAGGCTCAGGCAACATCGAGGGCCCGGCGCTAAAGTTATAAACTCGCATTGGTTACTCTTCCTCCGGCAACGTTTCGATTCTATCTACACCCACCAGCTTCTCGCCCGCATTAAGGCGGATGATGCGCACCCCTTGCGTGTTGCGACCGAGCACGGGAATGTCCGCAACTCGAATGCGCGCCAAAGTTCCACCCGTGGTGATGAGCATGATTTCATCCTCCTCCCGCACCAACACTGCCCCAACTAAAGGACCGTTACGCTCGGTGGTCTGCATCGCGATCACCCCCTGACCACCGCGGCCATGACGAGGAAAGTCGGCGCATCGGCTGCGCTTACCATAGCCGTTTTCAGTCACGGTCAGAACAGCGCCTTCACCCCTCAATACCAAAGCGATCACCCGCTGGCCTTCAGGCAACCTCATTCCCCGCACTCCGCCCGCAGCCCGCCCCATGGAGCGGACTTCTTCCTCATTGAAACAAACCGCCCGCCCGGCGCTGGAGAACAGCATCACGTCCTGCTTACCGTCGGTCAAAGCCGCCCCAACCAACATATCCCCGGGTTTTAAATCGATGGCGATCTTGCCGCTGGCGCGCAGGGATTCAAACTCGCTCAAAGGGGTTTTCTTGACTACGCCCCAGGCAGTGGCCAAAAACACAAAACCACCGGCAGCAAAATCGCGCACGGGTAGCACCGCATGGATGCGCTCTCCCTCCTCCAGCGGCAACAAATTGACAATGGGTTTACCCCGGGAAATCCGGCTTGCCATGGGTAATTCGTATACCTTCAGGCCATAGACTTTGCCCAGGCTAGAGAAACAAAGCAAAGTAGCATGGGTATTGGCGATCAACAGTTCCTCAACAAAATCCTCTTCTTTGGTCGCCGTGGCGGCTTTGCCCTTGCCTCCGCGGCGCTGGGCTTGATAGACCGAGAGCGGTTGAGCCTTAACATAGCCGGCGTGGGTTAAGGTGACCACCACATCCTCATCTGTGATCAGATCCTCGACTGAAAGGCTGACCTGCTCTGCCAAGATTTCGGTGCGCCGTTCGTCGCCAAACTGGTCGCGCAGCTCCACCAGCTCCCGGCGAATAACGGCAAGTAAACGCCGGTCACTGCCCAAGATTGCAAGCAACTCGTCGATTTGCGCCAAAAGGGCCTGGTACTCCTCAAAGATTTTGTCCTGCTCCAGGCCGGTCAGGCGGTGAAGGCGCAAGTCTAAGATCGCTTGCGCCTGAGCCGGCGACAGCCGATAGCCATCCACGCCCAAACCCAGGCCCTCCTCCAAGTCCTCAGGGCGGGCTTGCGCGGCATCGATTCGCGCTAGATAAGACGCTACCGCCCCTGGCTGCCAGACTTTAGCTAGCAGTTGCTCCTTGGCCTCTTTTGGGCTAGGGGCCGATTTAATCAGCCCTATGACCTGGTCGATGTTGGCTAGAGCCACCGCCAGTCCTTCCAATATATGCACCCGCTCGCGCGCCTTACGCAACTCATGCAAAGTGCGGCGGGTAACAACCTCACGGCGGTGGTCCAGGAATGCCTCCAGCATCTCCTTAAGGTTCAAACACCTAGGCCGTCCATCTACCAGAGCCACCAGATTGATCCCGAATACGCTTTGGAGTTGAGTGTGTTGGTACAGGTTGTTGAGTACCACCTCGGGCTGTTCTCCGCGTTTGAGCTCAATCACCACGCGCATGCCATCTTTGTCTGACTCGTCGCGCAGCGCAGCAATCCCGCTGAGCTTTTCCTCCTTCACCAGTTCAGCGATCCTCTCGATCAAACGCGCCTTGTTGACCTGATAGGGGAGTTCGGTTACGACAATACTTTGGCGGCCACCGTCTTTGCTGGTCTCCACATGCGATAAAGCACGCAGATAAATTCTTCCGCGACCAGTCAAATACGCTTGGCGAATCCCCTCAGCGCCATTGATGACGGCACCCGTGGGAAAATCCGGTCCGGGAATATGGCGCATTAATTCATTGATCTCTATCTCAGGATTCTCGATTAAAGCTAAAATTCCGTTGATCACCTCAGTTAGGTTGTGTGGCGGGATGTTGGTCGCCATCCCAACGGCGATCCCAGATGAGCCGTTGACTAAGAGATTAGGAAGCTTGGTGGGCAAGACTTCCGGTTCGCGCTCGGACTCGTCATAGTTGGGAGCAAAATCGACCGTGTCTTTATCTAGATCGGCTAAAAGCTCATGGGCAATGCGCGCCATGCGCACCTCCGTGTAGCGCATCGCCGCCGGAGGGTCGCCATCGACTGAACCGAAGTTGCCTTGGCCGTCGATTAATACATAGCGCATGGAGAACGGCTGCGCCATGCGCACAATAGTCTCGTAAACGGCGGCATCACCATGGGGGTGGTACTTACCGATCACATCCCCTACGACACGCGCCGATTTCTTATAAGGCTTATTCCAGTCGTTGCCCAATTCATACATGGAGTACAAGACTCGCCTGTGCACTGGCTTTAAACCGTCGCGCACATCGGGCAAAGCTCGTCCCACGATCACGCTCATGGCGTAATCGAGGTAAGAATGCCTCATTTCCTCTTCTAGCGCGACGGAGACGACTTCTTTGGCAAATTCAGCCATGACAAAAAACTACGAAAAAACTTTTAAATTATATCCAAATTCAACTTACCCCGATAGCGGCCGCTTCAATAACGGATAAAATTCGACCGATAATACTTAAGTTCCTCGATAGACTCTAAAATGTCAGCCAGCGCTTGATGGGCGTTTTTCTTTTTGAAACCTTCCTGAACCTTAGGCGCCCAGCGCCTGGCCAGCTCTTTGAGGGTCGAGACATCCAGGTTGCGGTAATGAAAATACGCTTCCAACTTAGGCATGCAGCGGTACAAAAAGCGCCGATCCTGGCAGACACTATTGCCGCACATGGGCGAGACTCCTACCGGTACCCAACGTTGTAAAAACTCCATCGTTTTGGCCTCGGCCTCCTGATAGCTGACGCCGTGCGCGCGCACCCGCTCAAGCAGCCCTGAAGCGCTGTGATGTTTGCGGTTCCAATCGTCCATCGCCGCAAGTCGGCTCTCCGGCTGGGAAATCGCCAGCACTGGACCGATCGCCAGTACGTTCAATTCTTGATCGGTCACCACCGTAGCGATTTCCAAAATCTCATCCCGATCTGGGTCTAGCCCAGTCATCTCTAAATCTATCCAAATCAGGTTGGTTTTATCCTCGGCCATGCTTGTCTAAACCTTAAAGCGTTAAAATTGTCAGTAGCTAATAGCAACAAAAGCTAAGCTGTCTTATCAATTATTTAACTTGCCGATCGCGTATGAACGCTTTTACCCTGGTTTTTTTGTGTGCTCTTGCCGTTTCCTTTGGCCTTGAATTATGGCTCGCCCGACGCCACGCCGATCACGTGCGCGCCCATTGTGACCGTGTACCTGAGCCCTTTCAAGACACCATTACCTTGGCCGCGCATCAGAAAGCAGCCGCTTATACGTTAGCTAAAATCAAACTCCAACAGGGCGCACGCTTAGTTCAAACCGCGCTGCTGCTGACGTTTACCCTCGGCGGCGGTATAGCCGCCCTTGACCGGTGGTGGAGTCAACTTGACCTCGGTCCTATCGCCCGCGGCACAGGGCTGATCCTATCGACGATGTTTTTGCTAGCGCTTTTGGAGCTGCCCCTTTCTATCTATCAGACTTTTGTAATCGAGGAAAAATTCGGCTTCAATCGCACGACTAAGCTTCAGTTTATCAAGGACTTGGGCTTGCAGCCAGCCCTGGCCTTGGCGCTGGGTACTCCCTTGGTAGCTATGATCTTGTGGATTATGGTCGGCGCTGGGCCGAGCTGGTGGATCATCGCCTGGGCGACGTTCTTTGGGTTTTCCTTGTTCGTGAGCTGGATCTATCCCAGCTTGATCGCACCGCTGTTTAACCGCTTCACTCCGCTTGAGGACCCCAAACTCTACAGCCGCATCCAGCAGTTATTAGAGCGTTGCGGTTTTCACAGCCGCGGGATCTTCGTCATGGACGGCTCGCGTCGCAGCGGCCATGGCAATGCCTACTTCACCGGCCTTGGCCGCAACAAGCGGATCGTGTTCTTCGATACTCTGGTGCAAGCCTTAGAGGCGGAGGAGCTAGAAGCGGTGTTAGCCCATGAACTTGGCCATTTCAAGCGCCGTCACGTCGTTAAACTGCTTATCCTAAGCGCTGCTATTACTTTTGTCGGTTTTGCTCTGCTTGGATTTTTATCCGGCCAGAGTTGGTTTTATCAAGGGCTTGGCGTCTCGCAACCGTCTCCAGCTGCTGCCCTGCTGCTGTTCACACTGACCGCTCCGGTCTTGAGCACCTTTATTCAGCCGGTGTTGGCGGCGGTGCAGCGCCGATACGAATTTGAAGCGGATGCCTTCGCCGCTTCCCTGACTCAGCCCCAAGCTCTGATCCAAGCGCTGGTCAAGCTTTATCGCGACAACGCCGCCACCCTTACCCCTGATCCCCTGTACGCTGCCTTCCATTATAGCCATCCTCCAGCTGCGATCCGAATTGCCAAGTTGCAACAAGCGCAAGCATGAGGTCGGTCCACCGTGGGCGGGTCGTCGCCTGCTTTGGCAAAGAGTGGGCAGTAGAAGATAAAAGCGGTCGCCTGGTCCTAGCTTATCCTTCGGTAAAGTGCAGGGAATTGCCCTGCATAGGCGACCTGATCGAGTGGGAATCGATCGATAGCCAACGTGGCCGGATCCTTGCCGTCCTGCCGCGCATAACCTGCCTGGTGCGCCCAGGACGCAACGGCAAACCGCGCGCTGCCGCTGCTAACGTCGACCAAGTCCTCATCGTGATCGCTCCTGAACCCAAGTTCGACCTGCTACTGGTGGATCAATATCTGGTCGTGGGCGAGAGCCAAAACATTAAACCTTTGTTGGTGGTCAACAAGGTGGACTTGCTCACCGACGAGGCCCGAGGCTGCCTGTTACAAGAGCTTGCCCCTTATCGATCCTCGTACCCCCTCCTTACCGTCAGCGCTAAAACAGGTGAAGGGATAGAAGCGTTGCGCAGTGCGCTCAAAAACCAAACCTCGATGTTTGCTGGGCAGTCAGGGGTGGGCAAATCTTCCCTGTTGCACGTCCTTATCCCTAACCAAGCTGTCCGAATTGGGGAGTTGTCCGCAATCACTCGCCGTGGGCGCCATACAACTACTAGCGCCAGGCTTTTTCACTTGCCGGATGGCGGTGACCTCATCGACACGCCCGGAGTAGCCATCTTCGGCCTGGCGGGCATCGATCCGCAGCAATTGGCCCGCGGCTACCGGGAATTTCGAAGCTTTATCCCCCAGTGCCGCTTCGCCGATTGCCAACACGCAAGCGATTTAGGCTGTGCAGTGCGCCACGCGACCGAGACTGGGGCCATTAGCCTTGATCGCTACCAGCGTTACTTAAAACTTTTGGCCAAACTGCCTGAGATTTCCTAAACCGCCCGCCGCCCCTCGAACGCATACGCCAGGGTGTGGGCGTCGAGGTACTCCAGCTCTCCGCCTACCGGTACCCCATGGGCAATGCGGCTGACGCCAACCCCGCAGCTTTTGGCCATCTCCGCCAAATAATAAGCAGTGGCTTCTCCCTCAGCGGTAAGGTTGGTGGCTAGGATCAATTCCTTGATTTCGCCCGTCCTGAGCCGCCGCTCCAGCTCGTCTAGACCGAGATCCTCTGGACCGATGCCGTCCAGCGGAGACAGATGGCCATGGAGGATAAAGAACATGCCTTTAAACACTCCTGTCTGTTCGATCGCTGCCGCATCGGCTGGGGTTTCCACTATGCACAACTTGGATCGGTCACGGCCGGGATCCAAGCAAATAGGGCAGACTGGCATATCGGTAAGGTTGCGGCAAGCTTGGCAGCGACGAATGCTGGCCAACGCCTCATTTAACGCTTCGGCCAGACGGCGCGCCCCCTCCCGATCGCGTTGGAGAAGGTGGAAAGCCATACGCTGTGCTGATTTCGGTCCCACCCCTGGCAAGCACCTTAGCGCTTGCACTAGGCGCTTTAAACAAGAGCTCGGTTCCTGCATCAGAACGGCAACTTTATTCCGCCTGGCAACTGGAAACCGCCAGCCAGCTCAGCCATCTTTTCCTCTTTGAGCTTGGCGACCTTGCGCACCGCATCGTTGACCGCTGCAGCCACGAGGTCCTCTAGGATTTCTTTATCTTCCTTAAGCAACGCCTGATCTATAAATAAGCGCTGTACTTCACGGCGCCCGTTCATAATCACCCTTACCAAGCCACCGCCTGCCTCACCTTGGATTTCGGCCTTAGCCAACTCTTCCTGAGCTTGCTTAAATTTCTCCTGTATTTCCTGAGCCTGCTGCATCAAGGCCGCTAGTGGATTTTTCATACCCTTGAACTCCTTAAAAACCGTCTATTTCTATTGGCTTGATCGACACGATCTGAGCGTTGCAAGTTTCCACAAAAGTCCGAACCGTCTCATCCTCTGCAATCGCTCGCTCGGCCGCCTCCCGTCTCTCTTGCTGCTGACGCTGGCGCAGGCCGGCAGGGGTCTCCAGCAGGTTCTTACCGAAGCGAATTACAAGTTCGATCCGCCTGCCCAGGCCAGCCTGCAGAGCTCGCTCCAATTGTTCCTTCCGGTTTGCGCTGTACAAGTGGGCAAGGCTCTGGTCTAGCACCAACTCGCATCGCCGCTCGTCCAATCGATCCAGCACGCAGTGATGGGCCAGTTCCTTAGTCATACCGGCGAGCGGCATCCGTGCTAATAAATCCGCCCATTGCTCTGAAGGGATATCTTGTTTTACCTCAACCTCAACGCTCGTTGGTTTCAGTGCCACTTCTGGGATTTCCAGCGGCCGAAACGCCAACATTCTAAGCAGCACCATTTCCAGGCCTGTGCGCGGATCGGGCGCCAGAGGCAGATCCCTTTGCCCCATCAGGGCGATTTGATAACACAGCTGCACGTCTTCAGGAGACAACGCGCGGGCTTGCGCCAAGATGAAATCGCGTTCCTCATCCTGTTCAGCGGTTTCAGGCAACATCTGAGCCAAAGCGATGCGGTGCAGCAGGCTCAATATTTCCTTGAGCACCTCGCCCAGCTCTATTCCCGCCTCGGCCAGCAACGCAACTTCGGCCATGACCGCACGCACATCCCGCGCGGCTAAAGCTTCTACCAACCCAGTCAAAGAACGCCGCGACAGCCCAAGCATCGCCTCTACATCGCTTGTCCTAACCTGGCCACCGCCGTAAGCGATCGCCTGATCGAGCAGACTGAGAGCATCGCGTAGGCTGCCGTCGGCGGCACGCGTTAATCGTCTTAACGCTCCACTTTCGCAGGCGATTCCTTCGAATTTAAGGATGTGTTTAAGACGCGCTTCGATCTGGTCCGGTGCCAGTTTCTTCAAACCGAACTGCAGGCAACGCGACAGAACCGTCGCTGGGATCTTCTGTGGATCGGTGGTAGCAAGCAAAAACTTGACATGAGGAGGGGGCTCTTCCAAAGTCTTGAGCAAGGCGTTGAAACTATGCCCCGAGAGCATGTGCACTTCGTCGATCAGATACACCTTATAACGGCCGCAGCTTGGTGCGTACTGAGCGTTTTCTAAAAGCTTTTGGGTATCTTCGACTCGCGTGCGGGAAGCGGCATCTACTTCGATTAGGTCGACGAAACGGCCCTCGTCCACCGCTAAGCAGACCTCACACTGGCCGCACGGTTCACCGTCCTGGAGTTGCTCGCAGTTAAAGGCTTTGGCCAGTATCCGGGCGATGGTAGTCTTGCCCACTCCACGGGTGCCGGTGAACAGGTAAGCGTGATGTGTGCGGCCAGTGCGCAAGGCGTTGCGCAGTGCCTGTACGACGTGGGCTTGTCCAGTGATCTCAGCAAAACGGCGCGGTCGCCACGTGCGCGCAAGCGCTTGATAGCTCATGGGTCTCTTAAGGCGGCAGATCGCCCCAGCCGCACCTCGGCACGCGCATCAATTGCTACCGTTGCTCCCTTCCGGGCCTGGCGGGGTTCACAATCTAGCGCCGCGAAGGGACCGACGCGATCTGCCATAGTGCACTTTTAAATTTTTAATTATCTGACCCTCTCTTGCCGATTGCAAGCAATCTTGCACCCTTGTCGCTGCCCTAGCGCTAGAGTATGATCTCAGCTTCACCCAATAACCCAACAAGGAGGCAACATGGTTCCGCTTACTGGTTCTCTCGCTGCTTTCACGGTGGCTGCTTTGCTTGGAGCGCTGATTGCCTTTGACTTATTTCGCGGGCGCCCGGTCGATCGCGCCATTATTTTGACCCACGCTGGAATGGCGGTGCTCGGAGCCCTGTTGGCAATCAGCGCCGCGCTGATGGGGGATAAGCGCGTTTACCTTAACATCGCTTTGGTGGTCGTCATCGCCCTGTTGGGCTTTACCGCGGCAACCCGCCGTTACAAAACCGGCCAAGTGCAAAAACCTCTCCTGTTGGCCCACGCAGGCATTGCCGTCGTCTGTTATCTGATCTTAGCTGCTGTCGTCTTCGGCGTAAATATAGGTCTGTAAGATTTTCGACCCAACCGGCAAACCCGGTGCCCGACCGGGTTTGCTAGTCCTCCTTCTCTCCGTGCGGCAGGTGCCCTCCTCGCCAGATCGAGATCAAAAGCCACACCCCGCCGATCCCAGCGCCAGCAAAACCTAATACTCCCAGCATAGGTAAGCCCCACAGAGTGGGTCCGCCGGACACGGTCATGACGATGGAGGAACCGATGATGAGGGAAGAGGTCACCATCCCCACTGTCAAGCGACTGGCAGCGCGATCCAAAATCCAGCCGAAATAATTGAGCTGGTTGAGATCCACGTTGAAACGCAGGCTTCCGGTTTTGATCGCCTTGATCAAGCGCCGCATGTCGTAAGGAAAAGCGGCGATGATCTCAAATAACTCGCTAGCCGTACGCCAGCCGCGTTTGAGCACAACGTCTGGCCGATAACGGCGCATCAATGCATGGCGCACGTGAGGAGTAGCGGCGACGATCAGATCAAAGTCCGGGTCCACCTGCCGCCCCATGCCATCCAAGGTGAGCAAGGCCTTGAACAACAATGCCAGATCCGGTGGTAAAACCAAGTGATAAGTACGCATCAGATTAGTCAGGTCGCCCAAGATATTGGCGATCTTGAGCTGTTTGAGGGGAAGACCGTGATACGTATCGATGAAAATGTCCACATCGGTCAGCAAAGCGTCCATGTCCACTTGCGCTTCACCTGCCCAGTCGAGCAGTACGCCCACCGCGCTTCGAGCGTCGCGGTCGATCACTGCAGCCAAAAGGTCCACCAGCTGATGGCGACGCGCCTCAGACAAGCGCCCAACCATGCCGAAATCGATAAAAGCCAAGCGGTTACCAGGCAAGAAAATGAGGTTGCCAGGGTGGGGATCAGCGTGGAAAAAGCCGTCGATGAGGATCATCTTCAGCACTGCGTCGGTCCCGCGCCGGGCTAGGATCTTGCGGTTTAAGCCTAAAGCTTCAGCTAGCTGGAGCTTGCGCGCAGGGACTCCTTCGATGTAAGCCTGGACGTTAAGGCGCTTAGAGCAGAACTCCCAGTACATTTTAGGGATGACAATCCATGGCTGATGAGCGAAGTTAGCCGCCATCCGCTCGGCGTTGTGCGCCTCGTTCTCCAGATCCATCTCCCGCCGCAAAGAGGCAGCAAACTGGTGGACGATCTCTACCGGGCGATAGCGGCGCAGTTCCTTGACCTCACCTTCGGCCACCCGGACTAAGCGTTCCAACAGCCTCAAGTCGGCTTCCACGATTTCCTCTATCCTGGGCCTTCGGATCTTAACGATGACTCGCTCGCCGCTGAACAGGCGCGCCAAATGCACCTGAGCGATAGAGGCAGCCGCCAAGGCTTCAGCGTCAAACTCGGCAAACACCTGCTCTACCGGCGCCCCTAGGTCCTCCTCCAGCTGCGAACGAAGAGCTTCGAAAGGCAACGGCTGTACCCGGTCCTGCAGCTTTTCGAATTCGGCGATCCAGTCCGGGGGAAATAAGTCCACCCGCGTGGCCAAAATCTGCCCCAGTTTGATAAAAGCGGGCCCCATCTCCTCCAACGCCCGCCGGACTCGC
The DNA here is from genome assembly GCA_026415315.1 of Methylohalobius sp. GTDB lineage: Bacteria > Pseudomonadota > Gammaproteobacteria > Methylococcales > Methylothermaceae > Methylohalobius. The sequence goes on from JAOAHI010000006.1 coordinate 61,503, forward strand.
TGTGCAGTGTTGAGCTGGACCAGTTCCTCTACCGCTTTCCAATGCAAGGCTCGGCCAGCCTGCTCGAACGCATGCGCTAGCCCTAAGCGGCGCACGAATCCGGTAAAACCGTAACGGATGAGAATCAGGGTCAGGTCATACAGGCGGCCTAAGTCATGGATCGCACTGACGGCTTCCCACAACATCAGCCTCGGTCAGGCTTTTTAAGCTCGGATTTGCGCGCTTGCCGATCCAAAGTATCGGCGATTCCAGCCAACAAACCGCTGGTGATAGCCGCCAACTGCGCTCCGGCGGTACGAGCAGTTTCCAGCCCCGCCTTTAACCCCCATTGGCCCGCTTCTTGGAGCTTGCGCGGCAAGGTCTGCATCACCTCGGTTAAGTATTGGCCTACAGCGGTACCGCTGTGGCGCGCATGACTAAGCAAATCGGCCAAAATGTCGCGAACCTGGGCGCTGCCTTTTTTGGCGATATCGGCCAGGGTGTCGAGGTAAAGCTTCTCCATTGCACGTAACTGGTCAAGAGCGGCTTTCACCTCTTGTTCGGTAAACTCATCGGCTCGGCTTGCTGCCTCTTCCAGGGCCAGTTTGGACGCCTCAGCGGCTTTGACTAAACCCTCCTCTAAACCTCGAACTGCCTCAGTCAACGCTTGCCGGGCACGGCTTCCATGGGTTTCGATTCCAGCGCTGGCACCGTGGACGACCGCCTCAACGATGGCCTTGACCTGCCCAGCATCCAACTTGCCTTCCGCCAAAGCCTGCACCGTCAAGCGGCGCACCTTTTCCCGGATCGCCTCCTCGCCAGCAACAGCCTCTTGAACCTGAGCTTTAAGCTGCTCGACGCTAGCCTGAGCTTCCTGTTCAGCTCCTGGCTGAGTCCTCTCCGTCTTGGAGTTCCCTTCAGCCTCGTTCTCATCGCCTGCCATAACGAACTCCTCAAAACAAAGTTATTTAAGCTATAGTCGCCAAAACTCAGTCAAACTGCAAGCATAGAAATGGTAAAGCCAGGCGTTCGAGGTAAAATAGGCATTAAACATCTGTTTCAAGGTCTTTCATGTTGCAACGCACCCGCCAGCGGCGCATCCTTGGCGCTGTTTTGATTTTCTCAGGAGTTTTGCTGATGTGGCTAACCCCGGAAATATGGACCGGGGTGATCGTCATTTTGATCGCCATCGCCTTGGAGATCTTAGGCATTGCCCTGGAACACCGGAGCTGAACATGCAGCTTTCCCTTGCAGAGCCTGCCGAGTCGTTGGATAATGGCAACATCTCTGTGTATCCCACGTCACCATGATCAATTCCAAACAATACCCCCTACTTAGCCGGATCGACTCAGCCGAAGACCTGCGCCAGCTAGACGAGAGAGAATTGAAAGCCCTGGCCGACGAAGTTCGCCATTATCTGCTCGAGAGCGTCAGCCGCTCCGGCGGACACCTCGCGGCAGGACTGGGCACAGTGGAACTGACCATCGCTTTGCACTACGTGTTTAACACGCCTTATGACCGGTTGGTCTGGGATGTCGGCCACCAAGCTTATCCACACAAGATCCTGACAGGCCGCCGAGACCTTCTTCCTACCATCCGCAAACGCGGTGGACTGGCCCCATTTCCTAAACGATCCGAAAGCCCTTACGATGCCTTTGGCGTCGGCCACTCCAGCACTTCGATCTCAGCCGCGTTGGGAATGGCAGTTGCAGCTGCCCTGGATGGGCGGGAAGGGCGAGCGGTAGCGATCATAGGAGACGGAGGATTGACTGGAGGAATGGCGTTCGAGGCTTTAAATCACGCCGGTGCCTTGGACGCCAACTTGCTGGTGATCTTAAACGATAACGAGATGTCCATCTCCCCCAACGTTGGGGCATTGACCAACTATTTGGCCAAAATTCTGTCCAGCAAGCTTTATATCACCGTGCGGGAAGGGAGCAAATTCATTTTAAAGCGCATCCCAGAGGTTTGGGAATTAGCCCGCCGCGCGGAGGAACATGTCAAAGGCATGGTAGCCCCCGGCACGTTGTTTGAGGAGCTGGGTTTTAATTATATCGGCCCCATAGATGGCCACGACCTAGACAGTTTAATCTCGACTTTAAAAAACCTCAAAGAATTAAAAGGACCTAGGTTACTCCACGTCATCACTAAAAAAGGTAAGGGGTACTTACCGGCTGAGCGCGACCCCGTCGCTTACCACGGTGTTTCTCCATTTGATCCCAGCCAAGAGACCCTGGCCAAGACCCCCTCTAAAAGCCTAACTTACACTCAGGTGTTTGGCCAGTGGCTATGCGACATGGCCGAGCGCGAACCGAAACTGATCGGCATCACCCCAGCCATGCGCGAAGGCTCCGGGCTTGTGGAGTTTTCTGAGCGTTTCCCAAGCCGCTACTTCGACGTTGGGATTGCCGAGCAGCATGCCGTCACTCTGGCTGCAGGGCTAGCTTGTGAAGGATACAAACCCGTGGTGGCGATCTATTCCACCTTCCTCCAGCGGGGCTATGACCAGTTGATCCACGACGTTGCCCTGCAGAACCTACCCGTGTTGTTCGCCATTGACCGCGCTGGATTAGTGGGACCAGATGGCCCAACTCACGCTGGCAGTTTCGATTTAAGCTTCCTGCGCTGTATCCCTAACGTGGTCGTGATGGCCCCGGCGGATGAAAACGAATGCCGCAAGATGTTGACCACTGGCCTAGAGTACGGAGGGCCGGCGGCCGTGCGCTACCCCCGTGGGACCGGCCCCGGAGTTAAAGTAGAACGGGATTTTTCCACTCTCCCCATAGGCAAAGGGGAAATCCGCCGCCGCGGGAGAAAAGTAGCCATTTTGGCCTTTGGATCCATGGTCGCTCCAGCTCTGGCGGCTGCCGAAGCGCTGGATGCGACGCTCGCCAACATGCGCTTCGTAAAACCTTTAGACGAGGCGCTAGTACTAGAACTAGCGCGCGATCACGAATATTTAGTAACAGTAGAAGAAAACACCGTCCTCGGTGGAGCCGGCAGTGCGGTAGGCGAGTCCTTGGCTGCCCATCGCTTCTTGATTCCTCTGCTCCACCTGGGTTTGCCGGATCGCTTTTTAGAGCACGGCAGCCGTGAGGAGCTGCTGGCCGAAGTCGGTTTGGACGCAAGCGGAATTCGTTTGCGAATCGAGCGTTTTTTAAGACAAAATCAAGCTTTTAAAGTCATCGCGTCATGACTTTTTTGAACTGGCAAGCCAGGCTTGAGGAAAAAATCCGCAGTATTCCTAACTTCCCTAAACCAGGCGTTCAGTTCAAAGACATCACTCCGCTGGTACGCGACCCAGCGGCGCTTCGACTCGCTATCCACCAATTGATCCACCCGTTCATCGATGCCCCCATCACGGCTGTTGCGGGGATGGAAGCGCGCGGTTTTATTTTCGGCAGCTTGGCGGCCTGGGAGTTAGGAGTGGGATTCGTGCCGCTACGCAAGCCAGGTAAGCTTCCTTACGACGTGCAAAGCGTCTCTTATGCCCTAGAGTACGGAGAGAACACGCTAGAAGCCCATATCGACGCACTAGGGCCAGGCGATCACGTGTTGCTGGTGGACGACCTCTTGGCCACGGGCGGTACTGCCCGTGCTAGCTGCGAACTGGTGGAAAACTTAGGGGCTAGAGTGTTCGCGCTGGCATTCGTGATCGAACTGAGTGCGCTGGGCGGCCGCGGGAGGCTCGCCAACTATTGGGTCCACAGTCTGCTTACCCTCTAGGATTTTTTCTTTGACGTACACGCGTCCTTTCCAACGGCTGCGCTCACCGCGCAAGTAGCGCAAAGCCGAATGCCAAGTCATCAAGAGATAAAGGGTGCCGATGACGGGCAAGGTTAGCCCCCACAGCGGAGACAAACGATAAAAGCTCAAAATGGGAGAGTAAGAGAGCACCATCATGCCTAAAGCGGCTGCACCTAGCCACCAAAATTTGGGTGAAAAAAGTGCCCCTATCGGCGCCCAAGCCATCAATCCCATTACCCCAGTACACAAACCGAGCAGCAAGAGCGAATAACGCAGTTGCGTGAAAGCAGTGCGCGCCACCATTTCCCAGATCTCCCCCAAGCAGGCGTAGCGACGCTGACTGAGTACACCGTGGGAGAGGCCAATCCACGTTCGATAACCTCGACGTTTGACCTGTTTGGCTAAAGTACAATCGTCGATCAACGCGTCCTTAAGGCTGAGAAAGGCCCCGCACTGCTTAAGCACGTCGGTGCGGGTGAGAATACAACCGCCGGCAGCAGCGGCTATCCACCTTACCTCGGAATTAGCCAAGGCAAACGGATAAAGCAGCTTGAAAAAATACACAAAAGCCGGCAGCAGCAGTTTTTCCCACACCCCTCCCGTGGGAAGATAGGCCATAATCGAGACCAAATCGAGCTTTTCCCTCTCGAGCTTAGCCAGCAAGGCCGCCAGCATTCCAGGCGTCAGTTGGATGTCGGCATCAAGTAGCAATACCTTGTCTGTTGTGACCTGCTTGAGACCCTGCTCTAAAGCCCAAAGCTTACCGCTCCAACCCAGAGGGAGCGGTCCTACGGCCACGACGGTCAGGTTAAGGGGCCGCACGCTGCGGGCCACTTGGGCCGTGCCGTCGGTGGACCCATCATCGGCGAGGACAACCCGAATCCCTGGGGCCTGTTTAGCCAGGGCCTTGAGCGTATGAGCGATTACTCCAACCTCATCGCGGGCGGGAATCAGGACAGTCACATCGCCATAGTGCGCTTTGGCCCCATCGATTGGTTCCAAAACTTCGCGGTTGCGCCAAGGCTGCCAGGGCAGGACCAGCAACAAGGCCCACAACCCAAAGGCGCTTCCCGCCATCAGGCCAAACCAATCCATGGCAAGGAGGGTTATTCAACCGCTTCGACCGGGTTGGGCAAGGGAGACTCGGCTTGATTGTAGGCCACCACTGGCTCCGGCGCCATTGGCCCTGAGGTGCGCGGACCAAACCACGCTACCCAAGCGGCTTGCAGTGGATGAGCCAAGGTGTCGGCCACAGCCGTCGGTTCGTATCCGCAATGAGCCATACAATTAGCACACTTGGGATGGTTAGCGGTGCCGTATTTCTCCCAAGGCGTCGTTTCCATCAACTCCTTGAAGCTTTTGGCATACCCCTCATCACTTAGGAAATAGCAAGGCCTCTGCCATCCAAACACATTGCGCGTTGGATTGCCCCAAGGCGTGCAGGCATAAGCCCGATTGCCGGCTAGGAAATCCAAATAGAAGCTGGAGTGATTGAGGCGCCATTTTTTGGCTCGCTGTTTGCCTTGCTGGAACAAACGCCGAAACAGGTTTTTGGTCTCCGGGTTGCGAATGAATACGTCTTGACGCGGCGCCCGCTCGTACTGGAATCCTGGAGAGATGGTCACGGCTTCTACCCCCAAATCCATGCAGAAATCTAAAAACTCGGCTACCTCTTCAGCACTCTCCCCTTGAAACAAAGTGCAATTGACCGTAACCCGAAAACCCTGATCCAAGGCCTCACGGATAGCATCGACGGCGCGTTCGAACACCCCCTCCTGGCAGACTGAGGCATCGTGGCGCGCCTTCAAGCCATCTAGATGAACGGAGAAGGTCAAATAGGGCGAGGGAGTGTAATCTTTGAGGCGCTTCTTCAAGAGCAACGCGTTGGTGCACAAATAGACAAACTTTTTACGCTTTACGATTTCCTCTACGATCTTAGGCATGTCTTTGTGCAGCAGCGGCTCCCCGCCGGGGATAGAAACTACAGGCGCCCCGCATTCCTCCACCGCCTGCACGCATTCCTCCACGCTCAAGCGCCGTTTTAGAACCTCATCTGGATGATCGATCTTACCGCATCCGGCACAAGCCAGGTTGCATTGAAATAGAGGCTCCAACATCAGAACAAGGGGGTAGCGGCGTTCCCCTTTAAGCTTTTTAAGCAGAAGATAACGCGCGATAGCCAGCTTTTGCCTCAGAGGAATGCTCATGGTGCTCTCCGTATTTTGTTTATTCCTGAGTATTTAGCTATGTTTGAGCGCAAAAAGCAACTTATGCACTCTTATGTCGCCAAATAACAACAAAATCTTCCAAGTAACTAGCGGATATTAAAGTAGTTTACTGGTATTAGGCAAAAATACAACAATTGCTTGACGCTGAGAGCAAAATCCATAGAATGGTTCATTTGAGCCTAATCGCCTGCGTTTTTGGAGAGAAACTACCCATGAATGGAAGCCCCGTCTCTGCCTTCGGCAGAGATTTCTATGCCCTCACCGATGAGGATTTCCAAGCGCACCTTTTAGCTGGCGTCTCGCGTACCTTTGCTTTGACCATTCCCCAATTGCCGCAGCCCATCCATTCCATTATCGCCAATGGCTACCTGTTGTGCCGGATCGTCGACACCATTGAGGACGAAGCCACCCTGGACCGCAGCACCAAACGCCACTTCTGTGAGCGCTTCGTGGCGGTAGTCCAAGGCAACCAAGATGCAGAAGCGTTTGCCCGAGATTTTGCTGCCTGCCTCTCCGACCGCACCCCTCCATCCGAACAAGAACTGATCCGCGTCTCTGCGCGTGTCATCGCCATCACTCACCGCTTTGCCCCTGCCGATCAAAAAGCTTTAGCGCGGTGCGTGAAAATAATGAGCCACGGCATGGCTGATTTTCAGGATCAAGATTTAAGCGCTGGACTTGCGACCCTGGAGGATATGAACCGTTATTGCTATTACGTGGCGGGGGTAGTGGGCGAGATGCTCACAGAGGTGTTTTGCAATCATGTCCCGAGTATCGCTAAACACCGAGATCGAATGCTCAAGCTGGCTGTTTCTTTCGGCCAGGGACTGCAGATGACCAATATCCTAAAAGATATCTGGGATGACCTAGAGCGTGGCGTGTGTTGGCTACCGCGCGACGTGTTTGCCGCGTGTGGGTATGACCTCAGAGAGCTTCGCCCAGGGCACACAAGCCCCGCTTTTGTGGCCGGCCTGCACGAGCTGGTGGCCATCGCCCACGGCCACTTGCGCAACGCTCTTGAATATACCTTGCTGCTTCCCCGAGGCGAGACAGGGCTGCGCGATTTCTGTCTATGGGCTTTGGGGATGGCTATTCTGACCTTGCGCAAAATCCATCGCCACCCCTATTTCGACCGTTCGAGCGAGGTGAAAATCAAGCGCACAAGCGTTAAAGCTACGGTGCTTGCAACTCGTTTATGCCACCGCCACGATACCTGGCTCAAACTCTTGTTTCACATCGCCAGCCTTGGGCTTCCTGGGCCGGCATCCGCAGATAAGATCCAGTCCGGCCCACCCAACGTGGCCGAGTCCTTAACTTCCTAGGTAAACTCAAGGGGATAGAATCGATGACGAAGCCTGTACCGCAACGCTATCTCGCCCATATACCAAGCCGCCTGAATCAGGCCATCGCTATGGCTACAAAGGTTCTGCTTCAGTACCAACGTGCAGAAGGCTACTGGGTGTTTGAACTGGAAGCCGATTGCACCATCCCGGCCGAATACATCTTAATGATGCACCATATGGACGAAGTGGATGAGATCCTGCAGGCCAGGCTCGCCAACTATTTGCGGTCCAAACAGCAGAAAGACGGCAGCTGGCCGCTGTACCTTGGGGGAAAAGGTAATCTGAGCTGTTCGGTTAAGGCGTATTATGCCCTTAAGCTGGCAGGAGATTGCCCTTCCGCTCCTCATATGCAAAAGGCTAGGGAGTTTATCCTCTCTCAGGGCGGAGCCGCTAAGACCAATGTGTTTACCCGGATTACGCTTGCTTTGTTCCAACAAATCCCATGGCGCGGTGTACCGTTTATCCCGGTCGAGATCATGCTCCTGCCTAAATGGTTTCCTTTTCACCTGGACAAAGTAGCCTACTGGTCGCGCACAGTGATGGTGCCCTTGTTCATTTTGTGCTCGCTCAAGGTCAGAGCTAAAAACCCTAAAAACATCGACATCCGGGAGTTATTCGTCGTACCACCAGAAGAGGAAACCGATTACTTCTCCCACGTCAGAACTCCGCTGGGCAAACTGATTCTAGCCTTGGAACGCTTGGGGGCGAGGTTAGAGCCTTGGATTCCACCCTCGATCCGCCAGCGAGCGCTGGAAAAAGCGTTTAACTGGTTCGTCGAGCGCCTCAACGGCGAAGATGGCTTAGGGGGCATCTTTCCGGCCATGGTCAACGCCTATGAAGCGATGGCCGCCTTGGGTGTTCCCCCCGAGGACCCGCGCCGCTCGACAGCCCAAAAAGCCCTTAAGAAGCTTCTGCTCCATCGCGACCACGAATCTTACTGCCAACCTTGCCTGTCCCCGGTGTGGGACACGGGCTTGAGCGTGCTGGCTTTACAGGAGACCCAGCGCGAAGAAAGCGATCCGGAAGTGGCCTTGGCCGTTGAACGAGCCCTAAATTGGCTAGTGAGTAAACAGTTGCGCGATGAGCCTGGCGACTGGCGGGTGAAAAGACCGCACTTAGAGGGGGGCGGCTGGGCGTTCCAGTTCAACAACGCCTATTACCCGGACGTGGACGACACGGCGGTGGTTGCCTACGCGCTCATCCAAAGCAAAAAGCCTCTATACCGCGAAGCTGCCTTCCGGGCCGCACGCTGGATCGCCGGGATGCAGTCCAAGAACGGCGGATGGGGAGCTTTTGACCCCGATAACACCTATTACTATTTAAACCACATCCCTTTTGCTGATCACGGTGCCCTACTCGACCCCCCGGAAGCCGACGTCAGCGCCCGCTGCATCATGCTGCTCAGCGCCGTCTCCGCCGAGGTGCCCTATTTCAATCAAATCTCAGCACGCGGACTGGATTTCCTCTGGAACCAGCAAGAGCCGGACGGAAGCTGGTTTGGGCGCTGGGGATGTAACTATATTTATGGCACCTGGTCGGTACTCATGGGGCTGGAGCACAGCGGTATCCCCAAAGATGACCCGCGCATCCGCAGAGCGGTGGCTTGGCTTAAGAGCATCCAGCGCGAGGACGGTGGCTGGGGGGAAAGTAACGACAGCTATGAGGACCGCCGCGATCCCTCTATCCGCGGCCGATTCCATACCAGCACTGCCTGTCAAACGGCCTGGGCGCTTTTGGCCTTGATGGCAGCTGGGGAGACTCACAGCGAGGCGGTGCGGCGTGGAATCGATTATCTTCTAGCCAGCCAGGGAGAGGACGGTCTATGGCGGGATGAATACTTCAATGCTCCGGGCTTTCCCCGGGTTTTCTATTTGAAGTATCACGGCTACGACAAGTTTTTCCCGCTGTGGGCTTTGGCCCGTTACCGCAATGAAATCCGGTGTTAGCGATTATCGTCGCTCTGCCGGCCGAGGCCATAAGCTTGGGTCTACGGCGCCCTAGACCTGGGACCACGGTTAAGCTTTCCCCCCAAATCGCGCTTCGCGTAGCGGGCGTAGGGCCGAGTCGAGCGCGAGCAGCTGCTGAGGAACTGCTTAAAGCCGGCGCCTGCGCCATCCTCAGTTGGGGATGTGCAGCAGGTCTCACGCCGCAGCTGGCGGATGGAGCCTTGCTGCTACCACGGGACTTCCTTCTGCCTAGCGGCGCTCGCATTACAGCCGACTGGGCCTGGTGGTCGAGCCTACAGCGCCTTTTGGTCGACTTTAACCCTTTTCTTGGCACCCTGGCTGGCAGCGAGCAGGTACTGGCGACGCCTGCTCGCAAACAGGCCCTGTTTGAAGCCACCGGTGCCAGCGCCGTGGATATGGAGAGCCCTTTCCTAGCTGGTTGGGCTGCCAAGCGAGGACTGCCTTTTGTCGCCGTGCGTTCTGTCTGCGATACGGTTGCCACCGCAATTCCTCAAGCGGTTCTGACCGCCAGCGACGAGCAGGGCCAAATCTCTTTGCTTCGCCTGCTTGCTGGAATATGGCGTCAACCTTATCAACTCAAGGACCTGGTCGAATTGGCCTTTCAGTTTCGCACCGCTCACGCTAGCCTAGCTCGAGCAGCAGCACGTTTGTGTCCCCAGCGCTTCGGCCTACCGCACGCTAAGGGCGAGTCATGATTCGCGCGCGTTTGTATCGGTTGGCAGAGTGGTTTGTATCTGAGCTTTTGGCCCATCCGATTAGGGTTTTAATTTTTTTGCTTACAGGTGCAGCGCTGAGCGCCTATTACGCGGCTGGACACCTTGAGCTAGAAACCAGCACGGAGAAAATGCTGGATCCCTCTCTGCCTTTTCTCCAAAAACGCCACCAGGTCGAGACCTTGTTCCCCCAGGATAAAAATGCAATCGTGCTGCTTGTGACCTCCGCTGTGCCGGAGGCAAGCGAAAGCGCTGCTCGCCAGTTGGGGGTTATACTCTCTTCCCACCCCGAGGGCATCCGCTCGGTATACCTCCCCACCTCTCATCCGTTTTTCGACCGTCAAGGACTGTTATATCTAGAAACCCAGGACTTGGAGCGCATCGCCAGCGACCTGGCTCAAGCCCAGCCCTTCATTGCTAAGCTCTACGAGGATTTTCGCCTAGGCAGCCTGCTGTCTTTGCTCGCCAAAGCTCTTCAGTACGAGGAGCAGCTACCGGTCGCTTTGGATCCGATCGCGGCTAAGATCAGCCAGGCGCTCAATGCGGTCATCGCCGATCAACCTTATACTCTGTCTTGGCAAGATTTGATGTTTGCTCCCAAGCAAGCGCTTGGGCATACGCTGCATCTCGTGATCGTCTCGCCGGTGCTGGATTTCACCCAAGTTTTGCCCGCGGAAAGAGCGATTTCCATCATCCGCCAAGCCATTGCCCAAGTCCAAACGGCCTATGGGACCGAGATCAAGGTCAGCGTGACTGGCGAGCCAGTCTTAGAGCACGAGGAACTATTAAGCATCACTCGCGGCACTGAGTTCGCCGGTGCCCTCTCCCTAGCACTGGTGTGCCTAGCTTTGCTTGTCGGCTTTCGCTCTTTTAGGCTGACCTTGGCGACTTTATTCGCGCTGACTCTTGGACTTTGCTACTCGGTAGGCTTTGCTGCGCTGGCGGTGGGACGGCTTAATCTCATCTCCATCGCTTTCGCCGTACTCTACATTGGCATGGGGGTGGATTACGCCACGTACCTCACCTTGCGCTACCGGGAATATCTGCTTGAGTCCTTGCCGCCCCTTGCTGCCCTGCGCCAGAGCTTAAGCAGCGTGGCACCGACCTTGTTCCTGTGTGCCTTGACCACCGCCCTTGGGATGTTCGGTTTTACCTTCACGCCCTATGAGGGAGTGGCAGAGCTTGGGATCATTGCCGGATCGAGCATGTTCGTCGTGGTCTTTGTCACGCTGACTGCCATGCCGGCGCTGTTGCGTTTTATCCGCCTCAAACCTCCGGCCGTGTGGATCCAACGCCAGAGCATGTTCTTTCCACCGGCAATTGCTGCTCTCCCCGAGCGTCAGGCCAAATGGATTAAACGGGCGAGCTTCTTTGCCCTGCTTGCCGCCCTGGGGGGATTGTGCGCGGTGGAGGTCGATTTCAATCCGGCCAACTTACGCGATCCCAATTCCGAGTCGGTGCGCGCCTTCAAGCAACTCATGGCAACCAAGGAAACCTCTCCTATGTTCTTGACCAGCCTCGCCGAGGGAGAGGAGAAGGCGCGCGCGCTCAAGCGGCAACTGGAGAGCCTGCCGGAAGTAGAGGCGGCGGTTACGGTATTTGATCTTGTCCCCTCCGATCAGGAGGAGAAGTTCGCCTTAATAGAGGAACTGGCTCTCTTGTTGGGTCCCCAGTTTGAGCGTCCGCTTGCGCTCAAGCCTGGCACCACTACTCTCTCCGAGCTTGACCAGTTCCGCCGCGAACTTACCTTGCGCCCGATCACCACTGCCCTCACCCCACAAGCTCAAAGCGAGCTGTCAGAAGCCCTGAACCGCTTTATCACTCATTGTCAGCAGATTCCGGCCGAGTCGTGCCATAGGCTACTTGACCGCCTACAGGCAAGCCTGCTGGCTACTTTCCCGCAAGTGATGGAAAAGTTGCGCCTTGGGCTTTTAGCTGAACCTTTTGGCCTGGAGGACCTGCCTCAAGACCTACGCGACCGTTGGATGAGAGATGGTCTCTACCGCATCGACACGTTTCCCGCCAAAGACATGAATGTGCTGGCCAACATCCGCGAATTCGTCCGCACAGTGCGCGCGGTCGACCCGGAGGTTACCGGTCTACCGGTGATTTACATCGAATCGATGGGCGTCATCTTAGGGGCTTTTTTTAAGGCGTTTGCCATCGCCGCGGCTATCATCACTGTGCTCCTAGGCGTGCTCTTGCGCAACGCTATCGATGTGTTTTTAGTCCTGTTGCCTTTGGTTTTGGCCTCAGTCTTCACCGGCGCGGCTACCCCCCTAATCGGCCTGCCTTTTAACTACGCCAACGTCATCGCCCTGCCCCTTTTGTTTGGGTTGGGGGTAAACTACGGGGTGTATATGGTCAGCCGTATGCACCAATTACCTCCCGATCGCCCGATCTTGACCACCAGCACAGCGCGCGGAATATTTTTCAGCGCCTTGACCACCTTAGCCAGTTTTGCCAGCCTGGCTCTAGTTTCTCACGCTGGGATCGCTAGCATGGGCCAGCTTTTAGGGTTAGGCTTGATGTTGACGCTGGCTTGTACTTTTTTTATTTTGCCTGCATTTGCCACCGGTTTGCTGCACAGGAACGCACCATGACGCATTCTATCGCCAAGATCTTCCAAACTCGTCGCGGAGATAATTTTGCCCTCCATGACCGGTTTTTGAATTCGCAAATGGTCAAAGTTTTAAAGACCATAGGTTACGATCGGGTGTACACCAAAGCCGAGGGGCCGTATCTGTATGACGACCAAGGTAACCAATACCTAGATCTTTTAAGCGGTTTTGGCGTGTTCGCACTCGGCCGCAATCATCCCACGGTCAAAGCCGCTCTGCAGGAAGTTTTAACTTCTGACCTGCCTGATCTCGTGCAGATGGACGTCTCCTTGCTTGCCGGCTTGCTCGCTGAGAAGCTAGTCCAAGCCACGCCCGAGCCACTGACTCGAGTGTTTTTCTGCAACTCCGGCGCCGAAGCAGTAGAGGCGGCAATCAAATTCGCCCGTTACACCACTGGCCGCAGCCGCATCCTTTACTGTGAGCATGCTTTTCACGGTCTCACCCTCGGAGCACTCTCTTTAAATGGCGAGGAAATCTTCCGCCAGGGGTTCGGTCCTCTGTTACCCGACTGCGTTCCTATCCCGTTCAACGATCTGGCCGCTTTGGAACAAGCGCTGGCCGAGCAGCCGACTGCGGCGTTCATCGTTGAACCGATCCAGGGCAAGGGAGTCAATCTCCCCGCGGATGATTACCTGCCCGAGGCGGCCCGCCTGTGCCGCAAATATGGGGCGCTTTTGGTCGCCGACGAAGTTCAAACGGGCCTTGGTCGGACTGGCCGGTTGTGGGCCGTGGAACATTGGGGAGTGGAGCCGGACATGCTACTGATCGCCAAAGCGCTCTCGGGTGGTTTTGTGCCGGTAGGAGCCGTGGTGATGACCGCCCAGATTATGGATAAAGTGTTCAACCGCATGGACCGGGCGGTAGTGCACGGATCCACTTTTGCCAAAAATAACCTGGCCATGGCAGCAGGTCTTGCCACTTTGACTGTGCTCGAGGAGGAAAACCTGATCGCCAACGCGGCTCAGCAAGGCGAGGCTCTGCTTGATGGACTTAGGCCATTGGTAGCCAAATACGAGTTCTTCCGCGAAATCCGCGGTAAGGGGCTGATGCTGGCCTTGGAGTTTGGCAAACCGCACAGCCTCAAGCTCAAGACCGCTTGGAACCTACTGGAGGCGGCTAACAAAGGGCTGTTTAGCCAAATGGTTACAATTCCTCTGTTCAAACGCCATCGAATCCTAAGTCAGGTGGCCGGACACGGCATGAATGTGGTGAAATTCCTGCCGCCTTTGGTGATCACAAGCCAGGACGTAGCTTGGATTATAGCTGCTTGCGATGCGGTGTTGGCCGACTGCCACCAGGTTCCGGGAGCGATCTGGGATTTAGGCAAAACCTTGGCCGGCCACGCTTTAAAAGCCAGAAAAACGGCTTAAACCTTAAGGATGCTTCATGCGTTACTTCGCTTTCCCCATCGTCCTGGTCTTAACCCTAATATCCTTGGCTCACGCCCACGCGGTGATCGTCCGCTCCTCCTTGGATACCCATCCCCCTGAGCCCGATCAGGCCGCTAAAGTTTCCTTGATCTTTAACTCCCACATCGAAACGAGGCTCTCTCAAGTTTTATTGGTGACTCAAGGCGACCGCAAACGACCGCTGCCTTTTCAAGCTGGAAAAGAGCGGGGAGAAGTCGTTGTGGATCTTCCTCCGTTGCCGCCCGGCGAATATGCTCTGCAGCTTAAGGTCTTTGCCGCCGACGGTCACCTGACCGAGGAAGTGCGCAAGTTTTTCATCCGCGGGGAGAAGTGATCATGCCGACGTTGGCTGTAGGGGGACTGCAGGGGCTAGCCAATTTCCTCGACGCCTTAATGGGCGGAATTGGGTTGATCAGTTTTTCTCTGGTCATAGGGGCCTGGGTTTTCGTTTTTCTGATCCTCAAGCCGCTCGCGCCCCACGAAGAAGACACGACCAAACCGACGCTTTTCAGCTTGCGCTGGCTATACCTAGGGGCGTTTACCCTGGCGGCCAGCCACGCCGTGGCTCTTGTGGCTAAAGCGTTTGTCCTTCGCGAAACTCTAGGCCATTTTCCCTTCGCTGCCTATCTCAGTACAACCCAGTTCCAAGCCGGTCTAGTCAGAATGATATTCAGCCTGGCCCTGGGAATCGCCGGTATGCGCCTGTTCAAGCGCCCGGATGATCCCGCCCCCAGGCGGTGGACCCTGGGTTTGATGACTGCCGTTACCGTCTGTGGGGCTTGGCTCACCCACGCCGTGGGGCGGTTTGAGCACCGAGAAATCCTGATGCTTCTCACCCTAGCTCACCAAGTGGCCGGGGGGCTGTGGTTTGGGGGCGTAGTGCAACTCATCGTGTTCTGGCAGACCGCGCGCAGTGAACCAAGTCTGCACCGCCTGTGGCCGCCACTTCTGATCCGCTTTTCTGTTCTAGGGATAACTGCAGTCCTCGCCTTGCTCCTTACGGGTTTGCCCTTGGCCTTGAGCTATGTGGACGACCTCCGCGCTTTGCTAGGGACCGGCTACGGCAGCCTACTACTGACTAAAATAGCACTGCTCGCCGTCGCTTTGGGACTAGCCTGGATGAACCATCGCACAGCCAAGAGTTGGCTGCGAGGGCAATGCGATCCTCATCTTTATCGCACCGTCCCCCACCTGATCGAGGCTGAATCTTTCATCTTGGTAAGCCTGCTATTCGTGGCAGCCACTTTGTCGAGCCAACCGCCAGCGGTAGACATTCCTCATCTGATCGCCTCTCCAGGCGAAGTCTGGCAGATGTTTAGCCCCAAGTGGCCCACCCTAGTCTCACCCTCCCATGAAGAGCTTCTTTGGAGCGAAGCCCAGCGCGCCACCATCGTCGGTAAACAGCCGCCGGTGGCAGCTTCCCAGTGGTCTAACTTCAACCACAACGTAGCCGGGCTGTTCTTGACCGTAATGGCCGGGGTGGCCCTAATCGGCTATTTTTGGCGCGCTAAGTGGTCCTGCTACTGGCCTGCTGGATTTATTGGCCTGGCGGTTTTCCTGTTCTTTCGCTCCGACGCCCAAGCCTGGCCGCTCGGCCCTTTAGGATTCTGGGAGAGCACTTTAGGCGACGGTGAGATCCTCCAACATCGGATCGCCACATTTTTGGCCTTTATCTTGGGGACTTTGGAGGTCCGAGCGCGCACCAAAGAAACGGCTTACAAACTGCGCTATCTGTTCCCGGTTTTGTGCGCCTTTGGTGGCATTCTCCTCCTAACGCATTCCCACGCCGGATTTGAGCTTAAAACCGAGTACCTGATCCAATCCACCCACACGGCGATGGGGCTGCTTGCCGTAATCTTGGCTGCGGCCCGCTGGCTGGAACTCAAGCTCGAACCGCCCGCCGCCACTTGGGCTGGAATTACGGCGATGGGCGCAATGGGGCTGATCGGGTTGATCCTAATGTTTTACGACGAGCCTTTGTATTAGTCTCTTCCTCGACCATGCCCTTAGCGTAATTCGCGATGCGCTCATCTAGTTTGGCCAGCAGACGCGCAAACCCTTCTTTGACTAAGATGTCGGAGAACTGAGCGCGTTTGAGTGCTAGGTCGCTGACCCCATCGTAGCGCACGTCTATAATCTTCCAGCCTCCCGGTGCAGGCTTGAGGATATAGACGAACTGGACGCTAGGTTCTTTGGGCGATTCGAGAACTGCCTTCACCACTCTCAGTTTATTGCGAAATGGCTCTTCGCTTAGGATCTTGAATTGCTCGCCGGAGTAATCGTTGAATTCCGCTGCATAAGCAGCGATACCGAATTCGATCATTTTCTGAACAAAAATCTTTTTGTCCTCCGGCGAGAGCTGCCTCCAGTGAGACCCAAGCACGTAGCGGGAAATCGAGACAAAGTCGTAAACCTCTGTGACGACTGGCTGGAGCAGGCGATAACGCCCGGAATAACCCAACTCTCTAGCCCGGCGCATGACCTCGAGCAAAGTCTGATTGAGCTTGGCCACCACTGCTTTGGCTTCAGCCGTCTGCGGCGCCGGCATCCGTTGCTCCGATAAGTCAGGAGGTGGCTCACTGGATAGGGGCCCGGCTTGCAAAATTCCAGGCAGCAAAACCATCACAACCCTTAACCAGCGGCTCACTCGCATCGCAACCTCCTTCATAGCTTATTATCGTTTACACCTTCGGGTTTGTCTGTCCGAAGACTAACGGTATTTTACTAGAATGGTACTGCCGACTCATATCATCGGTTTTGACGATGTCCCTTTTGCCAAAGCCCACAAAGGCGATGTGACTGTAGTGGGGGCGATTTTCACTGAGGAACGCTTAGACGGAGTAATATGCGGCAAAGTGCGTCGGGATGGAGCCAACGCCACGTCCAGGTTGTGTGAGTTGATCTTAGGCAGTCGTTTCCACCATCACTTGCAACTGATCATGCTCCAGGGAATCGCCTTGGCTGGTTTTAACGTGGTAGATATACACGAACTGCACCGCCGAACCAGCCTTCCTGTACTCGTCATCTGCCGCAAGCCACCTAATCTCCCTCGCATCGCCAAAGCGCTGTGTGAGAGAGTCCGTGGCGGCCGGCGCAAATGGCGCCTGATCCAAAAAGCGGGCGAGCCGGAGATAATTGCGGGCGTTTGGGCCCAGCGCGCGGGAATCTCAGCTGAAATCGCCCATCGCGTCATCGCTCACACCGCAATTCACAGCACTATCCCCGAGCCCCTGCGTACTGCTCACATCATCGCCAGCGGCATCACAGCGTTGCGGAGTCGTCATCGGGTCTGAGATTTATTTCAAATAAATAAATAAAATATTATTAAAAACACTAATTGTAGATTACAGAGAAAATCATATAATAAGACTTAAAGCGAGTCGTACTGAATGGGAGAACGGCCATGATTACCGCAGTAGAAGGCTTGTTGCTTGCAGCTTTTGGATTAACCGTAATCTTCACAGTACGGTTCTGCATTCGCCATTATCGCAGTGCAAGGTAACTTCTTCCTCCTCTCTAGTAGCGTTAAACCTCCTTTCTTGACGCTTTGGACCCGCCTTTTAGCGGGTCTTTTTTTGCCTAGAGAGAAAGCTTTTGCGCCAGCTTATTGAGATAAGCTGTCTCAGCTATTAAACTGCCGCTGTGCTTTTGTCCGAGTTGCTCAAGCAAAAAATACAGACGACGCGTATAAGCAACTTGCTTGGCCTCATCCCGACAACCAGCCAGAAATTGGCGAAGATCTGAAATTTCCCGCCGCAGCCTAACTTCCTCCGGGACATAGCCTGCGTTTTTTAAGATCTTGTAGGCCAAGCGCAAAGCCGGGGCTACCTCAGGCCAATCGTCCTCCATAGGTAATGGCTTGCCTGCACAGGAGAGACGGTCGAATTCCCCACGTGCCAGCGCCTCCTCGATCTTGCGTTCGGCTAGGCGTTCTAAAAAGAGCATCTTTATCCCCCTGCCAGCGGCGCGATCCCCACCGCCTGCCGAATTTCGCGCATGAACGGCACTGCAAACTCGCGCGCTTTAGCTGCCCCCTCCCTCAGCTTGCGCTCTATCTCCTCCGGGTGTTGAAGCAAAGCTTCGTAACGGGTACGCGCGTCGCGGAAATAGGCATTGAGGTACTCGAACAAAAACTGTTTCATCTCTCCCCAGGCAATCCCTTGTTGGTAGCGCCGGCGCACTTGTTCGATTTCCTCTGGACTGGCAAACGCTTGATATAGGCTAAACAAAGTGCAAGTGTCGGGGTCCTTGGGTGCCTCCGGTGGCAAGGAGTTGGTCTTGATCTTCAAAATCAGTTTGCGCAATTGCTTCTCCGATGCAAAGATCGGGATGGTGTTGTCATAGCTCTTGCTCATTTTGCGCCCGTCTAGCCCTTTCAAGACCGCGGTCTCCTCACGCACGACTGCTTCCGGCAGGACAAAGTGTTCCCCGTAAAGATGGTTGAAACGAGCAGCGATGTCTCGAGCCATTTCCAAATGCTGGATTTGATCCTTGCCCACTGGGATTCTTTGGGCCTTGAACAATAAAATATCGGCGGCCATCAAAATGGGATAGCAAAAGAGCCCCATGCTGATGCCTTTATCCGGATCGGGCTCGCCTTTTTCCGTGTTTTCGGCCACCGCCGCTTTATAGGCATGAGCTCGATTCATCAGTCCCTTAGCGGTGACACAACTCAAAATCCAGGCAAGTTCCGTAACCTCTGGAATGTCGGATTGTCGGTAGAAAACCGCGTTGTCGGTATTAAGGCCCAAAGCCAACCAGGTAGCTGCGATCTCTAAGGTAGATTGCTGAATGCGCTTAGGTTCTTGGCACTTGATCAGAGCGTGGTAATCGGCCAAAAAATAAAACGGCAAAACGTTTGGATCGCGGCTGGCTTCGATCGCCGGGCGAATGGCGCCAACGTAGTTGCCAAGATGGGGAGTACCAGTGGTCGTGATTCCAGTTAAAACGACAACTTTGGCCTTGCTCATGCCTTCCTCATCGCGATGTTGAAAGTCATTATAATAAAGACTTTTTATCGGCTGCATATTTTCCATGACTTGGACTACTCACGACGCTAGAGACAGCTACGCTATCCGCCATTGGAGTGACGGCTACTTTGACATTGCTGAAAGCGGTCATTTGGTGGCCATTCCCCGCCGCGATTCCAGCCTTGGACAAGTGGACCTGGTCGAGATCGTCGATCGGATTGGAAAAGAAGGATTGTCTCTGCCCATCCTGATCCGCTTCACCGATATCCTACGCGACCGCGTTGTGCGCTTATCCCAGGCCTTTGCTGCCGCGCGTGCTGAGTACGGCTACCAAGGGCCTTACACCCCGGTTTATCCGATCAAAGTTAACCAACAACGCAGCGTGGTCGAGGCTATCCTCCACAGCGATGTGCCGCGCATCGGCCTAGAGTCAGGCAGCAAACCGGAACTTTTGGCTTTGCTTGCTCTCGCTTCACCCGGCACCACAGTTATCTGCAACGGCTACAAAGACCGTGCTTACATTCGCCTAGCGCTGATCGGCCAGCGCTTAGGACTAAACGTATTCCTAGTGGTGGAGAAGCCATCGGAACTGGGCCTGATTTTGGAGGAGGCGGAAACCTTAGGTATTGCTCCCCAGCTTGGGGTACGCCTGCGCCTGACCTCTGTCGCCGCTGGCAAATGGCAAAACAGCGGTGGGGAAAAGGCCAAATTTGGTTTAGCCGCCAGCGACGTCTTAGCCTTAGTCCAGACGCTCAAACAAGGCGCTCGCTTGTCCTGGCTCAAACTGATGCATTTCCACGTTGGCTCTCAGGTTGCCGACATCGACGACTTTAAAGCTGCCTTGCGCGAAGCCAGTCGCTATTATGCGGAACTCCGCCGCCTGGGCGCGCCGATTGCAATTTTTGATGCTGGCGGTGGTTTAGGGGTAGATTACGAAGGTACCCACTCCAACAGCTTCTCCTCGATCAATTACAATCTGCACGAGTACGCTCATAGCCTGGTACGCGCCCTTACCGAGGTGTGTGCGGAAGCCGACCTTCCTCACCCCGAGATCATCACTGAGTCTGGCCGCGCGCTAACCGCCCATCACGCGGTGCTCGTCACAAACATCATTGAAGTGGAGCAACCTATCAGCGATCTCCCGCCACCTACAGCAGAGGAAAACGCCTATCCTATCCTGATGGATTTGCGCCGAGCGCTGGAGCGATTGGAGCACGATGGGTTGCTGAGCACCTATCACGATGCTCAGTTTGACTTACGCGAAGCGCGTGCCTTATACGTACAGGGGCGATTGTCCCTAGCCCAACTGGCCGAAGCCGAGCGTCTTAACACCATCATTTGCCAACGTCTACGCCAGCGCCTGGACATCCGTCTGCGTGCCCACCGCGAACTTTTGGACGAACTCAACGATCGCTTGGCCGATAAAGTGTTCTGTAACTTCTCCGTATTTCAGTCAATGCCAGATGCATGGGCAATCGGTCAGATTTTTCCTGTCGTGCCTCTCCAGCGGCTGCACGAGCCCCCCACGAGGCGTGGGCGGATTATGGATTTGACCTGCGACTCCGACGGCAGTCTCAAATCTTACGTCGATCGCCAAAGCATCGAGTCCACTTTACCGCTCCACGAGATTCATCCGGGCGAGCGGTATCTCATCGGTTTCTTTATGTTAGGAGCCTACCAAGAAATCTTAGGCGACATTCACAACCTGTTCGGCGATACTCACTCGGTCAACGTCGAACTGGACGGCCATGGAGGCTGGCAACTGACGATGCCAGCGCGCGGTGACCATGCGGCGGACCTTCTGCGTTACGTTCATATCATGCCCGAGAACCTACAGCGTGCGTTCCGTAAAAAGCTGGCTCAGATCGACCTGCATCCGGCCCAGCGCAAGCTGTTTGAGAACGAGTTAGTGTCTGGTCTCAATGGTTATACCTACCTGGAGGAGTAAAATGGGCTCGGTGGGTTTTATTGGGCTCGGGGTCATGGGTGCAGCGATGGCGCGCAACCTGGCCAAAGCTGGGCTGCTCCAGGTAGTTTGGAATCGAACCTCAAACAAAGCACACTCTCTGGCCGAGGAACTAAAAGTCAAAGCCGCCGCTTCGCCGTCGGAACTGGCTAAAGAGTGTCAAATCATCGCCCTGTGCGTGTCCGCCGATCCAGACGTGCTTGAAGTTATAGACGCACTGTTGCCTGGAATTCAGCCAGGCGCAGTCGTGATCGACCACTCCACCGTCAGCCCGCAGACGGCAAAGCTAGCTGCGGTAAAACTTATACAGGTTGGCGCTGAGTTTTTGGATGCCCCTGTCTCAGGAGGAGTAGAGGGTGCCCGCGCTGGAACCTTAGTTGCCATGGTCGGCGGCAGCCAAGAAGCCCTGGCCAAAGCCAAACCCGCTCTCGAGGCGGTGGCTAGCACCATCGTGCCCATCGGCCCGGTCGGCAGTGGCCAAGCGACTAAGGCTGTCAACCAGGTCTTGTGTGCCGGTATCAACCAGGCGGTATGCGAGGCCTTAGCGTTCGCTGAGGCACTGGGCCTCGACTTAGACCAAGTGATTGAGGTGTTGACTCGAGGTGCAGCAGGCAACTGGTTTTTGGAAAAGCGTGGCCGCACCATGGTGCGAGGACAGTTTCAACCCGGTTTTAAGCTCGGCTTGCACTATAAGGACTTAAAGATTTGCCTGGCCATGGCTGAACAAATCGCCCTGCCTTTGCAGCTTGCGGCGCAAACTTTAGGCGATTACGAACAACTGATCGCTCAAGGCTTGAGCGAAGAGGATATATCGGCGCTGTATCGGTTCAAACGACCTGCCTGAGCTTGTCAATTTTTTTTTACACCCATTTTTCTATCTAGAAATAAAAAATAAGAAAATCAATATATTATAATCTTGGCATTAAAAATGCTTATATCTTTCCCAAGGGATAGAGGGCGCTTTCGCGCAACAACCCAAATGGAGTGCCTTCAATGAGACGATTGTACACTATCGCTTTATCGTGTTTTTTGTGGTTCCAGACAGCTTACGCTTTAGCCATCGTCGTCGACGGCGACCTCAGCGACTGGCTCAATCCGCCGACCGGTAACGCCAACGATTGGCTCCCGAAACGGTCCAGTATTTTTTACGCCGTGGAAGATCAAACCGGTGGCGCCGGCGCTTATCTCGATCCCGGCTATGGCGGGCAGGGTTACGACGCTGAGGCGATTTACGTCGAAATCGATGCTGGGATGCTGTACGTCGCCGTCGTCACTGGCCTGGCTCCCAACAATACCACTTGGCCTGCCGGCGATCTCGCCATCGATTTCGGCCAAAACGGAACATTCGAGTATGGGATTGTGGTACTAGGCGACAGCTGGGGCATAGGCCAGGCCGGAGACGTGTTCCAGACAACTGCGTGGAACTATGGCCTATGGACTGCTCCCAATGTCCATGATCCTAGCGGAGATTCCCCTTACAAACGCGCCCATCCGACCACCGTCAAGTCGGGGACAAAAATAGGCAGTGCTTCTCTTGTTTATCAACAGGCTAAATACAACAGCAGCCCTATCCCTAAACTCGGCGTTTATTCCGGTAACAATCACTACCTTATCGAAGCGGCGATTCCTCTTGCGATATTTGATCCTACTTTGCGCGGTCAGAAGTTCGATATCCATTGGACCATGACCTGCGCCAACGATTGGATCCAGGTGGACCCAGATCCCGCGTCGGTTCCCGAACCGTCTACATTCCTGTTGTTAGGAGCAGGCATGCTGGGCGCGAGGATGCGCGGTAAACCCAGAGGCTAATCGACAGGTACGGCCCATAGATCGTGGGTGTCGGCACCGGTAATTTTGACGTTAACAAATTGGCCAGGGCATATTCCCCTGGCCTCCTCTAAGTAAACCACTCCATCGATCTCTGGGGCGTCGCCGTAACTGCGAGCAATGACCTGGCCTTCGTTGATCTTGTCCACGAGCACGGTTTCGATTCGACCGATGCGCCGTTTCAGCTTGGCCGCACTGATTGCGGCTTGGACCTCCATGAATCTGGCCAACCGCTCCTCTTTGACCTCTTCCGGGACGGAGTCAGGCAGGGCGTTGGCGGCCGCGCCCTCGATCGGCGAGTATTTGAACGCGCCGACTCGATCCAACTGCGCATCGCGCAGAAACTCCAACAATTCTTCAAATTCGGCCTCGGTCTCGCCTGGAAAGCCCACAATAAAAGTGCTGCGCAAAACCAGATCGGGACAGATTGCACGCCAGCTTTGAATCCGCGCGAGAGTATTGTCGGCGTTAGCCGGGCGCCTCATGAGCTTTAAAATCCTGGCACTTGCGTGCTGTAGAGGCACATCCAGATACGGCAGGATTTTGCCTTCCGCCATCAGCGGGATGAGTTCGTCCACGTGCGGGTAAGGATAGACGTAATGCAGTCTGACCCACACATCAAGCCCGCCCAAGCCTCTTGCCAAGTCAGTCACGTGCGTGCGCCACTTTATGCCGCGCCAGGCTTCCTCCCGATGGCGCAGGTCGGCCCCATAGGCGCTGGTATCCTGAGCGATGACCAAAATCTCCTTGACCCCAGCTTGGACCAACCGCTCGGCTTCGGTCAGGACTTCTCGGATCGGTCGGCTTACCAGCGGGCCGCGCAAGGAGGGAATAATACAGAAGGTACAGCGGTGGTTGCAGCCTTCGGCAATCTTGAGATAAGCATAGTGGCGCGGGGTCAGCTTGATCCCTGCCGGCGGTATCAGGTTCAGGAGAGGATCGTGTAACGGCGGCAGATGGCGGTGAACTGCTGCCACTACGTCCTCGTAGTTGCGAGCGCCGGTCACCTCCAGCACGCTCGGAAAACGAGAGGTAATGGTCTCAGGCCGTGCACCCAAACAGCCGGTGACGATCACTTTGCCGTTCTCGGCCAACGCCTCGTCGATGGCCTCTAGCGACTCGGCTACCGCTTCCTCGATGAAACCGCAGGTGTTAACCACCACCAAGTCAGCTCCTTCATAACTAGGAGCAATTGCATAGCCTTCAGCCCGCAGGCGCGTTAAGATCCGCTCGCTGTCTACTAGCGCCTTGGGACAACCGAGGCTGACAAAGCCGATGCGGGGGGTAGGATTTTTCATTATGGTCATTCAGCTTCCTCTGGCTCGTTGAGTGCTTTTACGCCCACCGCTTCTGCGCTTGCCTTCGGACAAGTCTTATTTTTGTTACGACCATCATAAGCGTTATGATAAACGATATCCTTACACTCCCCTAGCGGACAGGCACCTGTATCCATTCATGGGCGAGACACCAACCAAGATGCGCTTAGACAAATGGCTGTGGGCCGCGCGTTTTTTCAAGACCCGCACCCTAGCGGCGGCGGCGATCAATGGCGGCAAAGTCCACGTCCACGGCCAGCGAGTCAAACCGAGCAAAGAGATTCAAGTAGGCAGCCAAGTCGAGATCACTAAAGAACCGTATACCTTCGAAGTCGTCGTCACTGCGTTAAGTTCCCAGCGCCGACCGGCCAAGGAGGCTAGCCTTTTGTATCAAGAACTCCCCCAAAGTTTAGCTCGCCGCCAGGAGGAAGCTACCCACAGGCGACTCCAGCAAGCAATTATGGCGCCAGCCAAGCGCCCGGACAAAAAACAACGCCGGCAAATTCACCGTTTCAAACGGGCTGAAAACGAATGGCAACCGTCTTAACGGCGCCTTTGGAACGCGAGGTGTACTCTGTCTCCCGTCTCAACCGCGAGGCCAAATGGCTGCTGGAAGACAGCTTCCCTAAGCTGTGGGTAGAAGGTGAAATCTCCAACCTCTCCTGCCCTTCCTCCGGCCATTGGTACTTTACCCTTAAAGATCCACAAGCCCAAGTGCGCTGCGCGATGTTTAGACGGCACAATCAAGGGTTAGGTTTTATTCCGACCAACGGCCTAAACGTCCTGGTTTTAGCGCAAGTCAGCCTGTATGAGGCCCGCGGTGAGTACCAACTGCTAGTCGAGACCATGGAACGGGCCGGCGACGGTACTTTGCGCCTCGCCTTTGAGGCTTTAAAGCAGCGCCTGGCCGCCGAAGGACTGTTTGCTCCAGAGCGCAAACGTCCTTTACCTAAATGGCCCGGGCGGATCGGCCTGATCACCTCCCCCACCGGCGCAGCTATCCGTGACGTCCTTACGGTTCTTAAGCGTCGCTTTCCCAGCTTAGAAATCATCGTCTATCCGTCCCAGGTTCAAGGAGAGGCCGCCAAATACGAGATCGTCCGCGCCCTAGAGATTGCTAACCGGCGCCAAGAATGCGACGTGCTGCTGCTCGTACGTGGGGGTGGCAGCCTAGAAGATCTCTGGGCGTTTAACGAGGAGATCGTCGCCCGCGCCATCCACGCAAGTTCCATCCCGGTCGTTACAGGAATCGGTCATGAAATCGATTTCACCATCGCCGACTTTGTCGCCGACTACCGCGCTCCCACTCCTTCAGCAGCGGCGGAACTGGTCAGCCCGGACGGTGAGGCTCTAGGGCGTCACCTCAAAACTCTGGAAAATCGTCTGCTCGCCTGGATGCGGCGCCACCTCCAGCATAACCGCCAGCAGCTTAGATGGTTAAGCAGGCGCCTGCACCAGGCTCATCCTCAAAAACGCCTGCCGGCTTGGCTACAACGCCTGGACGAACTCAAGCTGCGCAGCGAACGAGCGCTGCAAGTCCAGCTGCGCTCGCGCCGGCAGCTTCTTGCGGCGCAGCAGGCCAGACTGATCCGTCATCATCCCAGGACGGCTTTGACCGCGTTTGCCGCTCAGCTTGAACACCTGATCCTTCGCCTCCGCGGGGCTCAAAAACTGCGCCTGGTCACCCAACGCCAGCGCTTGGCTGAACTAGTCCGCGCTTTAGACGCGGTCAGCCCACTGGCTACTCTGGCCAGGGGGTATGCCATTGTCACCGACCTCAAAACCGGTAAAGTGCTCACCTCGGCCCGAGACACTCAGGCCGGAAGGCAGATTCAAGCCCGTCTGACCAAAGGACGGTTGGTGTGTCAAGTCCAAAAAGTGATCGATGAATAACGTGTACCTAGGGCTCCTTCTGGGATGGGGCTTTTTGCACTTGGCCTACGCCCAGCCTCTCCCCGTTCACTCTCCAGTACCAGGCGGTATTGCCGTGCTCGACCTGGGGGAAGCAACGCCCCCCAAACCCAAAGCTACTGTGACAGATGGGCCTGTGTTGGTAACCGAAAACGAAGGGCGCTGGGTCGCGTTGGTTGGCCTCCCGCTCACAGCGTGTCCGGGCCACCACGAGCTAAAAATACAGGGCGCCCATCGCAGCCAAACCTTAAACTTTGAGGTAGCACCTAAAAAATATCCGCTCCAGTCCATACGCCTACCTAAAGAGAAGGGGCGCTATATAACCCCGTCCTTCGAGGATCTCGCCCGCATCAGGTGCGAGCGCAGGCAGCTGGCAAAAATTTTGGCTACCTGGACCGAGCGCGCGCAGGTAGACACCGATTTTCACCTGCCAGTAGCGGGCAAAATCGGCAGCCCTTTTGGGCTGCGCCGTCTGTTTAATGGCGAACCCCGTAGTCCCCATGGTGGGCTTGATCTCATCGCACCCAAAGGCACGCCGGTCAGAGCACCCGCTGCTGGCACCGTCCTAGCTACTGGAAATTTCTTTTTCGCCGGTAACGCAGTGTTTTTAGACCACGGCCAGGGGTTAATCAGTGGGTATTTTCACCTTGACCGCATCGCCGTCAACCCTGGCCAAAGCGTCCAGCGCGGACAGGTGCTAGGCCACGTCGGCGCTACCGGCCGAGCCACTGGGCCGCACCTGCATTTTACCGTCTACCTCAACCGTACGGCAGTCGACCCAGAGCTGTTCCTGCGTCGACGCCTCCACCTCGCCCGACGCTCGCGGTCAGTCGCCCCCAATGATACCTAGCCCCACTTGGCTGGCATAGTAAGCAGCGATATCCCGGATGTCTTTAGCGGTCAATCCCTGAACCATAGACTGCATAATCGGATTTTGCCGCTTGCCGCTCTGGTAGTCTTCGATGGCCTTCACCAAATAACTTTCGTATTGCCCAGCCAAGCGCGGGAAATTGGGGGCTGGGGCGTTGCCATCGGTGCCGTGGCAACTGGCGCACTTGGCTGCCAGCTCTTGGCCCCTGGCCACATCCCCCGTAACCGGTCCCTCTTGGGTTTTACTCTCGAATTTGACCAGGTAGGCAGCTAGATCAGCCATGTCCTGCTCGCTCATAGCGCCGGCGTTGCCTTGCATGCTGCCGTGGGTACGCGTTCCTTCTTTGTAAGCCTGCAAAGCGCCGATCAGATAAGGCTCGTACTGGCCACCGATCTTAGGTACGTGGTAGTTCGGATAGGCGTTTGTATAGCCTGAAATACCGTGGCAGCCCCTACAAGTATAAAATTTGGCCTTGCCTGCATCCGGATTTCCGGCTCCCCACGCTTGCCCCAAGAGCACGGCTGACCCTAGAACGATTGCCCATAGTTTGTTGTTCATCTCTCGTGGTACTCCCCCAATGGTTGCGAGTTTTTATTATAGCAGGTCCTTGACCGCCTCCCTCTCTTCCAAAAGCTCACGCTCCGTCATGGCTAAGTAGCGACGGCAAAATTCATCGATGGCCAAATCCTCGACGATCCGATACTGGCCGTTCGTCACCGTGACCGGAAAAGAGTAAACCAATCCCTCAGTGATACCGTAGCTGCCGTCGCTGATCACGGCCATGCTGACCCAGTCCCCGGGCGGAGTGCCAAACACCCAACTGCGCATGTGCTCAAGCGCCGCATGGGCAGCAGAGGCCGCACTGGACTTGCCAGAGAGAGCAATGATTGCCTCCCCGCGACGCTGAACCGTGGGAATAAACTCTTTCTCATACCAATCCCACCCTACCTGCTCCAAAGCTGGCTGGCCTTTAACTTGAGCATGGATCAAATCAGGAAATTGAGTAGCCGAATGGTTGCCCCAAACGGTGATTCGCGAGACTTCGGCAACTGGCACTTGGCACTTCTCAGCCAGCAGGCTTACGGCTCGGTTATGATCCAGACGGGTCATGGCAGCGAAGTTCTTAGGGTCAAGATCGGGGGCATTCCTGATCGCAATCAAGGCGTTGGTATTGACCGGGTTACCCACCACTAAGATTTTGGCATCGCGCGCTGCCACCTGGTTCAAGGCCCGCCCCTGGGCTGCAAAGATGCCGGCGTTAACCTCGAGAAGATCCTTGCGCGCCATGCCCGGCCCCCTGGGCTGGGCGCCCACTAGGAACACCAACTCAGCTTCGGCAAAGGCTATTTCCGGGTCGCACGAGAAGATTAAATCCTGTAGCAGCGGAAACGCACAATCTTTAAGCTCCAGCCCTACTCCCTCTGTGGCCTTTCGCATCGGCTCGACCTCCAAAAGCTGAAGGATCACTGGTTGATCCGGCCCTAACAGGTCACCCGCAGCGATTCGAAACAGCAAGGAGTAACTGATCCTGCCAGCCGCTCCGGTGACTGCAATACGTGTCGGCTTCATTGCTTCTCCACTCTAGTTGGCGTTTTTTAACGACTTTTTGAGATCGGTCAAAAAATCACCCAAAACACTCAGATCAACGTGGGGCATCACCACCACATGGGCGAACTCCTGACCGTCCAGCCTCATCACGGCTAAAAAATATTTAGATACGATCCAATCTGCCGGTTTGCGAAAATAAATTGTATTAGAGTCAAGGCCGGCGCGCTTAGGTTCAAGCTGGGGAAAATCGTTTTGTAGCCGAGCAAATAAGTAGTCGGTATGCGCAAGCATTCGGCGGGTGTCCTCAGCCTGTCTAGCCTGTGCCTGGGGCGTAGAAAAAAACAAAAACTCAGCCGGCTTGACCGCATCGCGCGAGCAGGTGATGGTCCCTGGCACGTGGCCGATATATTCAGGATTGTGAACCTGGCTATAAAATCCTAAGAACTCCTCGAAATCACTTCGCGTGGTCAGGAAGATGCCCGCTGGGGAGTGGAAACCAAAGAACTTGTGGCAGGAGACTGCCAGAGAATCGTAACGTTTTGGCTTTCCGTTTGGCGAATGCAGCACCTCAAAGGCTCTTGGAGTATGGGGAAGATACCCGCCGAACAACGCCGCATCCAGGTGTAAATAGCTAGGAATACCCGCGCTCCGCAAGGCTTCTTGGATCCGATCAATGGGGTCGATCCCGCCCTTGAAGGTTGTCCCGACCGTGGCCACCACCAAAGCCGGCCAATCGGCGTTTTCGGCGAGCTTGCGCTTAAGATCTTCAGGGTCCATCGAAGCATCTGGCAAAGTTTCCACCCATACCGTCTCTAGCCCCAATAGGTCGCGCAGGATCTGGATCGAATAGTGGGCTTCCTTAGTGAAGTAACATCTGGGTAGGATGCCAGTGCGCCCTTTGAGCAAAGTCCGGCCCATGTACAGGCCGTGCATGTTGCTGTCGGTGCCGCTGTGGGACAAAAACCCCCACACGTCACCGGGCGGAAAACCGTACACCTGGCCGAAGCGGGCGATGAGTTCGCGCTCGAAGTCGTGGGTGTTGAAGGCGATGGAACTCGGCTTATAGGGGTTGCCCACGTTGTTGTAAGCAAATCCCCCGATCCCCACGCGGCGTAGCTCCTCCCGCCAGGCGAAGAACTCCTCCGGGGGAGCGTTCATGTTGATCGGATAGCCGAGCAACAGGTTTTTCCAGTGTGCTTGTTTGGCTTTTCCAGCAAGCGAAAAGCGGGAGATACTGGCTTCCCTTTCGGCCAGTAGTCTTGGAAAATTCGCCGGCCGGCAGCCGGAGGCCAAAGCCCCGGCGGCGCTGACACCTAAAAACTGGCGACGGGTGAGCATAATTTATTCTACGCCATCGTCTGTCCGTCAACCAACTGCCTGATACGGAGAGACGGAAAAAGCGAACAGGAATGGACTTCCCTCACACACGCGGAGATTGACGCGAAGACAGTAGCCGCAATCCACATTCTTCACCCGCAGCCGCATGCACTCCATCGGCCACAGCTCCAAACCCTACATCAGCCGCGCCATCAAGGCATATTGCCCGTCCAGATGCACCAGCACCCGCCGCACCTCTTCCATCGTCAACACCACCGGCAGCCACTGCGACCTCGATGCCCGCTGTATGTCATTGATCCAGGGCAAATCGATGCCCAACACCATCCTATACAAAAACAGAGTGGCCGATAACGCCTGATTCTGAGTCGAAGCCGCCACGTTGCGCTCCACGGCCAAATGCGTCATAAACTGCTTGACCTCAGCACTACCATATTCTCAGGATACCGTTTGCCGTGAAACAGGATGAAGCGCTCGATCCAGTCTAAATACGCCTGCTCGGTGCGGATGTTATAGTATTTTTGACCTCGCGGACCCGATAGCCGGGATTTACCGACTATAGCTGGCGAATATAAAAAAGCGTCTATATTTGCTGGATATAGCGATAATAAACGGCCATGCCTAAGTCACATGGGGAGAGTGTCTAAGCTTTGGATCAAGGAGAACGACCATGAGAGAGCTTTTTGCTGCTGCGATTATTATTCTGATTACTGCCCCAGCTTTTGCTGGAGAAAGGTGGATCATCGAAGGTTCAGATGATGAAGTTCGAATGCGGCCACAATACGATTATGATTATTCTCGTAGGTATATGGGAGAAATCGAGGACAATGGATATACACGACTGCGAAATCCTTATACAGGGGATATCTTGCGCGGCTATATTGACGAAGACGGTTATGGACGCTTAAGGGATTACAATGGCAATACTTGGAGAGTTCGCCCAAGGTAAACGATAAGCACGCCTAACGACAGCTTCGAGAGGGACGTGGCGAAAAAGTCACACCCCTCAAACTGGCAGTTAAACACCAAGGAGAATGATAGAACATCATGTGTGAATTGCTTGGCCTAAATTTTAATCAACCTGTTCGACTTTCGCTCTCTTTCAGAGGTTTTCGTCATCGCGGCGAACTTAACCCGCACGGATGGGGAATAGCCAGATTTGATGGAGGAGCCTGTCAGGTATTTAAGGAACCAATTAAAGCTCCTCAGAGCAAGTTGGCTACGTTTCTTCGTGACTATGAATCTTTCATGAGCAAGACCTTCATCGGCCATGTACGTTATGCAACCCGTGGAAACCATACGCTTCAGAATACCCACCCCTTTGTCCGTACTTTTCGGTCTCGGGAGATAGCGTTTGCTCACAACGGCACTTTGATTATGGAAAGGACTGCATTGAAGTTTCGCCCGGTAGGTGAAACTGATTCTGAATATCTTCTTTGTGCGCTACTCACTCGATTGTCCGAGGAAAGGATTGGATTTGCAGATTTTCAAAACATCGAGACCGTTCTTCGTGAGTTCAACCAATATGGCACTATGAATCTTCTTTTTTCAGAGGGTGAACATCTCTACTGTTATCGAGATCGAGATGGTTATAACGGCCTCTGCACGACTGAGCGGGCTGCACCATTTGACAGAGTATCGCTGTTGGATGAGGATTGGAAAGTTGATTTGGCTGAGGAAAAGCATCCGGATCAGAGAGGGTTTGTGATAGCGACTCGTCCGTTGACGGGCGAAAAATGGGATGATCTGCCGCCAGGCTCCCTGCTTGTTTTCAAGGATGGGCAGTGCGTTTATGGTGCCTAACAAGACGCTCGACCTTAACGATCAGAGGTTTCCACCCAAAGAGTCGCCTAGAGTCATTATTC
>JAOAHI010000070.1 GCA_026415315.1 Methylohalobius sp.
CTCCTGTTGTGAATGAAAAGTCCAAAGCATATCTATTCTATAGAAATCGACCTGATGAAAAAGGGATTAAGACTTAAGAAGTTCCTCGAGATCCCTCTCGAGGACTAGCTCTAGAAATCGACCTGATGAAAAAGGGATTAAGACCGTTTCTCGTCCGCACGCATAGCGGCCGAGCTATCTCTAGAAATCGACCTGATGAAAAAGGGATTAAGACAATCTTGGGTTTTACAGGTTCATCGTCCGATACCACCTCTAGAAATCGACCTGATGAAAAAGGGAAGTATGGGCAAGGCGTCGCCTTGCCCTTTTTTCTGTAGGATTTTGATGACAAAGGGGGATGTTAAATTGCTAATTCAATAGCCTGGTCTACTGAAAAGCTAGGGATAGGAGGAGGCTGTAAATCTGTCTGTGGACGATGACTTCTCACACCGTAGAAGTTGGGATGGGCTCTGTCGCCTGAATGCCTCCAAGCAACCTGACGCTGTCTGTTATCCAAGCCAGCATCGACCACTGGCCTTGATGGTCTTCCACGAGAGCGGTGCAATGTTCCACCCAATCGCCGCAATTGCCGTATAACACGCCACTCTCCTGGCGTAGAGCGGGATGGTGAATGTGACCGCAGATGATGCCATCGACTTTATGGCGGTGAGCGCTGTGGAGGATAGCTTGCTCAAAGGCGGCAATATAGTCTCCTACGTTTTTAAGTTTGGATTTGAGGTAGCTGGCCAGCGACCAGTAGGGCAAGCCCAACCGTCTCCGGCCTGAATTGATGAGGTGATTTAGTCCCAAAAGAGCGTCATAGCTTAGGCTACCTAGGGCGCTCAGCCAAGGGTTGGCGCAGACTACGGCGTCGAACTCATCGCCGTGCAGGATGAGCACCTGCCGACCGTCAGCGCAGAGGTGGAAACAGCGGGGAAGGACTTCTATGCCATTGAACTGGGTGCCTGCATAATCGCGCAGCAGCTCATCATGATTGCCAGGGATATAGACCACTCTAGTGCCACTTTGAGCTAGAGTGAGAAGTTGGCGGACGACCTCGTTGTGCATCGCCGGCCAGTACCATCCCGAGCGTTTCAGGCGCCAGAGATCGATCACGTCGCCCACTAAGTACAAAGTAGTGCAGCTGAGATGGCGGAGGAAATCGACCAGGTATTCGGCTTTGCAGCTTTTGGTTCCGAGGTGAATATCGGACAGGCAGACGGTGCGATAGCAAAGGCGCATAGTTTTCCCCACAGTGCGGTTAGACCGTGGAGAAGCATGGCAAGACGTTGTTACAGAAAAGGCAGGGTTTGGTGAAAATTCAGTTACCGTGCAAGACCGCGGACGGAAGACAACCCCTCCGCTCCGTCCAGCTTGGCTCCAGTTAGGTCGGCGCCAGTGAGGTCAGCCTCGTTCAGCTTGGCCTGGCGTAAATCGGCGTTTTTTAAATTAGCCCCGGACAGATCAGCTCCGGACAAATCGGCTAGATAGAAATTAGCCCCTTCTAGGTTGGCATTGCTCAGTTTCGCAAAGCGTAAGAGCACCCGGTTGAAGTCGGCGTTTTTTAGATTGGCACCGGTAAAGTCGGCCTTGTTGCAGGTAGCGCGCATCAAGCCCATGCTTTGGTTTTTCATGTCCGCCCCCCAGAAAGCACCTTCAAGGTCGGCTCCGGTCAATTTGGCCCGCTCTAGGATGGCCATCACCCGGCTGCGTTTGAGATTGGCGTAAGATAGATCGGCTTCGATCATGGTTACGCCAAAAATGCTTACCCCCTCTAGGTTGGCGTAAGACAAATTGGTCTTGCGCATGACGGTCAAATCCAGGTTTTGCCCGGTTAGATTGGTATGGCTTAAGTTGGCATACCGTAGGTCTGCACCCCAAAGATCGGCGTGGCGCAGGTCCAGCCCAGACAGATCGACGCGCTGCAAGTTTCTGCGCTTTAGGTCGGCAGGTCGCTCGGGGGTAGCGAGCTGCAACAAAGCAATGACTTGCTCGCGACTTAAATCAGCCGCTAGAAGCGGCAAGCTGATCAGAAGCAGTAGGAGGGCAAAGCGTCTCATATCAAACCTAGTTCAGTTGCATTGCTCCCATTCTACTCCATTACGCCTGTAAGGAAGGCAAAAGAGGAACGCAGCTCGGTTTGACAGGGAGGTGACAGCTAGGCCGGCGCGTATTTTCTGTAGAATGGGTGCTGTTTTGGAGGTGGGGTTTAAGTCAACGCCCATATCTTCCTGTTCGGCTTTCTGAGTTTGCTTGTCCAATAAGGCTCATCCGAACCAGGGAACCTGCCTTGCTTCGCTTCTCTGAGTGTTTTATTGTGTGGCCAAGCGCTAAGTTCTCGCTCAAGGCAGCTTGGGGCTTGATATAATGTTTTATCCGTTCTATTGGTTTTATCCGTTTTATTGCGCACAGAACTATGGCAGGACACAGCAAATGGGCCAACATCCGTTATCGCAAAAGCGCCCAGGATGCTAAACGCGGTAAGATCTTCACTAAGCTGATTCGTGAGATCACAGTCGCGGCCAGAATGGGAGGGGGGGATCCGTCCGCCAATCCTAGGCTTAGGGCCGTCATCGACAAGGCGCTCTCGCAAAACATGCCCAAGGACACCATTCAGCGTGCTATCAACAAAGGGACAGGCGCCCAGGAGGGGGAATTTTACGAAGAGGTACGCTACGAGGGCTATGGTCCGGGTGGGGTAGCGGTGATGGTGGATTGTCTGACCGACAACCGCAACCGCACTGTGGCTGAAGTCCGCCACGCGTTCACCAAAGCTGGCGGTAACCTGGCCACTTCCGGCGCAGTAGCCTATTTGTTCGCCAAGCTGGGGGTGCTCAACTTTCCCTCGGGCAGCGACGAAGATCGGATTATGGAAGTGGCTCTAGAAGCCGGTGCTGATGACGTAGTCTCACACGAGGATGGAAGCGTTGAGGTGCTAACGGCGCCGGAGAGCTTTGAGCAGGTCAAGCAGGCCCTGATTGAAGCTGGCTTAGAACCTGAATCGGCGGAGATCACGATGCGTGCGAGCACCTCGGTCAAGCTCGGCGCGGAGGATGCTGAAAAGATGATTCGTCTTTTGGAGCGGCTGGAGGACCTAGATGACGTTCAGCAGGTCTATTCCAATGCCGAGATCAGCGAGGCTGTGTTGGCTGCGATTGCGTAGGAAATCATGCGCATTTTAGGGATTGACCCAGGCTCTCGCATTACGGGTTTTGGGGTCGTCGATGCCAATGCATCCGGTCTGCGTCTGGTTGCGGCTGGCTGTGTGCGCAGCGTGGCGGAGAATTTTCCGACCCGACTCAAAATCGTCTACGACGGCATCCTGGAGGTGGTCAGTCAGTATTTGCCAGAGGCAATCGCAGTCGAGCAAGTGTTTGTGCAGAAAAATGCCGATTCGGCTTTGAAGCTAGGCCAGGCGCGGGGAGCTGCGATCTGTGCGGGTTTGGCTAAAAGCTTGCCAGTTTACGAATACGCTACCCGCCAGGTCAAACAGGCGGTGGTAGGGAAAGGTGGGGCCGATAAGCAGCAGGTCCAGCACATGGTCAAAATCCTGCTCAATTTCCAAGGTGAGCTTCCTTTGGACGCCAGCGACGCGCTGGCGGTAGCTGTGTGCCATGCGCACTACCAGCAGACCCTGAAACGCTATTACAAGATCGCATGATTGGCTTCCTGCGCGGAACCCTAGTGGCTAGGCAGCCGCCCCGGTTATTGGTCGAGGTGGGTGGGGTAGGGTACGAGGTGGATGCCCCTATGTCCACATTCTATCGTTTGCCTGAGACAGGCCGCGAGGTGACTTTGTACACCCATCTTATGGTGCGCGAGGACGCTCACGTCCTGTTCGGGTTTGCCACGGAAGCTGAGCGCACTCTATTTCGATCCTTAATCCGAGTAAGCGGCGTAGGGGCGCGGCTGGCGCTGGCGATTTTGTCCGGCCTAAGCACCGAAGACTTTAAGCGCTGTGTACAGCACGGGGATGCGGCTAGCCTGCAGCGTTTGCCGGGAATCGGAAAAAAAACCGCCGAGCGTTTGATCGTCGAACTGCGCGACCGCCTGCCCGAGGCTTTGCATATGCCTTCGGCTAGGCGGCCAGATCCGGTAAATGAGGCCCACGACGCTTTAGTCGCTCTAGGCTATAAGCCTCATGAGGCTCAGCACTTGCTCGAGCGGGTAGGCGCTCAAGCGACGGCGGTGGAGGATTTGATCCGCTTAGCGCTAAAAGCGGCGGGTAGCTCATGATAGAGGAACGCATCGTCACGCCGCTTAAAAGCAAAGAAGAGGAAGCGCAAGACCTAGCGATTCGTCCTAGACGTTTGGCGGACTACATCGGCCAGGAGCCGCTGAAAGAGCAGCTTGCTATTTTTATTGAGGCCGCACGCGCCCGCGGTGAGGCCCTAGACCATGTGCTGATTTTTGGCCCGCCTGGTCTGGGTAAAACCACCTTGGCCCACATCGTCGCGGCAGAAATGGGGGTGGGTCTTCGCCAGACGTCGGGGCCGGCACTGGAGAAACCCGGCGACTTAGCTGCTCTTCTGACCAATTTGGAGCGCCGTGATGTGTTGTTCATCGACGAAATCCATCGTTTAAGTCCGGTGGTGGAGGAGATCCTATATCCGGCGATGGAGGATTTTAAGCTCGACATCATCATCGGTGAGGGTCCGGCGGCGCGCTCGATCAAGCTGGATTTACCCCCTTTCACTTTGGTTGGGGCTACTACCCGCGCTGGCCTCTTGACTTCGCCTTTGCGCGATCGCTTCGGTATCGTTCACCGCTTAGAGTTTTACACGGTGGCTGAATTGGCCCAAATAGTGACTCGCTCGGCGCGAATCTTGGGGCTTGAGATCGAGCCACAAGGAGCGGAGGAAATAGCCCGCCGCGCCCGCGGCACTCCTAGGATCGCTAACCGCCTGCTCAGGCGGGTGCGCGACTACGCCCAGGTCAAAGGCGATGGCTTCGTGAGCAAGAAGCTAGCCGCTCGCGCTCTGGAGATGCTTAAAGTCGATCTCAACGGTTTTGACCAACTTGACCGTCAGTTGCTCTTGACTCTGATCGAGAAGTTCGGCGGTGGACCGGTAGGGTTGGACAGCTTGGCGGCAGCCATAGGTGAGGAGCGCGGCACAATCGAGGACGTGCTGGAACCTTATCTGATCCAGCAAGGGTTTATGCTCAGAACGCCGCGCGGGCGGATGGCGACCCCAAAGTCTTACCTCCATTTTGGCCTCAAACCGCCAGGCAAGCTCCTCAATGAGGAGCTGTTTGGCCCCAGTGAGGGGTAGCCAAACCGAAGCCAAACGTGGAAAATAGATAAAGCATGGGAGACGCTAAGTCTCGATTCGATTGGCCGGTCCGGATTTACTACGAAGATACCGATGCCGGCGGCGTAGTTTATTACGCCAATTACCTAAAATTCTTCGAGCGCGCGCGGACGGAATTTCTGCGCGCGTTAGGATTCGAACAAGACCAGCTTAAAGCCCAAGAAGGGATCATTTTCGCCGTCAGATCAGTGCGGGTTGAATATATCAAACCAGCCCGTTTCAACGACTTGTTAGTTATAACTTGTAGTCCGAGTGCGTGCCGGCACGCGAGTCTCGATTTTTTCCAACAGATTTTTTTGCGAGGAGAAACGCTGTTGTGCCAGGGGTGGTTCTGCATCGCGTGTTTGGATGCGGTATCGTTACGGCCGCGCCCTATCCCTGAATCGTTGAGGAAGGTTTTGCATGAGTAAGTCCTTGTTTGATTTGATTGCTAACGCCAGCTTCATCGTCCAGGGAGTGATGGCGATCTTGGCGGCTGCTTCCGTTTTCTCATGGACTGTGATTTTTCAAAAGGCGCGCGAGCTCAAACAAGTAGAAACCCAAGCCGATGCGTTTGAAGAGCGTTTTTGGTCCGGCATTGATTTGGCCGATCTGTATAAACAACTGCTCCAGGCCGAAGCCGATGGGTTGGAGGCGGTGTTCGTCGCTGGTTATCGGGAATTCGTGCGGATGTTCAAACGCAAGGCGCCCTTGGATCTACTCACCCAGGTCACCGAGCGCACCATGCGGGTGACGATCGATCGGAGCTTGGAAGAATTGGACGAGCGGCTGCCGCTCTTGGCGACTGTGGGGTCCACTAGCCCTTACATCGGCTTGTTCGGCACCGTGTGGGGCATCATGAACTCCTTCCGGGCCTTAGAGAACGTCCAACAGGCTACTTTATCGCTGGTTGCCCCAGGTATCGCCGAGGCCCTAATCGCTACCGCTATCGGCTTGTTC
>JAOAHI010000071.1 GCA_026415315.1 Methylohalobius sp.
AGATGTGTATAAGAGACAGCGCCAAAGACCACCGCTTTGAGCGAAAGGAGCGCTTCGACACGATGGTGGATGCCCTGCATCGCGCCTGCACGCTGTGGGAGCGCAATCAGACCAGGGCGCTGGCCGAGCATTTGACGCAGACTTACGGCGACAACGAGGTGTTCTGGCAAGTGGCGCAAGCGGTGAGCGAGGTTTTGCCCGAGGGCGACAAGGAAAAACAAGTGCTGCAAGGGTTGTTGTATGGGCGCAGAAGTTATGCCTCCCTCGGACGGCAGCAGAGTTTGTTCTAGGAAAATAATTTTATGAAGCCCTGGACCCAAGTTGTCACTCCCCACCTGGACATCCGCAGCGGTCGGTTGGACGAGGCGGTATTTGCCGCCGACCTCTCGGACGTGGTCGCTGGCCGCGGGCCTGTGGAGTACCGCGATGCGGCCACCTTTTTCCGCAAGACCTATCCCACGCAGGGCTTGGTCAATCTGTTGGCCACCGTCTTAGGCCGGCTTTCCGGCGCCGGCGGCGGCGAGGCGGTGATCCAAATCCAGACTCCCTTCGGCGGCGGCAAGACCCACAGCTTGATCGCGCTGTATCACCTCCTGCGCCACGGACGGGAGCTGGGGACGGCGGTGGCCGAAATCCTCGATCGCGCCGGGCTGCCCGCCGTGCCGCAGGCGGCAGTGGTGTCGTTTGTCGGCACCGCCGCCGATGCCTTGCACGGCAAAACCCCCTGGGGCGAGTTAGCCGACCAGTTGGGCCGATACGATCTTCTTGCGGCGCACGACCAAAAGCGCCGCGCGCCAGGCAAAGAGTTGCTCCACGAGCTGCTGCAGGCGCAACCGGTGCTGATTCTCATGGACGAGATCGCCGAATACGCGGTCAAGGCTAAGGATTTCCGCGATCAGGTGGTGGCCTTCTATCAAGAGCTGACCGAAACGGTCAAAGTGCTGTCTCGGTGCGTGTTGGTGGTGACCTTGCCGGCCAGCGCCCCTTACGGGGAAGACGGCGAGCGGGCGCTGCACGAGCTGCAGCAGGTGTTCAAACGCATCGAGACCATCAAAACGCCGGTGGAAGGCGAGGAGATTTACGAGGTCATCCGCCGGCGCTTGTTTGAGGATGTAGGCGATCTGCAGGAAGCGCGCCGGACGGCGGAGGCGTTCTTTGAGATGTATCAGCGGCTGGGCGATGATGTCCCCAAAGAGGTGCGCGAGGTAGCCTACCGCGACCGGATGCGCAAAGCCTATCCCTTTCATCCCGAACTCATCGACGTGCTGCTGGAGCGCTGGAGCACGTTTCCCGACTTTCAGCGCACGCGCGGGGTGCTGCGCCTGTTGGCTAACGTGGTCAGCGAGCTGTATCAGGCCCAGGACGCGGCACCTTTGATCCTGCCGGCCCACATCAACGTGGCCAACCCGGCTGTGCGCGGAGAGCTGTTGCGCCACATCGGCAACGAGTACCAGGGAGTGATCGCCTCCGACGTCGCTGGGGGCAACGCCAAAGCCGAACGCATCGACCGCGAGCTGGGCTCTGAGTACAGCCGCTTTGGCGTGGCCAGGGGCTTGGCGCGAGCGATTTTCTTTGCCTCGTTCAGCGGCAGCGAAAAGCGCGGGATTGGGATTCAGCGGCTGCGCCTGGCGCTCTTGCAGCCGGGGCTGCCGTCGGCGGTGGTGGGCGATGCCCTGCGTCGATTAGAGGAGGAGCTGTGGTACCTGCACGTTGAAAACGGCAATTTCTGGTTTTCCAGCCAGCCCAACCTCAACCGCGTGATCGTAGAGAGAGAGGAAGCCGTCAGGCCGGAGCAGATCGAGGCTGAGTTCCGCGCGCGCTTGGAGAGGCTGGCCGGCACTGAACTGAAGGCGGTGTTGTGGCCTAAGGACGCGCAGGATGTGCCCGATACGCGCGAGCTGAAGCTCGCCATTCTGGCGCCGGAGTACAGCCGCTCGTCATCCGCCACTGACACCTTGGCGCGTGAGCTGTTGGATCGCTGTGGCCAGAGTTTTCGCACCCACCGCAACGCCTTGCTGGTCCTGGCGGTTGACGCGGGGGAGGTGGCTGCGGCGCGCCAGCTAATCAAACGCTCTTTGGCGTTCCGCGCTATCCGCGACGATAGAGCGCTGATGCGGCAGCTTGCGGAGGAAAACCGAAAAAGCCTGGAGAGCAAGCTCAAAGACGCCGAGGACGGCATCACCCACCGCTTGCTTTCGGCCTACCGCCATCTGGCCAAGGCGGAGAACGGGCACGGGTTGATCTGGCTGGACTTGGGACTGCCCACGGTAGGAGGAAAGCCGTCGCTGGCGGCGCGGGTGGTCGCGTACCTGCGCAGCGAGGATCGGTTGCTGGCCAAGATCTCGCCGCGCTACGTCTTGGACAAGGCGTTGCGCGCCGAGGAAAAAGAAAAGCCCATCGACGAGATTTTCCAGGCGTTTTTGCGCTATCCCCATTTTCCCATGCTAGAGAGCCGGCAGGT
Organism: Methylohalobius sp.; assembly: GCA_026415315.1. Classification (GTDB taxonomy): domain Bacteria; phylum Pseudomonadota; class Gammaproteobacteria; order Methylococcales; family Methylothermaceae; genus Methylohalobius. Next base: position 2,462 of record JAOAHI010000071.1, read on the forward strand.
GCTGCTGGAGGCCATCGCCCGTGGAGTGGAAGAGGGGATTTTTGGAGTCCGAGTCGGCGATCGCTTGCTGTTTAAGGACACAGTGGCCCCGTCTAGGCTCGAAGGGGGCGTGGTGGTACGCGAGGCAGCATTGCCTGCACCACCTTCTGAACCGCCGACGATCCCATCGCCGCCTTCTGTCGGGCGCACGATTGCGGAGCCACAAGTGCTGTCCGGCCAGGGTGCGCCTTCGGCCATCCATGCCTACCGCTTGCGAACGACGGTTCCCTGGGACAAGCTGTCGGATTTCATACGCGGCGTAGTGGGCCCCTTGCGGCAAGACGGCGCCGAGCTGTGCGTGGAAATCACGGTGGATGCCCGCAGTCCCGGTGGGATCCAACCGACCACCTTGGAGCAAAAAGTGCGGGAGACGCTCAAGCAAATCGGCGCCAGGATTGTGGAAGAAAAGCTTTAAGGCCGGCGCTTTGAACCTTCTAGTTCTGAACTGCGGCAGTTCCTCGATCAAGTTCGCTGGGTTTGAGGCCCCGCCTTTGGTTTGCCGGCTGCGCGGGGAGGTGGAGGCGATTGGAAATCCCGGTGCGCGCTTACTCGTTAATGGGCGCGTTGTCCCTTGCCAAGCCGAAGATCACCGCCAGGCTCTAGAAGTAGTCGCGCACGCTTTGCAGCAGGAAGGGTGGCCGACACCGCAGGCCATCGGCCACCGCGTGGTCCACGGCGGGGCCAAGTTCACGGCGCCGGTCGTAATTGACGAAAGGGTGCTGGCCGACATCGAGGCTACCGTGCCGTTAGCGCCCTTGCACAATCCCCCCAACTTGGAGGGCATCCGCCTGGCGCAGAGGCTTTGGCCGCAGGCGCCGCAGGTGGCGGTATTCGATACCGCCTTTCACCAGACGCTGCCGCCGCGCGCGTTTCGCTACGCCGTTCCTAGAGAGTGGTACCAGCAGCTTGGCCTGCGCCGGTTCGGTTTCCACGGCCTCTCGCATGCTTATGTGGCCAAACGGGCAGCTGAATTTTTAGGCAAGCCGTTAAACGCGCTAAAGTTGATCAGCCTGCATCTGGGCAATGGGGCTTCGGCCTGCGCCATCGCTTATGGGCAGAGCGTGGATACCTCGATGGGGCTGACGCCCATGGAGGGGCTGGTGATGGGCACCCGGCCAGGCGATGTGGACGCTGGGATGGTGCTCCATCTCCTTACGCAGCATCGCTTATCCATCCAAGAGCTAGAGCGGGCGCTGAATTTCGCCTCGGGTTTAAAGGGACTTTGCGGTCTAAGCGACTTGCGCCAGATCCACGCCGCCATCGCCCAGGGCGATGAGGATGCCCAGCTAGCTTTGGAAGTTTTTTGCTACCGGGTCAAAAAATACCTAGGGGCGTATTGGGCCGTATTGGGGGGAGCGGATGCCATTGTCTTTACCGGTGGCATAGGCGAAAACGACCCCAAGGTGCGGGAACTGTGCGTTTGGGGTTTGGAGCCTTTAGGGATCGCCATCGATCCGAACAAAAACCGCCAGATAGGGCGCGCGGTCATGGAAATTCAATCGCCAGGTGCTAGCATCCAGATTTTGGTGATCGCTACCGACGAGGAGCGAGAGATCGCCGAAAACGTCTTGACTTTACTGGAGGTGTCGCCATGACGGATTCCCAGCCCCTCTCCCTGCAAGAGCTCGAGCAGATCCTCGCTTATTGGCGGGCGGCCAATTACCTCTCGGTCGGGCAAATCTACCTGCTCGACAACCCGTTGCTTAGGGAGCCGCTTCAACCTGAGCACGTCAAACCGCGCCTTTTGGGTCACTGGGGCACTTGCCCGGGCCTGAACTTGATCTATGCGCACATGAACCGGGCCATTCGCCGCCACGACCTCAACGCTATTTTTGTCTGTGGCCCGGGCCACGGAGCGCCTGCAGTGTTAGCCAACGTATATCTGGAAGGCACTTACAGCGAGTTTTATCCGGCTGTGACCCAGGACGGCGAGGGCCTGAAAAAGCTGTTCCGCCAGTTTTCTTTTCCCGGCGGCGTGCCAAGCCACTGCGCGCCTAACGTTCCCGGCTCTATCCACGAGGGCGGGGAGCTGGGGTACGCTTTGTCACACGCGTTTGGCGCGGCTTTCGACAGTCCCGATCTTCTGGTCTGCTGCGTGGTCGGCGACGGTGAAGCCGAAACCGGCCCGCTGGCCTGCGCTTGGCACAGCAACAAGTTTTTAAATCCCAAAACCGATGGGGCGGTGCTGCCGATTTTGCATCTGAACGGCTACAAGATTGCTAACCCCACGGTGTTGGCGAGGATCCCCAGCGAAGAGCTAAAAAAGCTCATGGAGGGCTACGGTTGGCGTCCCCTGTTCGTTGAAGGCGAAGACCCGCCCCTGGTGCACCAGGCCTTTGCCGCCGCGTTGGAGGAGGCGCTGTTGGATATTTTCGCCATCCAACAGCGAGCGAGGGTGGGCGGCCAGAGCGCGCGGCCTCATTGGCCGATGATCGTTCTTAGGACTCCTAAAGGCTGGACCGGCCCCAAGGCCATCGATGGCCAGCCGGTAGAAAACAGTTGGCGTTCGCATCAAGTGCCGCTCTCCGATCTCCACCAGCACCCCGAGCGCATTGCCCAGCTTGAGGCGTGGTTGAAGAGTTATCGCCCCGAGGAGCTGTTTGACGAGCGTGGCGCTTTACGCCCCGAGCTTCGAGCGTTAGCCCCCACGGGGGATCGGCGCATGGGGGCCAATCCCCATGCCAACGGCGGCTTATTGCTTAAAGACCTGCGCCTGCCGGAATTTGAGGCCTATGCGGTCGCGGTCCCTAAACCCGGGGCGGTTCAAGCTGAGGCGACGCGGGTGATGGGGAAGTTTCTGCGCGATGCGATTGCTCTGAATCAAGACCTGCGCCACTTTCGCCTGATGGGGCCGGATGAGATTTCCTCCAATCGCTTGGAAGCCGTGTTTGAAGTCACCGACCGGGCTTGGCTGGCAGAGCGCTTCGCCAGCGACGAGCACCTGGCGCCCGACGGCCGGGTGATGGAGATCCTGTCTGAACATACCTGCCAAGGCTGGTTGGAAGGGTATCTGCTCACTGGCCGCCACGGTCTGTTTGCTTCGTACGAGGCCTTCATTCACATCGTCGATTCCATGTTCAACCAACACGCCAAGTGGCTGCAGGCGGCCAGCCCGATTCCCTGGCGGCGGCCCATCGCCTCGCTCAACTACCTTTTGACTTCCCATGTGTGGCGGCAGGACCACAACGGCTTCACCCACCAAGATCCGGGCTTTATCGACATCGTGGTCAACAAGAAATCGGCCCACATTCGGGTCTATTTTCCGCCCGATGCCAACAGCCTTTTGTATATCACCGACCTGGCTTTGCGCAGCCGCAACCAAATCAACGTGATCGTAGCCGGCAAACAGATGCAGCCTCAATGGCTAGATATGGACGCGGCCGTTCGCCACTGCACCGCCGGCATCGGGATATTCGAGTGGGCGAGCAACGACCAAGGGGGAGAGCCGGACG
>JAOAHI010000072.1 GCA_026415315.1 Methylohalobius sp.
GTCGGGAATCGCTGCATTTATCTTCACGCCTTCGGCATGGATCTGACGGGGAAGGTCCCTGCCGTGGATGCGCTTTAAGGGGATTTCTTTCAGGCATACGGCCCACTCCTTTGGCAGGCGTTGGGCGTATTCGGCAAACCCCTCCTGGACCCAGGAAGGCATGCGGTTACCGGCGGCGATCAAATAGATGCGCATAAATCTGTCACAATCACTAATACGAGTATGGTGGTACCCCAAGCATGCGTCAAATCAGCATGGCTGCAAGCGCCGCAAAAAACGCTAAGGCCCCTAGCCAGGGGCGAAGATCGACTTCTGTTGGTAGCGTTTTAGCTAAATCAGGTCGCCGCAAGTTTTGGACGAGTTGCTGCGGAGTCATTAACTGGAAGTACTCAAGACCGGTAATATTGGCCAGCTGGCGCAAATGAGTCTCGTCAAGCCGAGAGAGAAGGAGTTCGGCTCTCCGTGGCAGCAAGTCGCGGTCGCGTGACAAATCGGTGATCTGCCAGTAACCCAGCAGGCGACCTTCAAAGTCCAGTTTGGGGATCGGCACTGGACGCATCCCTCCCACTCCGACTAACCATCCTCGGGCGGGGCGTCCAAAAAAACCGGGGTCAGAAGGAGTCTTGGGAAACTGATCGCCGTCGGTGAGAAAAACCAGGTCGGCTTGGAGGCCTTCAGCAGCACGCAAGGCATCGAATAGGCCGTAAGCAATGAAGCTATCGGCTGCCCAGGCGCTACGCCAGTCGATGTTGCGTAAAGCCGTGCGCAGAGAGGGAGCGTGTTGGCACACTTCTAGAGGCTCAAGCAAAAGTTCGGTGTCCTTATGGGTAAAGATGCCCAAACCGATCTGCGAGCCGCACGGCAAGTTCAAGATAGCCTGTTCCAAAGCGGCTTTGGCAAAAGCAAGCCGCTCCGATGGCAGTCCTAGCAAGTGATAGTCGCGCGCATGCATGCTCTGGGTGATGTCGACTACCATCAAGTAGCGGTAGACAGGTTGCAGCAGGACCCAGGTAGGATGAAAAAGAGCAGCGGTCACAAACCCTAGGGTCACTACCCAAAGCCCTAGCCGCAGCTTTTTCATGGCCCTCCCTGAGGCGATCCAGGCATGATCGAAAACACGCTGGATTTGGTCCCCTGCCATTTAGCTGGTTCGCGTTCGCGTGGCGGTGGGGTAATGCGTAAGGCATATTCCAAATTGTAACGGGCTTCCAAATCGTCGGGATCAAGCCGCACAGACTCGCGTAAATGCTCGCGCGCTAATCCCAGCAAGGTGACCACATGTGAGTAAGCCCACACCCCTTGCTGGTTCCATAACTTGGCCGCTTCGCGTAAATACAAGGTACCAAGGTTGTAATGCAATTTTTGTTTAAGCTGGCCTTCTGCTCGGGATAGGGCTTGAACGTAGCAGCGGGTGGCCAGTTCCCATTTGCCTTCTTGAGCGTGGCGGTTTGCTTTGGCGGCCAGCAGCTCGGGTGCAGTGTCTTCTTGAGGCTGGAGGCGATCTATGGTAGCCAAAGCCTGGTTATGACGAATGGCTCGGTACGCTTGCACACCTTCCCAGATCATCGCTCCACTTAAAGTTAACCCGAGCGCGACAAGTAGGGCGTTAAAACTAACTAGGCGAGCCATCGCTCGATCTCCAATGCGGCCCAACTCAAAAGCGGCACTCCCAAAATCAACGCCAGTCCAAAACCGTAAGGCGAGAGGTCTCGCCGAGGCAGAGTTTCAAAGTAAGGGAGAGGGCGGTTTTCCAGGGTCTCCACAGTCGCGATCGCTTGCGCTAGGCTTTGTGGGTTTTCGGCCTCAAATACGCGATAAGGGACTCCCAAGGTTTGGAAATACTGGTGTAAGAAGATTTCAGGAGCGGAAGTTTCTGAAAGCCTGCGCTTAGGTGGGTTCAGGACGCTGACTCCGCTTGGGTTGCGCAGGTAAACCCAGTATAAGTTCACCGCCAAATCTTGAAAATCCTGGCGTAAGCGGTCCTGGACGTCTGGGTCGATGCGTGCTCCTCCGTCGGAAACAAGCAGAATTACCCGGGAGCCGGTCAGGGGTTGTCCGCGAAAGGTCTCGAGCGCCATGGCCAGCCCGGGGGCGATGTTGGTCAGCCCCCGGCCGCGCATTCCTAAGGCGCCGACAGCAGCGATGATGGCCTCCTTATCGGCGGTTAGAGGCAGAACCTGGCGTGGGGCGGTGCTAAACGCCACCACTCCAAACAAATCCTTCGGACGCCTGCGAATGAACTCAATCAACAGCCTACGCGCAGCGGCGCTTTTGGTTTCGTGGGCTGAACCACCGAAATAACGCCCAGAAAAATTTTCGTTCATGCTGCTTGAATGGTCGATAGTTAAAACGATATGCGCTCCTTGGCCCAAACGCGCCACTTTTTGTTCCTTTACGAAAGGGCAAGACGCGGATACGATCAAGCAGCTTAAGAAGGCGCACGAGCAGGCTTTGTGCAATTTCTCTGGCCAAGTAGTTGAGGCAATTCCTGTCAGCACAGCTAGAGCTGGATAGGGCAGCTGCCGTCGGGCAAAAGGCAGATAGGGGAGCGTAGCCAAAGGTAAAAGAAACAGCCACAGAGGGTGGGCAAAACCTATTTCCGGCATCGTCTCTCAGCCCTGGCACAGGCTCGGCACAGCCTCTCAAGCTTAGCCAGCCATTGTGGAGCAGTAGGTTGCGGGTTGTAAAAGAAGTGCTGAGATTGGCTGAAAAATTTTTGCAGGTCTTGTTGAATGGGAAGGAATTCTGGCCTGCGGTTAAGAAAATCAGCCAATTGCGGGGCAAACAGCGCTTGCCCTGCGGTCTCGTTTAAGGCCTGATGGAAGGCGCGCAGGGCAGCTTCTGCCTCGCCTCTCTCAGCTGCGTGGCGGATCACCGGTAAACTCCGAGCGAAAGGAAGCTTGCGTTGGCGAAAATACCCACGACGCCAGAACAAAGCTAATGCTGTAAGCAGCAAGGCCATGCTTATCTCGATCAGCCTGTGCCAATGCAGTGTGAGATCAATCTCTTTAGGCCGCCACAAGGGGCGGATTTTTACTTGCGCGTCACTCCATTGAGGGGGTATCAGCGGAGTGGCGGTGAACGACCACGCTGGCAAGGCGAACGCCTGCTGCGTCCCATCGGGAGCAAGGGCGGTTAAAGATAAAGGCGGAATTTCTAAAATAGTAGCCTGCGCCAGGGACGGGAAAATCTGATAATCGATTTGGATGTGGTGGCGGATCCCGCCGTTCTCAGGATGCGCTTCATGCTTGAAAGCGCGGATTTCCAGCCAATCGTTGACAGGCCCTAAAGTTGGTAATTGGGCCGTGTCTAGCCATCTTGGGGAAGCGACGAAGATCTCAGCCTGATGACGAATGAGCGACCCGACTCCGTACCCAAACGGTGGTGGAGGGTTAAATTCAACCGTTACCGGCGATGCAGCTGTGCTAAGGCGAGCGAGGAATAACAGCGGCAGGAGGATCAGGCGCATGTTTCCAAAAAATATTGGGTCAGCTTTTCCGGATAAAACTCGTCCTCGATGAAAAAAGGAGGTCGGCCATAGCGACGGCACAGGGCAATTAACTGCTCGCGGCGGTTGCAGAAAGCGCAGGCCAGCTTTGCCTGGCTGGAGGGGCTAAGCCATAAAAATCGGCGATGGCCAGTTTCGGGATCGTACAACTTTGCCCAACCCCAGCGTGCCGGAGCTTGCCATTCCCGAGACATCCATAAAGCTACTGGCACGACGTCGTGAGGCTTTAGACGGGTAAGCAGGGCCTCTACCTCAGTCAAAGCAAAGTGAAAGTCTGAAATCAGAAAAAGCAGCGCTCTTTGCCTGCCTAGGTAAGGTCCGACGCGGAGCATGCCCAGATGTTTCCCCTGAAAGGGACCCTTTTCCAAGCGGTGTTTGAGCTCTAGCGCTAGGCATTTGGAGAAGCGCAGAGGATATTGCAGAACGATTCGGTCGTTGACGCCGAGAAACCCAAACAAATCGCCAGTTCGGTAGGCAGAGTAAGCAATCGCTGCGGCCAGCCGGGATAAAAGCTTTGGTTTAGTACCAAGACCCATGGAGGCGGACAAGTCCGCAACAACCAAAATCGGGATCAAGCTCGTTTGGGAGAATAGCTTTACTTTGTGCTGGCCAAAAGGATCGTGTAAGCTGGCATGGATGTCCAATTTGCGGGGATCGGGATAATCGATCAGTGTGGCATGACCGCGAAATTCTAAGCCTACGCCCTGGATTTGGCTCCGATGATGACCTGGATGAACGTTGCGAGAACGCCAGGGAATGCGGTAATGAAATTCCTCCATAAAACTACGGGGCACAGACCCGATTGAGAATAGCGCGGGTCAATTCTCTGACCAGTCTCTCTCGTTGTAGTTCGTAGATTGGAGTGAGGAAAATCCGGTGTCCTATTACTTCGTGGAATAAATGCTGAAGGTCCTCTGGTACCAGATAGTCGCGGCCTTTGAGCCAGGCCCTGACCCGTGCGGCGCGCACGAGCATGCTCATGCCGCGAGTGCTGGCGCCGGCAGCGATAAGTTCTTGAGTATTTACTCCGTCTAAGCGTATGTCAAAGTCTTGAGGCGTATGAGTCGCTTGCCACAAGTCTAGAGCATAGCGCTTAAGAGTTGGGGTGGCTTTGACATACTCTTGAATTAGGTGAGCAATGGTTTCAATGCTGCGATAGGGGACCACCTCCTCTTTGAGCGTGTTGATCAAAGAGTCTGCATTGTGAAAGCGGGGGTCAAAGATGAGACCCGTCTTGACTGTGAGATCGTCGGGTATCGCGACGTGTAGCTCCATGAGAAAACGATCGCGGGCGGCGGAGGGAATTTCAAAGGTTTCCTCTTTCTCAACTCGGTTGCGGTCGGCAAATACATATAGGTAGGGAAAGCGGTGTTCTAGGCTAAACGCTGAGACGCTGCGCTCGGCCATCACACGTAAGAGCAGAGAATGGACTTGAGGTCTTGCGCGGTTGACTTCGTTGAAAAAAAACACCGAGAGCTGCTCTCCGTGTTTCAGCAACGGGCCTGGGTCGACCCGAGGTTTACCGGTCTCGTCGATGTAGGTATGGTAGATAAGATCATTGGGCATGAGATCAATAGTGCCCTCGATGCGCTCATAGGCACCGCCTAAGGTTCTAGCCACTGCTCTTAGAAGAGTAGTTTTTCCTACTCCCACATTTCCCTCCAGCAGGACGTGACCACGAGCAAAGAGAGCGATGATGAGCTTTTCGATCGACTCGTCAAGGCCCAATATGACTTTTTTAATCTCGGCCTGCAGGCAGAGGGCCTTATCCTGCCAGTCAGCTAAAAGGTTGTCGGGCGCTTGCATACGCGGCCTTTGGCTTGGAAAATTAATAAAATTAAGCTATAAGGTCAAAAGCTTGTCAAATTGCTCGCCCTAGATTTGGGTTGGTCGAAGTTGGAACTCTGGTTAGCTTCTGATTGTCGATAAATGCGCTCAATAAAGGGTGGAGATAAATTCGAACCATAGTAATTTCCCCTTGACATTTTTATTTTTTGGTGTAAGATAGTTCTTCTCTTTTGGTGAGAGAGTTCTTTGACAGTGGGGTCGGATCATTCGTGTGGGCTTTTGGTTGGGTTCTCTGGGCGAGGTAGGATTGTAGGTTTTAGGATGGAGAGTTTGATCATGGCTCAGATTGAACGCTGGCGGCAGGCTTAACACATGCAAGTCGGACGGCAGCAGGTCGGTGGGTGACCATCGATGCTGGCGAGTGGCGGACGGGTGCGTAATACGTAGGAACCTACCCTTAAGTGGGGGATAACCTAGGGAAACTTAGGCTAATACCGCATAGGACTCTACGGAGGAAAGCTGGGGATCGTAAGACCTAGCGCTTAGGGATGGGCCTACGGC
>JAOAHI010000073.1 GCA_026415315.1 Methylohalobius sp.
GCTCCTTCATCTCCTCTAAAGCTTTCTCTAAGCTTCGGGCATCAAAGCGCAGCGAAGAAGCATTCAAAAGCCCACTGTCGCGCTTGACAGAGACCAAACTGATTCGATAGGGATCAATCAGAGAAGCTTGCCGGTACAGGTGGGCCATGCGTTTGTAAAGCCATCTGGCCAGCTGGGAGGAATGGGCCATCATCTTGGCAAAGTCAAACTGACGGTAGGTTTTGGCTTGGATGCAGGCTTCAATTAGGGAGTTGAAACGCACATACCATTTGGCCGAAGGGTCTTTGCGCCAGTCCTCGCGCGAGACCGCCCCAAGTTCAGTAAGGATGGTTGAGGCAAAGAAGGATTTTTTCTCCCCGGCCCGGCTGATAAATACCCGGGTTCCCAGAAGAATGTGCAAGGAAAAAAGCAACGGGGTGTGGCGGATACCGTGCTCATAGCCGTCCAGCAAATGGATGATCTGTTTGGAGGTAAAAACCACCCCTGGGCCGTGGTTATCGTAAAATCCTTGCCCTCTCTCCGCTGCTAACTTGCGTAAGGCGTCTTCCACCAGTTCCTCCTGCTCGGCCGGAAAGTACTCTACCCATTTTCCATCCCGAGTTTGGACTTTGGCAGGGTACAAAGTCATCACGTACGGTTGGCCGCGGTGATGAAAAACCATTGTCACCGGATCCAACCCGCCAGTAGCCTGGCGCAGGCGGTTTTGGCGCTGCCTGGAAACCGAGTATTTCGGTATGGCATCCCACAGCTCGATGGTGTTGGAAAACCGATTGCGACTCCCCTCATCCACAAATTTTTGAAACAAGTCCAGTTGAGGATTTAAGAAGCCTTCCGGCTGAGGCGGCTTGTTTGAGGCGATTTTGGTCGCGAGCGTATCCATGATCCCCCCGTAATGGGCTATTGAAAAATAGATAGCTCTATCTTAACCAAGCAATAGCCGAAAGGGTGGGCACTTTGACTTACGCAAAACCGCCAAAAGGTGGGCACTTTGGGTCACGATGGTCAAAAAGTAACCAGTCTCTTGATCAAAAATTAACCAAAAATGGCTAATAAGGTGGGCACTTTGGGTCACGAGTTGCTTAAAAATAAGAAATTCTTCCTCGAAAGGTGGGCACTTTGGGTCACGATAACCGCCAAAAGTGGGCACTTTGGGTCACGATAACCAAAAAATGGGCACTTTGGGTCACGCAAAACTGCCAAAAAGTGGGCACTTTGGGTCACAGGTCATTGCATAAAATATCTTCTAACTCAAATACTTATTTATCTTTTTGCGACCATTAACCCTTTTTTAACCCTTTAACCCTATATATTTAACCCGGGCCAAAGTTGTGGATAACTTAAGCGCTTGGCGATTTCGATTTCTTCTAGCCAACTCCTGAAAATTTCAGTTTTGTGACAATCAGCACTGAATCCCAGTGGGTTTTTAGGGTAATTAGAAAGCTCACCAAACCGACAATAAGGACAGGTGTACCCAACCGGCAACCGCTGTGGCCACAACAAGGCCAGCCCGAGGTTTTTTGCAATCTCAGAGCGATACGCGCATCGCCCGCGCATTCTCCTGAGATTAGTTTGGAAGCTGGAACAGTACTACTACCAACCAAGGGCCACCCTGCCGTCTCTGGATCTTGCCAATGAATCGAATCGCCAGCAACGCTCCGAACGCCGGGAAGCGTGTTGTGCTTTGCTGGGTGGCTTGATCTTGCATGCGGATTTAGTCAGCCTGCGGGTAGGTGTTCCCCACAGAAGCTTTAGAGGACTGCCCTTGAGGTTCCTAGCAGATATTTCCGGCTTAGGGCAACGCCGGGCCGAGCGCGCGATGCGCGATCTTAAAGCCGCTGGCATCATCAAAGTGCAACCAATAGTTGAAAAAGGCAAGGATGGCCAATACCGCAGCCTGGGAGCGATCCGCTCAATCTCTCCTTGGCTGTTTGCCGCCTTTGGGCTTGGACCTTGGCTTCGATTTGAGCAAGAGAAGGCCCGAAAGCGTCTAGAAAGACAGCAACAACGGCAGGTAGCAGAGCAGCTGGCTAAACTCAAGATGCTGATGTGCGCCAAGCAAAGAGCGCCGAGCCGATCAGACAAGGCCCTTGCCTCTGGCCAAATATCCGGCCCAAGGCACATCTGCGAGGCAGCCAAGGAGTTTTTTGCTGCAGCTAAGGCTCTCAAAGCAGCTCCCTCATAGCGGCTACTCATCCGCCTTCATCCCTTTCCAAGGCTCCAGGAAGCCTCAGGAGGCGATTTTTGTCCTGGGGGGTATGGGATATTACTTCCTTCCGTGTTTTGCGCCTCTGTAAGCCTCTGCTAAAGCGAGAGGGGCATCGTTTTTCCCGCCTACCAATCCATCTCGACCTTTCCCTCTCAAGCAAGCCATCCAAGTCCGACAAATAAATGTCGGGCGTTTAACCTATAAGTGGGGAGGCTTATTCAGGATTAAGAATCAGAACAGGAAAATCTAACGGAAGAAGAAAGCAAATTTGCGCTATGATGCGATGCGATCATAAAATCATGAGAATATAAAAACATGGGGATATGGGGGCATGAAGACCATCGCGATGGTGAGCCAAAAAGGGGGAGCAGGAAAGACGACCATTGCGGTTCACTTGGCAGTATGCGCTGAGCTAGCTGGCCATCGCGCCGCCATTATCGATGTGGATCCGCAGGCCTCGGCACTTGAGTGGTATCACCGCCGTCAAGCCGATACCCCAGAAGTTATCCGGGCCACGCCGGAGCAACTTTCTAGCCTGCTCGATCAAGCAAGAAAAAACGGGGCAAACGTTGTGCTGATCGATACCGCTCCGCACTCCGAACGCGGTGCCCTGGTAGCTGCCGGTCTCGCCGATCAAGTGCTGATTCCCTGCCGGCCGGCGGCGTTCGACGTGGCGGCCATCGGCACTACCCTTGGCCTTTTGAGGCTCTCTGGGACAATCGACCGAGCCGCCATCGTGCTCAATGCAGTACCGCCCAGGGGGGCGCAAGTTGAAGAGGCTGCCAAAGGCCTTTCGGCGCTGGCCAAGGTGGTGCCGGTGCGGCTAGCCCAGCGAGCGGCCTATGCGTATGCCGTCAACGATGGCCGAAGCGTAGAGGAGTTCGAACCCCACGGCAAAGCCGCCGAGGAAATCCGGGCCCTCTACCGTTGGATTATGGCATCATGAGATTATGCTATAATGATTACATGATTACACGACTGCATGAACTCGTGGAGACAGAAATGGCAGCAAAAAAACCAGGATCGTTGTTTCGAACTTCCCCTGTCGAAACGGTGGTTCCACCCACGGCAGAGATTAGGGTCCCTAAGCGGGGCAAGCATTTGATCAGCGGAATGTTCGATCAGGCCGCCTATCGGCAGTTTGGGGTGCTGGCCGCCGAACTGGGCCTGACCAAACAGGAACTTTTGCGCCAGGCTTTAAACGATCTGTTCATCAAGCACGGCAAACCGCCGATTGCTTAAGCTCATGGCCTTAAAGCCACCTAAACCTATTCTTCTTCCACTCGGCCCCATCGATCAGTCCATCCTGATAGAGTTGTGGCCAGTCGAAGAAGAAGGGGGAAAAGCCACCGTCGAAGTGGCGAGTAAGAAGAGCCAGCCCCAGGCAAGCAGCAACGACGCCCCCAGCTATGAAGTATTCACCCAGGCCTCCGGTGCGCAGCCTACCCCCAAACAGGTGAAATCGCCGATCCGACCACCAGCCCAGAGGCACTCCCTGCACTGTGAGGGCATCGCAGAAAACATGAGAGAGGCCGCCAGCGCAGAAAGCGGCGATGGCATGGTGCCAGTCCCACACCACCAGCCCAAAGAAGAGACCAAAGGCCCAAGAGGTCACGTAGTGGGTAACGGTACGATGCTTGATGCGGTAGCCGATCAGCTTAAGCCCCCACTCCAGCCAATCAGGAGCGGTAGCCCCCAGCACCGCCACCGGCACCAGCTCCGGGCGCCACACCGCCGAAACCGCCCCGGCGATGGCCACGTGGTTGACCCATTTCATCGCCTTTCCCGGATCGGCCGATCCACCGGCCAGCGGCACCATTCCTCGCTGTCCTGGATCAGCTCGCAGGCCTGAAGCAGCTCCTCCAGCAGCTCGCCAGTGAAACCAAAATCCACCAGCGCCGCCTCGATGCTTGAGTAGTACCGGGACAGATCGCCATCGGCCAGCGCTGCGGCAAAACCTTTCATCCACTCCAGAGTAACCAGAGGATCATCCAAGGCAGGCAGGGGAAGACCGCGTTTTGCCCCGCCTCCGACGTAGAACGCCCAGCCTTGGCCGAACCACTTATCTCTCTCCGCTTCTTCTAGGTCCATGTTATCATGTCATCATGTAAATATGTTTTCATAATATCATGCTCTCACGCTCTACTGCGTAACCTCTTTGAGGTATCGGTTGACCTCTTCGGCTACTTCGTCGCGACACTGGCCCACTAAGGCAAGCCTGGCTCCCTCGATCTGGGCAGTGGCCGCGTCAAGAGCGGCCTGAGCCTGGGCGACTTTCTCGAGATAGCTGATCTGCTCTGAGGCCTCCACCAGACCCATCGCTACCCGCTTTTGCGCTCTGGCCTCAAGCGAAGTATAAAGGCCAAGCTCGCGCTGGGCCCGTCTCCGATTGGAAAGCCCCAGTAAAAGCTTTTGAATGTTTTCGGCTACTTCCTGCCGTCTGCGATATTCTTCTTGGCGCTCGCGGTTGATCTCGGTGGCTGAGTACAGAGGCATCCTGGCCACTATCCCCACGTAGTGCCGAGCCAGACCTGAGGTGTCGAAGGCGGAGATGCCGCTTCGATCCTGCCATCTTGAGCCGGCCACCGCATCTATCTCGATACCCCACTTTACGCGTTCCGGAAAGCAGTTAACCACCATCTGAAAGATCACATCACCGTCCACCTCGGGGGCTGGGGCAATGGGTGGAATCGGCTCTCGAAAGTCGCGTGCCTTGCCGTCAAAGGTCGGAATCTGATACGGCGGCACCTTGGGGGGTTCTTCGGCCCTGGCAAGCTGGCACAACAACGAGAGCGAGAGTGCGAAGACAAAGATCAAGGTGGCTAAGATCAGACCAAACCCGGCAAGGGGCAAAAAGTAGGAAGGCTCAGGTTTGTTTTGCCGCACGTTTTCCGCTCCCTAACATCTTCAAACCAGCGATGGCCATCGCCAGCTCCCAGTAGCCCAGCGATGCAAACAGGGCCACCATGAACCACAAAAAAACCGCGGTGGCATCGTAGGCCACCTCTGAGCCTAGGCGGAAAATCTGCGGATCGGCAGAAAGCACATCCTTGCGCAGTCCCGGGTGAAGTCGGCCTTCGTCGGCGGTGGTCATCACCCACACCTTAGCCGCCCGCACGCAGTCCTGGACGACCTTCAACTTCCTCCCCGACAAAAGATGCGCGTCATCTACGAAAAGAACCGCTTTGGTCTGCGCCAGATACACCGGCAGCTGATCGATCCGCTCCCACGCCTTGAGTCTGGACCAGTGGCGAGGGTCATCAATGTCCTCTCGCCCCGCCCACCACCTGTCTCTTATACACATCT
>JAOAHI010000074.1 GCA_026415315.1 Methylohalobius sp.
GGCCTAACTCCTCCGCTTTAGCAGCGCTCTCTAAGGCCGAAGTGACGACCGCATCGCGCATCACCTCACCTAGCTCACGGGGATGGGGAAGTTTAGCGTTGTCATCCAGAAGGCGCGCCAACACTTCCTGGTCCAAGCTTCCCCAGTTGACCCCTATTCGCACCGGCTTACCATAGCGGCATGCGAATTCGATCATCTGCGCGAACTGCACGTCGCGCTTGCTGCCGCGTCCGACGTTGCCGGGGTTGATCCGGTATTTGGCTAAAGCTTCAGCGCAAGCTGGGTGATGGGCGAGCAACTTGTGGCCATTGAAATGAAAGTCCCCGACCAACGGGACGTTATAGCCGCGCCGATCTAATTCTTCGCGGATTTTGGGTACGGCGGCAGCAGCCTCGTCTGTGTTGACGGTCACGCGGACGATTTCCGAGCCAGCTCGGGCCAGCTCGATCACTTGTTCGACGGTGGCAGTGACGTCTTCGGTGGGGGTGTTGGTCATGGACTGGACTACGATCGGTGCTCCGCCACCGATTTGGACATGGCCAACTTTGACGCCGAGCGAGGCCCGCCTGCGAATGGGAGGTGTGCTCATAGGGCAGATTTTGCAGCTAGTATTTAATCCAGGAAACATTATAAGTGAAACATGGCTAGCGTGAGGATTCACTATTTTTCCGACATCCATCTGGAATTTGGTGCTTTAGATCTCCCTCAAGTTGAGGCCGACGTCATCGTCGCTGCTGGCGACATAGGCATAGGTCTAGAAGGGTTGCACTGGTTGGCTCAGTCCAAACGGCCGGTGATATACGTAGCCGGTAACCACGAATTCTATTCACATGAACACGGCAGCCTAATCGCGCAGCTGGAACGGGCTTCGGATAAGAGTCCGGTGCGTTTTCTAGAAAATCGAAGCTGTGTGATCGACGGGGTGCGATTTTTGGGATGTACCCTGTGGACCGATTTAGGCGGGGGCGAGGAGGACGTGACAGCCCTTACCGATTCGGTCAACGACTTTCATCGCATCCGTTTCGACGGAGAGCCTCTGCGGCCTAAGCACTGCCTGGCTTTGCACCAGCGTTCCAAGCAGTGGCTTGAAGCGGAGCTGCAAATCCCTTTCGCTGGTCCGACGGTGGTGGTTACCCATCACGCCCCCACTTTTTGGAGCTGGGATAATCGTCCTCATGCCCTCAATCGCTTTGCCTATTGCAGTGATCTGCGCGAACTGATGCATCGATACGAGATCGCTCTTTGGTTCCATGGCCATACCCATAGGGTCTGGGATTACCGCTGCGCGACTACCCGGATCCTATGCAATCCGCGCGGTTATTGCGGCTATAAGCCGGTGGAAGAATTCCGCCCAGACCGAGTAGTGGTCCTGTAGCTGCCTTCTCTTTTGACCAAGGCGTGCTACTTTTTGTGATAGAGCATGTGAAATTGGGAAGGAGGAGCGCCCTTGGATATTGCAACGCTTATCGGTTTCCTAGGTGGCCTGGGGATCATCATCGCTGCCATAGCCACTGGGGGTAACTTAAGCCAATTCGTGGACGTGCCGTCTATCCTCATCGTACTCGGCGGAACGGTGATGGTCGTGTTAATGAAGTTTACCTTGAGCGATTTTTTAAGGTCTTTCAGCGTGGCGGCGAGGGCGTTTTTTAACAAGCAGGAAGACCCTGTTAAGCTGATCGAGGAGGTAGTGCGGCTAGCGGACGTGGCGCGCAAGAACGGCCTTTTAGCCCTAGAAAACGAGACAGTGAATAATCCCTTTTTGAAGAAAGGGATCAATATGTGCGTGGACGGTTACGATCCGGCTCTGATTCGCAAGATGCTGTCTGAAGAGATCCACCAGACCATCAAGCGCCATGAAACCGGACGCGCGGTGTGGCAGGCGGTGGGAGATGTGGCGCCGGCGTTCGGGATGATCGGGACCCTAGTCGGATTAGTGCAGATGCTCGCCAACATGTCCGATCCTTCCAGTATTGGTCCGGCGATGGCAGTAGCGATTCTGACTACCCTATACGGAGCGGTGCTGGCCAACGCGATTGCGCTTCCGCTGGCGGACAAACTGGCCTTGGTGAGCAGTTATGAGCAACTCTCAAAAGCTCTGATCGTCGAGGCGATAGGCGGTATCCAAGAAGGCTTGAATCCAAAAATTTTGGGGGCGCTGCTCAATACTTATTTGCCTGAGAAAAAGCGTCCCAGCAGCGAATGAGGAGGAGCAGTGGCAGAAGAGACCGAATGCCCAAAGTGTAAGCCGGGTGCTCCAATGTGGGTGGTCACCTTTGGCGATATGATGAGTCTTTTGCTGTGTTTTTTTGTTCTGCTGCTCTCGTTTGCTACTATGGATATCATCAAGTTTCGCCAAATGGCGGCTTCGCTCAAAAATGCCTTTGGCGTCCAAACTGAAATCGACGCGTATGAAACGGTCAAGGGCACCAGTGTGGTGGCTGAGCATTTTACCCCGGGGACGGTGGAGCCCACCCCTTTGAACGAAATCCGGCAGAAGACCACTGAGGAGAAGCCCTATCTGGACATCCCAGAGCAGACCAAAAACTTGAGCCCCCAGGAAATTCAAAAGCGCTTTGAGGCCTTACAATTAGAAAAGCTTAACGAAGAGGCTAGAAAAATCCGTGAATCCCTCAAAGAGGAAATCAAAGCTGGCAAAGTCAGCGTGGAGACCGAGCAGTGGAAGATCATCATCCGCATTCATGAACAGGGTTCGTTTCCCTCAGGGAGCGCGGTGCTTAACGCCGGCTTTGGTCCCTCTATGGCCAAGATCGCTGACGCGGTAAAGCTCAGCCGCGGCAAAATCGTGATCGCCGGCCATACCGACGACGTGCCCATCGTCAGTGAACGCTATCGTTCCAACTGGGAATTATCCGCGGCACGGGCTGTAACGGTAGCTCACGAGTTGCTGCGCGGCGGGGTTGACTCTCAGCGCCTGATGGTAGCCGGCTATGCCGACACCCGCCCCTTGTTGCCCAACACCAACGAGACCAACCGCGCTAAAAATCGTCGGGTAGAGATCGTATTGGAGCAACAGGATAGAGCCGAACCGCAATCTGCCGTCCCAGCTCTACCACAGAGGTCAGCCCATGAGTGAGATTCAATCGCCTGCTCACCTCGAGCGGCGCCGGTATTTTCGCATTGAGGACGAGATCGTGTTGACCTACCGGCCAATCGCTGCTGAAGACATGCCAGCCTCAGAGCAATTGACTTCGCGCTTGGTCGATCAATTTTCCGTGACGGCGGCGCTTGAATATTTGGGCCAGGAATCACAGGTGCAACTGCGTCGGATTCAGCGTGACTCGCCGGAGGTGGCCAAATACCTCGAGCTCCTGGAGCGCAAGATCGAGCTGCTGGCACAGGCGTTCATGATTCATCACAATCGCCTACTCCACCAGCCGACCTGTCAGGTAAACTTAAGCGCTTCCGGTATCGCTTTTAATACCGAGCAAGCTCTAACCGAGGGTCAGATTCTGGAATTGAAAATGGTCATTCCGCCAGCACTGGTTGGCATCTTGACCTTCGGTAAAGTGATCTACTGTCGCCCCCAGGGAGAGAGCGATTATCGCGCTGGGGTGGATTTTTTAGACCTGCGTGCCCAGGATCGCGAGTTTTTGATCCGTCACGTGGTCAAGCGCCAATTGAGCTTGCTACGCGAGCAAAAACGCTCGCCTCCGTGAGGCAAGTTGATATACTCAAGGCGTGCCTCCTGGTACTTTGCTCTCTTTGCCTGAGATAGCCCAAGCGGTTTTGGCGCGCTTGGCCGATGGCCGCTTTCACTCTGGTCAGGCATTGGCCGGTGACCTTAAAATCAGCCGCACTACCGTGTGGCAGCAAGTTCAATGGCTACGCGCTCTAGGTGTGGAGATCCAGGCCGTCGCCGGGCGCGGTTATCGCTTAACTAGACCGCTGGAGCTTTTGGACCAAGAGAGAATCGTATCGGCCTTAGACCTTCCTCCGGGCTGTCCGCTACCGAGCGTGGAGATTTACGCCTGCCTGCCTTCGACCAACACCTATTTGCTTGAGACGGCTGCGGCTCATCCCAGTGTCAGCGTCTGTTTAGCCGAGGCTCAGACCCAAGGCAAAGGAAGGCTGGGGCGCACCTGGACCTCCCCTTTTGGTTACAATCTCTATTTTTCACTGCTGTGGCGTTTTGCCTGCGGGGAATCTTTGTCCGGCCTGAGCCTAGCTGCCGGAGTGGCAGTGCTGCGCGAGCTTTTGGCCCTGGGTTTTCCCCAATTGCAGCTGAAGTGGCCCAACGATATCCTCTGGCAGGGCAAAAAGCTAGGGGGAATCTTGATCGAGGCCGTCACCGAACCCCAAGGGCAGTGCGTCGCGGTGATCGGCCTAGGGCTGAATCTATGGCTTCCCGCCCGGGAAGCAGCGGCTATAGACCAGCCCTGGGTCGACGGATACACGATCTTAGGCGAGTCTTTGCCTTCGCGTAACTTGATCGCAGCCAAGGTCATAAGGGGCCTGTTAGCTCTGCTGTGCGCTTATTCCGAGCAGGGGATTACCCCTTGGCTTGAGGAATGGCGTCTTGTGAATTGCGTTCTGGGCCGGAACGTGGAGGTAATCCAGGCTGGTCAACGCTACGAGGCGATTGCGGTGGACGTGACTGAGGACGGTTTTTTAATCGTACAGTGCCAAGGCCAGCACCAGATTTTGGCTGCTGGCGAAGTAAGGCTTAAGCTGCATGAATGAGCCAGTGCTTCTTCTGCTGGACAACGGCAACAGCCGCCTAAAATGGGCGGTTTGGCGCCGTAAGGGAGAGATTAGCCCAGGCTCTCCGTTAGTGACTGAGGGCAAAATAGATTTGCTGGATCTGGAGCGAGTTTTTGCCGATTTGCCACGCCCAAGCCGAGTCCTCATCGCCAACGTTGTCGGTCCCGAAGCAGAGGAAAAATTAGCTGCTTTTGTTTTAGGCCGTTGGCGACTGAAGCCAGAATTTGTGTGCTCGCAGGCCCAAGGGTTCGGCGTGCAAATCGGCTATCGAAAGCCCGAATCTTTAGGCGTGGAT
>JAOAHI010000075.1 GCA_026415315.1 Methylohalobius sp.
CCTCAAGGTGCTGCACAAGGGAGATTTTCTGTTCCTAACTGGCCGGCCTTTTCAAGGGTTAATCGCCATTAAATCCGGAATGGGTAAGCTGATTTTCCAAGACGAACACGGTCAAGAACATATCTTGGCAGTCCTACTTCCGGGAGAGTTGATCGGGTTTGATGCCCTCTCTCATTATACCCATTACTGTTCCGCCGTCGCCCTGGACACCTTGAGCTATTGCGAACTCCCAGCCAGGGAGATGACGCGCATTTGCACCAAAATACCAGCTCTTTTTCAGGAAATGCTGCGCCATGCGAGTGAAGCTATGGACTGTCAACGGCAACAGCTGCTTTCCATCAAAAAGCCGGCTAGCCAGCGCTTGGCTGCATTTCTTTTGGATTTATCCAAACGTTTTGAGGCACGAGGCTTTGCTAAATACGAGTTTTCTTTAGGGCTAAGTCGCCAAGAACTTGGCAATCACTTGGACTTAGCCTTGGCCACGGTCAGCGGGACTTTAAAACAATTTGAAAAAGCCGGCTGGATAGAACTTCGTTCTAAATGGGTTCGGATCCACGACCCAACGGCCTTAGAAAAGCTGCTGGCTGAACCTAATGCTTGATGCCAACTCCATGACTTAAGAGCAGCCAAGCCCATCCTCCCAGCACGAGGATCAATCCGCCCACGATAAAGAAAGCCGATGCCAAGTCCACATCCGCAGCGCCTAAAAACCCAAAGCGAAAGGCTTCGATCATATAGAGGATAGGATTAGCCAGGGAAACTCTGGCCCATGGACTAGGAAGCATGTCAACGGAATAAAAAACTCCTCCCAAGTAAACCAGCGGCGTAAGGATAAAGTTGGGGATGATGGAGATGTCATCGAAGCTGTTGGCAAAAACCGCATTGATCAATCCCGCCACCGAGAACAACAGGGCAGTTAAAATAGCCATTGCTGCAGCCAATCCGGGATAGGCAAAACGCACCTCAGTAAATAAGCATGCGATCAGCAGCACGATTCCGCCTATCACTATCCCCCTGGCTACACCTGCAGTGACGTAGCCGGCCAGGATGACCCAGCTTGGCATAGGCGCAATCAGCATCTCCTCGATATGACGCTGGAACTTAGCGGAGAAAAAAGAAGACACCACGTTGGCATAAGAATGATTGATCACCGCCATCAGCACAATACCGGGCACAATGTAGTCGATGTATTCCACTCCCCGCACCGTTCCTATCTTCGGCCCCATCAGAGCGCCAAAAATAAGAAAATACAGCGAAGTGGTCACCACCGGCGGCAACAGGGTTTGCGGCCAAATCCGCATAAAACGTTGGATTTCCTTCCTCGTTAAGGTGCAGTAAGCGATCCAGCGTCTGTCTCATCAGGCAGCTTCTTTTTTGCCGCGTACGCGCTGAAAAAACAATTGCTCCAGCCGACCTTCCTGAGGACGAAGACCGATGACTTCTATCCCTTGGGCCGACAGTTCAGCAAACAAGGTATTCAACCCAAGCAGCCGCGGGACCTCCACCCGTAAGGCCCGGGGCTCGACCAGCTCCACCGCAAAACCCGAAATTTCAGGTGCTGCCATCAGCGGTTGGCGTAGATCCAAGCAAAACGTGTCGGAGTCGAGCTTATCCAGCAAAGCGCTCATGGAAGTCGACTCGATGATCTGGCCGCGATCTATGATCGCCACGTGGCGGCAAAGCTGTTCGGCTTCCTCCAAATAATGAGTGGTCAAAATAATGGTCGTTCCCTCTTGGTTTAAACGGCGCAAAAAAGCCCACATGGAACGGCGCACCTCGATGTCCACCCCGGCGGTAGGTTCGTCTAGGATCAAAAGCTTAGGTGCGTGGACTAAAGCGCGGGCAATCATCAGCCGCCTCTTCATTCCACCAGACAGACGGCGCGAGACCTGGTCGCGGCGATCCCACAACTCTAACTGCTTCAACCACTTCTCTGCCCTTACCCTGGCCAGACCGCTTGGAACTCCGTAATACCCTGCCTGGTTAAGAACGATTTGCCCAACTTTTTCAAATTGATTAAAGTTGATTTCCTGCGGCACCAAGCCAATGCAGCTTTTAGCCTGCTCCCACTGGCGGTCGAGATCATAGCCAAAGACCTCCACCGTACCAGAGGTTTTTTTGACCAGCGAAGCGATAATACCTATGGTGGTGGATTTACCAGCGCCGTTGGGGCCGAGCAAGGCAAAAAAATCCCCCTGCTCCACTTCCAGCTCGATCCCACGCAAGGCTTCAAAACCGTTATCGTAAACTTTGCGCAAGTTTTTCAGTCTTAAGGCAAGCATCAGGCCCTATCCCGATTCAAGGCAAATTAAGTATTATAGATTCATCTTTTGCCTCGATGCATAAATCCTATCCACCAACTTATTCATTTAAGGAAATCGGATGAAATCTAGCCTACGTTTGAACGTGCTCAACTGGCTTTTGGTCCTTGCGCTGGCCTCAGGCCAAACTTTCGCCATCGATTTACCCTGGCTTAAAGAAGAACAAACCGCACCCGAGCAGATCCCAAGCACTCAGCTTCAAGTGCCTTCTGCACCGCCTCAGGCTCCTACCCTGGCTCCGATGTTGAATAAGGTCCTACCAGCAGTAGTCAATATCGCTACTTCGGGCAAGGTGGTCATTGAGGACAACCCGCTGCTCAACGACCCCATCTTTCGCTACTTTTTTCGCGATATTCCTTCTATTCCTAGGGAACGGCGCACCCAAAGCATAGGTTCAGGGGTAATTGTGGACGCAGAAAACGGCTACGTGCTCACCAACCACCACGTGATCAAAAACGCTGACATCATTTATGTCACCCTCAAAGACAAAAGGCGGCTTAAAGCCAAACTCATCGGCTCGGACCCCGAAACCGATGTCGCTGTCCTTAAAGTCGAAAAGAACCGCCTGACTGCTCTCCCCTTTGGCGACTCGGACAAGCTGGAGGTGGGCGATTTCGTGGTGGCTATCGGTAATCCGTTCGGTCTCGGTCAAACGGTTACTCTGGGGATAGTGAGCGCGTTGGGACGAACCGGGCTGGGGATAGAAGGTTATGAGAATTTCATTCAGACCGACGCTTCCATCAACCCCGGCAACTCCGGTGGGGCTTTGGTGGATTGGTATGGCAACTTGGTTGGGATCAATACCGCTATCGTCGGCCCCACCGGCGGCAATGTGGGAATAGGCTTTGCCATCCCCATCAACATGGCCCGGGAAGTGATGGATCAGATCATCAAGCACGGGGGGGTCAAACGCGGCCTGCTCGGCGTTCAAGTCCAGGATTTGACGCCTGAGATCGCGCAGGCGATGGGATTGGAGGTCAACGAGGGAGCGCTAGTCTCCGGTGTCAGCAAGGGCAGTGCGGCGGAAAAAGCTGGAGTTTTAGCGGGTGACGTGATTGTCAAGTTCGACAATCGCGACGTCAAAAACGCTGCTGATTTGCGCAACATGGTTGGTCTCAAGCGCGTTGGAGACCGCGCGACCATCGAGCTGATCCGCGACGGAAAGCCAGTGACGGTGACAGTGACCATCGGCAAACCTTCTCCGACGGGAACGATCTCAGGGGAGATTCCCCTGCTCGAAGGTGCCAGGTTTTCCGAGATCCCGCAAGACCATCCTCTGTTTGGGCGCGTTCAGGGGGTCATGGTCCTGGACGTGGAACTGAACAGCTCGGCCTGGCAGGCGGGCTTACGCCAGGGGGACGTGATTCTCTCGGTTAACCGTCAGCCGGTGCGCACCGTGGAGGAGCTACTGAAACTCGCCTCCCGCTCTCCCAACCGGCTGCTGCTTCGGGTTCAGCGCGGGGATATTTCGTTGTTCTTGGTATTGGAGAGATAGCTTCCATCGCTGCATGGCTGTAACTATAAGGGCACAGCGCTGTGCCCTTATTACTCTAGACCTTCAAAGAGGAGGGAGCTTGGCAGGATAAATTGCACAGAAGAAAGCTCTACTGCCTCCTCTTGATCGTACTTGAGCCACTCCCATCCGCCCTCGACGCGCCGGTACAGTTCAGCAAGGCAGCAATCTGGATCCACAAGCAGGTATTCTTTAAGGCTTTCCAATTTTTTGTAAGCGGAAAGCTTCTCGCGCCGGTCGATGGTTTCAGTCGCCGGCGAAAGCACCTCCACCACCAGTACCGGCGCCGCCACCACCGACTCTTCGGGAGTTAAAGTACGCAGGCGCTCTTCGCAGCTCACCAGCACGTCCGGATAGTAGTAACGATTGTCCCGCGCTAGGTGCAACTTGGCGTCGCTCATGAATACTCGGCAGGGAGTACCGCGCAGGTGAGCTTTCAATGCCGCAAAGATGTTGCCCGCCACCACATTGTGGCGCAGCGAACCGCCGGTCATAGCGTAGATCTCGCCGTCCACGTATTCGTGGCGGACAGAAGATGAAGCTTCCAGTTTCAGATACTCTTCGGGGCTTAAGGTCTTTTGGCGCTGGGCGTGCACGGACACCCCTCCTTGTGAATAAAAAACAATCTATTTGTTCTTCAAGATATTCTATGAAAGTTTATTTTTGTCAGTTTTTTTTACAACTTGTGGCGGACAGAAGATGAAGCTTCCAGTTTCAGATACTCTTCGGGGCTTAAGGTCTTTTGGCGCTGGGCGTGCATAGTTAACCTTGCTTTATGGACAAAAAACAATGCGCGTGTTGGCACAGCTTTCACCTTAAGCTTCAGCGTTTTTATTCTTTAGCGTATTCTATGACAGTTTCTTTTTGTCAGTTTTTTTTACACTTTTGTAGGGCCGACTTAGCCAAGCAT
>JAOAHI010000076.1 GCA_026415315.1 Methylohalobius sp.
GGGCTCGGAGATGTGTATAAGAGACAGATGTCGTACGGTTTGCCGGCGGCGGTGATGGCCTCCCAGAAATCATGGGCGTGTTCCCCCGGCACCAGCACCTCATACCCCCGCTCGCCGGTATAGCCGGTGCGGCTTACAATCGCGGAGACTCCCGCTAGCTTTGTCACCATCCCCGTGAAACGATTCAGCCGGCGAAGCTTTTCATCTAAGGACTCCAGCACGCCAAGCGCTTTGGGCCCTTGGACGGCGATCATCGCTGTGGCCCTCGTGACATCCTCAGCGCCCAACTGGTCCAAATCCGGCAACTGGCGATTGAGCCAGTCCCAGATTTTGGTGCGGTTGGCGGCGTTGACCACCATGAGCACGAACTCTCCCCCCTCCTCCGAATCAAGACGGGATACCAACACGTCGTCGAGCACCCCACCGCGTTCGTTGGTCAGCAAGGCGTATCGAATCCGCCCGCGCGGGAGGTTGGCCAGGCGCCGCGTGGAGAGCCGATCCAATGCGCTTAAAACGCGCGGGTTGGCGAAGCGGAACCGGCCCAGGTGGGAAACGTCGAATATCCCCAGTGCGCTCCGCGTGGCTTTGTGTTCCTCGACAACCGAGCGGTACTGGAGCGGCAACCGCCAGCCGGCAAATTCCACCATTCGGCCACCGTGCTCTAAATGCCACGCACTCAAGGGGGTATCCAGCCATGCATTCATGAGAACTGCTCCACCGTGCTATCTACTTTAGCACCGAGATAAATTTTCTCCACCCAGCGTTTAAACCACTTCGGCCGCGCGATGACCACGTACAAGCCGATAGCGCCTGCCACTGGCACCGGAGCGATGTCTAGTGCCAATAGCCCTAAGAGGACAAAAAGCGCTTTGAGGCGGGCGGAATGGGCCGAGGCGCAGCTGGTTGGAGAGGCATAAGAAATCGGCCTGCCGCCGTAAAGATTGTATACCAGATCGAAAAACCAGCGCGGCCGAATGGCTATAACAACCAGACCAATCACGCAAGTCAACGAGAGCGGGCCAAAACCGATCAAGACCAGCACCGCGAACACCAATAGGCACTTTACCTGAGTCGCATTCATCATCTTCTAGCCTCATAGGAGAATACAATAACCTTAAACCAAACGTTTAAGAGGTAATTCCATGCATCCAAGTTGGCAGGCGTTTATCCGCGATCGCATCCAGAACCCAAAGCCCACGCGCACTCCAGTCGTCCTTTGTCCTCTTCCAGTCACCCTCCTGCGCATTCAGGGTCAAGACGCAGAGGCCTTTCTTCAAGGCCAGGTGACCTGTGATCTGCGCCGGATTACTTTGGTCTCGGCGAGCATGGGCGCCTTGTGTAACCTGCAAGGGCGGGTGATCGCTAATTTTTGGCTCATGCGCGACAAGGACGGCTTTTTGCTTTTGCTCGCCGCAGACCTGGCCGACAAAGTAGTCCAGCACCTGCGCAAGTACGTTCTGCGTTCTAAAGTGAGCGTCCAACCCATCGATTGGGTCGCGTTTGGAGTCAGCCTGAACAGTGCGAATTCCCTGCCAGGAATGGCAAAGTGGCCCCAATCTTCCGGAGCTCTCACCTACTCCCAAGGGCTTTTGTGGCTCAAGATGCCTCCGCCAGGAGAGCGCTTGCTAGCGCTAGGGGAGGTGGAAACTGCCCAAGCCGTGTGGCTCAGGCTAGCAGAGACGGTAGATGCGACTGCGGCACCAGCGTCTCACTGGCAACTGGCCGACATCCGCGCTGGCCTCGCTACGGTCACCCTCGCCACGGCGGAGGAATTTCTGCCGCAAATGCTCGACTTGGACAAATTAGGAGCGGTCGCTTTCGACAAGGGCTGCTACCTGGGCCAGGAAGTCATCGCCCGCACCCAGTATCTTGGACAAATAAAGCGGCGCCTGTGCCGATTCCAGCTCGCCAGCCCCCGCACGCCTGACCCAGGAACCAAACTGATCGCCGCCGATGAGACGGTCGGCCATGTGATCAATGCTGCCCCCGCCGATGCAGGGCAAGAGATCCTAGCAGTAGTGCGCTGCGATCCCGTGCCGAGTCAAAACATTCGGCTCGCAGGTGAGGAAACAACAACCCTAGCCTTCTTAAGCTTAGCCTATACTTCAAATGCGAGCAACCAAACTTAACTTCCAGGCTATATGGAATGCATTGAGCGAAAACTCTTAGATCTGCTCTCTGCCGAAATTCAAGCCGGCCGCATCCATCTTCCCTCCCTGCCTGAAGTGGCGCTCAAAGTACGCGAAGCGGTAGAAAAGGAAGAAATCAGCGCAGCCAAACTGGCTACCCTGATCGCCGAGGATGCCGCGCTCGCCGCCCGCCTGCTGCAAGTAGCTAACAGCCCTTTGTACCGCGGGCGCAGCGAGATTACCAGCTTACAGATGGCGATCACCCGCATGGGCTACAACACGGTGCGCACCCTGCTGATCAGCCTAGCCATGAAACAAGTGTTCAAACCCACCTCCGCCCTGCTCGAGCGCCATTTTCGCGTAATCTGGCACAGCAGCGTCGAAGTCGCCGCTATCAGCCGCGCCCTGGCGAGCTTGAGCCCGCATCTTAACGCTGAAGAGGCGATGCTGGCCGGACTGATCCATCAGATCGGAAAGCTTCCCATCCTCACCCTAGCTGAACGCAATCCTATATTGAGAAATAATCCGACCGAACTCGAGCGCGTGCTCGACGCCCTTCATCCTGAGGTCGGCCGGCTGATTCTTAACGCCTGGCAATTCCCTAAAGCTCTATGCCAGGTCGTCACCGAGTACCGCAACTTCCAGCGCCAACCGGAAGGCGGCGGAGCCGACTACGTGGATCTAGTCCAGGTCGCCCACCTGCAGTACCTGATCAGCCGAGATGAGGCGCTTCCCGTCGATCCGGCCCAGGTGGGCGCTTTTGCCCGTCTAGGACTTGCCCCGAACATCGAGGTGGTAGAGCTTGAAGATCTTGACCTCACCAAACAGCTCCTTGCATAAAGCACCTTGTCTCGGCCCCAAGCTTGGCGATATAGTAAAAACCTTTATGGCTTTTAGGCAGCTGGATGGAGAGAGAAATCAGGCGTTTTCGGCGCCTCGGCCTGCTGGCGATTGCAGCGGTGTATTTGGTCATCCTAGCCGGAGCCATCGTGCGCGCTTCCGGGGCCGGTATGGGTTGTCCCGATTGGCCGACCTGCTTCGGCAGGTGGATCCCACCCACGCACGAATCGCAACTCCCTGCCAATTATCATGAGATTTATGCTGACCTGGGCTATGCCGAAACCAGATTCAATCCGATCAAAACTTGGACTGAGTACATCAACCGGTTGCTCGGGGTAGCCTGTGGCTTTTTGATCGTCCTGACGGTGGTTTTCGCCGTTCCATTCTTAAAACAGGACGCAAGGGTTTTCCTAGCATCCCTGGCAGCTTTGCTTTTGGTGATGTTTCAGGGTTGGTTGGGAGCGGTGGTGGTCAGCTCCAACCTGCATCCTTTCATGATCACTGCCAACATGCTATTGGCGTTGGCAGTGGCCACCACCCTGATCTATGCCGTCGCCCGCTCGCAGAAGGACTATTTTTACCCCATCCGTTCGCACGTTTTGACCACCAAGCTTGAGATCATCCTGGGACTAGCGCTGACGATTACCCTCACCCAGGTGGTGTTAGGTGCTCAAGTGCGGGAAGCAGTCGAGACTCTTGCCCGCGCCCACGGTCATACCCATCGTACTTTATGGCCATTGGAGCTGCCGTGGGTGTTTTACCTCCACCGCGCGGTCGGCTTTATGCTACTGTGCACTAACCTTTGGCTAGCCTGGCAACTTCTGCGGGTCCTGCCGCAATTTCACTTGATGTTCCGCCTGGCCTTAGGTCTGGCGCTTCTGACTCTGCTCTCGGTGGCCACCGGCATAGGCATGGAGCGCTTGGGAATCCCACCTGCCCTTCAGCCCATCCACCTGCTTTGTGCCAATCTGATTTTCGGCGTTCAATTTTTGCTCTGGACAGCCTTGCGCTATTGCCGAGTCTCCCCTCCGAGGGGGCAAGGCACGATCTTCAACCCTACCGGCAGCTCTTTCCCACCCTCGAGATCCTCTTGACCTAGCCGTACCCAGTAACGGGTGATACTTTTTTGTTTAGGCATAAGCTTTGCCGCTATTCCGCGCTCTTTGAGCCGTTTGACTACCCCCTCTGCCCGCTTTGAATCTGTGTACATCCCAAGAGAGATAGCTCCCTGCCAAGGACCGTGTTCAAACAACCACAGATCCTGCCATCCCTCCGCTTTGAGGCGCTCCAGATTACGCCTGGCTGCCTCCAGCGTCTTCGCCGGCGGATACATGATCCAGTAGCCCACGGTTTGGAGGTAAGGCTCCGCCTCGACTTGCCTCTCTCGCCGACGACTGGCAAATTCTTCGGCGGCTTTTCGGTCGGCGAACGGTCCAATTTGGTAGCACGCCGGCCGACCCTCGCCTGTGAGAAAAGTCCCAGCCTCTGGTTTGGATGAGTTATCCGCGTTTTTCTCTTTTTGCTCGGGTTGCGGCGGGGGAAGTTCGGTTATAAGCACCAACCGTTCCACTGGCACGACTACGCCGTTACGCGCGATTTCAGGTCCTGGCCGGTGCCTTAAGTGCGCCCACAAGAAAAAGAGCGCATTGCCCGCTAGCAGCACCAAAGCCAGCCTTTTGGCTGTTACCATGAGCCGACCACGGCTAGCCCCTCCAAGACAAGGTTTGGTGCCCACTGAGCAGAGCTATTTAGGTGGGAGGAC
>JAOAHI010000077.1 GCA_026415315.1 Methylohalobius sp.
AGATGTGTATAAGAGACAGGTACGACCCTAAACGGCTTGCGGATTTGCTGTCGGCGTTCGAGCGCTTCGTCGGTGAGCGCAATCCCCAGTTATTTGCTGAATTTCGCGCCTACTGCGCTGGTCAAGGGGAGGGGATGGCGCCGCAGGCCGTCTCTGACTTTTTGGTGCGGATGGCTCCGTATGTGGGTGAATTTTTGGCCCGTTTGTTTGGGCTTGAGGCGATTCGAGCGGCCAAGGTGCGGCGGGTGCACGAAGAGCTCAAAACGGTATTTCGCTATCGGCAGGAAATCGTCGAAGAGGCGAGCCGGCACTTTGGAGAAGAGGTGGCGCACTGGGAGGTGCAGCCGATCCGCGCGCGGATGGCGGCGCTGCTCTCTGCCCTGGGAGACGGCGAGGACCGCGAGTTGACTACCGCATCGTTAGCGGTGCGGCTCAAAGACCTAGTCGCTGCGCCGGAGGAGAGAGCGGTCGCCGATCTTGCGCGTACGCTTCGAACTCATCCTCAGGCGTCGGTCCTGTTCAAAGGCGAATTGGAGTTGGCCCCACAGCCTCTGGCTGAGGCTTTATACCAATGGGTGCGGCGCTGGACAGCGGCGGCGGTTTTTCATCCGGCTGTACAGCCAGAAGTGGCCGGGTGGATGGCGTTTCGGTCTCCCAAACGCACCGATCCTAAGCACTTAGTCGAACATGAAGTTTTGCAGCGATCGGGCTATCAGGTCTGGGTGGCTCCCAAAAGCCAGCATCGCAGGCGGGTAGGCTTTAGCCTTACCGACGACCGCTACCAGAAACTTCGTCCGAGCCTCTATGAGGTCGATCGCTGTCTCTATTGCCACGAACGCGACACCGACTCGTGCGCTAAAGGGATGCGGGAGAAAAAAACCGGGAAATTCAAGACTGGTCCTTTTGGCCATCCCGTCACCGGCTGTCCGCTGGGGGAGAAGATTTCGGAGATGCATCTTTTAAAGCGGCAGGGAGACGATCTGGCGGCTTTAGCTCTGATCATGATCGATAACCCTTTAGTTCCTGGTACGGGTCATAGGATCTGCAACGAGTGCATGAAAGGATGCATTTTCCAGAAGACTGAGCCGGTCGCCATCCCATTGGTGGAAACCCATGTTCTAAGCGAAGTGTTAAAGCTGCCGTATGGCATAGAGATCTACGGCCTCCTGACGCGATGGAATCCGCTCAACGTCAAACGCCCTTATGCTTTGCCTTACAACGGCAAAAATGTATTGGTCGTCGGCATGGGACCGGCCGGTTACACGCTGGTGCACTACCTTTTGAACGAGGGTTTTGGCGTGGTCGGGATCGACGGCTTAAAGATCGAACCGCTTCCCAAACGCTGGTTGTGGGACGGAGAGAGGCCGCCTGAGCCGATTCGCGATTTTGCGGAGCTGCATGAAGATCTTGCCGAGCGCACCGTGTTGGGTTTTGGCGGGGTGGCTGAGTATGGCATCACCGCACGCTGGGACAAAAACTTCCTTAAGCTGATCTACCTTACCTTGGCGCGGCGCCGTACCTTCCGCATTTACGGTGGAGTGCGTTTTGGGGGCACGCTTACCATCAACGAAGCCTGGGATCTGGGTTTCGATCACATCGCTATCGCTGCTGGAGCCGGTAAACCCACCCTCATCCCGTTAAAGAACAATCTGATCCGCGGCATTCGCATGGCCTCGGATTTTCTGATGGCGCTGCAGCTATCTGGTGCAGGCAAGAAGTCTTCTTTGGCTAATCTGCAGGTGCGGCTGCCAGCGGGGGTAATCGGCGGAGGGCTGACTGCTATCGACACCGCGACCGAGCTTTTGGCTTATTACCCCGTGCAGGTGGAGAAGATTTTGGAGCGTTACGAGACTTTGGTAGCCGATCTAGGCGAGGAAGAGATTCGGTCGCGCTACGACGAGGAGGAGCGTTTGATCCTAGACGAATTTCTAGCCCACGGCCGGGCTATCCGCGCTGAGCGCGCCCGTGCCGAGGCTCAAGGAGAGAGCCCTGATTTCCTGCCGCTTTTGCAAAGTTGGGGCGGGGTGACGGTGTTTTACCGGCGCGACCTAAGAAATGCTCCTGCCTACCGCGAAAACCACGAGGAGATCGAGAAAGCCTTAGAGGAGGGCATTGTTTTGGCCGAAGGGATGAGCCCACAAGAGGCCATCGCGGACGAATATGGCCATCTTAAGGCAGTACGGTTTGTCAAGATGATGCAAATGGGGGGAGAGTGGCAAGAGAGCGGCGAGACCATCGACGTTCCTTTACGTTGCTTGCTGATTGCCGCCGGCACTTCGCCCAATACCTTGTACGAAGAGGAACACCCTGGCACGTTTGAGATGCAGGGGAAATACTACAAGCCGTTTGTCCCGCAGTGGGTCGAAGGTATTCCTGAACTTAAGCCGGTGGAGGAGGGACTTTTATGGCCTAAACTGAGCCGGCCAGCGCCCTTCACTTCCTACCGAAGAGGCGGCAAGTTTATCACCTTCTATGGCGACAACCATCCCGTCTATGCTGGAAGCGTAGTGCGGGCGATGGCTTCAGCCAAGGACAGTTATCCCCACATCGTGCGCCTGTTCCAGAACGAGCTGGCAGCCCTTGATGCCGGCGATCAGGTGAAGCGCAACCGGGCCTGGGAGGAGTTCAGCGCCTGCTTGGACGAGCGGCTTGTGCCTAAGATCGTCGAGGTAGTGCGCCTGGCTCCCAACATTGTCGAAATTGTGGCCAAGGCGCCGCAGGCCGCTAAACACTTTGCTCCTGGTCAGTTCTACCGCATCCAGAACTTCGAAGCGCTCGCCCCCGTCGTTGGCGGAACGCGGTTGGCTGCAGAAGGGTTAGCCTTGACTGGAGCTTGGGTGGATAGAGAGAGGGGGATAATCTCTCTTATCGTGCTGGAGATGGGCAGTTCCTCCAAGCTATGCGCTTTGTGGCAGCCAGGGGATCCGCTGGTGGTGATGGGGGTCACCGGTGCCCCTACCGATATTCCCTCTGGGCGCACAGTGCTGCTTATGGGGGGAGGCTTGGGCAACGCCGTATTGTTCTCCATAGGCAAGGCGCTTAAAGCCGCGGGTAACCAGGTGCTGTACTTTGCTGGATATCGAAGCTGCCGCGAGGTGTTTAAAGTTAAGGAGATCGAGGAAGCCTCCGATCTTATCGTGTGGTCGGTCGATGCTGCCCCTCCGATCAGACCTACCCGGCCACAAGATAAAAGTTTTGTCGGCAATATCGTCGAGGCGCTTTTGGCGTATGCCCGGGGAGAGCTTGGGGCGACTCCGATTCACTTAGACGACGTCGATCATTTGATCGTCATAGGCTCCGATCGCATGATGCGGGCGGTCAAGGAGGCCCGCTTTGGAGTCCTGGCCCCGTATCTAAAAAAGCAGCATACAGCCATCGGATCGATCAACTCGCCTATGCAGTGCATGCTCAAAGGAGTGTGCGGCCAATGCCTATGCCGACACCTGGATCCAAAGACGGGGCGGGAGTATTTTGTCTATTCGTGCTATAACCAGGATCAGGAATTAGATCGGGTGGATTTCGATCATCTTCACGCTCGCCTGCGCCAGAACACAGTCCAGGAGAGGCTCACCCACTTGTGGCTGGATTATCTGCTGCGGAAAACTCCCACTTAACCCTAAAAACCTTTAAAATATATAAATTTTCCCAATTCAGTTTGAAGCAGTGGAGAGATAAAAATTTATGGTCAAGATTCGCTTAGCACGCACCGGCGCTAACAAACGCCCTTTCTATCACGTAGTGGTAGCTGATAGTCGCGCCAAGCGCGATGGCCGGCACATCGAACGGGTAGGATATTTCAACCCCTTAGTCGAGGAGGGTGAGGCCCGCCTCAGACTAGATATGGAGCGAGTAGAATTCTGGCTTGGACGCGGCGCCCAAATGACTGACCGGGTGAGAAGCCTGGTACGTGAGTGGCGTAAATCCAGCGCCTCTGGAGAACAAGCGGCCTAAAAGGGTGTGGCAAGGCGCATTGCAGTGGGAGAGATCCGTGGGGCCTTTGGCATCCAGGGGTGGGTGAAAATCTACTCCTATACCGACCCGCGCGAGAACGTGTTGACCTATTCCCCTTGGCAAGTAGAGCAAAGGGGTGAATGTTTTTCAGTTGCAGTGATGGACGGGCGCCGGCAAGGGCAAGCGGTGGTGGCGGCTTTAAAGGGCGTTGCCACACGCGAACAGGCGGAGGCGCTGCGGGGCGCTAAAATTTACATCGACCGAGCCCAGTTACCAGAGCCTTCGCCGGGGGAGTTTTACTGGGTGGACCTAATCGGCCTTAACGTGGTAGACCTAAACGGCCGATGTTTAGGGCAGGTGATCGATCTTATCGAGACCGGTGCTAACGACGTGTTGATCGTACGGGGAGAAAAGCGAGACATCCTTATTCCCTGGCTGCGCGGCCGGGTGATCCAGCAGGTCGATCTGGCTTCCGCTACGCTTCGGGTGGATTGGGACCCGGATTACTGATGCGCTTTGACGTGATCACTTTATTCCCAGAGATGGTTGAGCACGCTTTGCGCTTCGGAGTGACGGGGCGGGCCAGGCAGCGAGGGCTGTTCAGTTTGAGCTTGTCTGCTCAGGATCGATCGATAGCTGCGGGCGCGTTTTGGTTTGTTCTTGACCGTAGTGCTAGGATTGCGCCAACGTCAAACAGTCCGCGCAGTCTCTGACGGCGCACCAGGT
>JAOAHI010000078.1 GCA_026415315.1 Methylohalobius sp.
AGCTTGTGCGAGCGCATCAACGCGCCGGCCTTGCGCATCAGCCCGCAGCTGCGCAGAGCGGCGAGGTGCCACTGGTGGGCGAGGAAAGCCACCAAAGCCAGGCCCGACAATTGCCGGTAAGTGCCGTCGGTCTGGAGTTGCTCTAGCCAGGGCCAGTGAAAACTGCCGAAATCCTGGAGCAAGAATGCAACAACCAGCACCAGCCCCAGCCATAAGGCGCAGCGGTCGAGATCGAGACGCCTGCCAGTTCGGGTGGGACTCTGGACGGCGGCCAGTTTTTCCTGTGGCACGAGGGCGATCTTGACCGAATTCATGAGCGCTCTCCCACTTTGGGTTTTTCGCCGAGCGTCTCCAAGGCTTTCAGGGTCTGCGGGGCGGTGCGGAGCAGCACCTCGACCATGAACACATCGAGGTTGGGCAAAAAATACCCCTCGCGCGGCCAGCGCTCGCCTATCGTCGGCGGCCTGGCGAAGCTCTCCACTTTTTTCAGATAGGCTGCATATGCCTCACGGAAACCGCGCTCCAGAGCGCCTATAACCTCGATCACTTCCTCCAACGACACGGTCGCCTCGGGATACATCCAGGTCGTCGCCCCCATGACCTCGTTGAGCTGCCAGTCGGTCTTGGGAGTGTGCTCGTGGCGGTTGTGGGGAACCTCCTTTGAGACGAGTATCCCACCGCTGAGGCAGGCGCTGCAATGCCAAATAGCCCACCTTTTCGGCCAAAATAAAAAAACCGCTCAAACCTTCGTCCGGGCGGCGTAGGATTGGCAAATGTGGAAGTTGTCTAAAACTCTCTCCCTCCAGGGAGAGGGCAGAGGTAAGGGTGAGAGCTGTGCCAGCGCGCAGCGTTTTGACCCTTACCTACCTTTTCCCCGGAAAGGAGAGGAATTTTTGAGACGAGTTCATTTATTGAACTGCCGGCAAGGTCACCGGGTTGGCAGTATTGACGCAAGTCGGATGGCCGAAGCCCCCAGCGCTCACGCCGTTTACGATGTCGAAGACGATGTTGTCCGGACGGGCCGGATCGCCGGAGACGCCGGTGACTCCTGCCAATTGGTCGAGCCCCAGCTTGTTGCGCACCCGCCAGGCGATCATGTGGTCGGCGCAGGAGGTATCGCCGCTCAACCCCAGGCCACCGACGATCCGCGCCACCCCGCTGCCGTCGCGCTTGTATAGCCCAAGCCCGCCGCCGAACACGTTGATCCCGCCGATGAAGTCGCCCACCAGGGGATCGTTGGGCTGGCCGTAGCGTTTCGGGCTGCCCCCCGCTCCCCCGCCGCCGCTGTTGTTATTGCCGTAAGCCACGGAAGGGTCCACCGGATTGCTGTGTTGCAGACCGAAGAGGCTGCCACCGGGTTGCACGGCCGAAAACAGATTGGCGGTGGACAACACCAAACCGTCCAGGCTGAAGGCGTTGGCGGTATTGGCCTTCTGCGCCGAGATCACCCGGCTGCCCGGCCACTGCGCCCCGCGGTCAGCCCCGGAGAAAGCGACGGCGCAGACCACTCCGTCGCGGTTGACGATGGTCGCCCACATGTCTAGATCCAAGCCGCTAGTTTCTTCGGTGACTGCAGCGACGAGCGCGGCTTTCAGTTCGGCGTGGCTGGGCAGCCCCGGGCACTTGAAGATTTTGTCGCCGGCAAAGGCGGAAGTGGCCGCTAGGCTCGCTGCCAGCCCGCCAGCAAAAATCAGTTCGGTTGTAGTTGTTCTCGGCATGACTTTCCTCCTTCTTATTTTTTACACAATAGAGTTTTTTATGCTATCAAAGCACTAAAACCCAACAATTACCCAAAAAGGGTAAAATCCCCAGAAAAAGTAGTCATGCACTGGAATTTTCGCCCCGCCAAGGCGGAGGATTTGCCCGCCTGCCAGCGAATGCTCTCCGATTGGGCCCGGTTTACCTTCGACGACGAGGTATGGGCTGCCCTGCCGCACATCTGGCACGAGCTCCTTACGCGCAAGGCTTTGACGATAACGATCTTCGAGGACTTAGACCTGCCGCTGGGTAGGCGACTGGGAGGTTTTAACGTGGGAGTATTCGTCGCCGATGCCTTAACCGCCGAAATCCTGGCCATACCCAAACCGTATCTGGCCAACCGCCTCTACCGCAGTTGCCTCGGGAAAGATCCTTGGCCGCTCGGATTTCCCCAGATCCGCCAGGCCAATTCCACTACTGGCGTCAACCTGGTGCTGGACTATGCTTTTTTTACCCACGATTGGCGCCGCCTGGAGCTTTTTCCCCTGTTTGCCGTCGTTCAGGACGCCTTTCACTTCGACTTTTACGGCCACCACTTTCGCTGTATTCTGGCGGAAGTCTTTGGGGAAGAAGCTAGAGATTATTTTCTGCGCTGGGGTTTTAAGACCAAGGGTACTCCTCCTGGAGTAGGTGATGGCTCCTGTCCGTTTCTAATGGGACTGGGAAAGGAGGAGGCTTTGAGCTGCGCCGGACGGCTTTGGCCTTTTATTTCGCCGCCCCGGCGCCTAAGTTTTACTTTCGCCCCTCCGAACAGGACTTGTTGCGCTTGGCTTTGCGCAACATCGGCGATCAGGAGGCAGCCGAAGAACTCGGCATTTCCGTCAACACCGTCAAAAAGTGCTGACAAAACATTTTCCAGCGGGTGGAGGACATCGACCCTGCGTGGTTCTCGGGTAAGACCCGCGACGTGGCCCGGCGCGGAGCAAAGAAACGCCGCCATCTGCTGAATTATCTCGCCTATCATCTGGAGGAACTCCGGCCCCGGCTCAGACCCTGCCAAAGGCTTGATAGGGCAAAGCCTACAAAAATACCTAACTAAGCTAAGCCGCACTGGTCTCCAGCAGGACTTTTTAGGTCAGACGACCGTTCCTTTCCTAAAGGCGAATAAGTACCGGCATTGCTTTCCTATTTATTCCCCTAGTAATATAACCATGGTCATTTTTAAAACGATACATTATGGTCAAAATTATCTCCAAGTCCAAATTTAAGCCGATGGCTCTGGAGTATTTCCGTCGAGTTCAAGAAACCGGCGAAGAGATTATCATCACCGACCGGGGCAAACCGGTGGTAAAAATCGCACCTATTCGCGAGGAGACCACGGTCACAGCAGCAATCCTGAATAAGCTGCGCGGTACCCTGATCAAGTACGAGGACCCTTATGGCCCTGTTGGCCTAGAGGACTGGGACATACTGAAATGATCGTGCTCGATACCCACGTTTGGGTATGGTGGATATGCGCTCCAGAAAACTTATCGCCAACCGTACAAGAGGAAATCGATCGGCAGCTCGCGTTACACAGCGTAATCGTCTCCACCTTCAGCACCTGGGAAGTCGCCATGCTGATTGCCAAGGACAGACTTCAGCTCTCCGTAGACTTGACCGAGTGGGTCAGACAGTGCGAGCGGATTCCTGGATTCGTTTTCCAGCCTATCACCAATGCGATTGCTTTGGCCGCCGTCAATTTACCTGGTCAGTTTCATCCCGATCCCGCTGATCGCCTCATCGTTGCGACAGCACGGGTGCTTGGTGCCACCTTGGTTACGGGCGATCAAAAGATTCGAGACTATCGATACGTTCGAACCCTGTGGTAACCCTGCAGCAAGTGCTGTGTGCACCCAAACTCCTGGTTCGCAGAAATCTATCCAGACTTTTTGGATTCACATGAAGTAGCGTTTTTGGCTTTCGTCCGGTGAAGGCAAAACCTACACGCTTTTCCGCCGCGCAGCATACATTCGGTTTGCACCACCTGCTCGCCGAGCAAGCCATCCAGCAGTCCAAGATCCAACGCACACACCTCAGGATGCTCCTTAGCCAAATCGTGATAGACGCAGTTGCAGGCGGCAATGACCTCACCCTCAAGCCTGGCCTCATACCCCAGCTCTTGCATCAGCTGGACAATTTCCTTAAGGCATTCAGCAGGCGATAGACCCTGAAGACGAAGGCGCACTGAGGCAGCAGTCTCTTGCCCCAAACGGTAAAGCAAGCTCTGCACCGGCACGCTGCCTAACTCTTGGAGCAACTGCTTAAGGAGCAGCCTGGAAAACCAAGCGTACTGCTTGGGAAACAGGTGCACACCGCGCTCGGTCAAGGCATAGACCCGGCTGGGCCTCCCGCCAGTCTTGCGCTGCTCCTTCTGCATCACATAGCCGCCCCGTTCCAAAGCAATCAGATGCTGGTGGACGGCTGGTTTGGAGACCGCCAAAGCGCGCATCAAAGCTTTTATGGTCAATCCCGCTTTATTCTCCAGTAGCAAGCGTAATAAATGCTGCTGACACTGGCCGAACCCAGCGAGTCGCCAGGCGTCATCGCCCCACGCGGGGAATAGTTCTCTTTTCAGCTCAGCGGTAGGCATAGCTGACGTAGACGTGATAACCGAGCAAGATCAGCAACACCACAGCCGAGCCGACGTGGGAAGTAACCCATAGTGTCTGCAACCAGGGCTTGTGCAGGCGCCAGGTCAGCCGGTGGAGAAGGCCGCTGAAAAAAAGGGCGAAAAACACCCCCGATAGGGCACCCAAGTAAGCGTAGCCCAGTTGTTGGGAATGAGCATAAAAAACCGCAGGCGCCAAAGCACCGACGAGCTTGTGCGAGCGCATCAACGCGCCGGCCTTGCGCATCAGCCCGCAGCTGCGCAGAGCGGCGAGGTGCCACTGGTG
>JAOAHI010000079.1 GCA_026415315.1 Methylohalobius sp.
GTCTATGGCCGCTTCGAAGTCCTCCATCGCGATACAGCTGTGGCCCTTGCGCACGGCGATGATGGCCGCCTCGTTGCACACGTTTTCGAGCTCCGCCCCAACAAAGCCCGGAGTGCGCAAAGCGACCACGTGCAAATCGACATCGCTGCACAGTCTCTTGGCTTGGGTGTGGATCTTCAAGATCGCCTCACGCCCTAAAACGTCCGGCTTGTCGATGGCGATCTGGCGGTCAAAACGGCCGGGACGCAGAAGCGCTTTATCCAAGATCTCGGGCCGGTTGGTGGCTGCCATCACGACTACTCCGGAAGAAGGATCAAAGCCGTCCATCTCGGCCAACAATTGATTCAACGTCTGCTCGCGTTCCTCGTGGCTGATAGGCGATGCGCCACGGGCACGGCCAATGGCATCGATCTCATCGATAAAGATAATGCACGGGGCTTTTTGCCTGGCCTGTTCAAATAGATCCCGCACCCGGGCCGCCCCCACTCCCACGAACATCTCCACGAACTCTGAGCCGGTGATGCTAAAGAACGGCACCCTTGCCTCTCCCGCTACCGCGCGCGCCAGGAGCGTCTTTCCCGTCCCCGGCGGGCCAACCAGAAGTACCCCCTTGGGTGGGCGGCCGCCGAGTTTTTGAATTTTTTTGGGATCTTTCAGAAACTCGACCACCTCGATCAACTCCTGCTTGGCCTCCTCGCAACCGGCCACATCGGCAAAGCGAACCTTGACCTCGGCCTCGGCATAAATACGCGCTCGCTTGCCTAGAGAGAGAAAACTGCGCCCCCCAGCCATGCGCTGGGCCATGAAGTTCCACAGCAAAAACAGAATCGCCAAGGGCAACACCCAACTGAAGAAGAAATAGGCTAACCAATTGGTGGTCTCGGGCCGAACGACGAATTCCACATTATGGCGTTTAAGCGTGTCGGCAAGCTGGGCATCCCACAGCGGTACAGTAACGAACGGCCTAGGTTTGGTCTCGGGAGGCTCAGGCTTGATCAGTCCTGTGATGCGCTTCTCGCTAACCACTAGTTTCTCTACTTTGCCCTGTTCGACGTACTCTAAAAACTGGTTATAGGGAATCTCCAGTTGGCTTTGCTCTTGGTAGCTTTGCCAGAGGGACAACAACAATACGGCCAAGATCAGATAGGCAAGCCAATTGAACCTCGGATCCTGCCAGAAAGGGAGCTTTTCGGGTTTATTGATTTCGATCTGGGGTTTTTTCCGCATCAGGCTGTCCTTTAGGCTTTCCCATGAGCGCCCTACTATATCAGAGAATTTTTTATTCATCGCACACCTCTTAGCTTCTCTGTTTTTTCTCTATCTTTAGGGTAAAATGGCGCAATTCAAGCGCGCACCACTATAGGAGGTCAGCATGTATCTCAAGCGAAAACAAAACGGCCATTTGGTAGAGATCCTTACCCTCGGCGATCTGATCAATCCCCTTCATGCGGAAGTGATCGGCCGTTTGCACTATGGTGAGGAGCCTGGAGATCCGGAAAAATTTGCCAAAAGCGACTTAGTTTTCCCATCAGGGGAGGCGCTGCCGCGCTGCTGGACCGACGTTCACTACCGCGACGAAGAGCTATTCAAGCGCCTTAAGATCCGTGTTTGATCCAGCATGATCCGTTCCCTTCCGCTTCTGGGCCTTTTATGGATCGCTTATAACAGCTTGATCTTAGCAGGTCGTCCCTCCGACCTGCTTGGTCATGGCCTGTTCCACGTTGGATTGCCGTCTCAGGCACTATGGTCGGTTACGCTAGGCGATATTTTGATCTTTGCCGGTGTATTGCTGCTGTATGTAGAAATTTTTAAAGCCACTCGCTCCAGCACCGCCTCTATCCTCGACCATGCCCTGTCGATGCTGATATTCGTGTTATTTTTGGTGGAATTCCTCATCGCCCCGCAAGCCGGCAATTCGGTTTTCTTCGCTTTGACCCTAATGGCCCTGCTCGACGTCGTCGCCGGGTTCTCCGTCACCATCGTCGCCGCCCGGCGCGACGTCGACCTGGATCGCTGAAAAACCTCAATACTCAACGTTTTTGTCGGACTCGACCAAGGCCTGGATAAAATCAGACATTTCCTTGATCTCAGCGTTGGGGATTAAATTGCTGGAATCGACCCCGCGAGCCAAAGCACAGCCTTTACACGCCCAAATCGGGACCCCTAGGGCTATCACTTCGGCTAGGACGTCTTTTAAGGGCTTGACGTTGACCCCAACGATATGATCGGCCGCCCCGGGGCGAACCAAAGCGGTGGCTTCGTCCCACAAGAAGACCGTCACCTCATGCCCTTGCGTTTTGGCCGTCTTGGCAGCGATGTAAGGCAAAGTCGCCAAGGTCGGATTGTTGGTGCCGTATTTGGCCGAGATCAAAATTTTCGCCATCGTCCTCTCCTCTCTCCTTTTGCTAAAAATCCAAAGACAGGTTGTTTTTGCCCAAGACATTCAAGGGGAGTTTTAAATACCTTATGCTGTTGGCTTCGGGTGGAGGCATACGTCCCGCCCTGATGTTAACCTGCAAGGAAGGCAAGATGTACTGAGGTGCAGCCAACACTTGGTCGATGCTGTCGCGGACCTTGACGAACTGCTCTTCGGTAGTGCCGTCGTGGACCAATGGGTTGCGTTCGCGTTCCTCCCGCACCGTTGTAACATGACGTGGCCCAGGGGCATCAGGGCGATAGTCATGGCACATGTAGAGTTTGGTCTCTGGTGGAAGCGACAAGATTTTATCGCGGATCGAGCGATAGAGTTGACGCGAGCTGCCGTTAGGGAAATCACAGCGTGCAGTACCGTAATCGGGCATAAAGATGGTATCGCCTACGAATGCCACTTCCTCATTGACTAGGTAAGTCACGCACGCAGGCGTATGCCCCGGAGTATACAGGACCCGAACTGGTACATTACCGATGCTGAACCTATCGCCATCGGCGAACAGATGGTCGAATTCCGAGCCATCGCCAGAGACGTCTTGAACGTTATAAAAGGTTTTGAAAAACTGCTGCACTTCGCGAACGTGCTCGCCGATGGCAATCTTGCCCCCTACTTTGGCCTTCAGGTAAGCCGCCGCGCTCAAATGATCGGCGTGGGCGTGGGTTTCAAGCAGCCATTCTACCGTCAGTCCTTCCCGGCGGAGGCATTCGATGATCGTGTCGGCAAAACCAGCGCTGATGCGACCGGCATTGTAGGCAAAATCGAGAACCGAATCGACGATCGCACAGCGCTTGGTCTCCGGACAAGCGACTACGTAGGTAAAAGTATTGGTCGGGGCATGATAAAAGTGGCGAATGAGGGGCGTAGCCATAATCTCCTCCGTTTTGCTCCTGAGTTTGCTAAGTCAACACGTGCCAATTCATACCGGGCCGTGGCCGCTGCCAAAATCGCTCGGAACCGGCCACGGCCATTGCCTCCCTTTAACTAATCCTTGCCAGTACACAATCGGCAGCACATAGCGTTTAAGCCAATACATGCTCCGGCGTTCTTTACTCTGATCGAAAGGGAAAGTCTCGCGCACCTCTCCACCGTAAAGAAACTCGGCCAAAATGGTTCGACCATAACCGGTCACTAAAGGACAAGATCCATAACCATCATAAGCACAAGGCAGTGGTTTTGCGCGCATTGCCGCAGCCAGATTTCTCACTACTACCGGCGCTTGGGAACGGACTGCCGCGGCGGTCTTGGAGTTTGGGGTACTGGTGCAATCGCCTAAAGCAAAGACGTTAGGATAGCGTAAGTGTCGCAAAGTCTTAGGGTCGACTTCCACCCAACCTTTGTCATTAGCCAATGGGCTGTTTTTGACAAAATCCGGCGGCGACTGAGGCGGGGTGATGTGAATCATATCGTATTTGTGGACGACGGTCTCTCCACTGTCGAGATTTTCAAATATTGCTTCGCGCGCTTTTGGTCTGATCGCGACTAAGTTGTGGCGGTAGCTGACCTGGATATGGCGCGGCCTGATCACCTGCTCCATGAGAGCGTCAGCGTATTTTTTGACGCCGAAAATGGTCGGCGTGGTAGTCAGGTAGTGGACGGTGCAACGATCGCGGATTCCCTTGCGGCGGAAATAGTCTTCGGCCAAATAGGCGATCTTTTGTGGCGCTCCAGGACACTTGATCGGCATCAGCGGCATGGTAAAAAGCGCTGTCCCGCCAGTAAAGTTGCGGATCATTTCCCACGTATAAGGCACTGTATCATAGCTGTAGTTACTGCAGATACCGTCTTGGCCGACGATTTCTTGGCTTAACCCTTCTATATTTTCCCAATCCAGCTTGACCCCAACAGCAACGATGAGCCAGTCATAACCAACTGTACTCCCCTCAGCGGTCTCTATTACCTGTTGATCAGGATCGACGGCAACTACCCGTTCTTGAATCCAATGCGCCTTTGTGGGAAGGACATCGGC
>JAOAHI010000007.1 GCA_026415315.1 Methylohalobius sp.
CTAAAAATATTAACCTTCTTTGCCCGCTTTGTCCAGGATATAGGCAATTGCCCGGGCGATGCGCGCCAAAGTCTTCTCACGGCCTACAAGAGATAAAGTCACGTCGATAGGCGGCGAAACCGAGGTGCCAGTCACCGCCACTCTCAGGGGTTGGGCGATGTGGCCGAGTTTCTGCCCAAGTTCTTCGGCTACAGCCACCACCGCTTGATGGAGCTTTTCCTGCTCCCAAACCTCCAACGCTTGCAGACGCTCATGCAACGCCCGAAGTGCTGGCAGCACCTCAACAGTCAGATGCTTTTTAGCCGCCTGGGCGTCATACTCGTCAAAATCCTGATAAAAAACCTGGCAGCTTGCGGCCATCTCAGTCAAAGTCTTGGTACGCTCGCGAAACGCCAGCACCAAATCCACCACGTCTGGCCCTTGATCCGGATCGATCCCCAGCCGTCCTAAGTACCAGCGCAAATGATGGGCCACGTGCAAGGGACTTGAGTGCATCAAATAGTGGTGGTTGAGCCACAACAGCTTGGCAGGATTGAAAGTGGAAGCCGACTTGTTGACTTCGGCGATATCGAACAGGTGAATCATCTCGTCTATGGAAAAGACCTCCTGATCGCCGTGGGCCCAGCCTAAGCGCACCAGGTAATTGAGCAAGGCCTCAGGCAAATACCCTTGGTCGCGGTACTCGAGCACGCTGACGGCCCCGTGCCGTTTGGACAAGCGCGTCCCGTCTTCGCCCAAAATCATCGGCACGTGCGCATAGCGCGGCGGCTCGGCTCCTAAGGCGCGCAGGATATTGATCTGCCGCGGCGTGTTGCTTAAATGGTCGTCGCCGCGGATCACGTGGGTGATCGCCATGTCCACATCGTCCACCACTACCGTCAGGTTGTAAGTGGGCGTTCCGTCCGAGCGGGCAATGATCAAATCGTCCAGCTCCCGGTTGGAAAAAGCCACCCGGCCGCGCACGAAGTCTTCAATCACGACTTCGCCTTCGCTAGGATTACAGAACCTCACCACCGGCTCGACCCCAGGACGCGGCCCGGTACGGGCTCGGCAGCGTCCGTCGTAGCGCGGCTTCTCCTTACGCGCCAACTGCGCCTGGCGCATCTCTTCCAACTCTTCCTTGGTGCAGTAGCAGTAATACGCCTTGCCCTCGTCCAGTAGGCGCTGGATGACTTCCCGGTAACGATCAAAACGTTCGCTTTGGAAGTATGGCCCTTCGTCATAGTCCAAACCTAGCCAGGCTAGGCTCTCCAAGATGGCGTTGACCGATTCGCGGGTGGAACGTTCGCGGTCGGTGTCCTCAATGCGCAAGAGGAAAGTGC
Organism: Methylohalobius sp.; assembly: GCA_026415315.1. Lineage (GTDB taxonomy): Bacteria > Pseudomonadota > Gammaproteobacteria > Methylococcales > Methylothermaceae > Methylohalobius. The sequence goes on from JAOAHI010000007.1 coordinate 1,323, forward strand.
CGCCGTGCTTGCGCGCATACAGCCAGTTGAACAAAGCGGTGCGCGCCCCACCGATATGAAGATACCCTGTAGGACTGGGGGCAAAACGCGTACGTATGCTCATTGCCAAGTCGTTTTATCGTAAATTTGAAATTCTACCAAACCTTAAGCCGTCTTCGAACGGCCCATCGCCCGGACGATCTCGGCCAACGGCATCAGCTCGATCCTGGCCTGGAATAGGAGGTCGTTTCTAATTAGGCCTAGGCAGCGAAAACGCTTGCGGCCTTCGCTTGAATTTTCAGGCGCTACCAATAAATGCAAAGGATCGTTGCTTTTGATCTCGGCCCCTACTTTTCGGTCGATGCTGATCTCGTGATAGGTATAAACCATGGGGGCACGCTCAAAATCGTGTCCCTCGCGCCAGGCTCGCTCTAATAAGGCACAGGAAATATAACTTACCGGGAAAATTTCAGGGAATGCTGTTCTCGCGGCCAGTTCGTCGAAATACTGGATCGGATCGACCAAACATCCAAGCAAAAAATTCTTAGCGTTCGCAGTCATCATGAACTTGCGCTTTAAGAAATATCCCATTACTTCTGAGCGATCCGGCAAGGCGCAAAGCTCCGGCAGCTGTTCCATCTTTTCAGCCAGCACCAAAGGCTCCTGCGTCAGCCTGTGATGGCCCATCAGCACGATTCCCTGGTCGCTGCGTAGCAATAGCCGATTGCTCAGCCCCTTTTGGCCTTCATCCCAGTGCGAAGGTTTGATCGTCAAATTAAAACGTTGACCCGGCTTGAGCGCTGCGGCGAAGTGAATCTGGTAATGGCTGAAACGAAGCCGCGCAAGCAAGGCGGGGTCGTCATGGGTATGGCGATAGGCCGCCACCGCCTCAGCCACCCAGGTCTCCATCTGGAAACCGAGCACAATCGGTCCACCGTACGGATTGCCGGCCAGTCTGTGCCACTTGTGGGGATCGTGGAACAAGTTGAAATCATCGGTGGCAAAGCGCGCCACATCGACGTGTAACTGGGAGAAACCTGGGGATTCGACCAACACGGCGGCCTCCTAATGAGTCACCCCATACTAAAAAGCATAGCAAAACCCAATTGCTTGATGCGGCCAGGTCGCCGACAATACGCATCAAGCACAACTTCTGCCCTCAGAGAATGGCCGAACCGCTTTTGTTCACTCTGAATGCTTTTGTCGATTATGCCAGCCGCGTCGCTTCGCACTTAGGTATCTCCTTGGGAAAACACGAAGAGCGCGCGTTCGAGGATGGAGAATTCAAGATCCGCCCCTTGGAGAGCGCACGCGGACGAGAGGTGTTTTTGTTGGCTTCCCTATACTCGGATCCGAGTTTGAGCGTCAACGATAAGCTGCTGCGCGTGCTCCTGTTCACCGGCGCCCTGCGGGATGCCTCGGCGCGCGAAATCACCTTGGTTTTGCCTTACCTGGCCTACGCCCGTAAAGATCGCCGTACCCAGGCGCGAGACCCAGTAAGCCTGAGGTATCTGGCCCAGATGATCGAGGCAGTGGGCGCCGACCGGGTGGTAACCCTGGAAGTGCATAACCCAGCCGCCTATCAGAACGCTTTCCGCTGCATTGCCGAACACCTGGATTCTTTTCCCATATTTTTGGATTGGCTGCTGTCGGTTCTGACGCCGGAGGAGCCTGTGGCCGTCGTCTCTCCCGATACCGGCGGATACAAACGTGCCCAACTCTTCCGCCAAAAATTGGCCGCGCGGCTGGGAAGCGAGGTAGAAATTGCCGTGACGGAGAAACTGCGCGGCGGGGGAGAGCTCCATCACGGTCGCCTGCTGGGCGAGGTAACTGGCAGCACCGTGTTGATCTTTGACGATCTGATCGTCACCGGCCGAACCCTGGCCCATGCCGCCCGCCTATGCAAGGCAGAAGGAGCCAAACGCGTATTCGCCTTAGCAGCCCACGGCCTGTTTCATCCTAGCGCTAACCAACATCTAGCTGAACCCGCCTTAGACAAAATCGTCGTCACCGACACGGTGACTCCCTGGCATCTCACCGGCCAAGAGGTCAAAGACAAGCTCCTCGTCCTCGACACCACGGCTTTCCTCGCCCAGGCCATCGCGCGGATTCACCAAGGTGAATCGCTGACGGAGCTGTTTGACCGTTGACGCCGATTCTTTTCCTAGTATCATGCTCAACTATAGCGACGATTCCGGGAGGGGCAGGATGGACGATAAGCAACTGGTGGGGCTCTCTGCCGCTAGGAAGATCCAAGACGGTATGACCGTGGGGCTAGGAACCGGATCCACCGCCAACTGTTTCATCGAAGCTTTAGCGCAACGTTGCCGGAGCGAAAACCTGCGCGTCACCGCTGTGGCCAGCTCTCCCATCTCTGCCATCCAAGCCAGTGCCTTGGGACTTCCGCTTGTCTCTTTGGAGCAACTGAGCAAGCTGGATGTGTATGTAGACGGTGCCGATGAAGTAGCCCCAGACCTCACCCTCCTTAAAGGCCGTGGCCAAGACTTAGTGCGGGAGAAAATCCTGGCGCGAGCAGCAGGACAATTTTGGGTATTAGCGGATCGCTCCAAACTCGTAACCCGCGTAGGCGAGAAGTTTCCGACTCCGATTGAAGTCTGGCCGTTCGCCTGGCAGCTGGTCCAAAGCCAGCTTAAAGCCGAAGGTATAGACTCCAAACTTAGGATAAAAGAAAGCGGGGTGGCGTTGACCTCCGCCGGGACTTTCGTTCTCGATGCCCAGTTCCCGCCCTTTTGGGAAGCCGCCGCTATCAACCGTTTCTTGAACGACCTTCCTGGAGTGGTCGAGCACGGCATTTTCTTAAACCTGGCCAGCCTTGTGCTTATTGCCACTGACGGCCAAGTCGAAGAACGCCGACGGTCAAACGATGCTTAAAACAAACTTATGGAGGATACACCATGCTGACTGCAAACCAACCGGCTCCCGAGTTCAGCGCGCCTAATCAGGACGAAAAAATCGTAAGCCTTTCCGATTTTCGCGGTAAACAAAACGTAGTGTTGTATTTTTATCCCAAAGACGACACCCCAGGCTGCACCATCGAAGCCAACGAGTTCACCCAACTGGCTGAGGAATTTGCCAAGTACAATACTGTCGTCATCGGCGTGAGCAAGGACCCGTGCGACATGCACCGGGCATTTATCGCCAAATACGGATTAAAGGTGAACCTTCTGGCCGATACCGACGGCACCCTGTGCGAGCGTTACGGGGTCTGGCAAGAGAAGGAAAAAGGCGGAGTCAAAAAATGGGGCATCGTCCGTTCCACCTTCATCATCGATAAAAACGGGACCATCGTGGACGCCGAGTACGGCGTCAAGCCGGAAGGCCACGCTCAGGCAGTGTTAGAAAAAGTCAAACAGCTGGCCTAATCTGCGAGTATTCTTTGGCTATAAGCCGTCGCCAGTTTTAAATACCGCCCAGCCCGACTCTTAAGGCGAGGCCAAGCAGTCGGGCTGCTCTCCCGTAGCCGGCAAAGGAGCAAACGCGCTCTGAGCGTTGCCCTATAAGCCAGATAGAAATCCTGCAGCCGGGGGGGAACGGTATCCCCAGAAATACGGGCAAAAATCTCCAAAAACCGCCTACCAACCTCGCCATATCCCAGATACTGGCATTCCAATGCCAGATAGCCCGTTTCGTCGGCGCTGTCTAAAAGGCGAAGCTCCCGGCTGAACTCTAAGCAGTCGATGACTCTCGGCCAGGGAGGCTCGAAACACACGTGTTCTGGTCTTAAATCTCCATGACCCTCCACGATTTTATTGTCCGCCGCTCGGGCGTCAAACCAGTCTGCCCGCCGCTCCAGAAATTCCAACTGAGCCCCGCACAACGCCCTCACGTCCATGCCCGGCAAAACAGACCCCAATGTCTCAAGTTCGCGCAGATTGAGCGAAATCGCCTGCCAATAGCGACTGCGATAGCTCTCTCCGTTCAGGTCTTGGCGCGGACAGGATTTATAAAAATCGACCAAGATCTCGGCCAAGGCCTTAAGATGGCCCTCCCCTATGCGCCCCCCTTTAAGCAGGTGGTCCAACATCTGGCTCTGCGGTAGACGCCGCATCCAGACCAGAAAATCCACAACTTCACCGCGGCCTTCTAGCGCCAAATGGCCATTGCCGGCCAAAGTCAGCGTTAGGACGCCAAAATAGACGTCTGGGGAGAGACGCCGGTTGAGCTCCAGTTCCTTTTGACAAAAAAAACCTCGGGCAGCGACGGTGCTGAAATCCAAATAGGGGTAACGGGCCGGTTTTTTAAGTTTATAGGCATAGCGGTCGGTTAAAAACACCCATGCCAAATGAGTCTCGATGGCCTGCACGCGGACCGGCCGCTCCGGGTAGCTGTCGGGAAAAAGCAAAAAAGCCAGCTTAGCTTTAAGGGGAACCTCCACCGGACCGCTCCGTTTGGGCTGCGGTGACGATTTTATGCGCCCAATCAAGAACTGCCCTAAGCCTAGGTACCAACAGGGGCCGGGCTTCGTCGTAAGTCAGCCAGCGGAACGCATGGTGTTCTGGGCGACCAAGCTCTGGGTTGAGCGGAAGCCAAACTTCTCCGCGGGAGGACTCTGCCAGATAATAACGAGCCACTTTCCCCTTCCCGTATGGAAGCGTTTCGCAGTAGACCTCGCCCCAGCGGAAAACGAGGTCAGAGAGACCAGTTTCCTCCTTGACTTCTCGGATTGCAGCCTCAAAGGGGAGCTCGCCTGGCTCGACCGAACCTTTTGGGAAATCCCAATAGGAAAACGCACGCAACAAAAGATAGTACGGAGTGCGATTTACCCATCTGATCACCACGATGCCAGCTGCCAAACACCTAGGAGCAGAGAGAGTTGCGCCAGACTTCATGTCGTTTATGATGGCGCACCTGCCCTCGCTTGCCAAGCCTAGGCTCGCTCCCGCTCAATATACCGCGAGATGTTAAGCCGCCGGCCTGCCACATGGGCCTTTTTCAGCGCCTGGAGAGCCTCTTGTGGTATTCCCTGAGGTAAATCCACCGTACTGAATTGGTCCTGAATCTGGATCCGGCCAATGAATCGGCCACTTAATCCCGTCTCATTGGCGATCGCTCCTACGAGATGGCCAGGGGTAATTCCGTGGCAGCGACCGACTTCAAGGCGGTAACGGGTCATCCCGACCTGAGCCCCCCTAGGTCTGCGCTTGGAGACCGGCCGCTGAAGCAAGCGTTCCTCGGCAGCCAGCACCTCTTCCTTCGGCGCCAAGCATGCATCCTCTTGGATGAGAGTAGCCAAAGCAGCAGCGATCTCGATCGCTGGAAGGCTATGCTCTTGCTGATACCGCGCAAGCAGTTCACGGTATATAGGTACCCTTGGATCAGCCAATGCCTGGCCGAGGCGCTGCTGAAAGCGGATTGCCCGCTTTTGGCCGATAGCCTCGACCGTAGGCAGCTGCATGGGTTCCAGCTTTTGCCGACTAGTCCGTTCAATCGCTGAAAGTATGTTTTTCTCGCGAGGAGTTACCAATAAGATCGCCTCACCCGCGCGTCCCGCCCGACCGGTACGCCCGATCCTATGAACATAGGATTCGATATTAAGGGGAGCATCGTAATTGATCACGTGACTAATTCGCGCGACGTCTATTCCCCGGGCTGCTACATCGGTGGCTACAAGAATGTTTAATTGGCCGTTTTTGAGACGGTTAAGCGCATGCTGACGCTGGCTTTGGGGAAGATCGCTGCTAAGGGGGGCTGCGGCAAATCCACAGGCAGCCAGTTTATCGGCCAATTCCAACGTTTGGGCCTTAGTGCGCACAAACACAATAACAGCAGTAAAATCCTCTGCTTCTAAGATTCGGATCAAGCCATTTAGCTTAGCGTGGGGGGCCAAAACACAGTATCGCTGCCGGACAGTCTCCGCCATGACAGTTTTGTCCTGAACCTGAATCTCCACCGGATCGCATAGATGGCGTTTGGCAATCTGCCGGATCGGAGCTGGCATGGTGGCAGAGAACAAAGCTATTTGCCGCTTGGCCGGAGCTTGCCCTAAAATCCAATCCACGTCGTCCACAAATCCCATGCGCAGCATTTCGTCCGCTTCGTCTAAGACGAGAGTCTTCACCCTATCCAGAGTCAAAGCGCCCCGCCGCATATGATCCATGACCCTGCCCGGGGTGCCCACTACTATCTGTACTCCTTGCGTTAAGGCTCGGACCTGCCGGCTGTACTCCTGCCCCCCGTAAACCGGCAGAATACGCACTCCCGCCAATTCAGCAGCATAGGTATGAAACGCTTCGGCCACTTGGAGCGCCAATTCCCGGGTCGGCGTCAGCACCAAAACCTGAGGCCGAACGAGCTGAAGATCGAGCCTAGTTAGAAGCGGCAAGGCAAACGCCGCCGTCTTGCCGCTGCCTGTTTGGGCCTGGGCGATCACATCCCGTCCGGCTAAAAGATGAGGGATTGTAGCGACCTGGATCGGCGTAGGAGATTGGTATCCGACTCTATCCAGCGCTTTCAGTATCGGGGCGGATAGGTTTAAGGCGAGAAAATTGTAGGGGTTGGAAGTAGACATAAAAATACCTTGGGTCTTTGAGATAGAACCAGCTCGATGTCACTTGAGCCGCTTATATCTTCAAAGGCACCAAGGCATCGGAACTACCAAACGCTGCCAAAGAATTGGCATATAAATTATTTTACCTTTTCCTTGGATACTTGTCCACGTTTCGGCAACCAAGGTTTCAGCTAAGCCGCATTCGGAAAGCTAATGCAGAACCGTTTCAGCACAAAATCCCTCGGCTTTTAGAATTTCGCGCAGCTTTTTGACTGCTTCCATCTGAATCTGGCGCACCCGTTCACGCGTCACCTGCATCTCCTGAGCCACCTGTTCTAAGGTAGAGGCTTCATACCCCCAAAGCCCATAGCGGCGCAGCAAGACTTCGCGGTGCTTGTCTGGCAGCTGGCTTAGCCAGCGATCGACGTGCTCGCGCACCGCATCGGCGTGCAGCTGTCCCTCCGGACCCTCGACCGCCTCATCGGTCATGATCTCCAAAAGCGGCTTGTCTGAATCTTTACCATACGCCACATCTACCGAACTGGTCCGTTCGTTTAGCTTAAGCATCCGCTCCACGTCTTTAACTGGCCTATCCAGATACTCAGCAATCTCTTCCGGCGTAGGATCGCGGTTGAGTTTCTGCGCCAGGTGCCGCATTGCCTTTAGGCAAACGTTCATCTCCTTGACGATGTGGATAGGCAGACGAATGGTTCTGGTTTGACTCATCAAAGCGCGCTCTATGGTCTGCCGGATCCACCAGGTAGCATAGGTGGAGAAGCGAAAGCCGCGTTCCGGTTCGAACTTCTCTACCGCCCGAATCAAGCCCAAATTACCCTCTTCGATCAGGTCGAGCAACGGTAATCCCCGGTTCAAATAGCGGCGCGCGATTTTCACCACCAGTCTGAGGTTGCTCTCGATCATACGCTGACGCGCTTGCTCATCACCGCGTCGGGCCAAAGCCCCGTAATACTTCTCTTCTTCCACGGTCAACAGCTTAGACCGACTCAGCTCTTTTAAATAAATTTGAGTCGCATCCAATTGAAGCAAAGGATCGATCCCATTGAGCTCATCGGCAGACTCGTCTTCTCCCCATTCCAACATCAGTTCGTCATCAAATACTTCTATGGCCTCCAAAGTTTCTGGCAGCATCCCCGTACCTCCCGATCGGCAATTGGCTAGCAGTCGTTGTCGTTAACGACCGGCTTTAGAAAATCTTTAGTAGTTTTTGCAATTTCTTGATCGGCTTCTCAGATCGGTGCCCGGGAGGAAATGGAGCAACTCACGGCGAGGCCCTTGCAAATCTCGGCTAACTTTCCTATGCTCTAGTGCTTTTCCATAAAATGAGGAGGACCTTACAAGGTCCCTAAAGTGCCTTTTCAGACGAGGTCGAGCATGAATCGCGGATTTCCACGCAAGCAGGGTTTGTATGATCCTAAGCACGAGCACGATGCCTGCGGGGTGGGTTTTGTCGCCGACATCCAAGGCCGCAAAAGTCATACGATCATTGAACACGGACTAGAAATCGTCACTAATTTGACCCATCGAGGAGCCGTGGGGGCCGATCCGCTAGCCGGGGATGGTGCGGGCATCCTGATCCAGATTCCTGACCGGTTTTTGCGCGAGGAATGCGCAAAACAAGGCATCGCGTTGCCACCCGCCGGTCACTATGGGGTGGGAATGGTATTTTTGCCCCAGCGGTTAGAGCACCGGATCCAATGCGAGCAGATCCTAGAAAAATTCATCACCGCCGAAGGGCAGACCGTTCTCGGTTGGCGCGACGTTCCCACGGATAACCGCCGCATCGGTGAATCGGCCAGAGAAGTCGAGCCGGTGGTCCGGCAGATATTCGTGGGCCGTGGGAAAAATTGCGAAGACCAATGCGCTTTTGAGCGCAAGCTGTTCGTAGCGCGGAAACAGACAGAGAATTACATTCGTCGGCTTAGCTTTGCCGATCCTGCGGGATTTTGCATTCCCTCGCTGTCCTCGCGCACTTTAGTTTACAAAGGCATGTTGCTGGCTGCCCAGATCGGCTATTACTATCCGGAATTGCACGATAAGCGCATGGTGTCCGCTTTGGCTTTAGTCCATCAGCGCTTTTCTACCAATACCTTCCCTTCCTGGGAGCTGGCCCAGCCATTTCGCATGATCGCGCACAACGGTGAGATCAATACCCTGCGCGGCAACCTCAACTGGATGGCCGCCCGCCGCCACGCCATGAAATCCGAACTATTGGGGGAGGACCTCAACAAGCTTTGGCCGCTCATTGCAGAAGGCCAATCGGACTCGGCCTGCTTTGACAATGCTTTAGAGCTGCTGGTGGCAGGAGGTTATTCCCTAGCCCATGCGATGATGCTGCTGATCCCCGAAGCCTGGGCCGGCAACCCTCTAATGGACGAGAAGCGTCGTGCTTTTTATGAATACCACGCGGCGCTGATGGAGCCTTGGGACGGGCCGGCGGCCATTGCTTTCACAGACGGCCTGAGGATCGGCGCCACTTTGGACCGCAACGGCCTGCGCCCAGCACGCTATCTCATCACCGAGGACGGGCTGGTGGTCATGGCTTCCGAAATGGGAGTGCTTAAGGTTCCAGAAGAAAAGATTATCAAAAAATGGCGCCTGCAACCAGGCAAGATGCTCCTTATCGACTTGGAACAAGGCCGCATCATCGACGACGCCGAACTGAAAGCGGAGCTGGCTAACAAAGCCCCTTATCAAGAATGGCTGAATAAGACCCAGATCCGGCTGGAGAAACTCGAGCCCGAGGTCGCCCCCATGCCGCCGGATGCAATGACTCTTCGCGAGCGGCTTAAGGCTTTTGGCTACACTCAAGAAGATTTAAAGTTCTTCCTACAGCCGATGGCAGCAAGCGGTCAGGATCCAGTCGGGTCCATGGGCAACGATGCTTCTTTGGCCGTTTTGTCCAACCGCCCGCGCTTGCTTTACGACTACTTCAAACAGGCGTTTGCCCAGGTCACCAATCCCGCCATCGATCCGATCCGCGAAGAGTTGGTCATGTCGCTGGTGAGCCTAATCGGTCCCAGGCCGAATCTGTTAGGCCTAAACCAGGGGGACTCGCACATGCGCCTGGAGGTCCAGCAGCCAATCTTGACCAATGCTGACCTGGAAAAAATCCGCTATATCGAATCTCGCACCCACAGCGCCTTCCGCACTAAAACTTTGAGCTTCTGCTATCCGCTCAGCGAGGGCGCAGAGGGTATGGCCAAGGCGCTCGACCGCCTATGCCAGGAAGCCGAGCAAGCCGTGCTCAACGGCAATAACATCCTAATCCTATCCGATCGCGAAGTAGATGCCGACCACGTGGCCATCCCCGCGCTTTTAGCGACTTCGGCTGTGCACCATCACTTAATCCGCCAGGGACTAAGAACTGAAACGGGCCTTGTGGTGGAAACCGGCGAACCGCGCGAAGTGCATCACTTTTGCGTCTTAGCCGGCTATGGCGCTGAGGCGATCAATCCTTATCTGGCTTTTGAGGCTATCTCCCACCTGCGCCTTTCGCTACCCGAGCCTTTATCGGAGGAGGAAGCCCACAAGCGCTATATCAAAGCAATCGCTAAAGGCATCCTTAAAGTGATGTCTAAGATGGGCATCTCTACTTATCAGTCTTATTGCGGTGCGCAGATTTTCAATGCCTTAGGCCTAAACCAAGAGTTCCTAGATCGCTATTTCGCTGGAACAGCTAGCACCATCGAGGGAGCGGGTCTACCTGAGATTGCCGTTGAAACGCTTCAACGTCACCAGCGCGCTTACCATACCCACATGGAGCGCGAAACTTTGGACGTAGGCGGTGAATTCGCCTATCGCCAACGCGGTGAAATTCACGCCTGGACTCCAGACACCATCGCTAAGCTTCAGCACGCTACGCGTTCTGGGAGCTGGGAAACGTATCAGGAATACACCCGCCTGATCAACGATCAAAACAAACGCCTGTTCACCTTGCGGGGGCTGATGCGCTTTAAATTCGACCGTCCACCGGTCCCGCTGGAGGAGGTCGAGCCAGCCAGTGCCATCGTCAGGCGTTTTGCCACAGGAGCGATGTCGTTTGGCTCCATCTCCTGGGAGGCTCATACCACCCTTGCCATCGCGATGAACCGAATTGGCGGTAAATCCAATACCGGGGAAGGGGGAGAGTTACCTGAGCGATACAGGCCGTTGCCAAACGGCGATTCGATGCGTTCCGCGATCAAACAGGTCGCCTCGGGCCGCTTCGGCGTCACGACAGAGTATCTGGTCAACGCCGACGAGATTCAGATCAAAATCTGCCAAGGAGCCAAACCTGGAGAGGGTGGTCAACTCCCAGGCCACAAAGTCGATCAAATCATCGCCAAGGTGCGCCACTCCACCCCCGGGGTAGGACTCATTTCACCGCCGCCACACCACGACATTTACTCGATCGAGGATTTAAAGCAGCTGATCTACGACTTAAAATGCGTCAACCCGCAGGCGCGCATCAGCGTCAAACTGGTCTCAGAGCTGGGAGTGGGAACGGTTGCGGCCGGAGTAGCGAAAGCCCACGCCGACCATGTGACCATCTCGGGCTATGAAGGGGGCACCGGCGCCTCGCCCTTGACTTCCATCAAGCACGCAGGGCTCCCGTGGGAAATCGGCCTGGCCGAGACCCATCAGACTCTAGTGCTGAATAAACTGCGCGGCCGCATCTGTGTTCAGGTGGACGGAGGACTACGCACCGGCCGGGATGTAGTGATCGCCGCTCTGCTCGGAGCCGATGAATTCGGGTTTGCCACCGCCCCTTTGATCGTCTCCGGCTGTATCATGATGCGCAAATGCCATCTGAACACCTGCCCGGTGGGCGTAGCCACGCAAGACCCTGTGCTGCGCAAACGATTTAAAGGCAAACCGGAATACGTGATCAATTATTTCTTCTTCGTCGCCGAGGAAGTCAGGCTGCTAATGGCACAGCTAGGCTATCGGACTTTCAATGAGATGATTGGGCAATCCGACCGGCTGGATATGGCCGATGCTATCGATCACTGGAAAGCCAAAGGGCTTAACTTTGCCAAAATCCTAGCCAAACCCAAAGCTGGCCCTCACGTAGCGATCTACAATTGCGAACCTCAACCCCACGAAATCGACCGAGCTCTGGACCACAAACTCATCGCTGCCGCCGGTCCGGCACTGGAACATCAACAACCAGTGCGGATCGAGCTTGAAGTGCATAACACCGATCGTTCGGTGGGAGCCATGCTCTCTGGCGAAATCGCTAAGCGATACGGCCATGAGGGCTTGCCCGAAGACACCATCCACATCAGGCTGACAGGAACCGCTGGGCAAAGCTTTGGCGCTTGGTTGGCAAAAGGAGTAACTCTGGAACTAAAAGGAGAAGCCAACGATTACGTCGGCAAAGGTCTGTCCGGTGGTCGCATTATTATTTTGCCGCCGGAGGAGGCGCCGATCGTAGCGGAGGAGAACATCATCGTTGGCAACACCGTGCTGTATGGTGCAATTTCAGGCGAGTGCTTCTTCCGCGGTGTGGCGGGTGAGCGCTTTGCTGTGCGCAATTCCGGCGCAATCGCTGTGGTCGAAGGAGTAGGCGACCACGGCTGCGAGTATATGACCGGCGGGATCGTCGTAGTTTTGGGCGAGACCGGCCGCAACTTCGCAGCTGGCATGTCCGGCGGAATCGCTTATGTGTTGGACGAGCGCGGCGATTTTGAGAAGCGCTGCAACTTGGCCATGGTGGAGCTGGAGCCGGTATTAGCCGAAGACGAAGCTCTAGAAGCTTTAGAACACCAAAGCGGCGATCTGGAAACCCACGGTTGGGTAAACGTCGCGCACGACATGACCCGCTACGACGAGCAAAGGCTCAAAAGCTTAATCCAAACCCACCTTTACTATACCGGCAGCCAGCGTGCGCGCCAAATCTTAGAGCAATGGCCAAAGTTTAGGGGCAAATTCGTCAAAGTGATGCCCATCGATTATCGGCGCGCACTCGCGCAATTGCAGCAAAAGCAACAGCAGCCCAAAATGCGTATGATGGCCTAAAAATCAGGACCTTAGAGGGTAAGTGAATGGGCAAGCCGACCGGTTTTTTAGAAATTCCTCGTCGCGATCGGGGTTACACCCCAGTGGCAGACCGAATCCAGCATTTTCGCGAATTTGTCCTCCCCTTGTCCGAAAAAGAGGTTTCCGAACAAGGGGCACGTTGCATGGACTGCGGTATTCCTTACTGCCATAACGGCTGTCCGATCAATAACTTGATTCCGGACTGGAACGACTTGGTTTACCGCAACCGCTGGCGCGAGGCGATTGCAGAGTTGCATCGAACCAATAATTTTCCTGAGTTTACTGGCCGCGTCTGCCCAGCGCCGTGTGAAGCCGCCTGCACTCTAAACCTGGAGGACACTCCAGTCACGATCAAAACGATAGAATGCAGCATCGTCGACCGTGCCTGGGAAGAGGGTTGGATTAAACCAGAGATCCCTAAAACCCACACCGGGAAACACGTTGCTATTGTCGGTTCAGGTCCAGCAGGGCTAGCCTGCGCCCAGCAATTGGCCAGGGTTGGCCATAAAGTAGTCGTGTACGAAAAGAACGACCGCATCGGCGGCCTGTTACGCTACGGAATTCCTGATTTTAAACTGGATAAACGTCACATCGACCGGCGTATGGCCCAAATGCGCGCTGAAGGCGTAGTATTTTGCCCTAATACCCATATTGGCTTAGACGTCTCAGTCCATTCGCTGCTCAGGCAGTACGATGCCGTCGTCCTCGCGGGGGGCTCAGAGCAACCCCGTAACCTTGAAGTCCCAGGACGCGAGCTTAAAGGTATACACTATGCCATGGAATTCTTGAGTCAGCAAAACCGCCGCATAGCGGGCGATGAGATTCCCCCTGAGGAGGCCATCATCGCCACGGGCAAGCGCGTCGTCGTCATCGGCGGTGGCGACACCGGTTCTGACTGTATCGGCACCTCGGTCCGCCAAGGCGCGATTTCCATCGTCCAGCTGGAGATCCTGCCTCAACCGCCAGAAAAGGAAAACAAGCTCTTAACCTGGCCTTACTGGCCAAACAAGCTGCGCACCTCTAGTTCTCATGAAGAAGGGTGCGAACGCCTGTTTAGCGTCTCAACCAAAGCCTTTGAAGGGCAAAACGGCCATGTCAGCAAAGTCCACTGTGCTCAAGTGGAATGGTACCAAGATTCAGACGGCCGCTTCAAAATGCGGGAAATTGCAGGTAGTGAATTTACTCTAGAAGCAGACTTGGTTCTTCTGGCTATGGGCTTTGTCCATCCCGTGCATCAAGGTATGCTGGAGCAGCTTAAGGTAGAGTTGGACCCGCGCGGCAATGTCAAGGCTGACCCCCACCACTATCGAACCTCGATTGACAAAGTCTTTGCAGCCGGCGACATGCGTCGCGGCCAGTCCTTGGTTGTGTGGGCAATCCGCGAGGGCCGCCAAGCAGCCCGAGCAGTAGACGAATATCTAATGGGTTACTCCGAACTACCTGGGTAAGGCATCACGCAGGCGCCAAAGCTCGCCAGATCGCCGTCCAAGTGTCGAATAAATAACGGTCTGGCGACTTCTCCAAGACCCCATCCAAGCGCAGCTGCACAATTTGAACAAGCGCGCCATAGAAGCAAGCGCTCGCGATCGCCGGATCCATCCGCCTAATCTCTCCTGCCCGAATCCCCTCTCGCATGATCTGGGTGAGCTGCTGAAAAGGTTCGGACAGGCCAAAAGAGGGGCAATTGGGCAAGAACTCGTGGTGCCGGAGGTATACGATAAACCGCATGACTTCAGGCGCATCCTGAGTCAGAGTAAAGAACAGTTCGAGGATAGCCCGTAAACGCTCAAAGGCGCTGTGGCTTTTAGCAGTTATCTCAGCGATCGAAGCGGTCAGGCTGTGCACGACGTCCCCTAATAAGGCTTCGGCGATCCCTTCTTTATTCTTGAAATAGTAATAAACCGTTCCAGTACTGACCTCGGCCTGGTGGCAAATATCCGCGATGGAGGTGTTAAAGTACCCTTTTGCAGTAAACAGCTTCAACGCCGCTTGTAGGATTTCGTCCCTTACGTCCTGCTTACTCTCGATTTGCGCGGCTACCGTTACCATAACTCCATGGCTCTTAGTGTATAAACTTAAGCCACTATTTTATTCCTTTCGGCCAACCTTGGTAAGTGATCAAGGCAAGCATTAACCGGGATAAATGACCAGATACCGATAAGGATCGCTACCGACGCTCTCGGCCACCAGATGGTAACGATTGACGATCTGGTGCTGAATCTTGCGGATTTCACGCGGCTGGGGCGACAACTCCACGGCCTTCGCTTCCTCCAAAACCCGGCGCACTGCGGCTTCGGCCTCGCTCACTGCCGCTTCCACGTCGTCGTCAGCCGCTTTCTCTGGCTGGCTAAAGACGTGACACAACAAGCGCCGGATCTGGGCACTAGTGCTTTTCTTGATGCAGTGCAGCGGCAGACCGTAAGCATTAAGAATTCGGCGCAGGCGTGCGTCGTCGGAGCGTGAACGCAATGCCAACACTATGTCCGCTCGCTCAGGATTGGCTACGGTCCGAGCATCAAAGCGGAAGCTACGAATCACCCGATCTACAAGATCGCGGCTAACGGCATATGGATAGATTCGAACTTCTCCCTTTAACGTCTCTGCCGGCAATGGCCAATTTCCGGATTCCGCCGGCTGCGGGGTAACCTCAACTGGCCTCTCTCCTTCAGGGGTGCGCCGCACTCCACCTGGATCTTCGCCCCTGAGGAGAGCATCCACGGCTGCAGCAGTGTCCATGTGCACAATTAATTCGTTGTGATCCACCAGTTCCACTACTTGTTCAAAGGTGGGGGGGGCTTTGCGCTCGCTGACGGTTTTTTGGGTACCGCGAAAACGCGCCTCTTCGTCTCCCAAAGTCACCGTCTGTACTCCCCCTACCAAATCGGAAAGGGTAGGGTTCTGGACCAGGTTCGCCAAGGTATTACCGTGAGCGGTCCCGATCAACTGCACGCCGCGCTCGGCAATAGTGCGGGCGGCGAGCGCTTCGGCAGCGGTGCCGATTTCGTCCACTACGATCACTTCCGGCATGTGGTTTTCCACCGCCTCGATCATCACCGCGTGCTGCTTGTCCGGATGAGGGACTTGCATTCTACGAGCGCCGCCTATGGCCGGATGGGGGATGTCTCCGTCACCGCCGATCTCATTGGAGGTGTCGATTACGATCACCCGCTTGCCGAATTCATCCGCTAATACCCGCGCCACTTCGCGCAGCTTGGTCGTCTTGCCTACTCCAGGTCGGCCCAGAAGCAAAAGGCTGCGGCCAGACTCGATCAGATCACGGATCAAGTCTATGGTCCCGGTCACCGTCCGCCCCACCCTCAAAGTCAGACCGACGATTTCTCCCTTGCGGTTGCGGATTGCCGAAATCCGGTGCAAAGTCCCCTCGATACCCGCACGATTGTCGGCTCCGAATTCCCCAATTAGGTTCACTACATAGTCCAAGTCGGCGTGACTCACCGGTGTCTGAGCTAGAATCACTACCGACCGATCGGCGTAGCGAGCTTGAGGCAGACGGCCTAGATCCATAACGATTTCCAATAAGCCCTCGCTACTAAGAACAGCTAATTTGTCCTGCAAAGGATTAGGCAAGGTCTTGAAAAGTAGTTCAATATCGTCGCTGATGCTATGGATGGTCATGGAATAGGCGAAAGTAAATGAGTAAACACGGCTTGCGAGGAAATTATTCCAAGAGCTCAGGTCGGTGTAAATAATGGCATTTCATGTGACGCCTAAGTCATAAGCGAAGTTCAAACGAAAAACAAACAGGAGATAAAACTCATGGGGCCAACACAACTGTGCTTATTAGCTGCCGGCTCGGGAATTTTGTATGCGCTTGGATGTTCCCTTTGGGTCTTGCGCCAACCGCTTGGGGATGAAAACCTGCGCGCCATCTATCTTGCAATCCGCGAGGGGGCAGCTGCTTTCCTGAAAATTCAATACAGCACTGTCGCAGCCGTTGGCATGGCAGTATTTGCCCTCCTGTGGTCTATGCCTAAGTTTGGTTTGGCCACTGCTCTAGGATTTGCTTTGGGCGGGATGTGCTCTGCAGCCGCCGGCATTCTAGGTATGGCCATCGCTGTACGGGCTAATGTCCGCACTGCTGCTGCGGCCCAAACCTCCCTACCACGGGCGCTCCAGATCGCTTATCGAAGCGGTTCGGCGACCGGTTTTCTCCTCGGCGGCTTAGCGTTGACAGCAGTCTTAGGATTTTACCTCTACCTGCGCTTTGTCCTTGAGGTGGAAAATTTGACCCCGTTGGCGGGACTTGGGTTAGGTGCTTCTTTAGTGAGCATCTTTGGGCGCCTAGGCGGAGGGATTTTCACCAAAGCCGCAGACGTGGGAGCGGACTTGGCGGGTAAAATAGAGCAAGGCATTCCGGAAGATGATCCGCGCAACCCTGCAGTCATCGCCGACAACGTCGGCGACAATGTGGGAGACTGCGCCGGAATGGCTGCGGATGTATTCGAAAGCTACGCCGTAAGCCTGGCGGCAAGCGTCTTAGTCGCCTCTAACCTCAGTCAAAACCCCGCTTTGCAATACTATCCCCTGGCTTTGGGAGGAGCAGCTTTGCTTGCCCAACTGCTGGGAGGACAATTCCTGTGGTTATCTAAAAATAACAGCGTAGGTTTTGCTTTGCTGCGGACGATCACCATCAGCATCGTATTAGCTGGGTTCAGCTATCATTGGGTTGGAAATTGGTTGCTCGCCGATCACACCGAACTCAAATTCACTTCCTTTTTTGCCGCCCTGACGGGCCTAGGAGTCGGGCTAGGACTGGTGATCAATACCGCCTATTTCACCGGCACCCGCTTTCACCCAGTACAGCGCATCGCTGCTGCCTCTTGCCAGGGACACGCCACTAACCTGATCACCGGACTCGCAGTGGGAATGAAATCGGCGGCCTTACCTACCCTGCTGGTAGCCGGAGGTGTGATCGTGGCCTACCAACTGGCGGGAATATATGGAATTGCAATCGCTACTACTGCCCTGCTCGCTTTAAGCCCTTTGGTCACCGCCATCGATGCTTATGGGCCCGTAGCAGACAACGCGGCAGGCATAGCCGAAATGGCGAAATTGCCTCCAGCAGTGCGGATAGGCACCGATCTCCTGGATGCGGCCGGCAACACGACTAAGGCGCTCACCAAGGCATTTACCATCGGGGCCGCAGGGCTAGCCGCCTTGACCTTGTTTGTAACTTACAAACTGGAATTTAGTGGAACACATCTGGCGTTTTCCCTGGAAAACCCTTACGTGATGGCCGGATTGTTCTTGGGTGGCGTACTGCCCTTCCTATTCAGTGGAATCGCCTTAGACGCCGTGGGAAAAGCAGCTGGCGGTGTCGTGGAAGAGGTCAGACGCCAGTTTCGGACTAATCCGGCTCTCCTTCAGGGTAACGCCAGACCCGACTATACCCGGACTGTAGCTATGCTTACTCGGGCTGCTATCTTAGGAATGATTCCTCCTGGCATTTTGCCTGTATTGGCACCCACCGCAGCTGCTTGCGCTACGTCTTTGTTTCCGGCCAAAAGCATGGCACTTTTGGTTGGGGGAATGTTGATCGGCGCGATCGTGACTGGCTTGATTTTAGCACTGGCCATGGGTACTGGCGGCGGTGCCTGGGACAACGCCAAAAAGTATATTGAGGCTGGCCACTTCGGCGGCAAAGGCTCGCCCGCTCATCATGCGGCCATCACCGGCGATACCGTGGGCGATCCTTACAAGGACACAGCCGGCCCCGCTCTCAACATAATGAGTAAAGCTTTGAGCCTGACGGCAGTGCTATTGGCGCCGTTTTTAGCGTAACGCCGGTGCCGCTTGAAAGTCCTCACTTCCAGCCTGTTTGGCCGGATGCTTGAGGGCGTTCATCATCGCCGTCAAGGCCCTATCCATCAGGGGGATTTTCCCCTCGACAGCCTTGGCCCGGCCGCGGCGAAACTCCGCCGCTAGTCCTTGCAGGGTATACTCAGCCACTTTCATTCCACGGCGATTGACGAACACCCGGACTCCGGTCACTTTGCTGATCCAAGACAGCTTAACCCGCATCGCCTTGCCCTGTCCATCGTCCAACTCGAGCCAATCCCCTACCTGTAGCTCCCTAGCCCGAACCACAAATTCATCCTCCTCGGTAGATAAAGTTTCCTCGGCCAAAACGATTTCTTCCTCTATCGCCTCCGGCTGGATCTCGGTCAACTCAGAGACCGAGATGCCATCGACCTCCGGTAAATTGGCGGAAATAGCCGCCAGCTCGCGTTCAAGACGAGAATCAAACGCATCCCTGGAGAGGTTAAGCAAAGCCTGATGGACCGACTCCAGCTCTTTGAAAAGCAAAGCAATCTGTTTGGGATCTAAAGAAATCGCCTCCAACTCCTGGTGCAGGGCCCGCAAAAGACCCGGAATGCGCTGCTTGATCCGTTTGCGTTCACCTTCGTCTTTAGGAGGCGTCAAAGACCACAGCAAAGCATCGGTCAGGGCGAGCTTAGCCTCAAAGTCTTCTGGGGTTTTGTCCTGGCGCAAGCAAGCCAAGAGCAAGACGTCTTTCCAAGTAGTGAGAAAAAAGCGCTTCAGGCGTGGGCTGAGCTCGCGCCCGCGTAGGCGGGCCGCAAGGCATTCGGCCACGTGCTTTTTAGCCACGAGCAATTGCTCCTTGCTCTGGGTAGCTTGGCGAGTACGTTCCTCGAGCTTCTGACTACGCTGCCCCTCTTCCTCCATAAACTGAACAAATTCTTGAAGCAGCGTATCAAACAGCCCCACGTCTTGCTCGAACTCGAGCAAGATGCGCTCCACAGTAGTGCTGATTTTGCGGAACACCGGATTTTGCTCCACTGCCTCATCCCCCGACAAACCGATGCCAGCGTGGGCCAGTTGGTTCAAAAGCAGGCGAGCTGGATGAGATTTCTTGGAGAAAAACGATTTATCCAAGATAGCCACTTTAATGATCGGAATCTGCAAGCGCCCGATCAGAGCCTTAAGAGGGGTAGGAAGGTTGCGGTCCTCGAGGATAAAGTCGAAAATCATCCCGATCATGTCAATGATGTCCTCGTCCATCTGCGCCAGCGCTCGCTTACCCCCTTTTTCTTGGCGTAAGCGCTCCACTAGCATTAGCTTGAGGTTTGTCTCCTCACCGTTGTACAAGGCCTCGATCCGCTTAGGATCTTGAAAAGCAGAGAGCGCCGCAACCACTTCCTGAGTATCGCTGACCACCACTCCCGGCTCATAGGCGCTCGCGGAAACGGAAGGCAGGCCCATCTGGGTGCGCCAGGCAGCAAGCAGCGAATGCATGGCCTGGAGGGTCTGGATGTAAGCGGCCTGATCTAAAGCGAAGTGCGTTTCCTTGCCCACCTCGTCGGCGGGACGATCTTGAGTGTTGGCTTTGTTCCTGGGTCTTCGGGGAATCTCAGGCAGCACCCCCCCTTTGGCTAGGGTTTCGTTCAAAAGATCGTAAACGCTGCCCAACTCGCTGATCACATAGCGCTCATAGAACTTAAACAGAATCAGCTTAACTTTCAGCTCTAAAGTCAGAGGCAGCAACACCTCAGCCAGCTTCTTCCCCAACTGACTAGGCCCCAAAGGATTGTCCTCCTCGTCCACCTCGGCGCACCCGTGCAGCTTGGCAAAGCGCTTACCTAGAGCGTATAAGTCCTTATAATGCAAGTTGTTACCCTTGGCGATCAGGGTGGAGATCGCCAACTCCTCTTCCAGCGCTTCGTTGTCTACCAACGCAAGGCTCTCCTCGTCTAGGACCTTGGTCTCGGCCTGTTTATCAGGTTTGGGCTTTGGGGAGGAGAGCCAAAATTCATCGTATCCTTTAAGCACCGCGCCGAGGTAGCCGCGCTCTATGGCTTCCCGCTCACGGCGAAGATAACGCATCGCTTCGAAGTACATCTCCTGCAGGGTGTGGCTGGTAGCCTTGTCGGATAGGGCAAACAGCTCATCGTCGGTCTTTTCAAAAAAACGCGCCAGCAGGGCTTTAAACTCCCTCTGAAACAGCGCACGACACTCGGCCACTACAGGGTGCAGTTTGGGATTTCCTACCCGTCCGGCGGCGTTAAAGTCTATGATCTTTTTTTCTGAAACCACAGCGCGTTCTCCAAGAAAAATGACCGGTGCAAAGAGCGCATTCTTTATTCACCTGCGCTCTGGATGTAAGCTTAAGCGCTATGGTTTGAGCATGCCGTGACTGAAATCGCAAAACTGAAAACTTAAGGTAGTTTCTGCCGCAATGGGAACAAAACTGACCATCCAGGGCGGATGGCTTAAGCCCTGCCGCAAGCTCATAAGCCCCAATCAAGACGAACGCCCCAATGGGGAAATCTCGCTGTTAGTGATTCATGCTATCAGTCTGCCTCCAGGCGAGTTCGGCGGGCAATATATCGATCAATTGTTTACCAACCGGCTGGACTCCAAAGCCCATCCTTATTTTGCCGAGATCGCCGAGCTTAAGGTCTCAGCCCATCTTTTGATTGACCGCCAAGGGCGTCTTACCCAGTACGTCCCGTTCCACCGCCGCGCCTGGCATGCTGGGGTCTCCTCCTTTCAAGGGCGGGAACGGTGCAACGACTTTTCCATAGGCATAGAGTTGGAAGGGACCGAGACCATCCCTTTCACCGATGCCCAGTACCGCATCCTGGCCGCAGTCACCATCCTTTTACTAGCCAAGTATTCTGAGCTGTCTCAGGAACGCATCGTCGGTCACAGCGACATCGCTCCTGGGCGCAAGACTGATCCCGGACCTAGTTTCGACTGGAAGCGGCTGTATCAGTCGCTCCAACGTCATACGAACCACCGCCTCAACCGGACCAAAAAGTAAAGTCCAGCGGCGATGAGGAGCACGCTGCCAGCGCGCAGGTACACTTCGAGCGGATACTGCATAGCCAAATACAAGCAGGCTGGTGCACCCAAAAGCGGCACCCAATCGGGAGTGCGGAATGCCTCGCTTGAGACTGGCTCGCGCCGATGAATAACCAGCAACCCTAAGTGAAGTGCAGCAAACACCCAAAGCAGAAGCAGACTGGTGGTCTGTGCCAACAGTCGGACCTCCCCCCAAACCGCCAACACGGCCGCTAAAGAAAAAGCTAGCCAAACAGCCAAAAACGGCGTGCGGCGCATCGCTCCGACGCGGGCCAGCCCTCGCGGGAGAAGTCCCTCGCGCGCCATCCCATACAACAGTCGGGACGCCATCACGAGATTCAACAGACCTGTGTTGGCTACAGCGAACAACGCGACTGCGGCAAATAAGCTCGTAGGAACCGCTACCTGCGCTGCGCTCAGCACGTCTAGCAGCGGTGCTTGTGACGCAGAAAGCTGCTCCAGCGGCAGCACGAGCAAGGCGGTCAAAGAGACTAAAGTGTACAGCAGGCAAGTTAGGACAATGGCCAATATAATTCCCCAAGGCAAGGTGTGTTCTGGCTTTCGCACCTCTTCGGCTAGGTTGGCGGTGTCCTCGAACCCAATGTAGCTGTAAAAAGCCACCGTTGCGCCGGCGAGAATAGCGGAAAAATCCCAGGCTGGGGAGAGGCGCGCGCTCACCTGCGCTGCGGGCAGTCCGGGCAAAGCGTAAATTCCGGCGGCGATAACCAACAGCAGACCAGTCAGCTCGATGCCGGTCAAGACCAGATTGACCCGGCTCGACTCGCGAATGCCGGCATGGTTAATCAAGCTCATTACGGCGAGCAACCCAAGGCTGGCGGCTAGATCCGGCACGGCAACGAAGACCTCTAAATAGCCGACAAACGCTCGGGACACAGTGGCAGCGGAGGTAATGCCGCTGGCCAGAACGAGGGTGCCTACCAGAAAACCCGCCTGCTCGCCCAGAACCCGCCGGCAGTAAACCGAGGCTCCGCCCGCTAAGGGATAGCGGGAGCTGAACTCGGCATACGTGAGCCCCGTCAAAGCCGCAAGACACGCGGATAAGAGAAAAGAGAGCCACGCATCGGGGCCAGCTAGGCCGGCCACTTTTCCCACTAAGGCATAGATGCCGGCGCCTAAAATATCTCCTATGGCGTACACCGTCAGCGCCCCCAGACCGAGCGCTCGGTGCAGTTTAAGCTCTTCTTGAGATCGAGATTCGTTCAGTCCTGGACCTCCAGCAGCTCCGGCCGGCTGGCCTGCTGCTCGCCGTCGATCTCAACTACGTAATCGAAATTACCCTCCCCCAGGCGCTCGTTGAGTTGATCTAAAACGTAGCGCACGGTCTTGAGGTCATCGTGAGGGCCTTGAATGTAACAGGGTCTACCCTCACGCCCATAGGTGTACTCAGTCTGACACTGGGCAGGATCGGCCAAGCCAAACAGCTTTTCCGCCCTCCAGTACTCCTCAGCCGGCTCGAAACCGATTCCTTTTGCGTACGCCACTGCCCCTTGCAGGAGCTTGCGGGCGCAGCCCGGATCGACCGGCTTGAGGCCCTGCTCCTGGTGAGTTTTGGCCAACATGGGTTTGAACTTGCCCGTGTAATCGGCCCTGCGCATGACGGTGAAGAACGCCTCTCGCACTCCTAGGCAGAAAACATCGACCACAAAGGCGCTGACGGCAATTTCGGCGAACGGCGTCTCGCGCGCCAAAAGCACGCTTCCTAAACCCACCTTGGATATGCTCTCGCCTACCAGGCATTCCAGCACTGGATAGTCGCTATATTTTTCCGGTCTCAATCCCGCCCCCTTATTTTTCTCTGCGAGTCTGTGTTTGCGCTTTTGCAGCTTGCGTTGAAGCTGCTTCTGCCGCCGCCTCGCATCGACTGCCATTTCATCCTCCTCGCTTTGATTTCAATTCGCCCCATACGAGCAGGGTTACCCCTAAGGTAATCGCTGCATCAGCTATGTTGAAAGCCGGCCAGTGCCATTGGCGGTAGTAAACATCCACAAAGTCGATCACATAGCCAAACCGCGCCCGGTCGATGAGATTACCTAGCGCCCCTCCTAAGACTAGACAAAGCCCTACCCCTTCCAGCGTTCTCTCATTCTTAAGCCGCCACAACCAGACTATGATCGCCGCGCTCGCTACGGCGGCCAAGCCCATGAAAAACCAACGCTGCCAACCCCCAGCCTCGGCCAAAAAGCTGAACGCCGCACCTGGATTGCGCACATAAGTAAAGCGGAGGCCGGGCAGCACCTCAATGCTTTCCCCTAAGCTTAGACCAGTCGTCACCCACTGCTTGCTCAGCTGATCTAAGATCACCACCAGCGCCGCCAAACTTATACCCAGAGCTTTTTTTGGCGTTAAGCCGCCCTCAGGCATAGCGGCGTACCTCGCCTGACCCCTCGACGTTTTCTACGCAGCGCCCGCACAGGTCGGGATGCTCAGGGTAACGCCCCACGTCAAAGCGACGATGCCAGCAACGCACGCACTTGGGATGAGGAGAGGGAGTAACCAGGATTTTAAGGCCCTCGATTCCGGAAGCTACTTCAGCCCCCGCAGCAGCCTGCGCCAGCGGCAAGACCTCTGCCTTGGAAGTGATCAAGACAAAACGCAATTCATCTTCCAGTCGCCGCAGAAGTTGCCATAGCTCCTCGTCGCAATACAGACTTACCTCGGCCTCTAGAGACGAACCGACGCCACCGCGCTCGCGCAGTTTCTCTATCTCCTTGGCAACAGCTTGGCGCACGGCGATGACTTTGTCCCAAAATCCCCGGTTCATGGGAAACTCTTCCGGCAAAGGCTCCAATCCTTCGTACCAGGTGGTCAAAAACACCGACTCTTCGCGCTCTCCAGGCAAAAATTCCCAAACCTCATCGGCAGTAAAACTCAAAATCGGGGCTAGCCAACGCACCAGCGCCTCGGCGATGTGGTACATGGCCGTCTGCGTGGAACGCCGAGCGAGGCTGTCGGTACGGCAGGTGTATTGGCGGTCTTTGATCACATCTAAATAGAAGCTCCCCATATCCACGGTGCAGAAATTGTGGACTTTCTGATACACCTGGTGGAATTGGTAGCCCTCATACGCTTTGATCACCTCCTCCTGGAGGAGGCACGCACGATCGACTGCCCAACGGTCCAAAGCCAACATGTCGGCGTAGGCCACCAAATGACGAACCGGGTCAAAGCCGGTCAGGTTGGCCAAAAGGTAACGAGCTGTATTGCGTAGCCGGCGATAGGCTTCGGCGATGCGGGTTAAAATTTCTTCGGAGACCGCCATCTCACCGCGGTAATCGGTAGCTGCGACCCACAGCCTCAGCACGTCCGCCCCCAGCCGATTTACCACCTCTTGCGGAGAGACCACATTGCCTCGCGACTTGGACATCTTGTAGCCCTTCTCGTCTACGGCAAAGCCATGCGTTAGCACTTGGCGGTAAGGAGACTGATTGTGCATCGCTACCGAGGTGAGGAGAGAAGACTGGAACCAGCCTCGGTGCTGATCTGAGCCTTCCAAGTACATGTCGGCTGGGAAATCCAGCTCCGGCCGACGCTTGAGGACTGAGCTGTGGGTTACCCCCGAGTCGAACCATACATCTAAAATGTCGCTCGCCTTCTCGTATTCGCTACTGTCTGCGCCCACCAGCTCTCTTGGATCTAACTCATACCAAGCCTCTATCCCTTTCTTGTCCATCCGCAGAGCAATCTCCTCAAACAACTCCAGAGTCCGAGGGTGAGGCACACCGCTTTGCTTGTGCAGGAAAACGGCGATCGGAACCCCCCAGTTGCGCTGGCGAGAAATGCACCAATCTGGACGGTTTTTCACCATCGCTTCGATCCGCTCCCGACCCCAGGCTGGGAACCACTGCACCTTGCCGATCTCTTCCAAGGCACGCCGGCGCAACCCATGCTTGTCCAGAGCGATGAACCATTGGGGAGTAGCACGGAAGATAACTGGAGTCTTGTGGCGCCAGCAGTGGGGATAACTGTGCTCAATCCCCTCCTCGTGGACGAGCGCGTGATGGGCTTTCAAGACCTCGATCACTTTGTCGTTGGCCGTGAAGACGTGGAAACCTGCGAACAGCTCTGTGGTGGCTAGAAACCGACCGTCACCGCCGACAGGGTTGACCACCGGCAAATCGTACTGCTTGCCGATAAGATAATCCTCTTCGCCGTGGGCCGGAGCAATATGTACAGCACCGGTGCCCGTCTCCGCCGTAACATGGGAACTTAGGACGACAGGCACGCTCCTGGCGTAAAAAGGATGGCGCACTTCCACTCCTTCCAAGTCTCGGCCTACGGCATAGGCCACTACCCGATATTCCTCTACACCGTAGCGAACCATCGCGTCCTTAAGCCGGGCTTCGGCGATCAGAAGCCGCTCCGGGCCGCGCTCGGTCCGGCACTGGACTAAGGCATAATCCAATTCGGGATGCAAGGCAACGGCCTGATTGGCAGGCAGGGTCCAGGGAGTTGTGGTCCAAATTACCACGGCGATGGGTCCCTCGCCCTCATGGCCTGGTACATGGTGGCAACGTGCAAGCAGTTTCTCCCCATCTACCACAGCAAAACGCACGTCGATAGCGGGAGAATGCTTGTTCTCGTACTCCACTTCAGCCTCAGCCAGGGCCGAGGCGCAGTCGGTGCACCAATACACCGGCCTTAGGCCGCGCTCAATGTAGCCTTTGGCGTAGATTTTGGCCAGCGCGCGCAGATATCGGCCTCACCGCTGGGAGTCATGGTCAGATAGGGCTGTTCGAAATCTCCCAATACCCCAAGGCGCATGAAATCCTTACATTGCAATTCAACTTGAGAGCGAGCATATTCTCGGCACGTTTTGCGAAACTCGGCCGGCGAGACTTTGACTCCGGCTTTGCCTATCTTTTTTTCCACCTGCAGCTCTATGGGGAGGCCGTGGCAGTCCCAACCGGGGACAAACGGTGCGTCAAAGCCGCTTAAGGTTTTGGCTTTAACGACAAAGTCTTTCAGGATCTTATTCACCGCATGGCCGATGTGGATCGGGCCATTGGCATAAGGAGGACCGTCGTGAAGGATAAACTTAGGCCGGCCGCGACAACGCTCACGCACTTTTTGGTAAAGGTTTAACGCTTGCCATTTAGCCAGTCGCTCCGGCTCGCGATGGGCTAAATTAGCACGCATGGGAAAATCGGTCTGAGGCAAGTTTAAAGTCGCTTTATAGTCCATAGAGTTTTTAGTTTAGGCATTCAGTAATTTCCGAGCCAGGGCGGCGTCCTGGCGAATCTGTTCGCTAAGTTCAGCAAGCGAAGCAAAGCGTTTTTCCTGGCGCAGCTTGTGGTGAAAAAAGACCTCCAAATAACGGCCGTACAGGTCGCCCTGAAAATCGAACAAATGCACTTCCAGCCATACTTTGCCGCTTTTCTCCACCGTCGGACGAATGCCGACGTTGGCCACCCCAGGCCAAGGCTTATCCGCTACCCCTTGGACTGTCACGGCAAATACCCCGTAAATTGGGCTTTGGCGACGCCTAGGATCAAGGTTGGCTGTAGGGAAACCTATGGCTTTCCCCCGCTTGCTCCCAGCAACCACTCGCCCGCACATAGAGTAAGGACGTCCAAGCATCTTCCCAGCCAGGGTCAGGTCGCCCTGTTCTAATGTCTTGCGGATCCGCGTGCTGCTGACCCGCATTCCGGAAAGCTCAAAAGTCGGCGCTGCGCTGACCTCAAAGCCGTAGCGCACCCCTGCCGCCTCAAGCAAAGCAAAATCTCCCTCCCGGTTGCGGCCAAAGCGGAAATCTTCTCCCACCACTAGGTACCTCACCCCCAGGCCTTTGGCCAACACCTGTTCGATAAAGTCCCATGCCGCCAGCGCTGCGAGCTTCTGCTCAAAGCGCAACAATAGCACCTGATCCACAGGAAGGTCCGCCATGCGCGCTAGTTTCTCCCGCAGCCGGGTCAAGCGCGCTGGCGCCCGCTCGCGCAAGAAATACTCAAGCGGCTGCGGCTCAAATAATACCACGGTCACCGGCCAACCCAGCCGCTCGCCCTGACGCGCCAAGGTACGGATGAGGTGTTGATGGCCCAAGTGCACGCCATCGAAATTGCCGATGGTGGCCACCGTGCCAGGAGGTGGTGGGCGATGCAAACCTAAAATCAAGCGCATTGCCAAATTTTAACAAAATTGCCCACGCCGTAAGATGCGCCATTTCCCACACCGGATACGGCATCGCCCACAGCTAAAAGCAAAAAAGCCAAGGCTTTAGCCCACGGCAACAATCAAGCGATTGATTGCAAAAGCCTTAAAAATAAGGGCACAGATTTTGCGTGGATTTAGAAAAATGCAACGCGTGGTCTGGCTGCAAATCGGTTTCATCCTATCTGTTTTGGTCGGAGGAGAGGGGTTGCTGTTGTTTTTCCCCAGCCCCTACCAGATCAAAGCTGCTGTCCATGGCCTAAGCTCGGTTTTGGCCATCGCCACCTCTACGTACCTCGTCCATAGAATTTACCCCGTGCTGCGTGGCGCTAAGGCCGCGTGGTCTGCTTTACCGAACTGGCTGATCGCAGCTGTCGCCACCAATCTGGCAGCGGCTATAAGCGGCAATTGGATCTATATGCGCTACCGTGGCGAGGGCGGGCCGCGAGCTTGGATTCTGGCCAACGCGCCGGGCTTTCACAACGTGCTGATGGAATTTAAAGAATTTATCTCCTTGTTTCCGTGCTTTTTGTTGACGGTGGCGGTGTTCTGTGCCTATTACTACGGCGAGCAGGTCATGAGGCGTCGTGAGCTCTCCCAGTTTTTCGTCGCACTGATCCTAGCGGCTTGGATATTCGCGCTTATCGGCTGGATGAGCGGTTTGACTTTGGCCAAACTGAGGTTTGTGTAGATGCATCGTCAAACTCACTCCCCTCCCTCTGCCCTTGCCCCCACAATCCAACCGCTCGTCGCCGAAGAAGCGCGGAGCACAGCTCAAACTAAGCCATCTGGCCCGTTGATAGCGGCCTCGTTGTCTGTGTTATTTGCCATCTTTACTTTGATGGTCACGCACCATCTCTCGCGCTTAACGCCGGAACTGGAACGAGCGATCTTTGCCTTTGGTGCGTGGATTCCCTGGGCACATGGCGAGGGACCAGGCGGCAACATCGGCTCCTATGGCGGTAAGGAAACCTTGGCGCTTTGGGTGTGGGCGGCAAGTTGGGTGAGCTTTCACCTCGCTTGGCGCCGCCTCGACTTTGACCTGAGGCGCTGGCTGTGGTGTTTCACTGCCGCTTTAGCGCTATTGACTTTAGGTTTCTTTCACCCCCTCGCTGATCCCATCGTTTTGGTGTTGGCGCGCTGGTTTGGAGTGATCGGATGAGACTCCTTCTGTCCTGGTTTCTTCTCCTACTTGCCCCGAACGCTTTTGGCGATGCCCTCTTAGTCGACTCGGTGCCAGCAGCCGATGCGGAGATTCCCCATTTTGAGGGCAAGGTAGTTTTCCGCTTCCGAGGAAACATCTCAGAGCGCTGGCCGAGTCTAGTGGTCGTGGACGAATTCGGCAATCGCGTCGATCGCGGTGAGGTGCAAATCCATATAGTCAAAGACGGCGCTGAGCTCTCCACTGTCACCCCACCGTTAGCACCTGGGCGTTATGCTGTGCGTTATCGCGTGCTCAGCGAGGACGGTTTGGTACTAAGCGGTATCCAGTATTTCAAAATTCGTTAAGAGAGGAGATCAATATGCAACGAAGCTGGTTGTGGAGCCTGACAATTTTCAGCGTGGTGGCGCAGGGGTCGGTGCCGCTGGGCGGACCGCGCCAAGCTGCAGGCAGTAACACCGACCTCTTCGGCTGCCTTAAAACCAATGCTTACTATGCAGTAAACTTCGCCGCCTACCCCGCCGACCTTAAAGTGTCACGCGAGCGCAAATCTTTACAGCCCTGGTGTCAAGACATCCCGCACCCTAGTCTGATCCATATTGCTGTGGACCTTCTCGACCGCGATGTGCGCCACAAACCGGTGATATTACGAATCGTCGACGGCCAAGGGCGAATTTTGGCGCAAACCCCGCCCACGGTGGCCAAAACCGGGGTCGTCTCAACCACCGCCGATCTCTCCGCTATTGGCCATTACGAGGCAGTAGTGGTGGTACACGACGACGAACTCAAAGTCCCGCCGGAAACCTCCGCTTTACACATTCCCCTGAACGTAGGTCTGACGGAGAGCTCGCCGAATACCATCTTAGCTCGTCTGGCAGTCTTCAGTTTGGGGTTTGGCTTAGTCTTGGCGCTGGGCTTGCCCAAGCTTATGGCCAGCAAACCCAGCCCTGTTTGTTAATTCTCAAACGCTGATAAACCTATGAGAAAGAACAGAAAATGGAAATGGATGTTTCTCCCTTTCTTTGGATTGACGCTGTCCCTCAACGCCGAGGAGAAGCCCACAGAGCTTCCCACCTTAGCAGTAGAAGCCAAAAGTCCTATGCGTGGCAGCTCCAGCGGTTCCAGCCAGACTTTGGACTGGGCGCGCGATTTTTATCCTGCCCATGTTTTTAACGTCAACGAAGCTTTGCGCAAAGCACCGGGGATTTATGTGCGCGACGAGGAAGGTTTTGGCATTCGTCCCAACATCGCGTTCCGTGGCTTAAATCCTTTCCGCTCAACCAAGACCTTATTTCATGAGGACGGCCTACTTTGGAATTTTGCTCCCTACGGCGACAACGACATCTACTACCATCCCCCCATCGAACGCTATGTGGGGGTAGAGATTATCAAAGGCCCAGACCTCAACCGCTTCGGACCGCAGACGATTGGCGGTGCGGTCAATTACCTTACCCCCGAAGTTCCTGTAGGATTGACTGGCAACATCGACTTTATCGGCGGGACGCGCGATTACAAAGCCGGCCACGTGCGCCTAGGCGGAGGAAACGAGACGGCCGGCTTGTTGCTCGACTACGTCCACAAAGAAGGTTTAGGTTCCAGGCGTGAGACCGTTGTCGCCTTGGACGACGTGTTCTGGAAGACCCGCCTGACTTTAAACCCAGCGCACCAGATTCAGCTTTACGCCGATTATTACCGCGAGGACTCGCAATCGACCTTTGGCCTGACCGAAGCTGAGTGGCGCAACTTCGGTCCGCGCTACAATCCATTCCCCAACGACGAGTTCTTTACCCATCGCTGGGCGACTACCGCCATTCACGAGTGGCGTCTAAGCGATCGGATCAATTTAACCACCAGCTTTTACTGGTCGCGCTTCCACCGTGACTTCTGGCGGCAGATGAACCAGCAACCGAGCGACGATTATACGCGCTTTGCGGTGGCCGCACGCGACCCAGACTGTGTGAACTTGCGCAACCTGCGCCTTCGAGGCCAGCGCCTTGACGTCAACGAGTGCGACTTCACCCGCGGCCGGCTGCGCAAGTACGAAACCTGGGGCCTAACCCCTGTGCTGCGTGCAAGTTACCAATTCCTAGGTATTGGCGGTGAGATGGAAACCGGATTTCGCGCCCATTTTGAGGATCAGGAACGGCGCACGGAGGACGGAGCCGCCCCCAAAACGCGCAACGGCGAACCTGTCGAGATCAATAAACGCTACGCCGATGCTTACGCCGGCTACTTCCAAAACAAGTTTGTCTTAGGCAATTTCAGCCTCACCCCTGGGGTTCGGGTCGAAGCCATCGACTATCGTCGCATTAACCGCTTGAGCACGCCGAACGTGCGTGGCGATTTCACCCTTACTGAGCCTTTGCCTTCGCTCGCCATGACGTACACCCCTTGGCCGAAGCTTGAGCTGTTTTTCGGTTTCCACCGCGGTTTTGCGCCACCGCGAGTCGAGGACGCGGTGTACAACACTTCCGGCGGTCCGGTAGAGATCGACGCCGAGTTAAGTTGGAACTACGAATTTGGCATGCACGCCCGGCCTTTTTCCGGCGTTAAATTTGATTTGACCTACTTCCGCATGGACTTCGATACGCTGACATCGGTTGGTACCATCGGCGGCAACGACACCCCTGTGGCGCAAGGCAAGGCTTTGTTTCAGGGAATGGAGCTTGGCGCACGGCTTGACGCCGCCGAAATCTTCAACTGGTCGCACAACGTTTACTTGCAGCTAGCCTATACTTGGATCCCCACTGCCGACGCCGAGGGGACATTTCGTTGCCTGCCGCAAGCCGACGGCACCATCTCGCCCGCCTGCCCAGGCGGGCTCGTATTCGGCTCGCGCCCGGGCAACCGCTTGCCCTATGCTCCTGAGCACCTCGTCACCGCCACGGTAGGCTACACTCATCCCATTGGCTTGGACCTTCGCTTCGAGACGGTGGTGGTCAGCGAACAATTTGGCGATTTCATGAACCTCAAATCGGGTTTTGACCATCCCAACGGTCCAGAAAGCGTCGAGGCACTCTCTGGCCAATACGGCAGGATCCCCACGTACACGGTGGTCAACTTCGCTGCCACGTATCCCATCTGGCAGGATCTGGACCTATTCATCACCGTCAAAAACCTGCTTGACAACCGTTACTTAGTTGACCGCGTGCGGGGCATGTTACCAGGACCCCCGCGCCTGGTGCAGGCTGGCTTCAATTACCGTTTCCACCTATAAGGAAGGAGGACGTTATGCGAATTCCCGATCACGCACTTAACGACGGCTTTAAAATCTCGCTTTGGTTGGCCGTTCCAGCCGTTCTAGCTTTCCTGTTGCTGACCGTTTTGCTCGCTCCTAAAAAGGCAGTCCCTTATTTCGCCGGTGAGAAGGTGCTGGCTAACTGCCGAGACGTTTATTTGCTCGGCACCGTGGAAAAAGTGCGCACTTCGGGGTATGGTGTGCACTTTGGCCCAGAGGCCCAACCCATCCTGTGCGCCAATTACCTGTGGCGAGCTGAATTTTTAGAGAGCTATCAGCCGGTATTACAAGTGGACCACGAGGGCACCAGTTGGCAAGTTGGCGATTGGGTCGAGTTGACTTTCCTGGTAGAGGGCAAAAAACGCCTCGTACGTGCCAAAATCGCCGATTTAACCGCAAGCGGCAAAGCTCGCCTGAGCGACTTGGATGGAGAACCCTTGGCAGTAGCGTACTTTCAAAGCGCGATCGGTAAAAATTACTTATCGCTAGGTGCCTACTCAATGCGCAAGCTTTGAGCGCATCACCCCAGCGCAGCCGTCATGTCCAGTTCTCGACCACTTTCCAGGCGAATTTTTACCCCAACGCGTCCCTGAGGGAAACTCAGCCTCAGGGACCGAGTCTGACCTACAAGGCGGCATTCTGCCCATTCGTCCTGACACACCATTTGGCTCGGATTGTCCTCACCGAGCCGCGAAGGTTTCAGTACAACTAAAAAGCGGTCGCGTTTTTGCTGTGCGGGGGGGATGATTTCGATGCGCCAGCGGCCAGGCTCGGGTGGATTCTTTGGCCTTTTAGCTACAATCTCCCAAATTCTCCCACCTTCGTCGTAGTTGATTCCGTCTACCCAAAACTCGGCGCCCTGGCCGCCGACCATATTAAGCCATGCTTCTTTAGGCCAGATCACTTCGCCTTCTAACCTTCCACCGACCTGGCCTCCATCCGGATTGGGCGGGAGCTCCACGGTGAACGCATTGCCCAAGACAACTGGCCGCTCCTGCATGTGGAGCAAAAAGCGTTTAACGAAGGCAGAGTCAGTGGAGGTCACATCGTCGTACACTACCAGTGCATCGGCCTGCCGGTCATATAAAAAGGTGCGCACGTAGCGCGCGACGCGGCAGGTGCGGTCGTAGAAGTTGCCCTGGCCGCAGCGGCGGTTGGTGTAGGCTGGAGTGAGATCGGCTACCACTGCTACCAGATCGTCATCGGCAAAGTACTTGAGGATACGACCGGTGTGGTAGGTTTCAAAATGCTCCTGCCACTCTTGACGATCGACCGGCGCCCGCTGGCCGCCCCACCCGGAGCCGACTCGGCGCTGGCCGCCGTCGTTGGCGATCGGGCGCGGCGGCTGCCTGTTCTTGCCTGGCATAGGAGCAGTGTCTTTGGGATCGGTGACGGTGACCACGTTGTGGGCGATTGTCTGGTAGCCGTAGTTGAGATGGTGATCAGAACCGTACTCTGGACCATAGAGGCCGCTGTCGATGACCAGTTCCCTTCCTTTGTAAAGGGTGAACGATCCTTGGTCCAAGTGTGAGTGCGACCAAAAGTTATCGCCAGCTTTGAAGGTGATATACGTGGCCTGTGGGCTCCAATCGCTTCTGGCCACCACTAGGCCAATGCCGTCAAATAGCTTTTCCAAAGGCAGCTGATGGATAGCCGAAGGATCGCATAAAGTCTCATCCGGTAGCGGTCCCCACGGCCAGGTGGAGGGGACAAATTGGCGCATACAGCCCAAAAAGCTGTAAGCGGCCGCGTGACGGTATTCCAAGGCCAAAGCAAAGCGTTCCGGTTCCTGGCGGTCGAAAAAGGCCGCATCCCCCAAACGCATGTGGGTTCCGTCTGGCCGGCGGCGGAAAATCAGAAAATCCAAAAAACCTCGGATCCCAGGTTCAGTTTTGAACAGGTCCTCACCGGTAGCCGACCGCCACATCGCCGGCACGCTCCAGATCGCCTGGCCTATCCCCAAAGCTACGTATTCTCCTCCTTCGTGCCAACCGCCGTTTTGGCCCATTACCTGCCGCCACACCGGTAATACCCGATTCTTCCAAAGATCCTGGGCAAAAGCCAAGCATGGCGCTCCATACGGATGATCGCCGTACAGGGACAAGGCGACTGCCATCAAAGCCTGAAAGGGACTGTTATAAAAGTACACGTTATAGGGTGACAACGCCTCCTTGCGGATGTAGTCGGAGAGATAGCGGCACCCTTCGGCTAACTTCTCTTGCAGCGTTTGGCGTTGAAGGAGAGACAATTTCGGATACAGCCAATCGTAAATCAACGCCACCGACCACGCCTGCTCATGGCCGCGCCAGCTATATTGCAAACCGGAGAGGCGCTCGACGACGCGATCGAGATCGATTTGAGTAGGATCGTCCACAGCCACCAGCGCGATAGAGTAAAAGTCTCCCCGCCCGCCTTGGGCTCTTTGCACATGTAGCCTAAAATAATCGGGGTTGCGCTGCTTGAGCCTCCAAAGCTCGAGCGCGGAGGGGGCCGGCAAGCGCGGATGGGTAAAGCGAAAATTGGGCAGAACCGGCGGCGGCAACTCCTCCGGACGCGGCAGCAGCCGAATCGATGTCCCACCAGCGGCTGGATCGGGTTGATACGTCGAGGCCAGGCGTCCAACGGCGAATACCGCCACACCCAACGCCAACCCGTACAGCCAAAGGCGGCCTCGCCCTGCCTTCGGCAAGGAGGAAAGCTCGTTTCTAAAAAGCCGCTGCGGTTTATGCTCTGACCTTGGCTTAAATAGCGCATACCACCAAGCCGCCAAGGCTAAATACGCATCAGTCGCATCGGGATAGCGCCCGGGAATGAACTGCTGGCGCCACTCTAGATACAGTGCCAGAGCGAACACCACGCTGCCCCCTACGACCGCAAGGCTCATCCGGTTTTTTTCAGAAAAGAGCCTACGGCTGAAAAACCCCAGCGCCAGATATGGCCAGATGGCAAGGAGAATGTCGATCAGACCGACGACCCCGTGCTGTTGACCGGCAAAGGGAATCCAATTGAACGCATGAGCAGCAAGGCTCCCGTCTTCCCCAGTCAAGGCATCCACGATGCGGGCCGTAGTGATCAAGACGATACCTAGCACAGCCCCGCTTTTTTCTCCGAGTCTACCCAGCAGGCCGACGATTAGCCCGGCTCCCACTAACCCCAACCCCGCCTCCAAGCTCAGCTGTCGCCCTACGATCGGAACCTTGGCTAAAAGCACACCACCAAAGCCGGCCCAGAAAATCGTCCAAAACGGTGCCTGTAGCTGGAGGATGCTGCGCAGCACCAACCCTAAGGCGACAAAATCGAAAAACTCCACCCAGGTCTTGTTCACTGGCAATGGTTTTATCCCTTGCAGCACCTCCCAGAAGGGCCTGATGCCCTGTTTAAGGTTGCCAAGATCTAACGAGGGAACCAGAGGGGTGAGCTCAGATAGAGCCCAGCAGGCAATAACCAAAGTCCCAAGATCGGCCAAATCACCTCGCACCAGGCGTCGGTATTCCGCTTTGAGCCATTCTCCCAGCGGCAGGCGATGAAGGGTCGCTCCAGCCAGCGCTCCTACTGCCGTTCCCAGGGTGTTCATTACCACATCGCCTAGAGAGGGGACGCGCGCTGGGAAAAATAACTGCAGGTATTCAATCGCAAAGCTTAAGGAGAAACCGCTTGCGATCGTCGCAATCAAGGCCCACTTAAGCGGCCAAAACGCAAGCTGGAAAACTACCAACCATCCCCAAGGAAGATAGACCAAAAAGTTGACCAAAACGTCGGCAGCCGAATAACTGCGGCGTACTGCTCCCCAGTCGAGCAGCCGGTGAACTTCGACTGGCGTGTCCCAGGAGGCATGCTCGAGCGGAAACAAGCTGCCATAGACCAGCAGCAGGCCGTAGCTCAGGATCCATAGCCAGTAGCTCGGTGTCACGCGCTTTTGGCCACCACGGTCACCAGGTGGCGCGGACGGATTCCGGTGAGCCAAAGGCTGCCTCCATAGGCGGCCATCCCTGCCCCTATCCCCAACCCAAGCCACAACCAGCGTTCCCGACCCAACATGGCAGACCAATCTTGGCTAACTAGGCCAAAATACAGCCATGAGCCTAACACAATGTTGGCTAGGAATACCCGTAGCAAGAATGCTCCCCAGCCAGAACCTGGCCGATACACTTTTTCCCGATACAGCCGCCTGAGCAAAAGTCCGGCGTTTAGGCAAGCGGCAAGCGAGGTGGAAAGCGCCAGCCCAGCATGGGCCAAGTGCCAGATCAGGCTCAAGTTCAAGGCGATGTTGGCCAGCATAGCATACACGCCAAACCGCACTGGCGTTTTAGTATCTTGGCGGGAAGTAAACCCGGGAACCAAAATCTTGACCAAAATGAATCCGAGCAGCCCCCCGCCATACGCCATCAAGCTCAAGCTGGCCATGTGGGCGTCGTGGGCAGTGAACGAGCGGTACTGGAATAGAGTGGTCAAAATCGGCTTGGCTAGAATTACCAGCCCAACCGTCGCCGGCAGCCCGATCATCACTACCCAGCGCAAAGCCACGTCCAAAGTGGCCGAAAACAGCTCTCGCCGCCCTCCCGCCCAGTCCTTGGATAGATTAGGCAGAATCACCGTCGCCAATGCAATACCGAACACCCCAAGCGGAAACTCCACCAGCCGGTCGGAGTAGTACAACCAAGAGATGCTTCCAGCCGGTAAAAACGAAGCGAACAAGGTATCCACCAGCAGATTGATCTGGGTCACCGAGACGCCAAATAGGCCAGGCAGCATGAGCTTTAAAATTTTGCACACCCCTGGGTCGTGAAAGCCATAGCGCAGCCTGGGTAACAGCCCAAGGCGCCCCAGGCTTGGAAACTGAAACAAGAGCTGCAGCACCCCAGCGGCAAACACCCCCCAAGCCAGCGCCGTGACTGGCTGTGGCAGCTCTGGAGCCAGCCACAGAGCAGCGGCTATCAGGCTCAAGTTCAACCACACCGGGGTCAGCGCCGGTAAGGCGAAGCGGCCCATGGTGTTGAGGATGCCGCTGGCCAGAGCGGTAGAGGAAATAAAAAACAGGTAAGGAAAAGTAATCCTGAGCATTTCCACCGCCAGCTCGTACTGAGGACCGGAGCGGGCAAACCCGGGGGCAAAGGCCAGGATAACCCAAGGAGCTCCCAGCATCCCAAGCGCCGTCACTGCAATCAGCACCAGCGCTAAGGAGCCGGCAGTGCGATCCAAAAATTCTTTTAACGCGACCAAGCCCCGCTGCTCCTTATATTCGGCCATCACCGGCACGAACGCCTGGGAAAAGGCTCCTTCGGCAAACAGGCGGCGCAGGAAGTTGGGAATCTTGAACGCCACGAAAAACGCATCGGTAGCGGCATCGGCCCCAAACGCCACGGCCACTACCATGTCCCGGACAAAGCCTAAAACCCGGGAAACCAAGGTCATGCTGCCAACAACAGCAGTGGACTTGAACAATCTGCGGCTCAATGAAAAAGTACCCCTGACTAAAACCAGACTTAAAATGGCATTAAGTATACGCTATGGGTTGGCAGCTGAGCAGGGAGCTTGGGAAATCTTCTATGCTAAAAAGTACCCTGTCTTGCAGGAGAGGTTTTTAGGTGAAATACCCTTTTTGGTTTTTTGTCCTTAGCTTAGCGGTTTGGCTGAACACGGCCAACGGTACCGACCTGTTTGAAGAGAGCAGTGAGCCTTTATTTGAACCTGTGCCGAGTCAACCCGAACCTGAGCAAAAATCGCTGTTTGCTGAGGAAGCCAAACCCAAATCGGCTAAATCTACCCTTTCCTGGCGGCCCAGAATCGGCGGCCAAATGGGTCTTGAATACCGTTTCTTCCACGACCACGGACAGGACCGAGGCCAGGATTACCATCATAATTTTTCTTTTTATCTCACACCCAAGCTCGAACACGCTTGGGATGGAACCCGCTGGCAGTTCGCTTTACAACCGTTTTGGCGCTACGATCAGAACGACCCCCGCCGCACCCACTTTGACCTGCGTGAACTTGTATGGCGCATAAGCCGCGGACATTGGACCGTTCACGCCGGGATAGACAGAGTATTTTGGGGCGTAACCGAATCACGCCATACCGTAGACATCATCAACCAAACAGACCTGATCGAGAATTCCGACACCGAAGACAAGCTCGGCCAACCCATGCTGCGCCTAGATTACAGCGATCCGCATTGGGGGAATCTAAGCCTGTTTTATTTGCCCGTTTCGCGCCTTCGCATTTTTCCAGGCAAGCACGGCCGGCTGCGCCCTCCTTTACCGATTACTGCCTCGGCTGAGCATCCAGGCAATGCCAGAACAACGCACCAAGATTTTGCTTTGCGCTGGGCCAAAACTTTTGGCCATTGGGACGTGGGGGTGGTGTATTTTCGCGGCGTCACTCGCGAACCTAGGTTCCGCCTCCAGCTTGATCCATTTTTCCGCCCGCGAGCCCTGCGTCCAGTGTACGAAGTCATCGACCAGGTGGGCTTAGATATCCAAGGGGTAACTGGCAATTTTCTATGGAAACTGGAAGGCTTTCATCGCGCAGGACAGGGACAAAGCTTTCAGCAACTCACCGCCGGTTTTGAATATACTTTCAGCGGCGCGTTTGAGACAGGAGCCGATTTAGGGCTACTGCTCGAATTTTTGTATGACAATCGCCAAGACCGGCTGCCCATGATCAATTTTATCCCGTTCGAGAAAGATCTGTTCGTAGGCACCCGCTTAGCTCTAAACGACGTGGCCGGTACCGAGCTATTGGCTGGAGCCATCCTCGATTTCGATACTGCCACTACCGCTTATAACATTGAAGCCAGCCGCCGCTTTGGCGAGCACTGGAAACTGTATTTGGAGATGCGCGGTTTCGTCAACACCGATCCTAAAGACGCTGGCTTTTTCTTCCGCCGGGAAAACTATATCCAGCTGGAGCTGCAGTACTATTTTTGAAGCCAATTCGCGATACTGACGCACTGACAGCGCAGAACGCCGCGCGCCAGGCTGTGACAGCTGTCCAACCGCACTGGATATTGTTTATCTTGGTACAGCAGACGCACCAAGGTGCTCTCTCCGAGCGGCTGTTCGGCCAGCAGCAAGAACAACTTCCTCGATTCAGCGAGCAGCAATCCTCGCTGGTAAGCGCACGGTTGCTTGGCCCGATAAAGAGGCTGGATGCCGACTGGCCACACCGTGCCCGGTACTGCCTCGAGTTGCATCTCAAGCGCTTTAGACCACTTAATTTTGACCACTACGGCCAAGCCATGCATTTCGCCTCCTGGAGCGAACACGCCAACCAAGTCGCCTATCTGTATGGCCTGTGGTGGGGGATCGATAGGTGTCCGCGCCGCAATCGCGGCCACCTCCTCGCCATCAAGACGCGCGAAAATGCTTTTTAGCCCTATTACCCACTCCCCAGAACCTAAGGCAAACTCACAAAGCTCGCTTTGAGGATAAAACCAATGCTGCTCTAAATACTCCAAAAAAGCCGCCGTAATGGTATCAGCTCGTGATTGGGACGCGAAACGCCCACTGGCACCAGCCAAATGCCTATGCTTAGCAAACATCCTTGCCAAACCAGTCAGATCCAAACGCAGATCTTGTCCTGGTATGGCCATTCGCCACTTAGCTGGAATACTCTCTGCTTCATCGAGGCACCATCCTTCGCCAGCTGAATTTAAGATCTTGGCCAAAGGCGCCCATTTTTCTAGGAGACAATCGAGCAGATAAACCTCTTGCGGGAGCAATCCATAAGGATCGGCCAAACCCAAAAGCAACGCCCTAAGATACTCCCCTTCTGGACTAACGCGCTTTCCTTGCCAAGTGCACCGGCTTTGAGCCAAGCCAGTTTTCTGCGCTAAGCGAAAAAGGTGATGCAAATCCAACCATGCCCCGTTGGGTAGCTCCCGGTGATAAAATCCGCATAAAACGATGATCTGCCTAAGACACGCGATGGCCCCTACCAAGTCGCTTGTTCCGCCAGCGACACTGCAGCGGGCATAGATTTGGCCTAAAGCTCGCCATGCGCGAAGGCAAGCATCCATTTGCTCAGCGAGCTCAGAAGACAAAGGGAAGCCGTCGAGAGGCTTGACAAAAAGCTCCTGTTGGAAGGTCGCTAACGCCTTATACGCCTGATCGGCAAGTTTGCAGATCTTGGGGGAAGCCGGCTGAGCGGCCAAGGTCAGGGCAAATGCCTGCAACCTGACCGCATCCGGCTGCTGTATCTCGATCTGTTCTAGGTCCAGCTCTACCAAATTAAAATCAGAGCGATCGAGATCCGATAAGTCGAGATAGTGCAGCTTTAGCGCGTGCAAGATAGGCAGATCTTGGTTTTTAGCTTACGAATAAATATAATTTATATTTTTGATGGTGGGCGTAGCTCAGTTGGTAGAGCCCTGGATTGTGGTTCCAGTTGTCGTGGGTTCGAGTCCCATCGCCCACCCCATTTGGGTCGTTAGCTCAGCTGGTAGAGCAGCGGACTCTTAATCCGCGGGTCGAAGGTTCGAATCCTTCACGACCCACTAACTCCCTATCTTGCGAGAGCGAAGCACTTTAGTGCAGCCTCTGCAATTGCGGAGGCTTGCCCATCAGGCAACCGCGCTGCGCGAGAAGACCTGGATTACAAAGACGCCGGCGACGATCAATAGAATGCCGATCAGGGCTGGCGCGTCCAGTCTCTGCTTGAAAATCAGCCAACCAATCAGCGTGATCAGCGCGATGCCTGCACCGGACCAGACCGCATACGCGACACCGACCGGAATTGCGCGCAACGCCAGTGCGAGGGAGTAAAACGCCACTCCATAGCCGATCAGCACAATGGTCGAAGGCGCCAACCGCGTGAAGCCCTCACTCGCCTTCAAAGCGGAGGTGCCAATCACCTCAGCAAGGATCGCGATTCCTAGATAAAGGTGATGCATGGGCGCACACGCTCAATGCTAAGCCCGATTCCACTGCCAGCGGCTAAGGCTCTGCGATCGCAGGCACCGCACCTAAAAACAATGGAACATGACTGCTGCTTGCCGTATTGAAGAAATAAGACAACATCATTGCTCTCGTTGGCTACCCGGCTTAAGCGCCCGGAGACTCTTCCGCTTTAGAAGAGGCTTCTTCCGGAGGACGATCCAC
This sequence comes from Methylohalobius sp., assembly GCA_026415315.1. Classification (GTDB taxonomy): domain Bacteria; phylum Pseudomonadota; class Gammaproteobacteria; order Methylococcales; family Methylothermaceae; genus Methylohalobius. Next base: position 42,362 of record JAOAHI010000007.1, read on the forward strand.
CAGTTCTACATAGGCCATAGGCGCTGAATCTCCGGACCGATAGCCGCACTTAAGAATACGAATATATCCACCGGGACGGACTTTATAACGCGGCCCCAATTCGTCGAACAACTTGGTTACCATGCCTTTATCACGCAGCTTGGCGAAGGCCAACCGACGACGCGCGGTATTATCTTCCTTGGCTAAGGTGATCAAAGGTTCGGCAAATCTGCGCAGCTCTTTCGCTTTTGGCAGCGTCGTCTTGATTAATTCGTGCCGGAATAGCGAGGCCACCATATTGCGAAACATCGCCTGACGGTGGCTGCTGGTGCGGCTTAAGTGTTTTCGTGCTTTACGATGTCGCATTTTCCTTTACCTTGGCTTCTTAAGACGATTTCGCCTTCTCCTCTCTCTTACTCTCCTCAGGCCGTTTTAAATCCTCCGGTGGCCAGCCTTCGAGACGCATCCCCAAAGACAATCCTTTAGACGCCAATACATCTTTAATTTCAGTTAAAGACTTCTTCCCCAGATTGGGAGTCTTTAAAAGCTCTACTTCCGTGCGCTGGACTAAGTCGCCAATGTAGAAAATGTTTTCTGCTTTTAAACAATTGGCCGATCGTACCGTTAATTCGAGATCGTCTACTGGCCGCAACAATATCGACGCAAACTTTGGGCCTTTTTCTTTAGGCTCTTCTCGCCGTTCTTCCTGGAGATCGACGAGAATGGTCATATGATCGCGCAAAATTGCCGCCGCTTGCTTAATGCATTCTTCGGGATCGATCGTGCCGTTGGTTTCAAGCTCAATAATCAGCCGATCGAGATCAGTTCGTTGATCGACTCGAGTATTTTCTACGCGGTAGGCCACGGTGCGAATCGGGCTAAAAGAAGCGTCAAGACGCAAAATTCCAATAGCTTGGTTCTCCTCTTCGGCACGCATGTCCACAGCAGGTCGATACCCTAAGCCCCGAGCAATCTTAAGGGTCATGTTTAATTCGACAGAACCGGTCAGATTAGCGATGACCAGGTCGGGATTAACGACTTCCACATCGTGGGTCAGGGCAATGTCTCCAGCCAATACTGGCCCAGGGCCTTTTTTGGACAACTTTACTTCCGCTACATCCCCCTGGTGGAGAGTGACTGCCAGCTGTTTAAGATTGAGCAATATATCGATGACGTCTTCTTGCACCCCCTCAATCGTCATGTACTCGTGCAGCACGCCCTCGATTCTTACTTCAGTCACCGCGCAACCGGGAATTGAGGACAATAACACGCGGCGTAAAGCATTGCCCAGAGTATGGCCGTAGCCGCGCTCCAGCGGCTCAATCGTGATCCTAGAACGGTGCTTAGCAGAATCCGTCTCGATACTGACGATACGAGGCTTATGGGACTTAGATAAAAGGTCAAGCATAATATAAGTTGTTCAAACTACTTTGAATACAGCTCTACGACCATCTGTTCCTGGATGTCCGAACCTAAGTCGGCGCGGTCGGGAAGGGACTTAAAAACCCCAGACATATTTTTGACATCCACTTCTACCCAAGAGGGAAAGCCATACTGTTGAGCCATAGTCAGCGCTTCTTGAATGCGCTGCTGATTTTTCGCTCTCTCCCGTATCGCAACCACATCCCCGGGCTTGACCTGATAAGATGGAATGTTCACCACCGAGCCATTGACCAAGACGGCCTTGTGGCCAACCATCTGGCGCGCTTCAATCCGAGTAGATGCAAAGCCCATCCGGTAAATGACGTTATCGAGCCGGCTCTCTAACAGGAACAACAAATTCTCGCCAGTAGATCCCTTTTGCCGCGCAGCTTTCTTATAGTAACCACGAAACTGGCGCTCTAAGACTTGATAAATGCGCTTGATTTTTTGCTTCTCGCGCAGCTGCATGGCATAGTTAGACAGCCTTGCCCTGCGCTTTTGGCCGTGCTGACCAGGCTGCTGATCGAGCTTGCATTTTCCCTCCAACGACTTGCCACGGCTTTTCAGGAATAGGTCTGTCCCCTCCCGCCGCGCTAACTTACAGCGTGGACCTGTATATCTTGCCATAATTTTTCCTCCTACACGCGCCGTTTCTTCGGTGGGCGACAACCATTGTGAGGAATCGGAGTCACATCGGAGATCTGCACGATCCTGAAGCCCAAATTGTGGAGCGTTCGAACCGCCGACTCACGCCCAGGGCCTGGCCCTTTGACTTGGACATCCAAATTTTTCATGCCGTATTCTTTGACCACATTGCCAGCCCGCTCTGCCGCTACTTGGGCTGCAAAAGGAGTGCTTTTGCGCGAACCTTTGAACCCACATCCCCCTGCCGAAGCCCAGGCCAAAGTATTTCCTTTGCGATCGGTGATCGTAACAATGGTGTTATTGAACGATGCGTGAATGTGCGCGATTCCGTCGGAAATCTCCTTATGAATTTTTTTGCGCGTACGACTTGGAGCCGCCATTAACTACCTCTTTACAAAAAATGAAAACTTAGTCACTTACGCACAGGGCGCCTCGGCCCCTTCCGAGTTCTGGCATTGGTACGAGTCCTTTGCCCTCTCACCGGTAAACCGCGACGATGGCGTAGGCCACGATAGCACCCAATATCCATCAGCCGTTTGATGCTCATCGCAACCTCTCGTCGCAAATCTCCCTCCACTGTGTACCGGCTCACTTCAGTTCGCAGGCGATCGATCTCCTCTTCCGTCAAGTCTTTCACTCTCACCTCTGGGTCTATTTTAGCCGACTTGCAGATATCGCGCGCCCGGGACCGGCCGATGCCATAAATCGATGTTAGAGAGATAACCACGTGCTTATGATCTGGTATATTGACTCCTGCAATACGCGCCATGCGTTTCGTCTCCTAATTTAGACTCTTTCATTTAACCTTGGCGCTGCTTATGCCGAGGCTCCTTGCATATCACCCAAACGACCCCTCTACGGCGGATCACTTTGCAATTGCGACAGATCCGCTTCACTGAAGCTTGGACTTTCATGTCAACCCCTTTAAATTTCTAGCGAGTAAATCCAGTGGTAGGCAAACCTTTACCCTTGAGGTTTGCTTTGCGCATCAAACTCTCGTATTGCTGGGACATCAGGTGAGTCTGGAGTTGGGCCATGAAATCCATTACTACTACCACAATAATTAAAAGCGACGTCCCCCCAAAATAAAAAGGAACATTCCAATACATAATCAGAAAATTAGGCAATAAACAGACCAGAGTGATGTAAATGGCCCCAATCATGGTTAGGCGAGTCATGACCGAGTCGATGTAACGCGCGGTATGAGCACCTGGCCGAATTCCTGGAATAAAAGCGCCAGATTTTTTCAAATTTTCGGCGGTCTCTTTGGCATTAAACACTACTGCGGTATAAAAAAAGCAGAAAAATATGATCGCAGCAGAATAGCAAAGAATATATAAAGGCTGACCAGGAGACAACGCTGCTGCAACGTCTTGCAGCCACTCCATCCCTTGCGTGCTTCCAAACCAACTCGCAACCGTAGCCGGAAATAGAATGATACTTGAGGCGAAAATTGGTGGAATTACCCCAGCCATATTGAGCTTAAGTGGCAGGAAACTGCGCTGCCCCCCATATACCTGGCGGCCGATTTGGCGCTTGGCATAATGAATCGGGATCCGCCTCTGTCCCCTCTCCACAAACACTACGAATGCCGTCACTGCAACAGCCAGGGCGAACAGAATCACTAAGGTTAAAGGGCTCATCTCACCGGTGCGAGCCAACTCTAAGGTTGCAGCCAACGCCGAAGGCAGCCCGGCGACAATACCAGCAAAAATAATCATCGAGATTCCATTACCGATCCCGCGTTCAGTCACTTGCTCGCCCAGCCACATCAAAAACACCGTGCCCGTGACCAAGCTCACAGTCGTAATGAAGACAAATTGCGGGCCTGGATTAATCACCACCGGCAATCCTCCCGCCGTCTGATTCTGCAACGCGATCGCCACCCCTATTGACTGGAATGTCGCCAAAAACACTGTACCGTAACGAGTATATTGAGTTATTTTGCGCCGCCCAGATTCTCCCTCTTTTTTAAGCTGTTCCAGCCTGGGCACCACAATAGTCAAAAGCTGGATAATAATGGAGGCCGAAATATACGGCATAATTCCCAAAGCAAAAATGCTCAGCCGCTCGAGCGCTCCCCCCGAGAACATATTGAACATGTCTAAAATCGAACCGCCTTGCTGCTCGAACATCAACGCCAGGGCCTTAGCGTCAATGCCAGGCACAGGGATATGTGTCCCCAGCCGGTAAACCACTAAAGCGCCTAACAAAAATAATAAGCGCTGGCGAAGTTCTGCCAGTTGGCCGAATCGACCCAGCATCGTCATACTTGAGGTACTCACGAACCTTCCACCTTTCCACCTATGGCCTCTATTGCCTGACGAGCTCCTCTGCTGACAGCTATACCCTTGGTAATAACGACAGGCCGCTCTAGCTTACCCGAAGCGATTATTTTGACTTGTTTGACGCCTGCGGAGACGAGGTTAGCTTGCCGTAAGACCGCCAGATCAATCATATCGCCTGGCAATTTGTTCAACTCGTCCAGCCGGATCTCATCCCTAAAGCGCTGGGTTCGAGAGCGGAAGCCAACTTTTGGCAAGCGGCGGTGCAAGGGCATTTGACCGCCTTCAAAGCCGACTTTATGGTATCCTCCCGCACGCGCTTTTTGCCCTTTATGCCCGCGCCCGCACGTCTTGCCTAAACCGCTGCCTATCCCGCGGCCTACTCTCTTGCGTGTTTTCTTGCTTCCAAGAGCTGGTTTGAGCGTGTTCAGATACATTAATTGACTTCCTCGACTGTCAACAAATATGCAACCTTTTTAATCATCCCCCGAATTTCGGGAGTATCTTTTAATTCTACCGATTGATACATGCGTCTAAGACCCAATCCCCGCAGGCAATCCCGATGAGACTGCAATCTCCCTATTCTACTGCGCACTAGGGTCAACTTGAGCTTTTTTTCCGCCATCGCCTCAACCTAAAATTTGTTTTGCCATTTTGCCTCGCTTAGCCGCTACGTACTTTGGGTCTTGCATCATAGCTAGGCCTTTAATCGTGGCCCGCACTACGTTGATCGGATTTCTCGTGCCGATGCATTTGGCCAAAACATTGTGCACGCCCACTGCCTCGAACACAGCGCGCATGGCTCCACCCGCGATTATACCCGTACCTTCAGCGGCGGGCCTCATGTGCACTTTAGCCGCCCCATCCGTGACCGTAATTGGATGCTGCAACGTATCTTTGCGCAGCTTTACTTGCACCATGTTCTTGCGGGCTTGTTCTAGGGACTTTTGTATGGCTATAGGAACCTCGCGTGCCTTGCTCAAGCCAAAACCTACCCGACCGTTTCCATCCCCCACCACGGTCAAAGCGGTAAAACCAAACTGACGACCGCCTTTAACTACCTTAGCCACCCGGCGGACTGCCACCAATTTCTCTTGCAGCTCACCACCCGTTTGCACCATCGCGCTTGCCATACTTCTCCATGCTCCTAAAACTTAAGTCCGCCTTCGCGCGCAGCTTCAGCCAACGCTTTTACCCGACCGTGATAGGCAAAGCCAGAACGATCAAAAGCCACTCGTTCGATTCCTGCCGCTACCGCTTTTTGCGCAATCATAGCCCCTACTAATTTTGCCGCCTCGATATTGCCGGTATTTTTCACCCGGTCTCGAATTTCCGCCTGCACCGTTGCCGCGCTTACGAGCACTTTTGCCCCATTCGCAGTCGTAATTTGGGCATAGATGTGCCTAGGTGTACGATGCACGGTCAGGCGATGGATACCAAGCCGGCGGATACTAGCCCGAGTCTTGGCTGCGCGCCTCATACGCGCTGCCTTCTTGTCCATATCAGCACCTCTACTTTTTCTTCGCTTCTTTCCTGATCACGCGTTCGTCTGCATAGCGAATCCCTTTGCCCTTATAAGGCTCAGGCGAACGAAACGCACGAATCTCTGCGGCCACTTGGCCCACTTGATGCTTGTCAGCGCCCCTGACGACCAGCTCAGCCTGGCTCGGGGTTTCGATCGTGATCCCGGCAGGGACGTGGTACACGATTGGATGAGAAAAGCCCAACGCCAAATTCAGCTGGTTACCTTGGGCTTGAGCTCGATAGCCTACTCCCTCAAGCAGGAGTTTTTTTTCAAACCCCTGGCTCACACCGGTCACCATATTGTTAATCAATGCGCGTATCGTGCCCGCTATGGCATCAGCCTGTTTAGCGCTGGTGCGGGGCCGAACTCGAATCACACCGCCCTCGACCTGAATTTCGATCATGTCCGGAATACGCCGGGACAAATTACCCTTTGCCCCCTTGACCGAAAGGTCTTGATCTTGAAGCTTAACCTCTACCCCTTTGGGAATCACAATTGGTTTATTGGCCACTCTAGACATAGCGTTCCTGATCTTCGTTTCACCTTACGAAACGATACAAATAACTTCGCCCCCCAATCCTAATCTGCGAGCTGACTTATCGGTCATCACCCCTTTGGGAGTAGATACGATTGCAATACCTAACCCACCCTGGACCTTGGGCAGATCTTCTTTTCCCCGATATATTCTGCGGCCTGGCTTACTTACTCGCCTTATATCTTCAATCACGGGGCGCCCCTCAAAATATTTTAACCGCACATTTAAAAATGCCTTACTGGCGACGCGCTCGACCTCAAATCCTGCGATATATCCCTCGTCTGCCAGAACTTGACAAACGGCTTCCTTTTGCTTGGAGGAGACCATCTTTACACTTGCCTTGCCAACCCTCTGCGCATTGCGGATGCACGTCAACATATCCGCAAGCGGATCGCTCACACTCATCTTTATCCTCCTACCAGCTTGCTTTAGTAAGACCGGGCATGTCGCCACACATGGCCAATTCCCTTAGTTTGTTACGACTTAAACCAAATTTGCGATAGAAACCGCGCGGACGCCCAGTCAGCTTACAGCGATTGCGTACTCGTACCGGACTAGAATCACGAGGCAACTGCTGCATCTTTATTTGAGCTTGCATTTTGGCTTCCAAAGAAGCATTGGGATCCTTCAATATTTCGCGCAGCTTCACCCGTTGCGCCGCGTATTTGGCTATCAGCCGCTTACGTTTCTCCTCCCGAGCGACCATAGATTTCTTGGCCATTAACCTCTAGCTCCTAAATGGAAAATTAAACATTTCCAACAAAGCCCGACCCTCATCATCGGTTCGCGCATTGGTGGTGATAGTAATGTCCATACCCCGCAAAGCATCGATTTTGTCGTAATCGATTTCGGGAAAAACAATCTGCTCCTTAATTCCAAGCGTGTAATTGCCACGACCATCAAAAGCTCTAGGGCTGAAACCGCGAAAATCCCTGATTCGAGGAATCGCCACGTTGATCAAGCGATCTAGAAACTCGTACATCCGCTCGCGGCGTAAGGTCACCTTACAACCAATAGGCATACCTTGACGAATCTTAAATCCGGAGATGGATTTACGAGCCCGCGTCACAACCCCTTTTTGACCAGAAATCAGAGCAAGATCTTGCAAGGCATTTTCCAGCACTTTTTTGTCAGCGACAGCCTCGCCTAAGCCCATGTTGATGGTGATCTTTACGATTTTGGGCACTTGCATTATAGACTTGTAGTTGAATCGCTTGACCAGTTCTGGCACGATTCGATTTTTATATTCTATTTCCAATCTTGACTTGGCCATATCAAATATCAATCACTTCATTATTAGACTTAAAGTACCGTACCTTACGGCCATCTTCCAAGAAACGAAAACCGACTCGGTCTGCTTTTTTAGTTACGGGATTGAATATGGCCACATTGGACACATGAATAGGCATTTCTTTTTCTATAATTCCGCCCGGAATTCCCCTAGCAGGAGCAGGCTTTTGGTGTTTTTTGACGATATTAATCCCCTCGATGATCACGCGATCCTGGAGGATTTGTTTGACCTTCCCACGCTTTCCTTTGTCTTTTCCGGTTAAGACAATGACTTCATCGCCCTTCTTGATCTTACGCATTTCTTAATTAACCCTAGTTTAAGGCTTTTTAAAGCACCTCAGGAGCAAGCGAGATGATCTTCATGAATCTCTCTGTTCGCAATTCGCGGGTCACGGGTCCAAAAATCCGGGTACCAATAGGTTGCATTTGATTATTGAGCAACACCGCAGCATTCGTATCAAAGCGAATTACCGAGCCATCTGAACGGCGCACCCCGGTTTTAGTCCGAACTACCACTGCGTTATAAACATCCCCCTTTTTAACCCGTCCACGAGGAATCGCATCCTTTACGCTCACCTTAATAACGTCACCGATATTGGCATAACGACGATGCGAGCCGCCCAAGACCTTGATGCATTGGATTTCTTTAGCGCCGCTATTATCCGCGACTTCGAGCCTTGTCTGCATCTGGATCATAATTATCCCCTTCTCGCTATTTAACTTTTTCCAGTACCTTTACTAAAGTCCATGCTTTGCGCTTCGACAATGGTCGACAAGGGGTAATAACCACCAAATCTCCCTCCCGGCACTGATTCTGTTCATCATGGGCAAGAAGCTTACTTGAACGCTTGACATACTTCCCATATAAAGGATGCTTCACCAGGCGTTCGACACGAACGGTGATAGTCTTATCCATTTTGTTGCTGACCACACGCCCCGTCAGCACTCGCAGCTTGTCCTGATTTTCGCTCATAACTTTAAGCTCTTGCCATTTCGCCTAGTATTGTTTTAACCCGTGCAATATTACGGCGGACTCTCTTTAGTTGATCCGGTTTGGTTAAAGCGCCGGTTCCTTTCTGCATCCTCAGATTAAAATACTCCTTGTAGAAATCAACCAGCAAGACTTCCAATTCACCTTTCGTTTTTGCTCGCAACTCGCTGGCCTTCATCACATCACCATCCGCGCTGTAAAAGATGTCTTCACAGGCAATTTGGCTGCTGCCAGCCGGAACGCTTCACGTGCAGTATCCTCAGGCACCCCTTCGATTTCATACAGCACTGTACCCGGCTTAACTTCCGCCACCCAATATTCGACGCTACCCTTGCCTTTCCCCATGCGCACTTCCAGAGGTTTTTTGGTAATAGGCTTATCCGGGAAAATTCGAATCCATAATTTCCCTCCCCGACGCACATACCTAGTAATGGCGCGCCGAGCTGCCTCGATCTGACGCGCAGTAATGCGGCCTCGATCTACTGCTTTAAGGCCATATTCGCCAAAACTCACTTTATTGCCGCGCAACGCCAAACCTGTGTTTCTACCTTTTTGTTGCTTACGATATTTGGTTCGCTTAGGTTGCAGCATGTTCAACCCCTATTTATTAGCTTCGGCCCGCCCGGTCTGCTCGAATACTTCACCTTTAAAGATCCAAACCTTAACTCCGATCACTCCATAGGTGGTCCTGGCCTCGGCAAAGCCATAATCAATATCGGCCCGCAAGGTATGAAGAGGGACACGCCCCTCGCGGTACCATTCGCTGCGAGCGATTTCGGCTCCGTTTAATCGACCGGCTACGCTGATCTTGATTCCCCCAGCTCCTAAGCGCATGGTGTTCTGCACCGCGCGCTTCATCGCCCGCCGGAACATGATGCGCTTTTCCAGCTGCTGGGCTACCCCTTCAGCAACCAGTTGAGCATCCAGCTCCGGTTTACGAATCTCTTCTACATTGATTTGTAGAGGGATTCCTAGCTTGGCCCCGATTTCTCGACGCAGTTTATCGATGTCTTCGCCTTTCTTACCAATAATCAAACCCGGGCGCGCAGTATGAATAGTAATTTGCGTATTGTTCGCAGCGCGATTGATTTGGATTCGGCTTACCGACGCGTGCGCCAACTTGTTCTTTAGAAGATCACGGATTTCCAGATCCTGTTGCAAAAAAACAGGATAACTCTTGGAATTTGCATACCAGCGCGCATTCCAATCCCGGATATAGCCCAATCGCATCCCGATTGGATGTACTTTTTGCCCCATGGCTATCTACTCTCGGACACTTTGACGGTGATATGACAGGTACGCTTCAAAATCCTACTGGCACGTCCTTTCGCTCGCGCACTGAAGCGCTTCATGGTCGGGCCTTCATCGATTTGAACAGTCGATACTCTCAGTTCATCGATATCCAGACCCTCATTGTGCTCGGCATTGGCAATTGCCGATTCCAACACTTTTTTGATCAACGCAGCCGACTTTTTATTACTAAACTGAAGTATGTTTAATGCCTTGCCCACGGGCAGATCACGCACTTGATCGGCAACCAATCGGCATTTCTGCGCTGAAACCCGAGCGTGACGCAACTTTGCTGCAACTTCCATAGAAGATTCCCCTCTCTACTTGGACTTTTTATCTCCCGGATGGCCGCGGAAAGTACGGGTCGGCGCAAACTCACCCAACTTATGCCCCACCATATTTTCAGTAATCAATACCGGAATATGTTGGCGCCCATTGTGCACGGCGATCGTCAACCCAACCATCTCAGGCACAATCATAGAACGCCTCGACCAAGTTTTAATTGGCTTTTTGGCTTTACTCGCAAGCGTTTGTTCAACTTTCTCAAGCAAGTGATAGTCGACAAACGGCCCTTTTTTAACCGAACGTGGCACTGTTTTTTCCTCTTAACTCCAATAACTCACTACTTTGATTTGCGCCGCCGGACGATCATATTGTCAGTACGCTTATTGTGCCGGGTTTTAAACCCTTTGGTCGGCTGCCCCCAAGGAGAGGTTGGATGCTTGCCTTTATTGCGACCTTCACCCCCCCCATGAGGATGATCCACCGGATTCATGGCTGTCCCCCTGACCGTGGGTCGCCGTCCGCGCCAGCGGCTGGCACCCGCCTTACCCAAGCAAATAAGGTTATGTTCGGCATTACCGACTTCACCAATCACCGCCCTGCAGTCCAGATGCACCTTGCGCACTTCTCCAGACCGCAATCGCAAGGTTGCATGAACCCCCTCTTTTGCCAACAGCTGGACTGAGGACCCCGCGCTGCGGGCTAGCTGAGCCCCTTTACCCGGGGTGATTTCCACGCAGTGCAATTGAGTCCCCACAGGAATGTTGCGCAGAGGCATACAATTGCCGATTTTGACTGAAGTTTCCCGGTCGGACAAAATTTCATCGCCGACTTGTAGGCCTTTAGGCGCAACGATATAGCGCCGCTCGCCATCCTGATATAGGATTAATGCGATGTGAGCTGTACGATTGGGATCATATTCCAGCCGCTCTACCTTGCCAGGAACCCCAATTTTGTCACGCTTGAAATCGATGATTCGATAATGGCGTTTATGTCCACCCCCCCTATGGCGCACGGAGAGTCGGCCTTTATTGTTGCGCCCTCCAGTCTTGACCAGCTTCTCTACCAGCGGCTTGTAAGGCTCGCCCTTATACAGGCCCTCAGTTTTGACCCGAATGACGAAACGGCGCCCTGGGGACGTCGGCTTAGTTTTAACGATTGCCATCCAATTACTCCTTACTCACTTCGCCCAATCAGTCCTTAAGCCGCAGACAGATCAATTTGATAGCCAGGCTTCAAGCGCACATACGCCTTTTTCCAACCGGGCTTTTTACCTACAAGACGGCGAAAACGCTTAGGTTTAGCTTTAGTATTCAACAACTGCACCGACTCTACTTCGACCGCAAACATAAGTTCAACGGCCCTCTTTACTTGGAGCTTAGTGGCATCCTTGAGAACTTTGAACACGAATCGGTTCTCATTATCGGCCAACCGCGTGCTTTTCTCTGAAATCACTGGCGCCACTAAGACCTGCATTAATTGCAACTGATTCATCCCAAACGCTCCTCCAACACCTTGGCCGCAGCTAAGCTGACTACGACCCTCTCTGCCGCCACCAGAGAGACAGGATCGACTCGACCCGCTTCTTTGAGCTGCACGTAGGGAACATTGCGCACTGCAGACTCTAATACCGCCGTTTTCTTGTCGACCAAAATCAATACCTGCCTATCCAAACCGTACTCTTTAAGCTTGCTCACAACCGCCTTAGTTTTAGGCTCGTTGGGCAAAAGATCGGCACTGACTGCCAAGCGATTCTGGCGCAGCAGTTCGGACAAGATGCAGCGCATCCCAGCCCGGTACATCTTCTTGTTGAGCTTTTGCCTGTAATCGCGAGGAGAAGCGGCAAACACCACACCACCGCCCCGCCACAACGGGCTTCGGATGGTACCAGCGCGCGCCCGCCCTGTGCCTTTCTGACGCCAAGGCTTTTTGCCTCCACCGCTGACGGCAGAGCGATTTTTCTGCGCTTTGGTCCCCGCTCTGCCATTGGTCAAATAGGTGGTCACCAACTGGTGCACCAAAGGCTCGTTAAAAGTCTGACCAAAAACGATTTCCGAAACCGACACCGGTTGCGCCGAATCTTTCTCGCTAATAACCGGAATTTCAACACTCATGGCTTATCCCACACTACACGTTTTTGCCGCGGGTCGAATAAGGACATCGGCCCCCTTATGCCCGGGTATCGCTCCTTTGACCAAAAGCAGATTACGCTCCCTATCTACCGCTACGATCTGCAGATTCTGCACCGTTCGGCGCACGCCACCCATCCGTCCAGCCATCCGCTTGCCCTTAAAAACTCTTCCCGGAGTTTGGCGCTGCCCAATCGAACCAGGCACTCTATGAGACAGTGAATTGCCATGACTTGCGTCCTGACTGCTGAAGTGGTGGCGCTTGATCGTCCCGGCAAAACCTTTGCCTATGGTGATGCCAGAGACATCGACGTATTGGCCCACGCTAAATCTGTCTATGCCAAATGTCGATCCCACCTGAAGACCTTCCCCCTCACCCTCATCTAGGCGAAACTCCCACAACCCTCGCCCCGGCTCAACACCAGCTTTTGCAAAGTGTCCGGCCTCTGGCTTAGTTAAGCGGGAGAGCTTGCATTTACCAGTGGTTACCTGTACTGCCCGATAGCCGTCGCGCTCTAAAATGCGGAGCTGAGTGACGCGGTGTTCCTCTACTTGAACTACGGTTATCGGAATAGACCGACCCTCTTCCGTAAATACTCGAGTCATGCCACATTTGCGTCCAACTACTCCAATTGCCATGGCAATCATCCTCAATTCAACTTGATCTGCACGTCCACCCCAGCTGCCAAATCTAATTTCATTAAGGCATCAACTGTCTTATCCGTGGGTTCAACAATGTCAATCAATCGCTTATGCGTTCTGATCTCATACTGATCGCGCGCGTCCTTATTGACGTGCGGCGAGATCAATACCGTATACCGCTCTTTTTTCGTGGGCAGGGGAATTGGACCCAATACTTGGGCCCCAGTGCGTTTTGCCGTCTCAACGATCTCGTGGGTGGATTGCTCCACCAAACGATGGTCAAAGCTTTTCAATCGAATGCGTATCCGCTGTCGCTTGTCCATAGCCTTACTCAATGATTTTGGTGACGACGCCGGCGCCGACGGTACGACCTCCCTCCCGAATCGCAAACCGCAACCCTTCCTCCATCGCAATCGGCGCAATCAACTTCACCACAATCTTCACATTGTCCCCCGGCATCACCATCTCCACCCCAGAAGGTAACTCCACCGACCCCGTCACATCCGTCGTCCGAAAATAAAACTGCGGCCGATACCCCGCAAAAAACGGCGTGTGCCGACCCCCCTCCTCCTTGGACAACACATATACCTCCGCCTCAAAATGCGTGTGCGGCGTTATGCTCCCAGGCCGAGCTAACACCTGACCACGCTCCACCTCATCCCGCTTGGTCCCACGTAACAATACCCCCACATTGTCCCCAGCTACCCCCTCATCCAGCAGCTTGCGAAACATCTCCACCCCAGTCACCGTAGTCTTGGCCGTAGGACGCAACCCCACAATCTCTACCTCATCCCCTACCTTCACCTTGCCGCGCTCAATCCGCCCAGTCACCACCGTCCCACGCCCAGAGATCGAAAAAACATCCTCTATCGGCATCAAAAACGGCTGATCCACCGCACGCACCGGCTCCGGAATGTATTCGTCCATCGCCTCCATCAGCTTCAATACCGACGGCACCCCAATCTCGCTCGCGTCCCCCTCCAACGCCTTGAGCGCACTCCCTACCACCACCGGTATCTCATCCCCAGGAAATTCATACTTGGACAGTAACTCCCTCACCTCCATCTCCACTAACTCCAATAACTCCGCATCGTCCACCATGTCGGCCTTGTTCAAATACACCACAATGTACGGCACCCCCACCTGCCGCGCCAGCAAAATGTGCTCCCGCGTCTGCGGCATCGGCCCATCCGCCGCCGATACCACCAAAATCGCCCCATCCATCTGCGCCGCACCCGTAATCATGTTCTTGACATAATCGGCATGCCCAGGACAATCTACATGCGCATAATGCCGCTTGCCACTCTCATACTCCACATGCGACGTCGAAATCGTTATCCCACGCTCCCGCTCCTCCGGCGCCTTGTCAATCCGATCATACGGCACAAACTCCGCCCCACTAAAATGCTCCGCCGATACCTTCGTCAACGCCGCCGTCAACGTCGTCTTCCCATGATCTACATGCCCTATCGTCCCCACATTCACATGCGGCTTTCTCCGCTCAAACCTCTGCTTGGCCACAACTTCACCTCACTTAAAAGCAACTTTGAGTTAGCTGGAAGCTTTCTTGATGACCGCTTCGGCAACGCTTGCCGGCGCTTCTTGATATTTTTCAAACTGCATGGTGTAAGTCGCCCGACCTTGGGTCAGAGAGCGCAAGTCAGTAGCATAGCCGAACATTTCCGCCAAGGGCACCTCACAACGGATGACCTTGCCAGAAGGCGTATCATCCATCCCCTGAATCATGCCGCGACGCCGATTGATGTCGCCTACTACATCTCCCATGTACTCTTCTGGAGTTACTACCTCAACCCGCATAATCGGCTCAAGCAATACTGGATCGGACTTTTTTGCCCCATCCTTGAAAGCCATAGAACCGGCGATCTTAAACGCCATCTCGCTGGAATCCACTTCGTGGTAAGAGCCATCAAACAAAGTCACTTTGACGTCAACCACCGGATACCCCGCCAATACACCGCTTTCCAAAG
Organism: Methylohalobius sp.; assembly: GCA_026415315.1. GTDB lineage: Bacteria > Pseudomonadota > Gammaproteobacteria > Methylococcales > Methylothermaceae > Methylohalobius. Next base: position 57,365 of record JAOAHI010000007.1, read on the forward strand.
CCTCCTGAATGCCTTTGTCCACCGCGGGCACGTAATCCTTAGGCACCACCCCTCCGACAATGGCGTTGACAAACTCGTAACCCGAACCCCGCTCTTTCGGTTCAAGACGCAACCATACGTGACCGTATTGACCGCGCCCTCCAGTCTGACGGATGAATTTCCCTTCTTGCTCCACAGACTTACGGATAGTCTCCCGGTAAGCCACCTGAGGAGCACCTACATTGGCTTCGACGTTGAACTCCCGCTTCATCCGGTCAACGATGATCTCAAGGTGCAATTCGCCCATTCCAGAAATGATGGTCTGACCAGATTCAGGATCGGTACTCACTCGGAACGAAGGATCCTCCTGGGCAAGCTTCTGTAAAGCTATGCCCATTTTCTCCTGATCGGCTTTCGTTTTCGGCTCCACCGCTACTGAAATCACCGGCTCTGGAAACTCCATCTTCTCCAGGGTGATAATGGACTGTGGATCGCACAGAGTGTCGCCCGTGATGACGTCCTTCAAGCCAATAGCTGCGGCGATGTCCCCGGCACGCACTTCTTTAATCTCGTTTCTATGGTTAGCGTGCATTTGTACCAGCCGCCCGATACGTTCACGCTTATGTTTGATCGGGTTGTATACCGTATCCCCAGAACTGAGCACACCTGAATACACGCGCAGGAAAGTCAGGGTGCCTACGAATGGGTCAGCTGCAATCTTAAACGCCAGCGCTGCAAACGGCTCATTATCGCTCGCATGGCGCTCAGCCTCGTTGCCTCGGTCATCTATTCCTTTAACCGGAGGGATATCAACCGGTGATGGCAAGTACTCGATGACGGCATCCAACAGGGCCTGCACGCCCTTGTTTTTAAACGCCGAACCGCATAAAGTCGGCACGATCTCGCCCGCGATCGTACGCACCCTAAGACCACGCTTGATCTCTGCAGCGCTGAGCTCTCCCTCTTCTAAATATTTCTCCATCAACTCTTCATTCGCCTCAGCAGCGGCCTCGACCATCTTTTCCCGCCACTCTTGGCACTGTTCCAACATATCCTTAGGAATATCCTTTTCTTCGAAGCGGTTGCCCAAGGTTTCTTCGTCCCAATAAATGGCCTTCATCTTGACCAGATCAACTACTCCTTTGAAAGTCTCCTCGGCACCAATGGGCAGTTGAATCGGAACAGGATTCGCTCCCAGCCGATTGCGGATCTGGTTAACCACGCGTAAGAAGTTGGCGCCTTGGCGGTCCATTTTGTTGACAAAGGCCAAACGCGGCACACGATATTTATTCGCTTGCCGCCAAACCGTCTCAGACTGGGGTTCTACGCCGCCCACGGCACAGAAAACCGCGCACGCCCCATCTAGCACCCGCAAAGAACGCTCAACCTCGATGGTGAAGTCTACATGACCTGGAGTATCAATAATATTGATGCGATGCTCCGGGAAATTGCGATCCATACCCGTCCAGAAACAAGTCGTACACGCGGAGGTAATAGTGATACCGCGCTCCTGCTCCTGCTCCATCCAGTCCATCACCGCCGCACCGTCGTGCACCTCACCGATTTTATGCGACACGCCGGTATAGAAGAGGATACGTTCGGTAGTGGTTGTTTTCCCGGCATCGATGTGGGCCATGATGCCTATGTTGCGATATCTCTCGATCGGAGTTGTACGTGCCACAGCGTCAAATCCTTAAAATCAAAATCAGCTTATCACCAGCGATAGTGAGAGAAGGCTTTGTTGGCCTCGGCCATTCTATGGGTGTCTTCGCGCTTCTTGACCGCTGCGCCGCGACCCTCCATGGCATCCAACAACTCCCCTGCCAAACGCTGGGGCATAGTTTTCTCACTTCTCTTGCGCGCCGCATCGATCAACCAACGCATCCCTAGAGAACGGCGCCGATCCGGCCGAACTTCAACCGGCACCTGGTAAGTAGCTCCACCCACCCGGCGAGATTTCACCTCAACCAAAGGCTGTACGCTCTCTAACGCTTTCTCTAGCACGCCTAACAGATCCTGGTGCCCTCTGCTCTGAACTATATCTAAGGCCCCATAAACAATCCGTTCAGCCAGCGATTTCTTGCCGTTGACCATCACCATATTGATAAACTTGGCTATGGCCTCGCTCCTAAACCGAGGATCCGGCAATACTTGCCGTTTTTCTGCCCGTCTTCTTCTCATTGCCGCCTACTATTGTTAACTTTTGGGTTTTTTGGCCCCATATTTGGAGCGGCCCTGCTTGCGGTTGTTTACCCCCGCACAATCAAGAGCGCCGCGCACGACATGATAGCGAACGCCGGGCAAATCCTTCACCCTCCCGCCGCGAATTAATACCACAGAGTGCTCCTGAAGGTTGTGACCTTCGCCGCCAATATAGGTAGTCACCTCGGCGCCGTTCGTCAACCGAACACGGGCTACCTTGCGCAGCGCGGAGTTGGGCTTTTTCGGCGTGGTGGTATACACCCGCGTACAGACCCCTCTTTTCTGCGGACAGGCACCCAACGCAGGCACGCTGCTTTTCTCTTCCTTGCTGACTCGAGGTTTTCTAACCAATTGGTTGATTGTGGCCATCTCTATTTCCTCTAACCAAGCAGTGCTCTGAAAGCTTAAGACGCTTCGAGCGCTCTGCTTTAACTTTTCAACTATATCAATGCCTTAAGAGAATCTACAGCTTCCAGCTGAAAGCTGCTTATTTTAGATAGGAAATAGCCAGCTGTCAACAAAGCCAGCCGGCTATTCAAGATAGCTGCTTACGGATTAAGCGCTTTCTTAAGCGCCTCTTCCACGCTTTCCGTATCGATCGCCTCGACTTCGCGTACTTGCGGCACCTGAATCATGGCGCGCTTGCGCTTGCGCTCACGGTGATAAGCCAGACCAGTACCAGCGGGAATCAGCCGACCCACGATCACGTTTTCTTTTAGACCATGGAGATCATCACGCAAGCCGCGCACCGCGGCCTCCGTCAATACCCGTGTAGTTTCCTGGAACGAAGCAGCCGAAATAAAGGACTCGGTTGCCAAAGAAGCCTTGGTAATCCCCAGCAGCACCGGCTGGAAAATAGCCGGACGTTTACCTTCCCGCTCGAGAGCCTCGTTCTCCTCGAGAATCCTCGAACGTTCTACCTCCTCACCTACTAGGTATCGCGTATCCCCTGGATCGGTAATCTCAACCTTACGTAGCATCTGGCGAATAATCACCTCGATGTGTTTGTCGTTGATTTTTACCCCTTGTAGGCGATATACATCCTGGATCTCCTTCACCAGGTAAGCGGCAAGGTCTTCCACTCCGCGTAGGCGCAAAATGTCGTGCGGAGTCATCTCCCCTTCGGCAATGGTTTCCCCTTGCTCTACCCGCTCGCCCTCGAAGACAGTAATATGGCGCCACTTCGGGATGAGGATCTCATGTTGATTGCCTTCATCGTCGGTAATGATAAGACGGTGCTTGCCCTTGGTCTCTTTGCCAAAGCTAACCGTGCCGCTCACTTCAGCCAGGATCGCAGGGTCTTTGGTCTTACGCGCCTCGAACAAATCCGCCACCCGCGGCAGCCCGCCAGTAATGTCGCGAGTCTTAGTGGATTCCTGCGGAATTCTGGCCAAGATATCCCCCACAGCCACCTGGTCGCCGTCGCGGATATTGACGATTGCCCCACCGGGCAAAAAGTATTGGGCCGGAATATCCGTGCCGGGAATGCGCACGTCATTTCCCGCTTCATCCACCAGTCGGATCAATGGACGCAAGTCGCGCCCAGCCGGGGGACGAAGCTTAGGATCGATTACCACCATTGAGCTCAGGCCAGTAACCTCATCGGATTGCTCGCGTACGGTCAGACCCTCGGCAAAGTTTTCCAATTTGGCGATTCCACTTACTTCGGTAATTACCGGATGAGTATGCGGATCCCAATTAGCGACCATCTCGCCCAGCTTGACCTCCGAACCGTCCTCTACGCTAAGGATGGCTCCATATGGGATTTTGTAGCGCTCACGTTCCCGCCCGTACTCGTCGATGACACTCACTTCACCCGAACGGGACACAGCTACCAGCTTCCCCTCTTTGTTACGCACCGTTTTGAGATTGGTCAGGCGGATCGTCCCCGAAGACTTAACCTCAATGCTCGAAATCGCAGCTGAGCGCGAAGCAGCCCCCCCAATATGGAAAGTTCGCATCGTCAGTTGGGTTCCTGGCTCACCTATGGACTGGGCAGCAATCACCCCCACAGCCTCACCCACACTGACCAGGTGTCCGCGTCCCAGATCTCTTCCATAGCACTTGGCGCAAACCCCATATCGGGTCTCACAAGTGATCACCGAGCGCACTTTGACCTGCTCAATGCTGTGTTGCTCGAGGATCTTGACGCAGCGCTCATCCAGCAGCGTACCTGCCGGCACCACAACTTCCTGGGTATTCGGGTCCAAAACATCCTTGGCCACCACCCTACCGAGCACTCGCTCAGACAACGGCTCTACCACATCGCCGCCCTCGATGATGGGAACCATAGTGATGCCGTTGGTGGTACCACAATCGTGTTCGACCACCACTAAATCCTGTCCAACATCTACCAGACGGCGAGTCAGGTATCCCGAGTTAGCAGTCTTGAGCGCAGTGTCCGCCAGCCCTTTGCGCGCCCCATGGGTGGAAATGAAGTACTGGAGCACATTCAAGCCTTCACGGAAGTTGGCAGTGATCGGAGTTTCAATGATAGAGCCATCCGGTTTAGCCATCAGCCCTCGCATCCCCGCTAACTGGCGAATCTGAGCCGCCGAGCCACGAGCACCAGAGTCAGCCATCATAAAAATGGAGTTAAAAGACTTTTGCTTGACCCGATTGCCCTGGGCGTCGATGACCTCCTCCTCACCCAGCGCTCTCATCATGGCCTTGGCTACCTGTTCATTGGCGTGCGACCAGATGTCCACGACTTTGTTGTAACGCTCTCCGTCAGTCACTAACCCCTGCTCGTATTGGCGCTGAATTTCCATGACTTCCCGTTCCGCGGCATAGATAATTTGCTCTTTTTCCGCTGGAATCACCATGTCGTCCATGCCAAACGAGATCCCAGCGCGAGTGGCGTAGGAAAAGCCCAGGTACATAAGTTGGTCGGCAAATACGACCGTGGTTTTAAGACCTAGGTTACGGTAGCAGACGTTGATCAAATTAGAGATGGCTTTTTTGGTCATGTCCTGGTTGATCAAGTCGAAGGACAACCCTTCAGGAACAATATCCCAAATCAAGGCCCGACCCGCCGTAGTCTCGACCATCCGGCATCGCTCTGTGATGCCGTTGCCTTCCCCGACGATCTTCTCAACCACACGCAGTTTGATCTTGGCATGCAGATCGACGACCTTGTGGTCCAACGCCCGCTTGACCTCGTCTACATCGACAAACATCATGCCTTCGCCACGGACATTGACCCGCTCGCGGCTCATGTAGTAGAGCCCGAGCACGATATCTTGGGTCGGATGAATGATAGGCTCCCCGTTGGCTGGCGAGAGAATGTTGTTGGAAGACATCATCAAGGCCCGCGCCTCGATTTGCGCCTCCAACGACAAAGGCACATGGACTGCCATCTGGTCGCCGTCGAAATCGGCATTGAACGCAGTACAAACTAGAGGATGAAGCTGGATCGCTTTGCCCTCAATGAGTACCGGTTCAAACGCCTGGATTCCCAGCCGATGTAAGGTTGGAGCTCGGTTTAGCAAAACCGGATGTTCGCGGATTACTTCGTCCAGCACATCCCACACCGCTGGCTCTTCGTGTTCCACCATGCGTTTGGCAGCTTTGATTGTCGTAGCAATCCCGCGCGCTTGCAGCTTTCCAAATATAAACGGCTTAAACAATTCCAACGCCATCTTCTTCGGCAAACCGCACTGGTGTAGGCGCAACGTGGGGCCCACTACGATCACCGACCGGCCGGAGTAGTCCACCCGCTTGCCCAAGAGGTTCTGGCGAAACCGACCTTGTTTGCCTTTAATCATGTCCGCTAAGGATTTGAGCGGACGCTTGTTAGTGCCAGTGATGGCTCGTCCTCTGCGCCCATTATCCAGCAGCGCGTCCACCGCTTCCTGCAGCATCCGACGCTCATTGCGCACGATGATATCCGGCGCATTAAGCTCCAGCAGCCGGCGTAGGCGATTGTTGCGGTTGATGACGCGTCGGTATAAGTCATTGAGGTCGGAGGTAGCAAACCGTCCGCCATCCAAAGGCACCAACGGCCTGAGGTCCGGCGGCAAGACTGGCAGTACCGTCAAAATCATCCACTCGGGCCGGTTATTCGAATTTAAAAAGGCCTCGACCAGCTTCAACCGCTTGGAGAGCTTGCGGATCTTAGTTTCCGAATTGGACTGGTCAATTTCGGCACGAAGCTTGGCCACTTCAGCCTTTAAGTCCATGGACTTGAGCAACTCCTGTATTGCCTCCGCCCCCATTTTGGCCTCGAAGTCGTCGCCGTACTTCTCGACCGCCTCCAAGTAGTCCTCGTCGGTGAGGAGCTGGCCTCGCTCTAGAGGTGTCATACCCGGATCGACCACGATGAACGACTCGAAATACAGCACGCGCTCAATGTCTCGTAAAGTCATGTCGAGCATCAAAGCGATCCGCGACGGTAACGACTTTAAAAACCAAATGTGCGCCACCGGGCTAGCAAGCTCGATATGGCCCATGCGTTCGCGGCGGACTTTGGCCAAGGTCACCTCTACACCGCACTTTTCGCAAATCACGCCGCGATGTTTCAGGCGCTTGTACTTGCCGCACAGACACTCGTAATCGTTGATCGGACCAAAGATCTTGGCGCAAAACAGCCCATCGCGTTCCGGTTTGAATGTCCGGTAATTGATGGTTTCCGGCTTTTTAACCTCGCCGTAAGACCAGGCACGGATCATGTCCGGCGAGGCTAGTCCAATACGGATCGCATCAAACTCTTCTACTTGACTTGGCCGCTTCAAAAACTTAATGAGATCTTTCAAAGCTGCAACTCCCGCTTGGGTTGAAACTTAGCAGAGGATTCAATCGTGTTCCAGCTCGATGTTGATCGCCAAAGCTCGAATCTCCTTGACCAATACCTTAAACGACTCAGGCATACCGGCCTCCATCCGGTAATCACCGTCTACAATGTTCTTGTACATCTTAGTCCGGCCGGTCACATCGTCGGATTTGACCGTGAGCATCTCTTGTAAGGTATACGCCGCACCATAGGCTTCCAGTGCCCACACCTCCATCTCTCCGAAGCGTTGCCCACCAAACTGCGCTTTCCCCCCCAATGGCTGTTGAGTCACCAGGCTGTAGGGGCCTGTAGAGCGAGCATGCATCTTGTCATCAACCAAGTGGTTGAGCTTCATCATATACATGTACCCTACCGTCACCGGACGATCAAACGGCTCACCGGTTCTACCGTCATAGAGAGTGGTTTGGCCGCTCTCGGGTAACTCTGCCAATCGCAGCCACGCCTTGATCTCTTCCTCCGTCGCCCCATCGAACACCGGCGTTGCCACTGGCACCCCATCTTTGAGATTGCGGGCTAGCTCCAAGATTTCTTCATCGCTCAGAAGACTTAGGTCCTCTTTACGGCCGCTGTGGTTGTATATCTTGTCGAGGAAGGCACGCAATTCCTGCACCTTGGCTTTGGCCTCCAGCAGTTTGCCGATCTTGCTGCCTAGGCCTTTGGCCGCCCAACCCAAATGGGTTTCCAGCACCTGACCGACATTCATACGCGAGGGCACTCCCAAAGGATTCAATACTATGTCCACTGGAGTTCCATCTTCCAAATAGGGCATGTCCTCCACTGGCACGATTTGCGAAATGACACCTTTGTTCCCATGGCGACCAGCCATCTTGTCCCCGGGCTGAATACGGCGCTTGACCGCTAAGTAGACTTTAACCATCTTCAGCACACCAGGCGGCAGATCATCGCCCATGGTAATTTTTTTCTTTTTCTCCTCAAAACGATGCTCCATATCTTGACGCTGCCGCGCGAGCCGCTCAGAGATCGCCTCTAGTTGCAGGTTAATTTCTTCGTCCTGGAGCCGAATAGAGATCCATTGTTCCGGGTTTAATCCATCCAAATACCGATCGGTTACCACATCCCCAGCCTTAAGACCGCTAGGACCTGCCTCAGCAACCTTGCCCAAAAGCATCTGCCGCACCCGCTGATATGTGTCTTGCTCTAAAATTTTGAGCTGGTCATTTAAGTCCTTGCGCGCTCTCTCCAGCTGCGCTTCCTCGATGGCTTTAGCGCGGGCGTCTTTTTTCACTCCATCACGCGTAAATACCTGCACGTCGATAACAGTTCCAGCCATACCGGATGGCACGCGCAGGGAGGTGTCCTTCACGTCGGAGGCTTTCTCGCCAAAAATGGCGCGTAGCAATTTCTCCTCCGGCGTCAGTTGAGTTTCCCCTTTAGGGGTGACCTTCCCTACCAGAATATCGCCTTCCTTGACTTCGGCACCGATATAGACGATCCCACATTCATCCAGCTTGGCCAAGGCGGCCTCACTTACGTTAGGGATGTCGGCCGTGATCTCTTCCGGTCCTAACTTAGTGTCACGAGCGACGCAAGTTTTCTCTTCAATATGGATGGTCGTATAACGGTCCTCTTGGACGACACGCTCGGAGATTAAAATCGAGTCTTCGAAGTTGTACCCTTGCCACGGCATGAAGGCAACCAATAGGTTCTGCCCTAGTGCCAGTTCACCCATATCTGTGGCGGCGCCATCGGCCAGAATATCGCCCCGCGCGATTTTGTCCCCTGGCTTAACCAACGGCTTTTGGTTAATGCAGGTATTCTGGTTGGAACGAACGTATTTAATTAGATTATAAATATCGACCCCTGGTTCTCCAGCCTCGGTCTCATCGTCATTGACCCGAACCACAATCCTGGCCGCGTCCACGGAGACGACTTCCCCTCCACGCTGGGCGACCACCGTCGTTCCCGAGTCCCGAGCCACGATGCGCTCCATCCCTGTACCCACCATGGGTTTCTCAGCACGCAGCATAGGCACCGCCTGACGCTGCATATTTGACCCCATCAGAGCCCGGTTCGCATCATCGTGCTCTAGGAATGGAATCAAAGAAGCCGCTACCGATACGATCTGTTTAGACGAAACGTCCATGTACTGGACCATCTCCGGCGAGGCCAAGGTGAACTCGTTTTTATACCGACACGAGACCATCTCGTCCAATAGGCGACCGTCCGGACCTACCCTGGCCCCAGCCTGGGCAATCACATAGTCGCTGTCTTCGATCGCCGACAGGTAATGAATTTCATCCGTTACTCGCCCGTTCTCTACTTTGCGATAAGGGGTCTCTAGGAAGCCGTAATGGTTGGTTCGAGCATAGACGGCTAAGGAATTGATCAGGCCGATGTTTGGACCCTCTGGAGTCTCGATCGGACATAGGCGTCCATAATGAGTAGGATGCACATCGCGTACTTCAAAGCCAGCGCGTTCCCTGGACAAACCACCTGGGCCCAACGCCGACACCCGTCGCTTGTGAGTTACCTCGGACAGAGGGTTGTTCTGATCCATGAATTGGGACAATTGACTCGATCCGAAAAACTCCTTAATCGCTGCTACCACCGGTTTGGCGTTGATCACTTCCTGCGGCGTAAGGCTTTCGCTGCTCGCTAGGGTCAATCGCTCCTTGACGGCCCGCTCAACGCGCACCAACCCCACCCGGAACTGGTTTTCCACCATTTCGCCTACGCTGCGTACTCTCCTGTTGCCGAGGTGATCGATATCATCGACTTGGCCTTTGCCGTTGCGAATATTAACGAGCTCCTTTAATACATCGATGATATCCTCTTTAGTTAGGACCCTAGGCCCGGTCTCATCTTTGCGACCTAAACGCAAGTTGAGCTTCATTCGCCCCACGTCTGACAGATCATAGCGATCCTCAGAGAAAAACAGGCCATGAAATAAAGCTTCCGCCGCTTCCCGAGTCGGTGGCTCACCAGGTCGCATCATGCGGTAAATCTCGACCAAAGCCTCCAGTTGGGTAGCGGTGTGATCGACTTTTAAGGTATTTGAGATATACGGGCCACGATCCAGCTCATTGACGTATAAAGTCTCAATTTTAGCAATGCCATGTTTGCATAGACGCTCAAGCAACTCACCCGTGATGTCGGCGTTCACCGCCGCAATCACTTCACCAGTTTTCTCGTCCACCACGTTATGGGCAAGAATCTTGCCGCAGAGATACTCTTTAGGCACCACTAAGCGGTTGATTCCAGCCCTTTTCATCTGCTGGATGTGTCTGGGCGTAATCCGCCTCCCCTCCTCAACGAGGACTGTACCGTCGTCCAGCCCGATCGTAAAAGGAGCAATCTCGCCCCGCAGGCGTTCCGGAATCAAGTCTAAAACAATCTCGTCCTGGCTCAGATGAAAAGTATCGGTCTCAAAGAACATCCGAATCATCTGCTCGTTATCGTATCCCAAAGCCCGCAGCAGAATCGTCGCAGGGAGTTTGCGGCGCCGGTCGATACGAGCGTAAATGATGTCTTTGTGATCAAACTCAAAGTCTAGCCAAGACCCTCGATAAGGAATTATTCGAGCATTGAACAGCAACTTGCCGGAGGAGTGAGTCTTGCCGCGATCGTGATCGAAAAACACACCAGGCGAACGGTGCAATTGCGATACCACCACGCGTTCGGTGCCATTGATTACGAAGGTGCCGTTCTCGGTCATAAGGGGCAATTCGCCCATGTATACTTCTTGCTCCTTGATGTCCTTGACTACTTTGGCCGTTGCCGGCGCTTCTTTGTCATACAAAACCAGCCTCACCTTCACCCTCAGCGGCGCTGCATACGTCGCACCGCGCAGTATGCACTCTTTGACGTCAAAGGCTGGCTCGCCCAGGCGATAGCTAACATACTCTAGAACTGCATAACCGTTATGGCTTTCGATTGGGAAAATCGATTTGAACGCTGCGTGCAGCCCTTGGTCTAGGCGGGCGTGCGCAGGCGTGTCTGCCTGAAGAAAGGATTTATAAGAGTCGATCTGGATGCTCAACAAGTAAGGGACGTCGAGAACTTCGGGACGCTTTGCAAAACTTTTACGAATGCGTTTTTTCTCAGTAAAGGAATAAGCCATAGCGGTTCCTTAAGATCCTAATCGGCTGGTAACTGGATTTGCCACCAACTTATTTGTCGTCGAGAGTTCAAACCTAAAAAGCGTCAGCTGATCCTAGACGCGCCTACTTCATCATCCTCTTCTCCCCGTCATTTTTTTAAACTGACAAGCAGGAAAAGGCTGGCAGCAAATGCTGCCAGCCTTCACCCCAAATCTGCGCCTCGATACTGTTACTTAACTTCGACAGAAGCACCAGCCTCTTCTAGCTGCTTTTTGATCTGCTCAGCCTCAGCTTTGCTGACTCCTTCTTTGACCACAGCCGGCGTACCCTCCACCAGCGCCTTGGCCTCCTTAAGGCCAAGTGAGGTAACCGCCCGTACCGCCTTGATCACATTTACCTTGTTGGCACCCGAATTGGTCAAAATAACATCAAACTCGGTCTTTTCTTCCACGGCCGGAGCAGGAGCGCCAGCTGCTGCTACCGGTACCGCAGCCACAGCCGCTGCAGCCGACACTCCGAACTTTTGCTCCATGGCAGAAATCAGATCCACCACTTCCATGACCGTCATGTTAGCAATCGCATCCAAAATCTCTTCTTTAGACAAAGCCATCGTTTGCTCCAAAATTAACCAGTTTTACAACCCAAACCCGAAACTAAGCGGCCTGCTTTTGATCGCGCACCGCAGCAAGCGTTCGGACCAACTTTGCATGGGGCTCGGCCAACGTCCGCACAAGCTTCTCCACCGGCGCCTTAAGGACAGCCAACAGCATACCGATAGCCTGCTCCTTAGTAGGCAGGCTAGCAAGGCGCTCCAACTCTTCCGGGCTGTATAACCGACCCCCAAAGGCAACTAGCCTGGGTCTCAACTGTTCGTGTTCTTTAGCAAAATCCCTGATTACACGGGCAGCCGAACCCGGCTCTTCCAGCGAAAACGCGAGCAGCAGTGGACCTGCCAGGCCATCGCTCATGCAGGCATACTCCGTCTCTGCCAGCGCGCGGCGCGCCAAAGTATTTTTCACCACGCGCAGGTACACCCCAGATTCCCTGGCTTTTTTTCGCAGTTCAGTCATTTCCGGCACCGTAAGACCTCGGTACTCCGCAGCAATCACGGAATAAGCCTTAGCGGCAACGCCCTTGACTTCAGCCACTACCGCCTGTTTTTGCTCCAATCTCATCGCCATGTGTTACCTCCAACTCCTATCCCCCAGCACTCACTGGAGGAATTCCCCAATCCGCATCCTTAATTTCCCTTTAGGATGCCCACGTTGCGGCTCCCCGTCTTTTCAGGTCCGGTTCACCGTCTGCGCAGGCTTTTTAAGTTTTAAGCGCTTGCGCGCGCCTGCGGTCTTTGACGATCACCGGTTGCTTCCCGGTAATCCAAAGCTTGTCGCTTAAACGTTCAAGCTAGACTGATCAACAGTCAAACCTGGCCCCATCGTAGTCGACAGAGTGATCTTTTTCATATATACGCCCTTGCTCGTTGCCGGCTTAGCTTTTTTGAGATCTGCCAGCAAAGCCTCCAAATTCTCGCGCAAGGCTTGGATTTCGAAGTTCACTTTACCGATCGTGCAGTGAATAATTCCCGCCTTGTCGGTGCGATAGCGAACCTGCCCCGCCTTCGCATTCTTGACCGCACCCGCTACGTCCGCAGTCACTGTCCCTACCTTGGGATTTGGCATCAAGCCACGCGGTCCCAAAATGGGACCCAGTTGACCTACGACCCGCATCGCCTCGGGAGTAGCAATGACTACATCGAATTCGAAATCGCCCTGCTTGACCGCCTCGGCGAGGTCTTCCATCCCGACGACGTCCGCACCGGCCTCTTTGGCGGCGGAAGCAGCCTCGCCTTGAGCGAATACCGCTACTCGCATCGACTTACCCGTGCCGTGGGGAAGGACGGTAGAGCCGCGCACCACTTGATCGGACTTGCGCGGATCCACGCCCAGGTTGACGCTCACATCTACCGACTCGGTAAACTTCACTGTGGACAATTCCTTAAGCAGGCGTAAAGCCTCTTCCACGCTATAGTTTTTACTCGGATCTACTTTTGCACGGATCATCTGCACCCGTTTGGACAAGCGCCCCATCTACACCCCCTCCACTTCTATACCCATATTGCGCGCCGTGCCGGCAATGGTACGCACAGCGGCATCCATATCGGCGGCCGTCAAGTCGGGTTGCTTGATCTTGGCGATTTCTTCGAGCTGGGCACGGGTCAACTTGCCGAGCTTGGCTTTGTTCGGTGTTGCGCTCCCTTTCTCCGCCCCAACCGCTTTCAATAACAGAAAGGACGCCGGTGGCGTCTTGATGATAAAGGTGAAACTGCGATCCGTATAAACAGTAATGATAACCGGTAAGGGCAAACCCTTTTCCATACCCTGGGTTTGAGCGTTAAACGCCTTGCAGAATTCCATGATGTTCACACCGTGCTGGCCTAAGGCCGGCCCCACCGGCGGGCTAGGGTTGGCCTCCCCTGCTTTTACCTGTAATTTGACGTAAGCTTTAACTTTTTTTGCCATACTTTACTCCTGATTGGGTACTAGCGCCTTACGGCTCCCCCTGCCAAAAATTAGGCTTTCTCTACCTGACTGAAGTCAAACTCTACCGGCGTCGAACGCCCAAAGATCAACACCGATACCCGCAGCTTATTTTTGTCATAATCTACTTCTTCCACCACGCCGTTAAAGTCTTTGAACGGCCCCTCAATGATCCTGACTACCTCACCTGCTTCAAATAGCACCTTAGGTCTAGGTTTGCTCAAGCCTTCTTCGACTTTGGCCAAGATAGCCTCAGCTTCCCGGTCGGAAATCGGCGCCGGTCTCTCTGCGGTTCCTCCGATAAAACCCAGCACGTGCGGGACGCTGCGCACAAGATGCCAGGTCTCATCGTTCATTTCCATTTGCACGAGCACATAACCCGGAAAGAATTTGCGGTCGGTTTTACGCCGCTGACCCATCCGCATCTCGATGACCTCTTCGGTGGGCACCAGAATTTTGCCAAAATAGCTCTGTAATCCTGCCTGCTTAATCCGCTCTTCTAGAGAACGCTTTACCTGATTTTCATAGTTTGAATAGGTATGAACCACATACCATTTTAATTCCCCGGGCGCATCGCTTAAAAGCATTCAGCCTTATTTCCTCCTTTTGTAACGGAATGCTGCATTAAATCCGGATAAGATGCAACGCCTTCCAACTTCATTTTACC
>JAOAHI010000080.1 GCA_026415315.1 Methylohalobius sp.
GCTCGTCGGCAGCGTCAGATGTGTATAAGAGACAGCCCTTCACCTTCGCCAATCGACCCGGCACCCCTTCCAAAGCGCTCTAGGCTTACCCTCGTTGCCGGTGTTTTCCCCAAGCCAGAGGAGCTGGACCCCCAAGTGGCTTTCTGGCGCAAAGTGTACGCTAAATGGGGAGAGGATAAGGTCGTCATCCACGACAACCGCTATTTAAACCTGATTTACCAGGTAGTGCGCCTGCCGGAGCCGGTAGGGGATGGGTACTACACCCCAGAGCAAAAAGCCTTTATCGATAGGCGCTTGGAGTATTGGCGCGAGCGTCTGCGCAATTTGGAAGCCAAATTGGCGAAAAACGAGACCCTGTCTCCGTGGGAGGAAAAATTAGCCCGATATGTCGCCCAGCGCGTAGGAGAGAAGGCCGTGTTCGGTGCCGCTGAGCGGGTGCGCTCCCAGCGCGGTCTGCGCGAACGCTTCCGCAAAGGGTTGGAGATCAGCCAGCGTTATGAGCCTCTGTTCCGTGGAATCTTCCGCCAGTACGGTCTGCCTGAGGAATTGGCGTATCTGCCGCATGTGGAGTCCTCGTTTCAGCTTGCTGCGCGCTCGCACGCCGGGGCGGTGGGGATGTGGCAGTTCACGCCGGGTGCGGCCAAGACTTTTATCGGCGACGACAGCGTGGAAGCGCGCCTCAATCCGGTGCTTTCGGCCCACGGCGCGGCCCGGTATCTCAAAGCCGCCTACGAGCGCCTTGGCAGTTGGCCGCTGGCGATCACCTCTTACAATCACGGCATAGGCGGTATGAAGCGCGCGAGAGAACAGCACGGCGACGATTTTGTCAAGATTTTGCGCGAATACGATCATCCTTTGTTTGGTTTTGCTTCGCGCAACTACTACGCTGAATTTCTAGCTGCGTGCGAAATCGCCAGCCAGCCCCAGCGGTTCTTCCCGGATTTGGATTTTCGCTTGGCCGATGCGATCGAACCTGCGCCCGTGCAGCTGGCCGCTTTGGAAAAGCCTGTGGTCAAAGCGCACCCCCAGCCTGCAGTTTCTGCCAAGCCCATCAAGACCGTCAAGCGCCCGGAGATCAAAGCAAAACCAGCGCTTCGGCGAAGCCGCAATTAGTCTGTCTCCTTGAGAGCGAGGGCTTCTTGAACGAAGGTATGGATCTATAGAAAGTTAAAACCATGGAGGGGGAGCGATTTGAGGTCCGGCGTCACGTGAGCTAAATATGCATTTCTCTGAGTTCTCCGTTTAGGAGCTGGTAAAGCCAGATACCTGATCGATGGGTGTCTCGGATCCGTTATAGACTAAGCCTTTCTGGCCGATCAGGCGCTAGGTCAGGCGATAGTCTTAAATCCATTCCAGTGCCCGATAAGTAGTTGAAATCCGAATACAGCTGGCATCCGCTCTACTTTGAGATGAGTGCAACCCCGAGCTTTGATTGGCCCGTTTTTACCTGGAAATTCCTGTCTAAGGATAGAGCGGTTCATGGGACGAAGTGATAAAGCGCGCGGCATCGGACAAGGTCATCGGGTGTGGGCTTGATCGGCAGCAAGCTAGGGTGAACAGGCGGACAATCGGCCGCAAGCGTCATCACGTCGTCGCAATCGGGGGAATGGGTTAGCCCAAGGGCGTGGCCGAATTCGTGCGCGATTACCTTTCTGAGCAGCCTAGGAAAGCGCTTAAACTCTGCCCGATCCGGGCGAAAGGCGATATCGCGTTCGATCAGGCGTCCGGATTTGGCCTGGCCCACGGTGGCAGCCCGGATTTTAGGCGGGACGGCGTAGCTCCAGCCGACCACGTTCTGCCCATCGATCGCCCCGGGCCGGCTTTGAGTGTCGCCGAGGTATTCCATCCGCACCCCGCAGTCCTCCCACTGCTCAGCGGCCTCCATCACCCACGCCCGCACCCGTTCCTCGGGCAGCCACGGAGGGTGGTTTTGAGGGTTGTAATGCCAGCGATACACTTTGTCCGGCCAGACCCCAGGCGAGGGCTTTTCTATCCCTCCAGCGCCGGCCATCCCTGCCAGCAAAATTAGCGAGATCGCACTCAGACTGCGTTTTCCCACCATGCCACTAGTGCAAGACAGGCGGTTTTGCTGGTCGCTCGGCCAGCTTTTGTAGTGTTGCTTCCACCTCCCACTGGGCGCGGCGGGCGAGTTGGAGCAAGGTTTTTTGCAGACCGCCGAGCTCGACGGCCCCAAGCTCTAGGCGCATTCCTTTTTTTTCCTCGGTCATAAACACCAAGCGCAGCCCTTTTGGCAACCTGCGCCAGCGAAGGCGCGCGAGCTGGGGTGAGGCCTGCGGCATCGCGATTCGGGAATCGCCTGGGGCTTTGGATGCCGCAGCTCTTGCCCCTGCCGTAGGCGGCAGAGCTTTCAAAGTCTCCTGAATCACCTGCAGCAAAGCCACACACTGCCGCCGCGTCAGCCAGAAAGCCTGTGGCGACTTATCGGCAGGATGCAAGGTGAGCTGAATCCGGTCTTCCTTGGGATCGTACTTGGCTTTAAGGAGCATACCTTTAGGTTTTGGACGGCAATGACAGATGCGCGATCTCGGCTTCGTACTGGTCGACAATGTCTCCTAATTCCTCAAGTAGAGGTGTTAAGTATTTCTCGTATTTTCGCCAGCGATTGACCGAACTGGTGTAGATAGGTTTTTTCACCTGCGAAGCACTGGCGGTTTTGACCGGACGGTCGGTGTTGTAGAACTCAAGACAACTATCGTTCCACTCCAGCCCTAGGTAAGCGATGAGGCGGCGCGCCTGGCCTTCCACGTCGGCAACGATGTCCTCGTAGCGCACCTCGTACATCACCCCGGGGAACTCGGTCCGCCAGTGCTGCATCAGGTCCCAGTACCTGCGGTAATAGCGCCCCAGTTCGGCTAAGTGGTAGGACCAGATCTGCCCTTCCGAGAATAAAATCCGATAGCACGACAGACAAGTCTCGACCGGATGGCGGCGGCTGTGGATGATCCTGGCCTTGGGCAGGATGGCGTGGATCAATCCCACGAAATTGAAATTCCCCGGCATCTTGTCGACAATGCGCTTGTATGGCTTGGGCGCTAGCCTTTTGAGAGTGTCCACGTACCACTTGCCGCGCTGGGCGTAGCTAGCATTCAGATCGTAAGCGAACGCCCCCTCGATGTCGCCCAGACGGATCCGGCGCCCGGCGATCTCGATGTTCTCCAGCGCCGCACTCATGTATTTGAGCTCCCCGGCACCGTAGATGTCCGGATGCGAGGATAAGATCTGCTCCATCAGCGAAGTGCCCGAACGCGGCATCCCCAAGATGAAGACCGGGGTCTCGTCCTCGTAGCCCTTCTGCTCGGTCTTGGCCAGGGTCTCGCGATTGACCAGCTGCTTCATCAGCGCGAACATCCGGGCGCTGGTCTGCTCGTTGTAAGACTCCTGACGGCGTTTTTTCATCCCGCCTACGGCGTAATGCTTGAAGGCAAAATGGACTATGTTTGGTCCCCTGAATTTGATTCCGATTTCAAAGCCGAAGTAAAAAAACTTATTGGCGCATTCGGATGGCCAAAAGGCCCTATTACAGGCGTAATGTTATGGAATGAGCCATGGGAAGGCTCAAGTATCAGTGGCTGGCAGTCCGATATGATTCGTTACCGTGAAATTTACCGGATAATGGCAGAAGCTGTACACGAGGCTGAAAAGGAATTTGGTGTACAAGTCCTGGTTGGCGGAGCTGATTCTTCAACCAATACATGGGATAAATTTTTTCCGGACGGTAGCGAAGAATTTATGGAATATTTCGATTTCTGTTCGATTCACTATCA
>JAOAHI010000081.1 GCA_026415315.1 Methylohalobius sp.
TCGTATAATCGCTTAAATTAACTGGACTACCGTCCTCTTTAAGCCAATTTCCCGGCGAGTTCGGGTCCTCATATACCCAAAACTCATTACCTTGGTTATCTTTAAGCTTTTTGACGCGCACCTGCTTACGCGCCCAATCATCAGAGGGCTCACCTGGAGCAAGCAATGGATTGGCGCCCGCATCAGCCCGGCCTTGATCGCGCTGAATACACTGAAATGCGCTGGCATTGGCCAATGTTGCTCCGCTGCGTAGAGTTAATATCACAGGTGCTACCGTCAGTGCCGATTTGACCAAGTAGCGGCGAGAGATTTCTAGCTGATCTCTTTTTCGTTCTGCTGAGTTTTCGTTCATATCTTGTTCTCCTGGTTTTCCTTTTTTGTAGAATTATGCAATTTTTGCGCCAAAATAATAATATCTTTTTATATCAAAGGCTTAAATTTTTACTCTGAAAACACTGTAAAAAATTCTGACAATTCATTCAAAAGCAAGCTGAGCTTTTTTCAATAATTTTTGCGCGTGCTCGCTTGGGATCGCGTAACTAATTCCGCTCGGTTTAGTCAACAGGGTCTCTTTGCTCTCCTGAACGAACACTTTATTAATAATGCCGACAACTGCGCCCGTTTCGGGATGATACAAAGGGCTACCACTGTTTCCAGGATAAGCAACGGCGTCCAGCTGGAACACGGAAAAAGGTTGGTTCAAGCGGGGCAGCAGCTTGGGGTCAAGCCTGTCTGCCCTAAGCAAAGGGGTGGCGATGGGCGTAATGCTGGCGATTAGGCCCAAATGGGTGACCGGATACAGACCAAGCACCATACCGATAGGAAAGCCGGTAAACCCATACGTTTCCCCCTCGCGGACCTCAGCAGAGTCCCCCAGCTTTAAGGCCGGCAAGGGATCACCTGAGATTTTCAACAGCGCCAAGTCGTGGACCGGATCGGTGGCAATGATTTTAGCCCGCCGCAGGCGTTCCTGACCTTGAACGCGCAAAAACACCGCCAGGATCTCGGAGCTATCTTCGTTTAGGGATTTCGGCAAGACGTGGGCGCAAGTCAATAAGTGGCGGCCGTCGGCGACGACGAAGCCAGTGCCGTGAAACATGGCCGGCGGCGAACGGGTGCGCTGGAAGGTTCCAACTGCTAGGATACTCGGTTTGATCCGCGCCACTGTCTCTGGCAATCCGGCGCGCGCGATCCCAATCCAAACTGTCAGCAGAGTAAGCAACGCGCATCTCGCATACGATGCGCTCATACCGACAGAATAAGCTTGGCCACCTCGGTAAACTCGAGGTAAACTTCAGTCACCACACCTGCGACTTGGTCTTTATGCAAGCGGCTTAATGCCATGATTTCCTCAGGAATTTCAGCCAGAATGTCCTCGACTGCATCCCCCTGGACTAAAATGTCGGTCAAGCGATCGGCCAGATGCACCAAAGCAGTCTCAAAAGGATAATGGGAGGCCGTTTCTGGATGTAGATGACTACCGATCGCTTCACCCAGCCAAGCCGGCATATTCCATTTTTTGGCAATCTCCGCCCCGACGTCGGCATAAGTGAATCCTAAAAGATCCTTTTCCAAAAGCGGCACCAACGACCTTTTTCCCTGGCTTGCCAGCAAGATCTCGCGCGCTTGATCTGGGCATTTGCTGTAAATGAGCAACGCTCCGATCGCGTGCAAAAGACCGCCTATAAATAGGCGCTCTGGGTACAACACTTTGGCCTGCTTGGCGAGTAGGCGGCCCGTGACACCGCAATACGCGCTCTGCACCCAGAATTCATCCATATCGATCAACTGAACTGGGATATTGCGGAAAGTGCTCACCGCACATGTGGCCAAAGCAAGATGGTACAGCGGCTCCATTCCCACTAAAGTAACCGCGCGTGAGACCGTATCGACCCTTCCCCCATAGCCGTAAACAGGGCTGTTGGCCAATTTCAGCAAACGCGCGGTCAAGGCGGGATCGCTGGCGATGACAGCGCCTACAGTTTGGGCTGTGCTACGCGGATCGGCGATAGCCTCTTGGAGATGGAGAACCACCTCGGGCAAAGACACAAGATCGCGTTCGCTCTCTAAGAGTTCGGCGGCACAGGTGTATTTCATAATCTTTTATAGAACTCCAAAACCTTGGCAACGTATTGCTGGGTTTCAAGATAAGGGGGAACGCGATTGCCATACTTGCGAACCGCCCCTTCTCCCGCATTATACGCCGCCACGGCCAAGCGGACATCGCCAAAAGTTAAAAGCAAATCCCGCAAGTATCTAGCCCCGACCTCCAAGTTCTTGAACGGATCATAGCGGTCGTAAAGACCATAGCGGGCAGCCGTTTCCGGCATCAACTGCATTAACCCTACCGCACCCTTAGGTGAAACGGCATAAGGATTGTAAGCCGATTCAGCGCGGACGACCGCATGCAGCAACTTAGGATCGAGCTGATATTTTTGGGCCACGCCCTCGATGGCCGGGACAAATCTCATTTTATGGTGCCAGGACGGAGCAAAGCTGCGAGTTGGGGAAGACTTGAGAGTGCGAATCAGGAGCCGATAGCCTGCATGTTTAGGCCGATCGGTGTAATACACCTGGCCAGTTTCATCTACGTATTTGTAAATATCGGCCGCCGCAGGCAAAGCCATCCAACCTATCCCCAACCAGAGCCAGCGCCAGAACATAACTTCCTCCTTGCCATAATGTTGTGCTCATTTCAAGTTTAGCCCAATCTAGGTCGGACTTTTTCCGCACACTCCTTAGCCCGCTGCCGCGCCTGGTTGATGTCCTCGGCGCTGGCCAAAGCCACTCCCATGCGCCGTTTGACATAGGAGAAAGGCTTAGCAAACAGGCGAACCTGACTTTCCGGGATAGCTAAAGCCGACTCAAGCCCTTCGTACACTAACCCTGCTCCTTCCACCCCTCCATAGATCACCGCGCTGGCCGCCGGACGCATAAGAGAAGTGTCTATGGGCAACCCCAAAAAAGCACGCACATGCAGCTCGAATTCACTCAAGCGCTGGCTAGCCATAGTTACCATGCCAGTATCGTGAGGACGCGGGCTGACTTCACTAAACCAGACTTGATCCCCTTTTACGAACAACTCCACCCCAAACAATCCTTGCCCTCCTAGGGCTTCGACCACAGTCTTAGCAATCCTCCTGGCCTCCGCATAGGCTTCCTCCGCCATCGGTTGAGGCTGCCAGCTCTCCACATAGTCGCCATCCACCTGGCGGTGGCCAATGGGCTCACAAAAATAAGTTTCTAGGTGGCCATCAGCACTTCTGGCGCGCACCGTGAGCAAAGTAATCTCAAAATCAAACTCGACTTTGGCCTCCACAATCACCCGGTGCGCCGCTACTCTTCCCCCGAATTTTGCCTTCTCCCAAGCCTGAGCCAACTCATCCCGACAGTAGACTTGGGATTGCCCCTTGCCCGAGGAGGACATAATTGGCTTAACAAAACAGGGATAGCCTACTTTATCTGCAGCGGTAAAAAGTTCGTCCAAAGAGCTGGCAAAAGCGTAGTCAGAGGTTGGAAGCTTTAAGATCTCTGCAGCCAGCTGCCTAATCGCCTCGCGGTTCATGGTCAGCCGGACCGCCTGAGCGCAAGGTACTACCTTGGCCAACCCACTCTGCTCTATCTCAAGCAGAACGTCGGTGGCAATGGCCT
>JAOAHI010000082.1 GCA_026415315.1 Methylohalobius sp.
TGTGTATAAGAGACAGGTGTGCTGGAGGACAAGCGAAACCTCTCTCAGCGTGACAATATCCGCGCTATGGTTTTTTGGGGCCATGCCCCTAATAGCCAAACCCGCGGATTGGAGATGAAACGAGCGTTTGAGAAGCTCGACCTTTTGGTGGTTATTGACCCGTATCCTACCCTCTCGGCGGTGATGCACGAGCGGCAAAATGATACTTATCTGTTGCCGGCTTGTACCCAGTTTGAGACTTACGGCTCGGTGACCTCCTCCAATCGCTCGGTGCAGTGGCGAGACAAAGTGATCGAGCCCTTGTTTGAGTCTAAGCCCGATCACGTCATCTTATATCTGTTGGCAAAAAAGTTGGGCTTGGCCGAGCAGTTGACTAAGAATATCCAAGTCATAGGCGATGAGCCTTTAATCGAAGACATCTTGCGCGAGATCAACCGCGGCGCGTGGACAATTGGTTACAGCGGCCATAGCCCTGAGCGCCTAAAGCTCCACCAGCAGCACTGGGGGGATTTTGATATCGCCACTCTAAAAGCCATGGGTGGGCCTTGCGATGGGGAGTACTATGGCTTACCGTGGCCGTGTTGGGGCAAGCCGGAATTTAAGCATCCTGGAACCCCTATTCTCTATGACTTGAGTAAACCAGTGGCTCAAGGGGGACTTCCGTTTCGAGCCCGTTTCGGCGTCGAGCACGAAGGGGTAAGCCTGCTGGCTGAAGGGTCTTATCCTAAAGATTCGTCGATCAAAAATGGGTATCCGGAGTTTACTGATCGTTTGCTTAAAAAGCTCGGCTGGTGGGAGGATTTAAGCTTTGAGGAAAGGCAGGAGGCCGAGGGCAAGGACTGGAAAACCGACCTTTCCGGCGGTATTCAACGCGTGGCGTTGATGCGCGGTTGTGCTCCCTGCGGCAATGCCAAAGCCCGTTGTGTAGCCTGGGATTTTCCTGATCCGGTCCCGCGCCACCGGGAGCCTATCTATGCCAAGCGCCGGGATTTAGTAGCCAAATATCCTACCTTTCCCGACCGCGCGCGCTTCTTTCGCTTGCCTACCCGCTATGCTTCTTTGCAGCAGATCGATTTTAGCCGTAAATTTCCCTTACAGATGACCTCAGGCCGGCTGGTAGAGTATGAGGGTGGAGGCGACGAGACGCGTTCTAACCCTTGGCTGGCCGAGTTACAGCGGGAAATGTTTGTCGAGCTCCATCCGGCCGATGCTAACGAGCTAGGAGTTCGCCACGGGCAGAGGGTGTGGGTTGAGGGGCCAGAGGGGGGCAGGATTCAGGTGATGGCGTTTGTCACCCAACGCGTCCCTAAAGGGGTGGTGTTTATGCCGTTTCATTTTGGCGGCTTCTGGCAAGGACAAGACCTTAAAGACCGCTACCCCGAGGGATCTGTTCCTTACGTGCGCGGGGAATCGTGCAACCTGATCTTCACCTATGGTTACGACGTCGTCACCATGATGCAGGAGAGCAAGATTTCCTTATGTCGGATTACCCCTGCGTGAGGGCGTGGCGATGGCGAGGATGAAATTTTTGTGCGATGCTGAGCGCTGCATAGAGTGTAATGCGTGCGTGGTCGCATGTAAAAATGAACACGAACTGCCTTGGGGAGTCAACCGCCGGCGGGTAGTGACTTTGAACGATGGTCAGCCGGGGGAAAAATCCATTTCGGTGGCGTGCATGCATTGTTCCGATCCGCCGTGTGCAGCGGTTTGCCCCGTGGATTGCTTTTACATTACCGAAGATGGGGTGGTATTGCACGACAAAGACCTGTGCATAGGCTGTGGCTATTGCTTTTACGCATGCCCCTTTGGCGCCCCTCAATTCCCCCAGGATGGAGCATTTGGCGTGCGCGGTAAAATGGACAAGTGCACTTTCTGCGCCGGAGGACCGGAGGAAGATGGCTCCGAGGCCGAGTTTAAAAAATACGGGCGCAACCGCCTGGCCGAAGGCAAACTCCCTTTGTGTGCTGAGATGTGTGCCACTAAAGCGCTTTTGGCCGGGGACGGCGAGGTCATCGCCGACATCTTCCGCCAGCGGGTGCTGTGTCGGGCCGAGCGAGACGTAGGAGCGAAAAATGTCTCGCCAGCACCCTGGGGCTGGGGACTAGCCTACGGGGATAAAAAACCATGAGAGCTGCGGCTGCGATGCTGTTGGTTTTAGCTTTAATCGGTTGCCGAAAACAGGCTAACCAAGCGTTGGATAAAAATCCGAAATACGCTGGTCGACCCGATATTCGCACTGCGGCGACGGCGAAAGCCCAGTCGCGAGAAGAGATGCTGCGCCAGCGGGCGCTTTTGATCCAAACCGACCGGTGAGATCCATGCATGACAAACATTGGGGGAGGGCGCTCGTTTGGGCGCTACTTTTTCTCAGCTTAATCGCTGCGCCTGCCCAAGCTGTCCCAAACTCAGGCTATTGGCAGAGAGTGCGCGAGGGGGCATCCGGATACACCGCAGTTCAAGGTCAGGAAGCTGGAGAATTGATCCAGGCCTCCGGCGAGGTCTGGCGCAGGTGGCGCAATGGGCCATTAGCGCTTGCTGGCGAAATCGGGCTCTCTGGTGTGGTAGCGCTTTTAGTGCTGGTTTATCTGCTCCGCGGCCCGATTCGACTGACCCGTCTACGTACCGGAGTCATGATCCCGCGCTGGAGTTTGGGGGAGCGAATCCTGCACTGGACGGCGGCGGCTTTGTTTTTGCTCTTGATGCTGACCGGCTTGAGCCTACTTTACGGTCGCCGCCTGTTGCTTCCCCTTCTAGGCTACGATGCTTTTTCTGTTTATCTGAGTTTGGCCAAATGGGTCCACAATTTGCTTGGACCTTTGTTCTTCTTAGCGCTTGGCGCTATGACTTGGATTTGGTTGAAGGATAATCTTTGGCAGCGGAACGATTGGCACTGGCTTAGATCTTTAGGCGGTGTGATCGGTACGGGCCATCCGCCGGCAGGGAGGTTCAACGCCGGGGAAAAACTTTGGTTTTGGCTTTTGCTTATCGGTGGGAGTTTGGTCTGCTTTACTGGTTTGGTTCTGGATTTTCCTCTGTTTGGGCTGGAGCGAGAGGGAATGCAACTTGCTCACATTGTACATCTGGCTTCTGCCTTGATAGTTATGGTGGCGGCCTTAGGTCATATCTACCTGGGAAGCCTTGGTACTGAGGGAGCCTTAGAGGGAATGGTGCGCGGCAAAGTGGACTTGAGTTGGGCCAGGCAGCACCACGAGCTTTGGCTGAGAGAGCTTGAAGCTTCCTCTACCTGGTCTGGCAAAGCGCGACCGGAAGTCGTGCGTCCGGACTCGTTTTTTAAACCGTAAGGTGGCTTACCGATCCAACTTCAGCTCGTGTAAAGGGATCGGTTTAGCGATTCCATATCCTTGGGCGTAATTTATATCTAAGGCTTTGAGCTTTACTACGATGGCACTGGTTTCTGCGTATTCGGCGATGGTTTTTAGCCCGAGGGAGTGAGCCACATTGTTAATGGATTTAACGATCTCCTCATCGGCTGGGCTGGACAAGATATCCTTGATGAAGCTG
>JAOAHI010000083.1 GCA_026415315.1 Methylohalobius sp.
GGCAATATTATCAGCGGACACTCGTCCTTGAGGATTGACCAAAACCTGGCCAGCACTGGCGTTGGCATCTACAAACACCGAATTACGTATGAGCTCAGCCGTAGAATCAGCTTGAAGCTGATGGCGTTGGTCATAAGTGCGTCCCTCCTGAGTAGAAAAAATGTTTTGCATCTGGTAATTAAGGCTAAGAGCCAATCGCCCCCCACCTAAACTGCGCCCGCCGCCCAATCCGCCGAAACCAGCAGCTCCTCTCCCAAACCCACCTAAGCCGCCCAAACTACCAATACCACCTGCTCCTCCCCCAAACCCGCCTAAGCCGCCTCCCCCTATGCCCCCTCCAAGCCCACTAAGACCCGCCCCCAACCCTCCTCCAAATCCACCAATTCCTCCCCCAAAGCCACCTAATCCGCCACCGCTCACCTGACCTCTAGAGATTGAGATCCCGGGGTTGATCTCGCTGACCCAAGCGCTTTGACCGTTTTTATCTAAAGTGACGTTGTCGCTGTAGGTTTCCCGGATCATCAGGCTAGGCGTTATCCGCCACCGCGCCGCCTGGGAGGAAGCATTTACACCAAAGAGAGCCAACCCCAACAAAATCCAATGGATGCGTTCCATGCCGTCTCATTCGTTGCTGTAATAATATTTGTATCCATAGTAGTAATATCCTAGGCCAAAACCCTGCGTAGTTTTGTTCAAAACGCACCCCACTAACGCACAGCTCGAAAGCATTTCAACCGCCTCCTTGACGATATACTGAGGGGTCGATTCGGACTCCACCACCAACAATACCTGTCCCACATGGGTCGCTAAGACGCTTGCCTGGGTCGTAGCGAGCAGGGGGGGAGAATCGAAAATGATAACCCGATCGGGATAGCGTCTGGACATATCCCCCGCTAACTGAACCATTGCTTCGCTGGCTAAAAGCTCAGTGGCGTGAGGATGACGGCGGCCAGAGGGAAGCAAAGTCAGTTTAGGAATATCGGTCCTTAAGAGCACTTCGGCGAAAGTCGCCTCGTGCTCGAGCAATTCGATTAAACCCGGCCGATTTTCGACCCCAAACAGCCTGGAAAGAGCCGGTTTGACGACATCGGCATCCACCAGCAATACCGTCTTGTCGCGTTCGGCAGCAATGCTCAAAGCCAAATTGACCGCAGTGAAAGTCTTTCCCTCTCCAGGTAAGCTGGATGTCACCAGAATTAAATTGGCGTTGTTGATCTTATTGCGGTTTTCCCCAAAGGCATTCAGCAATAAAGGGCGTTTTATTAAGCGGTATTCCTCAGCCAGTTTCCCCTGAGAAGCATCGGGAGAGAGCATTCCCTGCGCTAGCAGTTTTTCCACGTTCACTTTGATCTGCGGGCTTTTCACCCTTTGTTCAACAGGTCTATCTTCCTCGCTCAAATCCTGGAATCCAGCTCTGTCTAGCTCCTCTCCTACTGGCGGCGCTTGAATTCCTATAACTTCCTGTTTTTCCAAGGCTTTTTCTATGATGCTCATGGCAAATCCTCTATGCGTTGACAGAGTACAAATTGATCCCCTTGATTTCCATCAAAACCAAGACCATTAATACGATCAAAAGCCCAGCGCAGGCACTGCAGAAACCGATAAACTCCCGCAGCTTTCTCTTGCGAACTACCAGTACCCAGTTCATCGAGATCGAACCCAAAACTGGGAGGCCGGTCACCTCCCGTAACTGTTGAACTGAGATAAAGGTGGGACGAAGCAAAGCTAGCAGAATGGTCAGACCAAATCCGACCGCACAGCCAGCCCCCAACACCCCTGTCGAGAGCAGAATTCGATTAGGCGCCGAAGGCTTGGAAGGTACCTGGGGTGGGTCGACCACTTGGAATTTAACCGTATCGGTATTTTGCTCCACGCTCTCAGAGAGCCTAGCTTTTTCGCGGCGGGCAAGCAGGTTTTCAAAATTACTGCGGATGGTGTCGTAATCGCGGTTTAAGTTTTTGAGCTCGGTCTCCACTTTGAGGCGGGCGTCCATCTGTTCCTGAAGCTTTCGGATCTTGTCCTCATATGCCTTGACCCTAGCCTGCAAAGAGGCCACATTAGCCTCGGCTTCGCTTAAGACCAGCTTCATCTGCTGAAAAACTGGATTGGCCTCACCGCCGCTTGAAAGTTCGTCTGGTAAGGCTTCGCCTGCGACATCCTCACCGCTCGCCATCACTTCGGCCTGTTGCTTTTTTAACTCGGCAATACCGCGTTTTAAGGCGATGACTTCAGGGTGCTTGTCGGTATATTTGATCAAAAGCTCCTCCAGGCGCGCCTGAAGAGCCTGAATTTTAGCCTCGATTGGGCTTTGCCCGCCGCCGAAATCTTCAAAAATAGGCTCTTCGTTGGCCAGTTGCCGAGCGATCTCATCGCGCCGTTGGACCGCCTCCTGCACGGCCAGCTTGGCCTCCTCAAGCTGGGTCTGGGTCTCCTGCAACACTCCGTAGAGATCGCCACCCTGATTGGGCAGAAGGCCGTAGTTTTTGCGCTTGAACTCCTCGATCGCTTTTTCTGCCTCTTGCAGTCGCCGCTGATACTCTTGGATCTGCTGGTCTAAAAACCGCTGAGCTGTATCCGAGTCGCGCCGCGTCTCACCCAAAGCTTGTTCAACAAACACGGTGAGCATCGCTTGCACCAGGCGCTTAGCCAGCTGGGGGTCGGCGTCCTCAGCACTGA
This sequence comes from Methylohalobius sp., assembly GCA_026415315.1. Taxonomy (GTDB): domain Bacteria; phylum Pseudomonadota; class Gammaproteobacteria; order Methylococcales; family Methylothermaceae; genus Methylohalobius. The sequence continues at coordinate 2,677 of JAOAHI010000083.1, forward strand.
TGGTAAAAATGTTGACTTGGCTAGCCGCCTCTATGGCCAGCGAGGATTTTAGCCTATTTACAATCGCCTCCATAGCTTTCTCATCCTTAGCGGCCAAATCCAAGTCAGTCATGCGGGCGATTTTTTCCAGGTTCGGCCGGGTAAACAGCAAGCGGGTCATCAGGCGCACTTGCCCGGCAACGTCAGGCTCGATGGTCAAACCCGAGAGTAAAGGGCGCAAAACTGAGCGCGTGTCGACGAAGACTTTCGCTTCTGCTTTGTATTGATCGGGCATCTGCGAGATGAACACCCAACCAGCAATGCAGACCACCCAGGCCATTGCCACCCCCCACCACTTATAACGGCTGGCAACCTTAAGATAGCCTAATCCTTGTTGCAGCAATTCGTACATAAAAGACTCCGCGATTAAAAAAAGGCCTCGGGGATAATTAAAATATCTCCAGGCAACATGTCCACGTTGGCGGAAATATCGCCGTCTTTAAGTAGATCGTCTATGC
>JAOAHI010000084.1 GCA_026415315.1 Methylohalobius sp.
TCCTTAAGGTGATGGCCTGATGTTGCTCTCTATCGATTCTGCTGATGCAGCGCGCGCCAACCTCAACTGGCTGTTTGTGTTACGCAATCTATTAATTTTAGCCACGTCTTTGATCTTGGTGATTGCGGTCTACGATTTAGGCGCCAAGCTTCCTACTAACCCCTTGTGGGGGATCATCGCTACGATGCTAGCCGGTAACTGCCTGACTTGGCTTAGGCTGCAAGAGGGAAGGCCGGTAGTTGAATTGGAGCTATTTCTTCATTTGTGTCTGGACGCCTTATGTATCTCAGGGCTTTTGTATTTTGCTGGCGGAGCCACTAACCCCATGGCCTGGTTTCTCCTATTGCCGCTCATCATTACGGCCACCGTTCTGCCACAGCGTTACACTTGGTATATGATGTTGCTCGTTTGCAGCAGCTACACTCTATTGATCTTTCATTATCATCCTTTGCAGCCCTTGCCGGTGGCTAAAGTGATTCAGACTGATCGTCTGCCCTTAGATCTACGTGAGTCGCACCAGAGGTTTGAGTTGCATGTCTTTGGCACCTGGGCGGGATTTGTTTTTAGCGCTGGCTTGGTCGCCTACTTCGTGGTGGAGATGGCCAACACTCTGCGTGAACGAGAGCGCAAGTTGGCCGAGGTGCGCGAGCAGGCCTTGCGCGACGAGCGCGTAGTAGCGCTCGGAACGCTAGCTGCCGGAGCTGCCCACGAGATAGGTACCCCCCTGGGAACGATGGCAATTTTAGTTCAGGAGCTGCTTGAGGATTATGCGGGGCGTGAGCACGAAGGGTTGCGCCGGCGCTTATTGATTTGCAAAGATCAAATCGAGCGCTGCAAGAATGCCTTGGCCGTAATGTCGGCATCGGCGGGGGAAGTGCGAGCAGAATCAGGGCATGCCGAGGAAGTTCATCGTTATCTTGAAAAATTGGTCCAGCAATGGCGCCAGCAGCGGCCTGGGGCGAGATTGCAGTTTAAGGTGGAGGAGGCACAAGCTGGTGCTAGAATCGTTGCAGAACGTACCTTAAGCCACGCTTTGCTCAATATTCTTAATAACGCTGCTGACGTATCGCCCCAGGCGATAGAGCTTAGGGCGCGTTGGAGCCAAAGCCGGCTTGAACTTTCGGTCATCGATCAGGGTCCGGGAATCAGCGTGGGGTTGACGCGTGAATTGGGCCAGCGTCCGGTAGCATCGAGCAAGCAAGGGCTAGGGGTGGGTTTGTTTTTGGCTTACACTACGGTTGAGCGTTTGGGAGGGGTCATCGTTATGGAATCCTTACCTCAGGGCGGTACCCAGACGCGAATTACTTTACCTTTATTGACTTCAGCGGGGGTGCGAGACAAGCGTGAGCGATCAAGCGAGGTTGCTCTTGGTCGATGATGACCAAACCTTTTGCGAGGTGCTCAAAAGGGCGTTGGAGAAGCGCGGCTTTGAAGTCTTCGTGGCCCAGAGCGTGGTGGAGGGAATAGCGCAAGCTATCCAGCTGACTCCTGAATATGCCGTCATTGACCTGCGCATTGGGCATGAATCCGGCTTGGTTTTGGTCAAGAAGCTAAAAGAGTTGGATGGCAATACGCGCATTGTGGTCTTGACAGGTTATGCCAGCATCGCTACGGCTGTGGAGGCCATCAAGCTCGGCGCGGTTCATTACCTGACTAAGCCTGCCGACGCTAACGAAATCGTTGCCGCCTTGCATAAGCAGGAGGGAGATCCAAACGTAGAGGTCAAGGACAAGCCTTTGTCCGTTCGCAGGATGGAATGGGAATATCTGCAGAAAGTCCTAATGGAGCACAATGGTAATATATCTGCGGCTGCTAGAGCTCTTGGCATGCACCGCAGGACATTGCAGCGTAAACTAGACAAACGCCCGGTGAAAGAGTGATCCTAAAAAGCGAGCAAGAATCGGAAACAGTGGTGAAAACGAAGAGGTATTTGCGATGGCAGAGGTGATTACCCACAAAGTCGTGATCGTCGGCGGCGGTACCAGCGGTGTGGCGGTAGCCTCTCATTTGAAAAAACTGGAGGAATCTGGCTCTTTGGACGTGGCGATCATAGAGCCCAAAGATGTGCATTATTACCAACCCGGCTGGACTCTGGTCGGGGGTGGAGAGATGAAGCCCAAAGCCACCTGGCGGCCAATGAAGAAGGTCATCCCCCAAGGGGTGACTTGGATTCAGGACGAGGTGGCGAGTTTTGACCCTGAGGCTAATGCGCTGAGCACCCGTTCTGGCAAACAGATCAACTACGAGTATTTAGTAGTGGCGGCGGGTATAGAAATCGCTTGGGACGAAGTCGCAGGGCTTAACGAGGCCCTGCAGCGCAACTTAGCTGTCTCTATTTATGATTATGATTTAGCGCCCAGGGTCTGGGAGGCGATCAAAGGATTTTCCGGCGGAACAGCCATTTTCACTCAGCCTAAACCGCCTTTTAAGTGCCCAGGAGCTGCGCAAAAGATCGCTTACCTGGCCGACGATGCATGGCGCAAACGCAACGTGCGCAGCAAAACCAAACTGATGTTTTTCTCGGCAGCGGCGGGCATTTTCCCAGTCAAGCGCTACGCCAAAACCCTAAACGAGGTACTAAAGCGCAAAGCGATCGAGACCCATTTTCAACATCATCTAGTGGCCATCGACGTCGATAAGAGACAAGCCACGTTTGAGCATATTCCTACAGGCGACCGGCAGACCCACGCTTTTGATTTTCTCCACGTGACTCCGCCTATGCGGCCACCGGCTTTTTTAAAGTCTAGCCCTCTGGCCGATGAGGCAGGATGGATGAACGTGGACAGATATACCTTGCGCCATCCC
>JAOAHI010000085.1 GCA_026415315.1 Methylohalobius sp.
TTCCCACTTTGAGCCGCTTACCCGGCCCCAAATCGAAGAGATTGAGCGCGAAGTGAATTCTGCTATCCGCCGGAATTTACCGGTCTCGGCAGAAGTCATGGCGGTAGATGAGGCGCTCAAAGCTGGAGCCCTTGCTTTGTTTGGGGAAAAATACGGCGAGCGCGTGCGGGTTTTGCGGATTGGCGATTTCTCGGTGGAGCTGTGTGGTGGCACCCATGTTGCGCGCTCAGGCGACATCGGCTTGTTCAAAATTCTCTCTGAAACCGGAGTTGCCTCTGGCATCCGTCGGATCGAGGCGGTCACTGGGGAGTATGCCTTGCGCTGGGTGCAGCACGCCGACCGCAGCCTGAATACCTTGACTGGTTTGCTCCGCTGCCAGCCTGAGGAATTGGTAGGAAAAAGCGAGCAGTTGCTGGAGAGGGTTCGTCAGCTGGAGAGAGAACTGGAGCGTTTCAAAGCTAAGCTAGCTACCCAGGCTGGCGGCGATTTGGTCTCCCGCGCCCAAGAAGTGGATGGTGTCAAGGTACTGGCGGCCAAATTGGATCTAGCTGATCCCAAAGCCTTGCGCACAATGCTGGATCAACTTAAAAATAAATTGGGCAAAGCGGTGGTCGTTCTGGCCAGCGTCCAGGATGGCAAGGTGGTGTTGGTGTCTGGGGTGGACAAGGATCTATCGGGCCGCCTTCATGCTGGTGAGTTGGCCAATTTTGTAGCCAGCCAAATCGGTGGACGCGGCGGGGGGCGCGCGGATTTTGCGCAGGCCGGCGGCACAGAGCCAGAAAGATTGGATCAAGCGCTGGTCAAGGTCGTGGATTGGGTCAAAGAACGCTTGTGAGAGGGTAGATGGCGCTTTACGTCCATAAATACGGCGGCACGTCGGTCGGTACGGTTGACCGGATCCGGCACGTAGCAAACAAAATTCTACAGGCCAAGCAGCGTGGCGATGACCTTGTGGTGGTGGTCTCAGCCATGAGCGGTGAGACCGATAGGCTCTTGAATCTGGCCAAGCAAATTCAAGATCGCCCCAATCCGCGTGAGCTAGACGTGCTGCTCGCTACCGGCGAGCAAGTCACCATCGCGTTGTTGTGTATGGCGCTGGAAACCTTAGGTTGTCCTGCCAGTTCTTACACCGGTGCCCAGGCTCGAATTCTCACCGATGCAGCTCACACCAAAGCGCGGATTTTGGATATCGATACCTCGCGTATTCGGAAGGACTTAGCCCAGGGCAAGGTGGTGGTGGTGGCGGGTTTTCAGGGGGTGAGCGAGGAGGGCGATATTACTACCTTGGGCCGAGGTGGCTCAGACACAACAGCCGTGGCGTTGGCCGCCGCGCTTAAAGCCGATGAGTGTTTGATTTATACTGATGTCGACGGAGTTTATACTACCGACCCGAGAGTGGAGCCCAAAGCGAGGCGCTTGGATCGCATCACCTTTGAAGAGATGCTGGAAATGGCCAGCTTAGGGTCTAAAGTGCTCCAGATTCGGTCGGTGGAATTTGCCGGCAAGTACAACGTACCTTTGCGGGTGTTGTCCACCTTTGTCGATGGTCCTGGAACCTTAATCACTTACGAAGACGAGACGATGGAGAAAGCCTTAATTTCTGGCATCGCTTTCAACCGCGACGAAGCCAAGTTGACAGTAGAAGGGGTTCCCGACCGCCCTGGGATTGCAGCTGCGATCCTAGGGCCGATCGCCGATGCCAACATCGAGGTGGACATGATCGTTCAAAACGTCGCCGAAAACGACACCACTGACTTCACTTTCACCGTCCACCGCAACGATTATCCTAAGGCGTTAGAGATATTAGACAAAATAAAGCGTGACTTGGGGGCGCGGCGGATCACGGGCGATGATCAGATCGTCAAAGTATCGCTGGTAGGGGTGGGAATGCGCTCCCATGCCGGTATTGCCAGCAAGATGTTTAGGGCGCTGGCGCAGGAAGGGATCAACATCCGCATGATTTCCACATCAGAGATCAAAATTTCGGTGGTTTTGGACGAAAAATACTTGGAACTTGCGGTGCGCACATTGCACGATGCGTTCGAACTGGATAAGGTCTCGACGTAACGGGGAAATTTGACGACGAGGCGTGCGCGTTGTTATGCTTTGGACTAGAGAGGAAGCTTGGTCTATCAGACGTGGAACAAACAACGGAAAGGACGACCCGTAAATGCTTATCTTAACCAGGAGAGTAGGGGAAACGCTGGTCATCGGTGATAACATCACGGTCACCGTGTTAGGCGTAAAGGGCAATCAGGTCCGCATAGGTGTCAATGCGCCTAAAGAGGTCTCAGTTCATCGCGAGGAGATCTACGAACGCATCAAGCGGGAGAAGGAGGCGGAAACTCAGCCGATGGGGGCCGAGCAGTCTGTTTCCGATGCCGAATTGCCCGAAGGCGAGCCCGAAGCATAGATAACGATTGGAGAGGTGGCCGAGAGGTCGAAGGCGCTCCCCTGCTAAGGGAGTATGGGCCAAAAGCCCATCGAGGGTTCAAATCCCTCCCTCTCCGCCAGCATTCCACCAACAAAGCTCTACCGGCCAGATCGCTCACCAAACAAAACTACGCCGGCCTTTGAAATGATAAGGGATGAGTCTCAGTTGGCGTTCTCTGCTGAGGCGGTCACAATTGCCAAATGTTTCAAGGACGAGGCTGATGGGTGAGCGGCTTAGTCTTTTGCGGCAACGATTTTGTAGGCGACTGCAC
>JAOAHI010000086.1 GCA_026415315.1 Methylohalobius sp.
TTGGTAGTGAGAATGTTCTGCACTGTGCGGATGGTGTTAGAGTTGTTAAGACCTGATACCGCCTCGAAGTCCTCTTGCAAAAGAATTTGCACAGCAAATGCGTTGTGAATCGAAGAGAGGGCAAGTGCCAAAGAGAACACAGTAAGCTTTTTAAGCATCGTAAGCTTCTTAATTTTAGGACTCGGTTTTGTTTTTATAGCGCTAATTTCGTGCCAATTATAATTTATTTAATTTTTTCAAATACTTATTAATTATCGTAATCATTGTTCGAATCGCTTTGGGGTCGATTTGTAAAAAAACTGACATCACCACCGCCAACGGCTGCGAATCCTGGGAGTTTGATGTAAGCGTTCCGCTAAAAAATCGGGTCGATGCAGCGGCCGGATCAAGAGCAAGCCAGCTATAAATCCCCCGGCGTGGGCCCAGAACGCCACCCCACCCTGGCCGGGCGGGGTGATCAGCCCCTCCAAAAGCTGAAGCAGAAACCAGTAGCCGAGCATGAAATATGCCGGTACGCCGATAATGGTAATGTAGAACCCGAGCGGTACTAGATTTTCCACCCGGGCGTGGGGATACAAGCGCGCGTAGGCCCCCATCACCCCGCCGATGGCTCCGGAAGCCCCGACCATCGGTATCGGGCTGGCCGGGTCGCTCAGGATCTGGGCAGCAGCAGCCGCCAACCCGCATAAGATATAAAAGCCTAAGAAACGTCCCGGACCCATCGCGTCTTCGACGTTGTCGCCAAACACCCATAAAAACCACATGTTGACGATGATGTGCATCCAACTGCCGTGCATGAACATGGAGGTAAAAGGCGTCAGGAGCGGCGCTCGGTCCTCCAGGATGCATTCTACCGTCGGCCCGAACGAAACGCTTTCTCCTTCCCGCAGATACCCTAAAAGCTCTCCCGGAATCAAGGCCCAGTCGCATAGCGACTGGAGCAAAGGCAAAGAAGCGCCAAAGCCCTGCAGGGTAGCCCAGACCAAAACGTTAACCGCAATGATAGCGATCGTTGCTACTGGGGTGCGTAGCGTGGGATTTTCATCGCGCAAGGGAAACATGGCCTACCTCCTTTTTGCCAACAAGCTAGCATAAGCGCTTTACGGTCTCAACAAAGGCGAGATTTCTTGCGCCAGATCCGGTTCGTTTAGGTGTTTGAGGATCGTCTGTCGGGACAAATCGCGCAGCCGCACGGCGATCTGAAAGGAAGTCGGATTTCGCAGTTCCTGTGCGATCTCCTGAGGTGCTACGGGGGGCGAGACGACGACGGAGATCGCCCCAGGACGGGGAAACCAAGTGCCCGCCCTCAGGATAGAGCGGGTGCCGCGGATGGTCACCGGCACCACGGGAAGACCGGTCTCAGCAGCGGTCAAGAATGCGCCTAGATGAAACGGCAGAAGCCCCGGCCGAGAGGTGAAAGTGCCCTCTGGAAAGAACCACAAAGAGCGGCCACTCCGGGCGGCTTCTACCAAGCGCTTGGCGTCTTGTATGCTTTGTTCCTCGGCGAAGCGCTCGACGAACTCGCAGCCGATTCGTTTAAGGAAAGTGCCAGCAACAAACTGAGAGCGGAATTCGCGCTTGGCGACAAAGTGAAAGTGGCGCGGAATTGTGGCTAAAACCGCAGCGCCGTCTAGGTAACTAGCATGGTTGCTGACGTAAATGCACGCCTGCTCGGGTGGTGGAAGGTGCTGCAGCCCTTCCAGGCGCAGCCTAATTCCACAGGCTTTGGACAAAAGGCGCGACGCCCAAGCCGCATAGCGAAAGCGCCGCTCACCCCCAGGCAACAGCAGTACTCCACACCAACCTAACGCGCCGATTAAAAAAACCATGCCCCAGGCCCAAGCAGCAAATGCCCAGCTCGAAATCACATTTTTGCTGCGTTTGAGCTGGGGGCGAAGGCCAGCAAGGAGCAAGTGCAGGATTTGCCGCCACAGGGGGAGAGGGCGGCCTAACACTCCCCGCTCATAGAGCTCTTTGCAGCCGCTACGGCGGATCTTGCCACTGGAGGTCTTGAGCACGCTGCCAGGGGGAATGAGTTGGACTTCGTCGGGGGCCGAACCGATCAGAGAAAATACTGTCTCGTGTATGGTCTGGATTACGCGTTCTTTGGCTTTAGGATCGATTTCTCGGGTTTCCGCCACCACAATCAAGCGTTCGGTGCCGGTTTTAGGATCCTGGCTGCCAAACACCGCCACGCATCCGGCGCGTACGCCAGGTACTTGGCCGACGGCCTCCTCGATCTCTTGAGGATACAGATTGCGCCCGGCGTGGATGATGATGTCCTTTTCGCGTCCGGTTAAATACACTTCACCCTCGGCAAGGTAAGCGCGGTCGCCGGAAATCAGCCAATCGCCGTCGAACAGGGCAGCCGTGGCTTTAGGGTTACGGTAGTAGCCGGACGTGCTCGATGGTCCGTGAAATTCCAACCGGCCCTCAACGCGCTCGGGCAGCTCTCGGCCCAACTCGTCCACGACTCGCACCGCGTGTCCAGGCAATGGCCGCCCGCACGATGCGAATTTGATCGCCTTGGCCGGATCTTGAGTAGGAACCGCCTGACCATGGCGGCAGAAAATTTCACGATCTATGCTGTCTATGCGTGGGGGGCGCCCCAAAGTAGGGAAGGT
>JAOAHI010000087.1 GCA_026415315.1 Methylohalobius sp.
GGGAGTGAGCCACATTGTTAATGGATTTAACGATCTCCTCATCGGCTGGGCTGGACAAGATATCCTTGATGAAGCTGTCGTCGATTTTTAGATAATCAAAATTCAAATGTTTCAAGTACGCATAAGAAGCATAACCGGAACCAAAATCGTCTAAGGCGAATTTGCAACCTAGGCGTTTGAAGTTGCGAATGAATTTCGAGGCTTGTTTGAGGCTGCTTATAGCGGAACTCTCTGTGATTTCAAACATGACTTTAGAAGTCAGGTCCTTATGTTGGTACAGTAATTGATGTAGAGAATGTTCAAAACTCTCGTCCAAGATGGAATGGCTTGATAAGTTGATCGAGAATCCATTGATTTTATCCAGATACCCGCGATGACCTTGCATCCAGTTCAGAGTTTCTTTAACTACCCAAAGGTCAAGGTCTGGAGCGCGTTTGAAATGCTCCACAGCCGGGATAAATTCATCCGGGAGTATAATGCGTCCTGTTTTATCTTGAGCGCCAACCAATATTTCGTAATGGTGGCCGGACTCTTTGCCTAAAGGAGCAATTTTCTGGCAGCGCAGAAAAAGCTGTTGTTCGTCAAATAGCTTGTTAAGCTTACCTGCCCACATGAGGAGCTCTTTTCTCTGCATGACCGCTTGGTCGTTAGCCCGATAAATTTGGATCTGGTTGCGCCCGACATGCTTAGCCTGCAGGCAGGTGGCATCGGCGTTTAGCAGGACCTGTTCCAGGTGATCCCCCCACTGGATAGGAACCAAGCCGATGTGGGCGTCGAGGCTAAAATCTTGATTCTGCCATTGGAATCGATTCTGCACCAAACACTGGCGCAGGTTTTTGGCCACCTCCAGGGCCGCTTGCAAGGAGTAGTTTGGCAACAAGATGGCAAATGTACCCTCGCGCAGCCGCGCCAACGGAGCCGATTTAGGCAATGTATGGCAGATTACCGCCGCGATGTGGTGCAGTAGGGCCTCCTCGCAGTCTGTTCCGCACACCGAAACGATTACCCGAATGACGTCCAGCTCCAGCTGGCATAAGGTGAACTGAGTGTTCGCTCGTCCTGACTGAATCAAGGCTTGTCTTAGATGATAAATGAACTGCTTGCGGTCGATAAATTCGGCCTCTTGAGCGCACGCAGAAGTAGGAAGCCTAGTATACAGTTTGTGCAGAATCTGGTCGGTAGCCCGATCAGTCAAAGGCAAGTCCAGATCGCAGATTTTGGCGGCCAGTTGGTTTTGGAACAAGGCGGTCAGCTGCCTAGGCGTTAACTCCATCTTGCTCGAACCGCTCGGATCGACGAAGAGGTACAAAGGCGGGGTGGAGCCGATCCAGACCAATTTGTAGGGGATGCTTTTGCCATTCTGCTGGACTCGGATCCAGTCCCCCAGAGAGAGGGCTTTGACCAGTGCGAACTTATCCGCCTCGGTTTCGATCAGAAATTGCGGTTCAATGAACTGTTTGGGGTCCACGGGGTTTTTAATCAACGCTTTGCGCCTCTCGCCTTGATGCGGGCCGGTCAAGCAGTCGGCAAGCTGCTGAATCAACTGGCGATGCTGGTCGGTATCGCTCAAGACCATGCCCAGCCCCGAGTCCACCTGGTTGATTAAATGATTCGCCTCGGCTTGCGGCAAGTGCACCTCCGGCTCGAATGCCAGCCATTCGAGCAGGCGATCCAATACTTCGATCCGATTTTGCCATTGGGGGCTGTCTTGACTGTAACGCAGGTGCGACAGTACCAAAAGGTGATACCAGCCGGCTTTCAGTAAGGTGACGATCAAATCGGGGACCGATTTGCCCGAAAATCGCTCGCGCAGAGCTTCATAGACGGCAAGCTTGCTTTGGGCGAGCTTTTGCCTACCCTCAAACCCATCGATCAGATGCTGTTGATAGCGCTGCTTTCTTTGCAGCACAGGGACTAACAGCTCTTGGAGACGGCAATTGGCCTGTTGAATCGTCGTTTCAAATTTGGACTCTTTCTCAGTTAGCAACTTCTCAGCTAGGGTCCGGACAAAATTTTCAAGCGCTTTGTGCAGCGTTTGGTCTTTTCCAGCCAAGCTTTGGGCTAGGCCTATTTGATTGATGAGTGCAGCTGCCTGACCGTTTTCAGGCTCCAACAACTCCGGTTGGAGCAAGGCTAATCTGAGCAGCGGCAGCTTAAGACCGGCGGCAAAATTGACTGGCGAGACTGCGGCTGCGGGAAGCGCTTCAGTTGCCAACGCGTCGATGAAGTGGCAGGAGGTTTCGAAGCGGGTCCTAAGGTTGGAATCTGAGAGCAGCGGCGACTTT
>JAOAHI010000088.1 GCA_026415315.1 Methylohalobius sp.
CCTTAAGGCTTGCATTGATGCTTTCCGCGAAGAATACGGCAGCGGCGGCTACATCGCTCGAACTGCAGCCGAAGGGGGAGACGAGTTCGTCTTGCGCGCTGACATGCTGTTTCTGTTCAAGCTGTGGAAAGCGATCCAAGAACGCTATGCTCAGGCGCCTGGGCGTAGCCTGGTCCACCAAGATCTGCCGCTCGCGGTGCGAGCGCTTAGAGATCTATATCGGGGCAAGGTAGAGAAGATCCGGGTGGATTCGCGCGAAGTCTACCAGCGCCTGGTCCAGTTTGCCGACGAATTCATCCCCTAAGTCGCCCCCCTGATCGAACTGTACACGGGAACGCGCCCCCTGTTTGACATTTACGGAATCGAAGACGAAATCCAAAAAGCCTTGCAACGTAAGGTCCAGCTCAAGTCCGGAGGATTTTTGGTATTCGATCAAACCGAGGCGATGAGCACCATAGACGTCAACACTGGTGGATTTGTAGGCGGGCGTAATTTAGAGGAGACCATTTTCAAGACCAATATGGAAGCGGCCCAGGCCATCGCTCGCCAATTGCGCCTGCGCAATCTAGGCGGCATTATCATCATCGATTTTATCGACATGCAAGACGAGGACCATCGTCGCCAAGTTCTTAAGGCTTTGGAAAAAAGCTTAGAGAAAGACCACACTAAAACCACCATTTGCGCTGTCTCCTCCTTAGGATTGGTGGAAATGACCCGCAAGCGCACGCGCGAGAGCCTCGAACAGATCTTGTGTGAACCATGTCCTTGCTGCGGTGGTCGAGGAGTCCTTAAGACCGCCGAAACCACGTGCCTGGAGATCTTCCGTGAAATCATCCGCGAAGTCCGTCAGTATGAAGTTGAATCCTTATTGGTTTTGGCCTCCAACGAGGTAGTGGAACGCCTGCTGGACGAAGAGGCTTCCACCCTGGCGGAACTGGAGCGCTCTCTAAAAGTCCGCATCCGCTTCCGCGCCGAACCCCAATATAATCAGGAGCAATACGACGTCGTCCTGCTTTAACCCTTGACTTGGCTCCTCCATCGTACCCGTCGCTTAACGCATTTTGTGCTCTGGGCGCTGATTTTTGCGGCGGTTACTTTGTTGTTGGCCCTCCGTTTTTGGCTGCTGCCAAGCATTGATCGGTTGCGCCATCACTTGGAAAACAGCCTAAGCGAGACCCTAATGCAACCTGTTCAGATCCAGCACTTTAAAGCCCATCTGGACGGCATTACCCCCCAGCTGCACCTGATTGGGGTGGCGATTGGCCCAGATGGCGATGACCAGCTCAAGCTCCAGGAGATCCAAGCAGACCTGAATCTTGCCGCCAGCCTCCGCCAGAGGCAATTACGCCTCAAACGCATCCGGGTCTTTGGTGCCGAGCTAAAAATCTACCGTACCGATGACGGGCAGTTTTTTATCTCAGGATTGAAGCGTGGCCAGGGGGGAAGTATCCCGCCCTGGCTGCTCAGCGACGGCCGATTCGAATTGGCCCATAGCACCTTGGAGTGGTATCCCAGCTCTAATCGCAAGCCTTATGTCCTACGCCATGCCCACATTCAGCTCGACAATCAAGGAGAGGAACATCGGCTGCAGGTGCGCTTTGCGGCTCCTGAGGCCTTAGCCGAGCAAGTCTCTATTGTCGTCCATCTGCGAGGCAAACCCGATGCGCCAGCGCAGTGGCAGGCGGATTTTCGGGTGTACCTTGAGAAGGGGCAAATCAACGGACTTACCACCCTTTTCCCCTCTTGGGATACCTCTCGGTTAGGTACTCTCCCCTCAGGACAAGGGACAGTGCACATTAAGGGGAGCTGGCGAGCTGGTCGCTTGGAAGGTAAAGTTAGCTTAGACCTCAACCGTCTTAAGTTTTACCCTCCTTGGCACCCGCGCTCCCTCAGGCTGGATGTAGTGCGTGGCCAAATCCAAGGAGTTTGGGACGATCGCGGCTTTATGATCGAAAGTCGATCGCTTTATCTTTCCAATCCAGATTTTGAACTTCAAGCCCGCCTGAACTTCAGCCGATCTGGGCTGGACTCTCCTCACCTCGATGCTCAGGTCAACCTCACCCGTCTCGACTT
>JAOAHI010000089.1 GCA_026415315.1 Methylohalobius sp.
CGCCAGATGCCCTCCAAATAGCTAAATGGGCCATGAAGCAAAGTCATGCGGATCTCTCGACCCGGTTGATTAAAATTGCGCGTGGCAAAAACCTGGCGAAACGCCCCCCATGCGACCTCAAGCTCGGCCTCCACCACTTCCCCCTCGCGCTTTAGTACTCGGCCTGCACGACACCAGGGAAGAAATTCGGGATAGGCTTCAACGTCATCGACTAGTTGAAATACCAACTCAGCCCGCCGACAGATAAGAGCAGTTTTGTGGATCGTCTTCAACGCTGGCCTTCTTTGCTGTTTCCCTAGCAAGCGAGATAAAATAGCAAAATTGTGGCTAGTAAGAAAAATCGACCGAGCGAAAATACAATTATTGCCGTCAACCGCCAGGCCAAGCACGACTATTTTATCGAGGAAACTTTCGAGGTCGGGCTGGTACTTGAGGGCTGGGAGGTCAAAAGTCTCCGCGCCGGACGAGTCAACCTTAAGGAAAGCTATGTTCTGCTCAAAAACGGCGAGGCCTGGCTTTTAGGGGCCCATATATCGCCTTTGGCTTCGGCCTCTACCCACGTTAACCCAGATCCTGTCCGCACGCGCAAGCTCCTCTTGCACAAACGGGAATTAGGCCGCCTCATCGGACAAGTGGAGCGGCGAGGTTACACTTTGATCCCGCTTAAACTGTACTGGAAAAACAACTGGGTAAAACTGGAAATCGGGTTGGCCAAGGGGAAAAAGCTTTACGATAAACGCGCCTCCGAGAAAGAGCGCGACTGGCAACGGGAAAAACAGCGCCTGCTGAAAGCAGCGATCTAAAAATCGCCGCTTTCAGCTACTCTTCTCAGGTAGAGAGCACCGGTACAGCTTCAATCAAGCGGAAAGATGCGTTGCGCAGTTGCTTGAGGACGACCATCTCGGCCACTTGCGCCCCGGCCCGAGCAAGGACATCTTGAAAGCTCTCCCAATAGGTCACTTGACCAAAATGGATGGTTGTGATCTTGTGTAACATCGGTTTGATTTTTTCCACCAGCCGCGAACGGCGCTCCTGGAAAGTCTGGGTGAAAAACACCTTTCCATGGGGCTTAAGTTGGCTTAGGACATGGGCTAAAGCCCCGACTGGGTCAGGAAGTAACATAAAACTGCCGCTAAAATAAACCGCATCGTAAGGCCCCCCTTGATGGTCATAGACCGATTCGAGCCGAACTTGGACGTGTTGGGTTAGGCCTGCCTTAGCCAGAACTTTGATACAACGCTCCAAATAGTCGGCATCTATGTCCAACCCCAAGGTGCGAAGGTTCTTGCGCCAAATTAGGTCGGCGTTAGCGGCCACGGCACTACCGGTACCAATCCCAACATCAAGCACTTCAGCGTAGTCGGGCAAACGTTCCAGCACTGCCCGATACCAGTTGACAGTCAGCTTGGTAAAGGTATGGTCGTAAATTATCCCCCTTAAAGCGCTGATCAGATTATTGCGGGAGACGGAGACTTCGGCTTGTAAGTTAATGTTCATAGCGGTCTTTGTTCTAATTTAATTATGATTCCAAACGTAGCGAAGTATACTTTTCCTGAGCCAGGCTGACAAAAGTTCTTGTCAGCCTCGAAATAACAACCGAAATACCTCCTCAAACTGAATCGCCACCTCCTCCAGAACTTCTGGCAAACAGGAAGGTTTCAAATGGAGAAAAGCCAATAGCGGCGCCAATTCCGGCAGGATTGGTTCTAGACCATCCGGTTTTTCAACTCCTGCCAAACTGAGCTGGCTGGCCAAAGTTACCAAGCCTGTCTCGCGTGAGAAGGCTCCAGCCTCATGCGGGACTCCGTGCCAGCGCAAAGTGGCGCCAAATACCTCGGGCAAACGCCAACGATGGACCAGGGCGGCCGCCAGTTGATAATGATCAAAGCCATAAGTTTCGCGCTCGGCCTTCACTTCGTCCATTCCCTCTGCCTTGGCCAAAAGAATCGCTGCCCGGGCGAGCTCCGGAATTTTAGCGTAGATTACTAACCGTCCTATCTCATGCAGC
>JAOAHI010000008.1 GCA_026415315.1 Methylohalobius sp.
GTGTGGAGAAGGGCGGGAGCTTGCCAGGAGCTTGTTTGCTACCGCCTCTCTCTTCCAGGCCCAGGATCCAGCTGAGGATGAACTCTCGGCTTGGTTTGGGACTGAATGGCGTCAAATCGAACGCAATGTCAAGGGTCAGCTTTTATCCTTTTTCGCCGGGGATGAGCATGTGGTCGTTCGAGCTAAGGAGCTGTGTGTGCTTCGCCCCCACGGTCATATTCTGCGCACCGGTAGGTCTTGGGTGCCGGATGAGGCAGCGCTCACCTCTACGGTCTGGATGGCGGGGATTTTTCACTCTCAGCTTACCCAAGGGCATGTAGCGCGCAATGCTTTGCTCTCTGCCTCGCGGGGGTATCTAGGGCTGTTGCGCGCGCGGGGCCTTAGGGTGTTCGTCGAACTCTCTGGAACTTGGCATCTGCTTGACGTACCTTCAGCTTTCGCCATGGCGGTTGCTAACTGCTGCTGGTTTTATCGCTACGGGGATTGGCTAATCGAGTGCAGGAGCTGCGCGTTGGACGACTTGCAGCCAGCGCTGAGCTTTGAGCTGAATTTTTTGCAAGGAGCACCCAGCCGCTGTTTGTTGGTTTTGCATTTGGCGCTAGGCGGAGACGACGGGGATGAAGCGAGTGGGGTGGACTACGAACCGACCCAAACGGGTGTTATGCTCAGGCCGCCTCCGGGGTCTGAGTTGGCTCAACGCTTTCCACATGGAGGCTTTGAGCTTCAATCCCAGCCGGGCACGGAGTTTGAGCGCATAGGAGACGATGCGTTGTTGTTCGAGGACGGCCGCTCGCGCCGCCAGCCCTATCTTTGTCTGCAAACGCGCCCAGCCCCCAAGATAGGGATTAAGATCGTGGGGCGTTTGGTACCCGATGCGTGTCCAGACCGTCGGCCTGTCACCTGTTCTGCGGTCGATTTGCCTGCTGTAGGCTCGTCTGCCGCGGAGCCTATTTTGCCCCTATTGGAAATTTTGCCTTGGTTTTGCCACAACGCTCAGATTCATTACTTAAGTCCGAGGGGGCTGGAGCAGTATACCGGTGGCGGTTGGGGGACAAGGGATGTGACCCAAGGGCCGGTGGAGATGCTTTTAGCTTTAGGGCGCTTTGAGCCCGTGCGGGAGATTTTGCGTCTGGTGTTCGCCAACCAGAACCCGGATGGCGGCTGGCCGCAATGGTTTTCTTTCTTCGATCGCGACCGTCTTCTCCGAGCCGAAACGGCCCATGGAGACATCGTGTTTTGGCCGCTCTTGGCCCTGGGGCGTTATTTGCTTGCTACCGAAGACGACTCTCTGCTCGAGGAGAGCATTCCGTTTTTCCACCCCGACCAAGCTCGAGCCGAGCAAGCTTCGCTGTGGCAGCACGTGGAACGCGCGCTCAGTTTAATCGCCTCCTGCGCAATTCCCGGCACTTGCCTTGTCTGTTACGGGCGCGGAGACTGGGACGATTCTCTAGAGCCTGCCGACCCGACTCTGGAAAACGAACTGGTCAGTAGTTTTACTGTAGCCCTGCACTATCAAAGCCTAAAAACCTTAGCGGCTGGGCTTTTGCGTATGGGTCAAAAGACAAAAGCCCAGTTTTTGGAAGCTGCCGCGGCCCAAGTTCTGGGCGATTTTCAAACATACCTCATTGCCGATGGCGTTTTGGCGGGGCTTGCCTGGTTTAAAGGCGGGCACATCGAGTATCTGATGCATCCCAAGGATGAAATTACCGGCGTCTCTTTTCGTTTGGTCTCTATGGTCCAGGCGATTTTGGCTGGGATGTTTACTCCAGAACAGGCGCGCGCCCATCTGGCCTTAATTCGCAAGCACCTCCTGGGGCCGGACGGGGCACGTTTGGCCGATAAGCCGTTTGCTTACCACGGCGGCAAAAAGCGCCTATTTGAGCGTGCTGAGACCAGTGCTTTCTTCGGGCGTGAGATCGGCTTGATGTATACCCATGCCCACCTGCGTTACGCTGAAGCGTTGGCTGAAATGGGTGAGGCTGAGGAGTTTTGGCAGGCCCTAAACCAAGTCAATCCGATTGGGTTATCCTCCCGCGTACCGCAAGCTGCTCTTCGTCAGGCCAATTGCTACTACACCAGTTCCGACGCTCTGTTTGCCGATCGCTATCAAGCTCAAACCGAGTATGGGCGGATCAAAGCCGGGCAAATCCCGTTGGAGGGGGGCTGGCGCGTCTACTCCAGCGGGCCAGGGGTGTTTGTGCGCTTGGTTGTCTCTCACTTGCTCGGCCTAAGGTGGGGGAAAACCTATCTGCTAGTCGATCCGGTTATGCCTAAGGCTTTGGATGGGCTTAGGGTAAGGTTCGAGCTGTTAGGACATCAAGTGGACGTAACTTACCACATCATTCAGCGCAGCTTTGGTCCCACTCGGTTAATCTTCAATGGCGCCGAACTCCCTTTTACTCGGGTTGCTCATCCTTACCGTTTAGGTGGAGCGGAGGTCTCGTTAGCCAGCATGCAGGGCAATTTCCGAGCCGAAGTTAACCGATTAGAGATATGGCTGTGAGTTATCTAAAGGACAGCAATTTGGCCGTCTTAATTTTTGCGCTGTGAAGTAGAATAAAAAACGATAAAGAACAAATAGAGGTAGCGATGCGAGCGGTTGTAACTGATCGTTCTGGTGGCCCTGAGGTCTTGCGTTTGGAAGAAGTAAGCAATCCCCGGCTGACTCGATCAGATCAAGTCCTGGTCCGGATCAAGGCGGCAGGAATCAACCCAATCGATTATAAGATGCGCCGTGACCTTAGTCGGTTCCCGGTGACGTTGCCGGCCATTTTGGGTTGCGACGGCGCGGGCGTGATTGAAGCCATAGGCGAAAAAGTGACCCGCTTTCGAGCGGGGGATGAAGTGTATTTCTGTCAGCCCGGGTTCAACGGCCGGCAGGGGACGTATGCCCAGTATGCAGTGGTAGACGAAGCGCTAGTCGCCAAAAAGCCCAAGGCTTTAGATTTTATTCAGGCGGCGGCTGCACCTTTAGTCCTTTTGACCGCTTGGGAGTCTTTATACGACCGAGTCAAGCTCGAGAAAGGCGCCAAGGTGCTGATCCAGGCTGGAGCTGGAGGCGTTGGGCATATAGCTGTGCAGCTGGCCAAGATGGTAGGGAGCCACGTGGCGACGACCGTGAGCACCCAAGAGAAAGTGCAATTTGTCCACCGCTTAGGAGCGGATTTGGTTATTCGGTACCGCGAGCAGGACGTAGTGGCTCAGGTGCGCACTTGGACCGAAGAGCAGGGGGTGGATTTGGCTTTGGATACGGTAGGCGAGGAGGTTTTCAGCCAGTGCTGTGCATGCACTCGGGTCTACGGCCAGGTGGTCACCATCCTCCAGCCACCGGCTAATTTCGACTGGACGGTGGCCAGGGTGCGAAACCTCAAGATCGGTTTGGAGATGATGCTGACTCCGGTACTTCTGGAGCTTCCAAAGTGGCAGCGACACCAAGGAGAAATTTTAGAGCAGGCAGCTGATCTGTTCGACCAGGGTCAACTCAAAGTTGAGGTCGCAAGAACATATCCGCTTGAAAATGCGGCCGAAGCGCAGCGGTACCTGGAAACTCAAGCCCCTATGGGTAAGGTAGTGTTAACGCTTGATTGAGGCTCGTGGCCAAATTTCGGCAAACCACCTCCCCTTGGGCCACAAGCGGGCCTTAAAAGAGGCAAGAAGGCGCACGTCTTGGGCACGTTTGACCAAAAAGGCTGGATCGGGGAGGGAAGTGGCTAGGGCCAGCGTCACCAAACCCATCACCACGGAAGCCCTAAGATTCTTGAAATCAATGGGTTTTAAAGCTGTGCCAAAGGAGCGTTTCAGACCCCTGCCGGTAAGGTCTACGCTGAACAGCTCGTCTAAAACCAAGTGGGTGAAGTACCCTATTCCCACAAACAAACCGTGCAGCCAGGCTAGCGAGGCCGGCGAATGAGCTAAGTG
The DNA here is from genome assembly GCA_026415315.1 of Methylohalobius sp. Lineage (GTDB taxonomy): Bacteria > Pseudomonadota > Gammaproteobacteria > Methylococcales > Methylothermaceae > Methylohalobius. Next base: position 3,919 of record JAOAHI010000008.1, read on the forward strand.
GTAAGATCCGCTCGCGGTTGCGAGAGTAAAGCACACAACTGCGAGGAGCGAATGGAACACGCCTCGGTGCTCGGTGAGGTGCAAAAAAAGCTCCAAAACACAAAAGCGGATCAACAAAAAGGCGGCTAGTCCCAACAGGAATAGCTCAGCGATGCTCAAGCGCAGCTGCCCGAGCGCATAAAACACGGCCCAAAGCGCCGCTGCGAGTCCGAGCAAGCTGAAGGCAAGCCTCAAGGGAGTGGAGTTGTCGGCGTCCACGTCCGGCAGCAGTCCTCCGGCCATTCCCAGTCCAAGCAGGAGCGGGGCCTGAGCCGAAGGAACCAGGCTAAGGGCAACGGCTGCTGTTGCTGCTGCCCCGCTGACCAGAGCAGCGCCGATCAGATGAGTTTTGAAGTTAGCCATAAGTAAAATATATCAAAACTCAAGTCTGAGCCGAGGAGGGAGAATGATAGAAATTCTTAGGTTACCCGCCTTGAGCGACAATTACATCTATCTGATACACGAACCTCAATCTGGTCAGACGGCAGCAGTGGACCCGGCTGTGGCAGAACCGGTAATGGCTGCTTTAAGAGCACGGGGGTGGCTTCTGACGCATATCTTCAACACTCACCATCATTGGGATCATGTGGGCGCTAATCTGGCCCTCAAACAGGCCACCGGCTGCGAAGTGATAGGGTTTCGCGGCGATGCCTCCCGCATTCCTGGTCTAGACCGTATGGTCAGTGAAGGCCAGTCCTTGGATTTTGGGGCAACAAGAGTGCAGGTGTTGGAGGTGCCGGGGCATACTTTGGGCCATATCGCTTATTGGTTCAGAGAAGACCAGGCTTTATTTTGTGGCGATACGCTGTTTGCCCTAGGATGCGGTAGGCTATTTGAGGGCACGCCTGAGCAGATGTGGAATTCTCTCTGTAAGCTCAGGGATCTTCCCGATCAGACTTGGGTCTATTGCGCCCACGAGTATACCCTAGACAATGCCCGTTTTGCCTTGACTTTAGAGCCCGATTATCCACCCCTTGTGGCTAGAGCGCAGCAAGTTGAGAGAATGCGTGCGCATAACCAGGCTACTGTACCTTCGCTGTTGGTCGAGGAAAAGCGCACCAATCCTTTCCTGCGCGCCGACAGCCCAGAGCTTCAGGAGCGCCTCGGGATGAGTAAGCAGAGAGCAGTCGCTGTGTTTGCTGAGATTCGGCAGCGCAAAGACCGATTTTAGGGATGAAGCTGAAGCTTGTCTCCGGCGGTCAGACTGGAGTCGATCGCGCCGCCTTGGATGTGGCTATGAGACTTGGGCTGCCTTGCGGTGGATGGTGCCCAGAGGGGCGGCGGGCCGAGGACGGACCGATCCCCGATCGCTATCCCTTAAAAGTCCTCTCGGGGGCCGACTACCGTGCCAGAACGCGGGCTAACGTGGCCGACAGCGACGCCACTTTACTCGTTTACTTCGAGGAATTAGCAGGAGGAACGAGGCTCACTTTGCAATTTTGTTTGGAATTGGACAAGCCGTTCAAATTGATCGATGCCGCGGAAATTCCGCCTCGTCAGGGAGCGCAGGCACTGGCCCGCTTTATCGCACGCCATAAGACCAAGGTGCTCAACGTCGCTGGCCCTCGCGCTAGCCAAGCACCCTTGGGTTATGCGTACGCCTACGAGCTCCTCTTAACTTGGCTATCAGCGCATCCCATAGACGACGATGGTCTTGCCGCGAGCATGGATTAATCCATCGGCCGCTAAGCTTTTGAGCACGCGCCCTGCCATCTCGCGCGAACAGCCGACGATGCGCCCCAGTTCCTGGCGGGTGATGCGGATCTGCATGCCGTCTGGATGGGTCATGGCGTCCGGTTCGCGGCACAGGTCCATCAAAGCTCGAGCAATGCGGCCAGTGACGTCGAGGTAGGCCAAGTGCCCCGCTTTACGGCTGGTTTGGAGAAGCCGTCTGGAAACTTGGCGTCCTAGAGTGCGCAAGAGTTCCACCGCATATGGGGCCAGTTCGTTATTCAGGCACTGCTCAAAGCGTTTGTAGCTGATCTCAGCCAGTTCGCAGGGTTCGCGCGTGCACACTGTCACCGAACGGGTGTTTTCCCCCAGGAATACTCCTACCTCGCCGATGAATTCCCCCCGGTTTAAGTAGCCTAAAACCAATTCGCGCCCGCCTTCCTCCTGAAAACTGACGCTGACTGAACCTTGAACGATGTAATACAAAGTGTTGCCTGGATCGCCCGGTTTGATAATAGCGCTTCTGGCTGGATGGCGGCGCAGATGGCAACAACGCAGAAACGCCTCTAGAAAATCTGGCTTGGAAGCAGTATAGCTGGCCCGGTTCATCGTGCTTTTGCCCTTAGTAAATGCTGTCTTAAGTCTAGTCAAAGTTGCTCAAGATGGAGTTAGAACGTGCTATCTTTGCTTAAGATCTGAGACGTAGGGGGGATGATGCTTGATCTGTCTTTGGCTAATGCCTTATATCCGCATTGGGTAGAACTCAGGCGCGCTTTCCATCGCGAGCCGGAATTGGCGTTCGAGGAGGTCGAAACGGCAAAGAAGGTTATCGCTGAGCTTGAGCGCTTGGATATTCCTTACCAGTATCAGGGCAAAGGCGGAGGGGTGATCGGACAGATCGAGGGCGGATCGGGGGTAACAGTGGCTTTGCGCGCCGACATGGATGCCTTGCCTGGCACAGAGACGACCGGGTTGCCGTTTTCTTCGATGATTCCAGGCAAAATGCACGCTTGCGGCCACGATGCCCACATGGCCATGGTGCTAGGGGCGGCAGCCCTGCTTAAGGCGGCTCCCCCGCCTGGGACGGTGCTTCTGGTGTTCCAACCAGCGGAAGAGAGAGGCGGTGGCGCGCGGGTAATCCTGCGCTCAGGGGTGCTCACGGGGGTTAGGGCGATCTTCGGTGGACACGTGACCCACCACTATCGGGTCGGGGAAATCATGGTCGGTGCCGGTGTGGTGACTGCCCAGTCGGATAGTTTCACCATCTGTATCCGCGGTCGCGGCGGTCATGGCGCGCGCCCGCATGAAGCCATTGACGCAGTGGTGATCGCTGGATTTCTGATCACCGCAATTCAAACCTTGATTTCGAGAGAAATCGACCCCCTTCACCCCTCCGTAGTCACTATTGGCAAGGTGCAGGCTGGCAATGCGGCCAATGTGATCGCCGAGGAGGCGTTCTTGGAGGGGACGATTCGCACCACTCGCCCAGAAGCCAGGCGCCACCTCCACGCTGGCCTCAAACGCATGGCCAAGGCCTTGGCTGAGTTGCATCGGGCCGAGATCGATTTGGAAATCCGGGATGGGTATCCACCGGTTGTCAACTCCCTCCGCGAGGCTAAGATTGCTCAGCGGGCGGTTGTGAAAGTGGTGGGAGAGGAGGGGTGGATCCCGCTGGAACAGCCAAGCATGGGGTCGGAGGATTTTGCTTTTTACCTCCAGGAAATTCCAGGCTGTTACGTCCGCTTCGGTGCCAGGCGCAGGGAGGATGAGTTTATTCCCCTGCACAGCCCAGCGTTTGACATCAACGAAGAAGTGCTCAAAGTGGGGGCCCTGTATTTTGCGCAAGTAGCCTGGGAGGCTCTTTTGGACTATGGCAGAGGAGAAGTTGGTCTTTAGGGGATCAAGCCGGGCTACTCTGGGCGTAGAGTGGGAGCTGCAGATTCTTGACCGTGCCAGCCTGGACTTAAGCGACAAGGTTTTGCCTATTTTAGACTCTCTGCCGGGCATCCCCTGGGTCAAGCCGGAGTTCATCCAAAGCTGTGTGGAGATCGCATCCAAGGTGTGCGCGGACATAGAGGAGCTCAAATCCCATCTGGAAGGGGTTATGACGGAGCTCAAGCGCGCTTGTGGCGCACTGAACCTGTGCTTATGCGGAGCGGGGACTCATCCTTTCTGCCGTAGGCTAGGGCTGATCACGCCCCTACCGCGTTATTTGCAGCAGAAAGCCCAGTATCGCTATTTGGCGCGCAGCCAGATCACTTTTGCCACGCACGTGCATTTAGGAGTGCCAGACGCCGAGACGGCTTTAACCTTAATGCGCGAGCTCAAAGCTTACCTTCCTGTGTTGATCGCTTTAAGCGCTAATTCTCCTTTCTGGCGCGGATTTGCGACCGGCTTTGCCTGCTACCGCCAAAGGATCCTGGCCTCTGGGCGCAGTTATGGGATTCCACCGTCCTTTTCCAGCTGGGAGCAGTTCTGCCAGTTTTTTGTGGTTATGACAAAAGCCAAAGTGTTTGAAACTGTGCGCGACATCCATTGGGATCTGCGTCCCCGCCCAGACTTAGGCACGCTGGAGGTTAGGGTGATGGATGCTCAATCTTGCCTTGGGGACATATTGGCTATAGCTGCCTTCATCCAGGCTCTGGCTGGTTATTTCTTGGCTATTCCCCTTAAGGTCCGCCCTGCGATTCTGCCTAGACCTTTGCCCTGGTGGCTGGAGAGAGAAAACTACTTCCAGGCGAGTAGGTTAGGAACCACCGCTCCTTATATCGATGACCGAGGAGAGGTCTACCCATTAAGCCGGATCATAGAAGCGCTGTTTGAGGTGTTGCTGGCCGAAGCCGAGGCAAGCCAAAAGCCATATTTGCGCCACCTCGAGCAGCGCCTCGTGAAGGGTCTAGGTTGGCAAAGGCAGCTTCGGGTGTTTCACGCCACAGGCCAATCGGCTGCGGTGGCTGCTGAGTTAGTAGCGGAATTCGGTTAGAATTTTTAATTTTATTTTGAAGGAAAAGAGATGGCCGCTAAACAAGTTTTCAAGGTCGTTTTTATCAATCAGAACCAAGTTTATGAAATGTATGCCAAACAGGTCTATCAAGGCGATTTGTATGGCTTTATAGTAATGGAGGATTTTGTTTTCGGAGAGGCAAGCAGTATCGTCGTTGATCCCTCCGAAGAGAGGCTCAAAGCCGAGTTCGGCAGCGTCAAGCGCAGCTTTATCCCCCTGCACGCTGTTATCCGCATCGATCAGGTGGAACGTCGGGGTGCAGCCAGGATCTTGCCGCTTCCAGCCGATGCCAGCAAGGTAAGCGCCATCTCTCTGCCGGAGCGCAGGTGAAAGATTACTTGACGACTTTCAGGGTCGGACGTTTGGGCTTTTCCTCTCCCTTAGGCGCGGGAGGAGGCGTAGCATCGGTCTCTTCGTCGAAGATCATGCCCTTGCCGGTCTCCTTAGCATAGATGGCTAAGACAGCGTTAACCGGTATTTCAACTGCCATCGGCGTGCCGCCGAAGCGCGCCTGAAAAGTAATAGCCTTGTCGCCGAGCACTAGACCTGTTACTGCTTGCGGTCGGATATTCAGCACGATTTTGCCTTCTTGCACGTAGTGGCGAGGAACGTTTACCCCTTCATGCTCGGCATCGACTAGGATGTAAGGAGTCATAGCATTGTCTACGATCCATTGGTAGATGGCACGGATCAGATAGGGGCGCAGCGGAGTCATGGTCAATGGATATCCTTCCAATAGGCCTTTTTCAGCCGATAAGCAACGAAGGTCAGAACGAGCAAAAATCCGATCACGTATTTGCCCAGCCGGCGTCGCTCAAGCTGGGTGGGTTCGGCAGCATAAGCTAAAAAATTGACCAGATCGGTTACCGTGCGGTCGAATTCCTGAGGGCTGAGGGAACCGGCTTCGACTATCTCGAGCCGCTCGATTTGGCCTTTGTTTATCACTGCCTTTTGTTTACCTTGTAGATCCCACAGCACGTTGGGCATGGCTACGTCTTTGGATACCCAATTATTGACGCCAAAGGGGCGCGAGTCGTCGGCGTAAAAGCTCTTTAGGTACGTGTAAAGCCAGTCGGTGCCCAGCGCCTTGGCCCGTTCCGAGAGATCAGGGGCTGGCACGCCAAACCACGCCTGGGCGTCTTCGTCTCGCAGGTTTGAGGTTAAGGCGCCGGTCGGGCGGTCTAGCCATGGGAACAGGGTTTTGAATTCCTCATCGCTCAAGCTTAAATCCTGCTTGAGCCGTAGGTAACGTAAGTGTTTTAAGCCGTGGCAGCCCAGACAGCGGTCGACATAGAGCTTAGCGCCGCGGCGCAGGGAGGCTGTGTCCCCAGGGTTGATCTTGGGCTGTTCCAGCGGTGCAGACAACTCCGCCCAACTCAGAACCGGCCATAGAAAAAAGAGGATCAAGGCGTACCGCATCATAAAAATTTGCGCAGAAGTTTGTTTTCTCTCATGGCTTCCTGTAGCTGTTGCCACGAGGTGGCGATTTTTTGGCAATAAGGTTTGGTCTGAAAGTAGGCGATGGTTGTGCGAGCCTGATCCCAGTGCCAGCCTGTGCGCTGAAGAAATGGCGTAGGTGGCCACACCACCCGCTCTGGCAGCGGACAAGTTGTCTCTAGCCTCGTATAGATAGGCATCAGTAAGAAGAAGCCAAAGTAAATCAGGGTAAAGACTACGGCAAAGCGCGCAGCAATAGGGGTAGGGGGAATACTTCCCAAGTATCCGAGACTGACGAAGCTGAGCGCGAATAGGCTCAGCGCAATTTTATAACTGCGCCCCCGATAGCGTATAGACCTTACTGGGCAGCGGTCCAGCCAAGGCAGAAAGAACAAAACAAAAATCGCTGCAAACATCGCCACCACTCCGCCGAGCTTGTTTGGGATGGCGCGCAGGATAGAGAAAAACGGCGTGAAGTACCAGACCGGTTTGATGTGCTCGGGCGTCTTTAAGGGATCGGCCGGGATGAAATTAGGCGGCTCCAGAAACAATCCCCCCATTTCCGGAGCGTAGAACACGATCCACGCGCAGACGGTTAAAAACACGCAAGCGCCGAACAAGTCCTTGACCGTGTAATAGGGGTGAAAGGGAATGCCATCCAAAGGTATGCCGTTTGTGTCTTTGTGCTGTTTGATCTCGATCCCGTCGGGGTTGTTGGATCCAACCTTGTGCAAGGCTACGATGTGCAGAAATACCAACACCACCAAAAGCAGCGGGATAGCGATCACGTGCAAGGCAAAAAAGCGGTTTAAGGTCACGTCGGAGACCACGAAATCTCCCCGGATCCAAGTCGCCAGCCCTTCACCTATTCCCGGAATGGCGCTGAATAAGGAAATGATGACGTTGGCTCCCCAATACGACATCTGGCCCCAAGGCAAGAGATAGCCCATGAAAGCTTCGGCAATCAGCGCCAGGAACAGGCTCATCCCTAAAATCCAGACCAGTTCGCGCGGTTTCTTGTACGAACCGTACAGTAGGCCACGAAACATGTGGAGATAGATCACGACGAAAAACATCGAGGCGCCGGTCGAGTGCATGTAGCGGATCAACCAGCCGAAGTTGACGTCGCGCATGATGGCCTCGACCGAATCGAAAGCGAGCCTGGCGTCGGGTTTGTAGTTCATGGTCAACCAGATCCCAGTCAAAATCTGGTTAACCAAGACTAAAAGAGCTAACGAGCCGAACAGATACCAAACGTTAAAATTTTTAGGAGCGTAGTACTGAGCAAGATGCTCGTTCCAGACCTTGAGCAGAGGAAAGCGCTCATCTATCCAGGCAATGAGCTTGTTCGGGCAGTTGCGCATGATTTAAGCCTCTTCTTGTTCTTCGCCGATGACGAGACGGGTGTCGGTCAGATAGCGGTATGGCGGGACCACTAGGTTAGTGGGGGCGGGGACCTTTTTATATACCCGCCCGGCTAGATCGAAGCGCGAGCCGTGACAAGGACAAAAAAATCCGCCCAACCACCGCTTGCCCAGATCCGGAGGGGCGACTTCAGGGCGATAGGACGGCGAGCACCCAAGGTGGGTGCAGATGCCAACGGCGACGAAGATTTCCGGCTTGATCGAGCGATAGCGGTTTTTGCAGTTTTCCGGCTGAATCGAGTCGTCGGAGTGAGGATCGCGCAGCAGAGGCTCCAGCTTCTCTAAGGTGGCAAGCATCTGTTCTGTACGCTTGAGCAACCAGATCGGCTGGCTGCGCCATTCTACTCTAATCATCTGACCTGGCTCGAGCTTGGCGATGTCGACTTCGATGGGGCTGGCTGCTTCTAATGTCCCCGCATTGGGTTTAAGGTAGCTGATAAACGGAACAGCGGCAAACGCTACTCCTGCTGTCCCCAAAACGGCGGCGGTCTGCGTCAGGAAACGGCGTTTGTCAAGATCGATGTCGGTTTCGTGCATGCAAAATATCCCTCAAACAAGAAGGCATAACGGGCGTGATTTTGCCGTCATTTGCCGCTACGGTCAACGCTTAAAGCTTATAAGGCAGCGCTCAACGCGCGCAGAAAGGCTTGGTTCTCTTCGGCGGTGCCCACCGTCACCCGCAAGCAGCCGCAGAGCAATCCGCCTTCTTGATTTAAGTTTTTGATCAACACACCCTGTTGCCGCAGGCGCTCAAACACTCCATCGGCGTCGTTTACGCGAAACAAGATGAAATTAGCCGCGCTCGGGAACGCCTGTACTTGAGGGAGCTTGCTAAGCTCTTGAAAAAGGCTTTCGCGATTGGCGCGGATGCGGGCTGTTTGCTGGTCAAACACGGCGCGATGATGCAGTGCGAACTCGGCACTCAGTTGCGTGAGCACATTAATGTTGTAAGGCAAGCGAAGTTTCTCCAACTGTTCGATCCAGGTTTTGGGACCGGTAAGAAAGCCCAACCTAAGTCCTGCCAGTCCCAGCTTAGACAGAGTCTGCATCACTAAGAGGTTAGTGAACTGACCGATTCGGTCCATGAAGCTTACTTGGGCAAAAGGCGCATACGCTTCGTCTAGGACGACCAGCCCCGGCGTGCGGTCGATGATGGTTAAGATGGCTGTCTCCTCAAAGAGATTGCCGGTAGGGTTGTTGGGATAAGCAAGAAATACGATTTTAGGGCGATAACGCGCAATGGCTTTGAGCATCGCCTGCAGATTCAAGGAGAAGTCGCAGTTTAAGGGAACGCCGATGAAGCCGAGATTCAACCATTTGGCGATTTGGCGGTACATGACGAAAGTAGGCTCGGGAGCGAGCACGACCGCATCGGTCTGTCCGGCCAATCCCAAAAGCAAGATTTGAATGATCTCATCGGAGCCGTTGCCCAGTAGAATCTCGGCTTCATCGGGGATTTGGGCATAACGGCGAAGGACCGCTTTCAGCGCGTGGGCACTGGGACTTGGGTAGCGGTTGAGGGGAATCTGCCGCAACTGCCCGATCCAGGCCTGGGTCAGGTCCTCAGGCCAGGTATAGGGGTTCTCCATCGCGTCGAGTTTGATCATCCCATCGGCTTTTGCGACGTGATAAGCGCGCTCGGCCAGGATTTCAGGGCGGAAAAAGTCTTCAAGGGAGAAAGTCATCGCTGAATCCGATAAAGAGCCGACCGGGCGTGGGCGGTCAGACCTTCGCCTTCGGCCAAGATTCGGGCTGTCTCAGCCAGCAACGACGCCCCATCCGGGCTGCAGCCGACCAAGCTGGTGCGCTTTTGAAAATCGTACGTCCCCAAGGGCGAGGAAAACCGAGCCGTAGCCGAGGTGGGTAAAACATGGTTGGGGCCAGCGCAATAGTCGCCCAGCGCTTCGGCTGTGCACCCTCCTATAAAGATTGCACCGGCATGGCGCAGCTTGGGCAGCAGTCGATCTGCGTCCGCCACCGCCAGTTCCAGATGTTCTGGGGCGATGCGATTAGCCAGCTGGCAGGCCTCGTCCAGGTCTCGAACTTCAATCAGCGCCCCCCACCGCTCCAGCGAGGTGCGGATAATCTGGCTCCGTCCCATTTGCGGCAAGAGCTTAGCCATGCTGGTTTTGACCCGGTTGAGGTAGGTGCTATCTGGAGACAACAAGATCGCTTGGGCGTCTTCGTCGTGCTCAGCCTGAGCGAAGAGATCCATAGCAATCCAATCGGGATCGGTAGTGCCATCGGCGATGATCAAAACCTCGGAGGGGCCAGCGATCAGGTCTATCCCAACCTCCCCAAACACCAACTTTTTGGCTGTGGCTACATAGATGTTGCCGGGGCCTACGATTTTATCCACTTTGGGAATGGTCTCTGTGCCATAGGCCAAAGCGGCGATCGCTTGGGCACCCCCAATGCAGAACATCCGGTCCACTTGCGCTATAGCCGCAGCGGCTAATACCAGTTCGTTGATCTCTCCGGCTGGGGTGGGAACGGCTAGGATCAGTTCCGACACGCCTGCCACCTTAGCTGGGATGGCGTTCATCAGCACCGACGAGGGATAAGCTGCTTTGCCTCCGGGAACGTAGAGGCCAACTCGCTCAAGGGGGGTAATGATTTGCCCCAGCAAATTGCCTTGTTCGTCTTGGTACTGCCAAGAATGGAGCTTCTGGTGTTCAGCATATGCTCGGATACGGGCCGCTGCTGTGGTAAGGGCCTGGCGCTGAGAGAGGGGTATTGTCTTTAGGGCTTCTTGCAAGCGCTCCTTGGGAAGTTCCAATTCAGCGACGGAGGATTTCTCCACCGAGTCGAATAGGCGCGTGTACTCGAGCAACGCTTTATCTCCCCCGCTTCGCACGCGAGTTAGAATTTCGAGTACCACTTGATGGATCGCTTGATCCAACTTGGTACCTCTGGTCAGAAGGGCCTGCAACCGTTCTGCAAAATTTGGGTCATCCGTGTTTAGAGACGTAAGTTTTAACATGCACTTGCCTCGCTAACTGCGCGCTCAAGCTGCGCGGTGAGCGCCTTGATCGATTTATGCTTCATCTTCATCGCTACTTTGTTGACCACCAGCCGGGAGCTGACTTCTAAGATCAGATCGCGGGGCTCTAATCCGTTGGCGCGCAAGGTATTGCCGGTGTCGACCAAGTCCACAATGCATTGGGCCAGGCCTACCAGCGGAGCCAATTCCATTGAGCCGTAGAGCTTGATGACTTCCGCTTGGATGCCCCGTTCGGCGAAATAGCGTTTGGCGGTGTTGACGTATTTGGTGGCCACCCGGAGCCGGCGGGCCTCCCAGTTTTCCCCTGCAACCCCAGCGGTCATCATCCGGCAGCGAGCGATGTTGAGGTCGAGCAGTTCATACAGACCATCGGCTCCGTACTCTACCAGCGCGTCTTTGCCTACGATCCCTAGATCGGCGGCGCCATACTCCACGTAGGTAGGCACATCCGCGGCGCGGACAATGAGCAGGCGCACGTGCGGATCAGAAGTGGGTAAAATCAAACGGCGTGAGTCCTTGTGGTTCTCGCTCGGCACAATGCCAGCTCTCGCCAAAAGAGGCACGGCCTCCTGATAAATCCGACCTTTGGAGACGGCGATGGTAAACATTTTACTCGTGGACTCGTTCGATGATTGCGCCAAGCCTAGCGAGCTTAGCCTCGATGCGCTCGTATCCTCGGTCAATATGATAAATGCGATCGATGACGGTTTCACCCTCCGCCGCTAAGGCTGCCAGAACTAGGCTGGCCGAAGCGCGCAGATCGGAGGCGCACACAGGTGCCCCTTGGAGTTTGTCCACCCCTTTGCAGATGGCGGTGTGGCCCTCAAGAGTGATATCTGCCCCCATCCTTCTGAGCTCCAGGGCATGCATGAAGCGGTTCTCGAAGATGGTCTCGGTGATAATCCCCACCCCGTGCGCTAAGCAGTTTAGGGCCATCAACTGCGCCTGCATATCGGTGGGAAAGCCAGGATAGGGAGCGGTGTGGAAGGAAATCGCTTGAGGCCTCGATCTCTGGGTGAGTTCGATCCAGTCTGATCCTTGACTAATCTCGGCGCCGGCCTCTTTGAGCTTCTCCAGGACAGCGTCTAGAGTATGGGGGCAGGTGTGAGTAGTTCGGATGCGACCGCCGGTGATGGCGGCGGCCGTGAGAAAAGTGCCAGTTTCAATCCGGTCAGGCATGATCTCGTACTCCACAGGATCACCGTCTAAAGCCTCCACTCCCTCGATTTCCAGAGTCTCCGTGCCAACCCCGGAGATGTGAGCTCCAAGTTTGATTAAAAAGCGGGCAAGATCGGCAACTTCTGGTTCGCGCGCAGCATTTTCGATGATCGTCCTGCCCTGAGCCAAGACGGCAGCCATCATCAGATTTTCGGTTCCAGTCACGGTGATCTGGTCGAGCACCAGCCGGCAGCCTTTGAGCTTTTTCGCGCGCGCGTGGATGTATCCGCCTTGCACCTCAACTTCGGCTCCCAAGGCGACTAGACCTTTAAGGTGCAAGTCCACCGGTCGCGCGCCGATAGCACACCCTCCCGGCAGCGACACCACAGCCTGACCAGTACGCGCCAAAAGCGGCCCTAAGACCAGGATCGAGGCGCGCATGGTGCGGACCAGTTCGTAGGGGGCAAGAGAACTGCGGAGTTGGCTAGCATCGATTTGGAGCGTGCTATCCTGGGAGCAATGTTCTACCCCTAAACCGGAGAGCAGCTTGAGCATGGTGGAGATGTCGCGCAGCTCTGGGACGTTGGTTAGGGTAACCGGCGTTTCGGTCAACAGAGTAGCGGCCAAGATTGGCAATGCCGCGTTTTTAGCACCGGAGATCTTGACCTCGCCGCTTAAGGCCCGGCCACCGCGGATGAGGAATTTATCCATGATCGCTTAGCAAAACGTCAAGGCCGTAAGCTTGGGCCATGGCCAAAACCTGTTTAGGAAAGTTAATCAAAGTCAGGCGCTTGTTTTGCCGCTTGGCCTGGCGCAGCCATTCCACCAAAAGGGCTAGCCCTGCGCTGTCAGCGCGGGGCACGCCGGACAGGTCGATGACGACATCGCCCTGGATTTTGGCAAATAAGCGCTTTGAAGCTCGCCACAAACAGGCAGTGGTGGCAAAGCTTAGCTCTCCGTTCACTCGGATGTGACCAGGGGCAATCTCGTGCAGGCTAACTGCTTCACTTTTCATCACTGCCGCTTTTTTCTGCGCTTTTGACCAAAAATTTGCCGATTAACTCTTCCAGCACGAGGGCCGATTGGCTGATCTCTATTTCGTCACCGTCTTTGAGGTAATCCGGGCTGCCGCCCGGTTCTAAGGCGATATACTGTTCTCCCAACAGCCCTGAGGTATAGATGCTGGCGATGGTATCGTCGGGTAAGCGGTAACTCGGATCGATGCGTAGCTCTACGATCGCCTGATAGTGTTCCTGATCCAAGCGGATGTCAGCCACCCGGCCAACGAGCACGCCAGCGATTTTAACTGGGGCGCGAACCTTTAAGGTGCCAACGTTTTGAAATTTGGCCAGGAGCCGATAGCCTTTATCGGACTCTCGGAATTCGCTCAAGTTGCTCACCTGCATGGCCAGCAAGAACAGAGCGGCAAGCCCCATGGCGACAAACAAGCCCACCCAGATTTCGATGACCCGGGAATTACTCATATACATTTAATCTCCAAACATCAGCGCCGTGAGGATGAAATCCGATCCTAGAACTGCAAACGCCGAGTAGACTACCGAGCGGGTCGTGGCGCGGCTTACCCCCTCGGCGGTAGGGACCGCGTCGTAGCCCTCAAATACCGCAATCCAAGTCACGATTATTCCAAACACTAAGCTCTTGATCACGCTGTTGAGGATGTCCTCGCGGAAATCGATGGTGGCTTGCATTTGCGACCAAAATGAACCTTCATCCACTCCGAGCAAACCTACGCCCACGAAGTAACCGCCGTAAATTCCAATGTAGGTAAACAGGCCTGCCAGGAGTGGCATGGATAGGATACCCGCATAGAGCCTGGGAACGATGACGTACCGAACAGGATCGACTGCCATCATTTCCATGCCCGAGAGCTGTTCGGTGGCTTTCATCAGGCCGATTTCTGCCGTCAAAGCGGATCCGGCACGTCCGGAAAAAAGTAGGGCAGTGACCACTGGTCCCAGTTCGCGTACCAGCGAGGCGGCTACCATGACTCCTAGGGATTCTTCGGCGCCGAAATCCGACAATACGTTGTACCCTTGAAGCCCCAGCACCATGCCCACGAACAGACCAGAGAGAGCGATTAGCAAGATACTCAGCACGCCGACTACATACATTTGCCGGATCAGCAGCGGAAAACGGGGCACGAGCTCCCAACTTGCAGCCAACGCTTGCAGCAGAAATAAATGAGCCCGGCCCAGTTTGGCAAAAGCAGCCAAGGTGAGCTGGCCCAGTCTGTGCAGCCCCTTCAGCATCCAAGGAGATCCTCGGCGTAAGAGGGAGCGGGGTAATGAAAAGGGGAAGGGCCGTCGGGGAGCCCGTGCAAAAACTGCTCAACCCAGGGGGAGGGGGTGTTCTCCAGCTCTTCAGGTGTGCCTTGCCCGACCACTTTGCCTTGGGAAAGCACGTAAATGTAGTCGGAAATCGAGGCGGTCTCTTGGACGTCGTGGGAAACAATGACGCTCGTCAGCCCTAAGGTGTCGTTTAAAGTGCGGATCAGCCTCACCAGTACGCCCATGGAAATGGGATCCTGGCCGGTGAATGGCTCGTCGTACAAGATCATTAACGGATCCAACGCGATCGCGCGCGCTAAGGCCACTCGCCGCGCCATACCGCCGGAGAGCTCGGCCGGCATAAGATGCTGTGCGCCGCGCAGTCCTACTGCCTCCAGCTTCATCAGAACCAGGGTGCGAATCATCGACTCAGGAAGGCGAGTGTGTTCGCGCAGGGGAAAGGCCACGTTGTCAAAAACGCACAAATCGGTCAGCAAAGCGCCGGTTTGAAACAGCATCCCTATGGATTTGCGAAGTTCATACAACGCTCTGTGGGAGAGCGTGGAAACCTCCTGATCAAGAACTTTTATACTGCCTGCATCTGGTTTGAGCTGTCCAGCGATGAGCTTAAGCAAAGTGGTTTTACCGGTGCCGGACGGCCCCATGATGGCAGTCACCGAACCGCGCCGGATGGTGAGACTGACCTGGTCGAAGATCCGGCGCTGACCTCGCGAGAACGTTAGACCTTGAATACAGATAATGCTGTTCTGAGGGTCCTGGCACACAGGGCACAAGCTACTTTAAAAATTCAGCATTTTTTCTTATCCACTCAGGGTAAGTCAAGGCAGGAAAAGGGGTTTCTTGAAGCGGGGAGGGGAATGGAGGATAATTCGAGCATCGCGTTAATTTTTAGGCTGTGATCATGTATCTCACCTTGTTGAAAGCCAAGCTCCATCACGCGCGCGTGACTCATTCCGAGCTGTTGTACGAGGGCTCATGCGCGATCGACAGCGATCTTTTGAAGCGGGCTGGAATTTTCGAATACGAACAGATCCACATCTATAACCTTACCAACGGTGAACGTTTTACTACCTATGCTATCCGCGCCGAAGCTGGATCTGGCATTATTTCTGTCAATGGAGCCGCAGCCAGGCGGGCGGCGGTAGGAGACATCCTCATTATCTGCGCCTATGCTGTCCTGGCGCGCGAAGAGCTCGCCAGTCACCACCCAACCTTGCTTTATCTCGACGCGCGCAACCGCATCCTACGCACCGGCTCGGCTATTCCGGTGCAAATGGCTTGAATCGACCTTAGCGCCGAAAAAACAGGTTGAGGATCAAAGTCAGCACGAGACTGATGATGATCATGGAAGTGATCGGGATAAAGATGAACTTGTGTTCATCTTGAATGCGAATGTCGCCAGGGAGGCGGCCAAACCAGCTTATCAGGCCTGGCGCATAGCTTAAGATCAAACCGATGAGGACTAAAATCGCACCTAGAACGATGAAGAATTTCCCTCCGCTCATGTTGACCTCGGTTAAAACAACCACCAGGTTGCCAGTCCCAAAAACGCCAAAAAACCTATTACATCGGTGACAGTAGTTAGAAAGACGCCGCTGGCAATCGTCGGATCCACCTTAAGCTGGCGCCGGAGGAGCGGGATCGTCGCCCCAGCTAAGGCCGCGCAGCATAGGTTTATCACCATTGCCGCCCCGATGGTGAGAGCGACCTTGGGTTTACCAAACCAAAGAAAGGCAATTGTTCTAACCATAACTGCTAGTTGTCGTTGCTATCGACCACGTACAGGCTATCGGTGAGATCTGGCAATTCTCCTCGCCGGCGCAAGTATCTTAAAACCACGTCCAAAGTGACGTCCGGGCGCACAGTGAGGGCGTCGGTATGCATTAAACTGCCGGCGGTGTCGTCCGGATAGGAAAGGACCCGCTTCAGGCGTCGGCGGTGAGTCTGGCTTAAGCCGCGGATGACTTGATCGCGGACCTTGCCCGGCAGTTCCCCGATGATGTAGGCCAGATCATCAGGATCCAAAGTGCCGGCGGCCTGGATCAAATCTTCCAGGTCGGTTGCTTCGATCGCCCGGATTAGGCTGGCGCGGACTTCCTCGTTGAGCTCTACCAACACTTCCCTAGCAGTTTCAGGCAGAAGCAGGCGCCAGATGCGTAGGCGATTGCTTTGGGTGAGCGCTTCCAGAAGATCGGCGATTTCTGCAGAAGTGAGGGCCTTAAGCAGCAGCCCTAACTCGTGCAGCTTGCCGCTTTGTAAGTCCTTAGTCAGAGCGGTCACGTGCTGGGTGGTGTCTTTGCGTTCGGTGCTAGAAAGCATGGAGATCGGCGTCAAAGGACCAATTAATATTAACAAATTTACGAAGCGTGGGGCAGTTTTGGTCAGGTGAGCTCAAGTTCCAAGCGCCATTACAAGCTTCGTGAAATCCGACAGGTCTTGTTGATATAATGCGAACCTAATATCAGAGGCTTTTTAGGTCGTGAATCAAACAGTCTCAGACCAATTGCATACGGTGCGCGATTTTATCCGTTTCGGAACAAGCCGCTTTAGCGCTGCGGGTTTGGTGTTTGGTCATGGGACTGATAATGCCCTAGATGAGGCCGCATGGCTGGTCTTGCATGCCCTCCATTTGCCGCAGGATTTGCCCGACGCGTATCTTGGGGCTGCCCTGACTCAAGAGGAAAAGCAGGCGGTGTTGGCTTTACTGGAGAGCCGCATTGCTACTCGAAAACCTGCTGCTTATCTAACCCATAAGGCGTTTTTTGCCGGCCTTGAATTCTATGTGGACGAGCGGGTATTGGTGCCGCGCTCACCCATTGCCGAGCTGATCGAACATCGCTTTTCGCCTTGGTTGGACGGGGTGGAAGTCGGTCGCGTTTTGGACCTGTGCACTGGGTCAGGTTGTATCGCCATCGCGTGCGCTTATGCCTTTCCCGAAGCCCAAGTCGATGCGGTGGATATTTCAGCAGATGCGCTGGAGGTAGCTAGGGAAAACGTGCTGCGCCACCGTCTGCAAGAGCGGGTGCATTTGATCCAATCGGACCTATACCAGCATGTCACTCATGATTACCAACTCATCGTCAGCAATCCACCCTACGTGAGCGAAGCCGAGTGGGAAGGCCTGCCGCCAGAGTATAAGGCCGAACCTAGAATCGGCTTAGAGGCCGGGCCAGAGGGGTTGGATTGCATCATTCGGATTCTCCAGGGCGCGACCGAGCATTTGGCCGTCGGTGGCATCCTTATCGTCGAGGTCGGGGGGGCGGCTCCGGCTCTGCGCCGGCGTTTCCCAAATGTGCCGTTTGTTTGGTTGGAGTTTGCCCGCGGCGGCGACGGCGTGTTTTTGCTCACTTACGAAGAATTACAGCGTTACAAGTCCGAATTTCAAGCCTAACTATGTCGGGCAATACTTTTGGCAAGCTGTTTACGGTCACGACGTTCGGTGAAAGCCATGGCCCAGCCTTGGGAGCGATCGTAGATGGTTGTCCTCCGGGTTTGGAACTGTCTGAGGAAGACATCCAAAAAGACCTCGACCGACGTAGGCCGGGTCAATCCCGCCATACTACCCAGCGCCGCGAACCGGATCGAGTGAGGATTTTGTCCGGAGTCTTCGAAGGTAAAACCACCGGTACCTCCATCGGCTTGGTGATCGAAAACGTCGACCAGCGCTCCAAGGATTACACCGAGTTGGCTGATCGTTTCCGGCCGGGACACGCCGACTACACGTATACCCAAAAATACGGCTTTCGCGACTGGCGCGGGGGCGGCCGCGCCAGCGCTAGAGAGACGGCGGCAAGGGTGGCGGCCGGGGCAATTGCTAAAAAATACCTGCGCGAGCGGGTGGGAATCGTGATTCGAGGATACCTTGCGCAACTGGGACCGATTCCTCTGGAGGTGGTCTCGTGGGAGGCGGTGGAGGAAAACCCGTTTTTTTCCCCGGATCCAGACAAGGTGCCGCAGTTAGAAGAGTTCATGGATGCGCTTAGAAAATCGGGCGATTCGGTGGGAGCTAAGATCACAGTGGTGGCGAGCCATGTTCCGCCAGGTTTAGGCGAGCCGGTATTTGATCGGTTAGACGCCGATCTCGCCCACGCGCTGATGAGCATCAATGCGGTCAAAGGCGTGGAGATCGGCGATGGTTTCCGGTGCGTGGCTGCTAAAGGTTCGGAATTCCGCGACGAGCTTACCCCGCACGGGTTCTTGAGCAACCACGCCGGTGGGATTTTGGGGGGGATTTCCTCCGGCCAAGATATCGTCGTCCATATTGCCTTAAAACCGACTTCCAGTTTGCGCCTGCCAGCAAAAACCATCGATCTTAGGGGTCAGGCCACAGAAGTGATTACCAAAGGACGCCACGACCCGTGCGTTGGAATTCGCGCCACTCCCATCGCCGAAGCTATGGTGGCTTTGGTGTTGATGGATCATTACCTGCGCCACCGCGCTCAAAACTTGGAAGTGGAGCCACCTTTTCCCCCGATTCCGGCTTCCGTCTGACTCCCTTGAGACGTCCTATTCCTTATCTGCGTCTAGGCATTTTCTATTTTTGCTATTTCGCTAGCCTAGGGGCGATCTTGCCTTACTGGGGGCTGTATCTACAAACACAGGGGCTAACTCCCAAGGAGATCGGGATAGTGCTCGCTGGGCTTGCGGCCACTAAAGTCATTGCGCCCAATCTGTTGGGTTGGCTGGCCGATTTGAGCGGGCGGCGGGTAGCATGGGTACGGCTCGCCTGTTTTCTGGCTGCGACCTGGTTTTTGCTGGTATTTCGCGTTTCCGGGTACTGGGGGCTGTTGTGGGTAAGCCTGGCTTTTGGCGTTTTTTGGAGCGCCGCTTTATCCCAGTTTGAGGCCCTGACCCTGGCTCATCTGGGCGTGGCAGCTGGGTGTTACTCTTGGATCCGGCTGTGGGGGTCAGTGGGGTTTATCTTGGCGGTTTTGGGCTTGGGAGTGGGGATTGACTGGTTGGGCATTGTGCTTTTGCCTCAGGCGCTTGCTGCTTTGCTGTGGTTGATTTGGCTGAGCGTGCAGTTGGTACCGGAATCAGAGGAGGTCACGGTTGCAGTCAGCTGTCCTGGTTCATGGCGCCAAGTGCTTAGGCAAGGTCCAGTACTTGCCTTCTTACTGGTGGTGTTTTTAGTGCAAGTCGCTCATGCGCCTTATTATGCTTTTTACTCAATTTACTTGGAGCAAAGCGGCTACTCTGGGCTGACCACAGGGGTACTTTGGAGCCTAGGAGTAGCCGCTGAGATCGCATTGTTTTTAGGTTTTCCTTTTCTATTGCGCTGGGCGGCCTTGCGCAGTTTGTGGCTTTCGGCTTTGGCTTTGGGCGCGCTGCGCTGGTTAGCGATCGGTTTTGGAGTGAGGCGGCTGGAAATTTTGGTAGTGGCGCAACTTCTGCATGCAGCCACGTTTGCCGTCAACCACGCCGTAGCGATGCAGTTAGTGCAAAGCTATTTTAGCGCGCCTCATCAGGGCAAGGGGCAGGCCTTATATAGCAGCTTGAGCTTCGGCCTTGGGGGAATGGTGGGAAGCTTCCTAGCGGGGGCCTGGTGGCAGACTGCCGGCGCCCAGTGGGTCTATGGCGTTGCCGCTGCAATCAACGTGCTCGCCTTGTTGGTGGCCTGGCTGGGTGTTAAACCCCGTTAAGCCAGTAGTGTACGCCTATGCTGGCCAGATACCCCAATGCTACCAGGGGGCTCCAGCGCAGGTGGTACAGCGAAGTATAAAACCCCCGCGCTTGACCGAGCATCGCCACTCCGGCGGCGGATCCTACCGCCAGCATCGAGCCTCCTACTCCAGCAGTGAGCGTGACGAGCTGCCATTGATGGATGTCCATTGCCGGATCCATATGGAGCACGGCCAGCATCAGCGGAATGTTATCGATCACTGCCGACAAGAAACCAACCAAAATATTAGCAGCCGTTGGTCCTAGCCCTTCATACAAAAAATGGGAGGCTAAGGTCAGATAGCCCAAATAGCGCAACCCTCCGACTGCGAACACCACGCCGAAGAAAAAAAGCAAAGTGTCCCATTCGACCTCGCGGATCTGATGGAAGATGTCGCACGCCTGTCCCAGCCGCTTTTGCCGCCAGTAAGCGTGAAACATCAGGCAGGCCAAACCGGTCATCATTCCCAGGTAAGCAGGCAGGGCAAACACTTGTTCGTAGAGGACGGCGAGAAGGATAGTCAAGAAAAACAACGCTAGGATCGTCCACGCCCCGGGTTTTAAAGCTACAGCGTCTTGTTCTCTAAAAGCAGGGGCTCCCTTAGGGATGGCGAAATGCAGCCCCAGCGCTGGAACCAAAAAGTTGGCTAAGGTCGGGAAAAACAGTGGGAAAAATTGTAAGAAATCCAGCTTGTGGTCTTGCCAGACCATCAGGCTAGTGATGTCTCCGAATGGACTGGCAGCTCCACCGGCATTGGCGGCTATGACTGCGATCAGACATGAAGCTGCGATGAAACGTGGGTTGTCTTTTCCTACAGCCAGCACCACGGTGCCGACGACTAGAGCACAAGTTAGGTTGTTGACTACCGTGGACAAGAAGAAAGTAACTACAGCGATTACCCAGAACAATTGCCTATAACCCAAACGATGGCGGATGAGCCAGGCGCACAGAGCCTTAAAGGTATTACGTTCGTCTAAGGCATTGATATAAGTAGTCGAAGCGAGCAAAAACAAAAACAATTCGGCGTACTCTACCAGTTCTGCTCGCAGAATCCCGTGAACGTGCTCGGCCGGAATCCCTAGCTCTCGGTTGAGGAGCGAAATCACCACCCAAATCGCAGTGGCGCCAAGCAGCATGGGCTTGGATTTGTGAAGGTCTATGACCTCTTCCAGCATCACCACTAAATAAGCCAGGACAAACAGACCCAAGCAGACCCAGGCCAGGGGGAAGGTCGCTAGCTCAGTAGCCTCACCTGCGAGCGCGAGAGAAGGCAGAGCCATCAGCCATGCTAAACTAGTCCAACAACGCATTTTTTATCCTTAACTTAATATGTTGGCAAGTTGAGTTGTTAGCGAGAGCGGTTCTTGCCTGTATAATAACTTGTTTAATTGTCGCACATTGGCATGGGGTTTAAGAAAAAGAACAGTTATACCTACGAAGAGTTGCTCGAGTGCGCGCATGGGAGGCTATTCGGGCCAGGAAACGCACGGCTGCCGTTGCCTCCCATGTTGATGTTCGATCGAATCACGCATATCAGTGACCAGGGGGGGCGATACGGCAAAGGCGAAGTTATTGCCGAGCTCGACATCAAGCCGGATTTGTGGTTTTTCCGCTGCCATTTCGCCGAGGATCCAGTTATGCCTGGTTGTCTTGGACTGGATGCTATGTGGCAGTTAGTAGGGTTTTTCCTAGGCTGGATGAGGGCGCCGGGGCGAGGCCGAGCGCTGGGATGCGGGGAGGTCAAGTTCCGAGGACAGGTTTTGCCCAGCCATGAGCACGTGGTTTACCAGGTCGATCTCAAACGAGTCATGCTGCGCAAGCTAGTGATGGGCATCGCCGATGCCAGGTTAGAGTGCGACGGCAAGGTTATCTATGAAGCCAGCGACCTGCGGGTGGGTCTGTTTACCTCGACGGAGGCTTTTTAGGGTCATGAGACGGGTGGTGATCACCGGTATTGGAATTGTCTCCAGTATTGGCAACAACAGCCAAGAAGTTTTGGCTTCGCTCCGTGCTGGCAAAAGCGGCATTGAGCAATCCCAGGAATACCGAGAGCTGGGTTTACGCAGCCAAGTCTATGGGCCGATTCGGCTCGATCCGGCCGAACTGATCGACCGTAAGATATATCGCTTTATGGGCGACGGGGCAGCATACAATTATCTGGCCATGCAGCAGGCGATCGCCGATGCTGGCTTGAGCGAGGACCAAGTCTCCAACGAGCGGGTTGGAATCGTAATGGGGTCTGGGGGGCCCTCTACCCGCGACATCGTCGAGGCCGCCGACATATTGCGCCAGCGTGGAATCAAAAAAGTTGGCCCATACCGGGTACCAAGAGCGATGTCCAGCACTCATTCGGCTTGTTTAGCTACGCCGTTTAAGATTAAAGGGGTAAATTACTCCATCAGTTCGGCTTGCTCTACCAGTGCTCATTGCATAGGCCATGGCGTAGAGTTGATCCAGATGGGAAAACAGGACCGGGTCTTCGCTGGTGGCGGCGAGATGGTGGACTGGACTTTGACTTTGATTTTCGATGCGATGGGGGCTTTGTCGAGTAAGTACAACGATCGGCCCCAGGTCGCCTCGCGTGCTTATGACGCCGACCGCGATGGGTTCGTCATCTCCGGCGGCGGCGGGGTGGTGGTACTGGAGGATTTGGAGTTGGCGCTGGCTCGGGGAGCGAAGATTTATGCGGAGGTGATCGGGTACGGAGCTACCTCCGACGGCTATGATATGGTTCAGCCTTCCGGCGAGGGGGCGGTGCGCTGCATGCGCCAGGCGCTGGCGACAGTAAAAAACAAGATCGATTACATCAACGCTCACGGTACATCTACCCCTGTGGGCGATATCAAGGAACTGGAGGCGATCCGCGAGGTGTTCGGCGACGCTATCCCGCCGATTAGCTCGACCAAGTCTTTGACAGGACATGCCCTAGGTGGGGCCGGAGTGATGGAGGCGATCTACTGCTTGCTAATGATGGAGCACCATTTCATCGCTGCCTCAGCCAACATAGAGCGCCTAGATCCTGCAGCTGAAGGGTTTCCTATCGTGCGCGAGCGAATCGATAACGTCGAGCTCAACACAGTTATGTCCAACAGCTTCGGCTTTGGCGGTACTAACGCGACCTTGGTGTTCCAGCGCTACCAACCATGAGCCAGGCGAGCTTGCAGCCTAAGCCTCAGCGGCCCGATCGCGAGCGTTACGAGTTTAACAAGCTCAAAAAACGCTTGCGCCGCCAAATCGGGCAAGCGATTGCTGACTACAACATGATCCAGGAAAAAGATCGGATTATGGTCTGTGTTTCTGGCGGCAAGGATTCCCTTACCCTGCTCGATTTCTTGCTCCACTTTCAGCGCACCGCTCCGGTGCGTTTTGAGGTGGTAGCGGTCAACTTAGATCAAAAGCAACCCGGGTTTCCTGCTGAGGTTCTGCCAGAGTATTTCGAGCGGATCGGGGTGCCCTTCCACATCATCGAGCGCGACACCTACGCCGTGGTCAAAGAGCTTGTTCCTGAGGGTAAGACCCCTTGTAGCCTTTGTTCCAGGCTGAGGCGTGGGGTCCTGTATGGTTTTGCGGAGCAGCACGGTTTCACCAAGATCGCCTTGGGCCATCACTTAGACGATATCGTAGAAACTTTCTTTTTGAATTTGTTCTACGGCGGGCGCCTCAAGGCTATGCCGCCTAAACTGTTAAGCGATGATAAAAAGCACATCGTCATTCGCCCCTTGGCGTATTGCCGCGAGGCCGATATCGCCGAATACGCAAGGCAAGTAGCGTTTCCGGTTATCCCTTGTAGCCTGTGCGGTTCGCAGAATCTCGAGCGGCAGGCGGTCAAAGCCATGCTTAAGGCATGGGAAGTGCGTTATCCTGGGCGAGTGGAGACCATTTTCGGCGCCCTCTGTCATGTGGCACCGTCGCAGCTCGCCGACCGCAGATTGTTTGATTTTGAGGGGCTCGAAAAGCTGCGCCTATGCTAGTGACTTTTACCGATTTTGGCCCTTTCGGCCCCTATCTGGGGCAGGTGTTGGCCGTGCTCAAGCAGAGGGCGCCGGGAATAGAGGTCATAGATCTTGTCAACAACGCCCCCCCTGCCGATCCAGTCCGCAGTGGTTATCTTTTGGCAGCCTTGGCCGATTGGTGGCCCGAAGGGACGGTGTTTTTGAGCGTGGTCGATCCTGGGGTAGGGACCTCGCGCCTCTCAGTGGCGCTTTGGGCCGACGGCA
This sequence comes from Methylohalobius sp., assembly GCA_026415315.1. Classification (GTDB taxonomy): domain Bacteria; phylum Pseudomonadota; class Gammaproteobacteria; order Methylococcales; family Methylothermaceae; genus Methylohalobius. The sequence continues at coordinate 27,844 of JAOAHI010000008.1, forward strand.
AGTGGTTCGTCGGCCCGGACAACGGTCTGCTCTACACCGTGGCCGTGCACAGCCAGCGGCGAGAGTGGTATCGCATCGTTTGGCAACCTAAAGAGTTATCGGCCAGCTTTCACGGCCGCGACCTGTTTGCACCAGTGGCGGCTTGGCTAGCAACGGGCAGACGAGAAGAGGTGCTTGAACCATGGACTGGCCCAGATTTAGCGGCATGGCCAAGGGACTTGCCGGAAATCGTGTATTTGGACGTTTATGGCAACGCTGTCACCGGCCTTCGGTTTTGCCCCGAGCGCATTGGGTGCAAGCTACGCTGCGGCGACCGAACGTTTGCTTATGCTCGAACCTTTGGCGAAGCCGCCCCAGGCGAAGCGTTCTGGTATGGTAACTCGATGGGGTTGGTCGAGATAGCGGTGAATGGGGGCAGTGCTGCTGGCCGGCTGGGGCTAACTATCGGCCAGAAAGTAGATTGGACCTAGTAGCACGGCGCGCCGTGCCTTTACAGCGGGCGCCGTTTGGCAAGGGCGCGCAGGCTCAAAGCTGCCGCATAAGCCAAAAGGGTCAGGGAAAGCGGAGCCAGCAGGATATTGATCAGCTTCAGGCGATTGCCTAAGGCTTCTACTTCCTGATTGAACTGGTAGGTGAGCTGCCTGAGTTCGGCTTGCAGGCGCAGGCGTTCCCGATAAATATTCGGATTTTTGGCGTCTTGCAGCGCGCGTTCAGTCGCGGCGAGCTGCTCGCGCAGCGCCTCGAGCCTCTCGCGGAGACTCTGTTCGGCTTGGCGTCGTAGCGCCTCCACGCGGGTGAAAGGGCGAAGGTATCGACCGCGGCTGCGAATGCTTATGAGATCTGGATGGCCGGTTAGGTAATCGATGGCGCTCAACAAGAACGCACTGTTGTCGCTCATGGGGACTACCGTACGTTCTCCATCCGGACCGGTTTCGATTTTGGCCCACAGGCGGTCGGTAAGAATGTCGCTGTCGCCGACCACAAGCAGGCGGATGAGGCCCTGCGCTTGACTGAGGTGGGGGGCAAGGTCAGCGCCAGGCGGAGGTCCGTCGGGAAAAGCCGATGGTGTCTTTTGCCCTTCTATCATGGCCGCTAGGGTAAAACGTTGGCCCTGAGGGCGGAAAGCCTCATACAAAATCGCCGGATCAAACAAGTAGTCTAGGGCCACTGTAGGCATAGCCATAGCCTGGGGAGAGGATCGCATCAATGGTATAAAACGCACCTCTCGAATCAGAGGACGGACAGCTCCGGCGGAGGACAGCACCAGCCGGTTTAGGCTGGCCAACATCGCTTCATCGCCTAAGGCGTTGTGATCCAAGCTGAGCAGTCCGAGGTGGCGCGAGGGCGGGCGCCCCTGGGCGACGGTGACCGGCGTGGCGTAAGCCTCGTCAGCGATGAAATGGACGTTGTCGCACTCAAATCCCCAAGCTCGGAACAGGCGGTTTAAGTCTGAACTCTTGCTGCGCATCGGGGCGATAAAGCGCGGTGGACCATCCAGCTCCGCATAAGGATCGACAAAGATCAGCGCTGGTTTGCCGCTCAGCACGAATTGGTCGATGGCATATAAGCTAATTTCAGAAAGCTCTTTGGGATGAACTAAAACTAACAGGTCGGCATCCCGGGGAATGGAACGAAAGTTTTTATCCAACCAAGTGAGGGCATAGAAGCGGGCGACTTGCTCAAGTGAGGCCCAAGGCTCCTGTGCGGCTTGGTTCCAAGGATTGACGCCGCCGCGTGCCAAAAGATCCGGCTCGGCGTAAAGGGCGATGCGCGGTGGGCGCGAGCGGCTGACTTGGGCGATGAGCTCGCTTAAGTCGTATTCTAAGTAGCGTTCGCGTTCCTGATTAAAAAATGGGATAATGGCTGTTTGGCCAGAACTTGCCACCGCTGCCAGGCCGAAATAAATCTCGGGAGCGTCCGGAGCCAAGCGGACGCTTCTGAGGCCGCGAGATGCGGCCTGGTCCTCGGTAGTAGAGAAAGGCTCCACCTCAATGCGCAGCAAATGCACCCGATTTGAAGCGCCCTGATATTCCTTAAGCAGGTCTAGCACCCTTCGCGCATAAGCCCGAACGCCTGGTAGCTCGCGGCTTGCGCGGTCGGAAAAATAAAATTCCAAAGTAATCGGCTGGCTGAGGGAGGAGAGCAGCTGGCGCGTGCCAGGGGAGAGAGTATAGAGTTGACCAGCAGTCAGATCTAGGCGCAGGCTAGGTAGCCACGCGCTGCCCAGGGCGCCGGCCAGACAGATCAAAGCCGCCCCGAGCCAGATCGGGCGCCGTCTGTGTTGGGCTGCGGAGACAAAATAGGCACACACCCCAAGCCATCCCCCGATCATAAGGATGAAGAACGCAAGGTTCTGTAGCTCGATCGTCCCGCGAGCTAAAGTCTGGAAATGCCACGGCAGGCTCAATTCGGCAATATGGTCTATTAGCTTTGCGGGTGCCCAAGGTAAAAACATCTGCAAAATCGCTGGCGTGCCGGCAGCGGTCAATAAAAAGCTAATCGCTGCGGTGGCGATGAACGCTACGGTCTGGCTGGAGGTGGTCGCCGAGATCGCCTCACCTAAGGCTAAGTAGACTCCTGCCAGCAACCAGCTGCCGAAATAGGCGGCTAAAATGGCGCCGTTATCGGGGTCGCCCAGCCAGTTAACCGTTACCCATAAAGGGAAAGTAAAAGTCAGTGCCAAACCTACGAACAGCCAGGCTGCCAAGAATTTGCCTAAAATCGCTTGGCCTAGGCTCAAGGGCAAGGTAAGCACAAGCTCGTGCGTGCCTATGCGGCGCTCCTCAGCCCATAGGCGCATGGAAACCGAAGGCGCTAAAAACAAATACAGCCAAGGATGGTAATCGAAAAACGGGGTAAGATCAGCCTGCCCACGCTCATAAAAGCCACCGACCAAGAAGGTTGAGATACCGCTTAATGCCTGAAAGATAAACAAAAAGAGGTAGGCCAAAGGAGTGGCGAAATACGCGGAAAATTCGCGCCGGAGAACGGTCCAGACAACGCGCATCAGGCCGCGCCTTGCAGGCGAAAAAATAAGGCTTTTAGTCCCCCTGCCGACTCGACGTCGGCGAGGGTCGCTTGTAGGAGGATGTGACCTTGGGCCAAAATGAGCACGCGATCGCAGATCGCCTCGATTTCCTCCAACAGATGGGTGGACAGCAAGATGGCGCAGGACTTGGCTTGTGTCTTTAGCAGAGAGAGGACTTGGGCGCGCTGGATCGGATCCAAACCATCGGTAGGCTCATCTAAGATCAGCGCGGGAGGGCGGTGGAGAATGGCCTGTGCAAGCCCCACGCGCCGTCTAAAGCCCTTCGATAGGCGATCGATGGCGAGGTCAAGAACGCTTCCTAGCTCTAGCTGCTCGACCGCTTGGCGGATCGCTGAACGTTTGTCCTCTCCATGCAGTCCGCGGATGCGGGCGATAAAATCCAGAAACTCGCGGCAAGTCATCTCACCATACAGAGGGCTGCCTTCCGGCAAGTAACCAAAGAAGCGCTTAGCTTTAAGCGGCTGACGCTGGACGTTGTAGCCGAAGATGGTGACTTGACCTTGATCTGGATGCAAGAACCCAGTGAGCAGGCGCAAGGTAGTGGTTTTACCGGCTCCATTAGGCCCCAAAAATCCTAAGATTTCGCCTGCACGCACGCAGAACGAGATCTGGTCGACGACTAGGCGCTGGCGAAAGCGCTTGACCAAGCCTTCAGCTTGGATTATTTCATTCATTTAGGCGATCCTACTGCGGTCGCCTTTTGCAGCCAAGCTATGATCTCGCTGCGCTTTACTTCTCGGCTTTCAGCGTCACGGCGATGGCGATATTCGACTTTGCCCGATTCGAGCAGGCGCTCGCTGAGCACGACCCGATGAGGCAGGCCGATCAATTCCATGTCGGCAAACATTACGCCGGGCCGGACTGGGCGATCGTCGAATAGGACTTCAAACCCCGCTTTTACTAACTCGCGATACAACGCCTCTGCCTCGGCTTTAAGATGTGCCGACTGATACATATTGATCGGCACTAGAGCCACTTGGAAAGGAGCAATCGCTTCCGGCCAGAGGATACCGCGTTCGTCGTGGTTTTGTTCGATGGCGGCCGCGACTACCCGGCTGATGCCAATCCCATAGCAGCCCATGATCAAAAATTCTTCGCGCCCATTTTCATCCAAGATGCTGGCGCCTAGAGCCTCGGAGTATTTAGTGCCGAGCTGGAAAATGTGACCGACTTCGATACCGCGGCGGATCTTGAGGGTACCTCGGCCGTCTGGACTTTTGTCGCCTTCGACCACGTAGCGCAAATCCGCCACTTCTGGCAGCGGCAGGTCACGCCCCCAATTGACTCCCCGGTAGTGTTTGCCGTCTTGGTTGGCACCGCAGACAAAATCAGCTAACACTGCAGCGCTTTGGTCGCAGAGTACCGGAATATCTAGCTCCACAGGTCCTAACGACCCAGGCCCACAGCCGACGGTGGCGCGAATTTCAGCCTCCGAGGCCAGCTCTAAAGGTGCCTTAAGCTTTAGGTGTTTGGCCGCTTTGATCGGGTTGAGCTGGTGGTCACCGCGCAGCACCAAAGCCACCAGTTCCCCTTCTGGGCCCTTGACGATCAGAGTCTTAAGGATGCGCGTTGGCTCTATCCCCAAGAAACGGCTGACTTCCTCCACCGTATGCTGACCGGGAGTGTCCACCAACGCTAAGGGCTCAGAGGGGGAGGGGCGCTTTTCGGTCGGTGGCAGGGCTGTTGCCAGCTCCACGTTAGCTGCATAGTCGCTCTCTGTGGAGAAAGCGATCGCATCCTCGCCCGTGTCGGCTAGGACATGGAATTCGTGCGAGAGATGGCCGCCGATCGCGCCGGTGTCAGCCAGTACCGCGCGAAACTCCAAGCCTAAGCGCGTGAAAATTCGGCTGTAGGCATCATGCATTGCAGTGTAGGTCTCCTGCAACGACTGGACATCGCGATGAAAGGAATAAGCGTCCTTCATGATGAACTCGCGCGCGCGCATGACGCCGAAACGCGGCCGAATCTCATCCCGGAATTTGGTCTGGATCTGGTAGAAATTGACCGGCAGCTGCTTGTAGCTTTTGATCTCTGAACGTACCAGATCGGTGATGATTTCCTCGTGTGTGGGACCTAGGCAGAATTCCCGCTCGTGGCGGTCTTTAAGACGGATCAGCTCCGGCCCATATTGCTCCCAACGCCCGGATTCGCGCCACAATTCCGCTGGCTGCAGCGCCGGCATCAAAAGCTCTAAAGCCCCGGCGCGGTCCATTTCTTCGCGCACGATGCGCTCGACCTTGCGCAGCACCCGAAGCCCCAGTGGCAACCAGGTGTATAAGCCCGAGGCCAGCTTGCGGATAAGGCCGGCACGAAGCATTAGTTGATGGCTTACAATTTCAGCTTCGGTCGGCGTTTCCTTAATGGTATGCAAGGGGAATTGGCTTGTGCGCATGGGCGTTTTTTCAATTTACGATAAATTTATTTTACTGCCCTCGAGCGGTAGGAGCGAGAGGGATATTCATTTTCTATGGCGGCTTTTCTTGGTGCCCTCCTGCAAAGTAAGGCTGGCTCAGGGGCAGCCGTGGTGGATTGCCTGCTTATTCGTAGGGGCGTTGCTCGCGTTCGCTACCCAGCACTTTGGGGGTGCTTTTGGTCAATTGCTGGACCATGTCATCCCACGACTGGTACTGGGCGAAGCGCTTATCACCTTTGGCGATGCGAGCGTTGACTTCCTCTCGGGCGAGGGCAATGACCTCTTGGGCCTTTTTACCGTCTACTGCTTTTAAGAAGGCGGATTGTCCCCCCTCTTCGGTCTTGATTTGCTCCAGGGTACCGAAGGCGATTTGAAACGCCAAGCGTTCGGAATCGTCGCGGATATAGTTCTTTACTATGCGTGCCGATTGATAGGCTGTTTTTAGGGAAGAAGCGTGGATTTCCCGACTGCCAGAGCAGGTAACGGGGAGCACAAAAATCACGGCGAGTAGGGCAAAAAGAACAAAACCAGCTTTCATTTTTTGCCAACCTCCTATTTAATAACTTTTCGATTATAAACCTATTTGGAATTCCCCATCCATTTGGCAAGTTTCGCGTTTTAGGTGAAAAGATGGAACAAGCACTGACTGAATCCCAACTAAATGAATTCAAAAGACGCTTAAAAGAGCGTTATCGGGCGCTGCGCGAGGAGATTCGCAGCGAGCTTTTAAAAAGCGATGACGAACAATACATCGAATTGGCCGGACGGGTCCACGATGTGGAGGAAGAGGCGGTGGCAGACCTTCTGGTCGACCTCAATTTGGCTGGTATCGACCGGCATGTGCAGGAAATTCGCGACATAGATGCTGCTCTGATTCGAATCGCGGAAGGGAGTTACGGCATTTGCATTGATTGCGAGCAGCCCATAGACGCCGAGCGGCTTACGGTTTATCCGACCGCTAAGCGCTGTCTGCAATGCCAGCAAGTGTATGAGCGGACGCACCTAGGCCCAGGATCGCCTAGCCTCTAATTTTCCTGTGGCTAAGCCGGATTTTTTCTCCCTACCCTCTCCACTGCGCTCGGCCGCCGAACAGGGGTGGCAACAGTATCTGGAAAACGGGGGGATTTCTCCTTTCGATGAGCAAATCCTAGCGAGCGTGCCCCGGGTTTTTGCCGTCAGCCGGTTTGTCGTCGAGCAATGCATAAGGCGTCCTAAAATGCTTGAAGAGCTGGTGACCAGCGGTGACCTTTTGGCGCCGACGCGCGAGTATTGGAGGGAGCTATCCGCCCTTGTAAAAGAAGCTGCAGAAATGGCGGAGCTGCAAAAGATTCTGCGCCGTTTCCGCAACCGCGAGATGGTGCGCATCGCTTGGCGTGACATCGCCGGTTGGGCCAGCTTGGATGATACCTTACGCGATCTCTCTTCGCTTGCCGAAGCTTGTTTGCAAGCTGCGCTTGCGTGGCTGTTTGAGCGTGCCTGCCTGCGCTTTGGCACACCTTATCGACCTGATGGTCAGCCACAACTTCCAGTGGTTCTGGCGATGGGGAAGCTAGGAGGGGGAGAGCTCAATTTTTCCTCCGACATCGACCTCATTTTTGCCTTTGAACACGATGGGGTACTGGCTGATCGGCGCGGAACCCGTTACCAGGAGTTTTACCATCGCCTGGGCCAAGATTTAATCAAGGCGCTGCAGGCCCTGACGGAAGACGGTTTTGCTTTTCGGGTCGATACTAGGTTGCGCCCGTTCGGTGACAGCGGCCCTCTGGTTTGGAGCTTTGATGCTATGGACATCTATTACCAATCGCAGGGCCGGGATTGGGAACGTTACGCTCTGATCAAAGCACGGCCAGTCGCTGGTGATTTAGAGGCCGGCGCGCGCTTGCTCAAGAGCTTGCAGCCTTTCGTGTATCGCCGTTACCTGGATTATGGAGCCTTAGCTGCATTGCGCGAGCTCAAGCGCAAAATCATGGAGGAGCTCAGGCGCCGCGACCGGCTAGACGACATCAAGCTGGGGCCAGGCGGGATCCGCGAGATCGAGTTTATCGCTCAAGTGTTCCAGCTTATCCGCGGCGGTCAGGAGGCAGTACTCAGAGAGCGGCGCCTACTGGTGACTTTAGCCCACCTTAAGGAATTGGGCCTGCTGCCAGCGGAGGAGGCAGATGCGTTGGTGTCCTCTTATCGCTTCCTGCGCCAGGTGGAAAATCGCCTGCAGCAGTATGCCGACGAGCAAACCCAGCGCTTACCTCAGGATGAGGTGGGTAGGCTGCGCCTGGCGGTGGGAATGGGGGCCCCCAGTTGGGAAGTGTTTCAAACTCAGCTGGATAAGGTGCGGTGCACAGTCCAAACTTTGTTCGAGCAGGTATTTGCTTTACCCCAGGAGGGCGGAGGCAAAATTTTAGGGGCTGAGGTTTGGCATGGAACGGAGGAGGCGCGCTCGCTCGACTTGCTGGCACAGATGGGGTATGGCGACCCAAAAACAGGATGGGAACGGCTTAGAGCTTTCCGTCATTCCCGCACGATCCGCATGCTAACGCCTAAAGCGCTGGCGGAATTAGACCGGCTCATGCCTAGCCTGCTAGAGAGGGCTGGCCAAAGCCCTTGCCCAGATAAGGCCTTGCCGCGCCTTTTGAATCTGCTTGAGGCCATCGCTTCCCGCAGCGTTTACTTGACTTTGCTCGCTGAGAATCCGGGCGCTTTACAGCAGCTGATTAAGTTGGTGGCCGCTAGTCCTTGGATTGCCGGACAGTTAGCGCGATTTCCGCTGCTTTTGGATGAACTGATCGACCCGCGTACCCTCTATGCGCCGCTTACCCGCCAGCTGCTCGAGACGGATCTGGAGCAGCGGCTGAAAGGCTTAGAGCTAAGCGACGACGAAGCGGTTTTCAACGCTTTGCGCCACTTCAAGCAAGCTCAGGTGTTGCGCGTGGCGGCAGCGGACATCGCTTCGGCTATTCCTACTCGGGTAGTCAGCGATTATCTGACCGCGATCGCTGAGGTTGTCCTGGAGACAGCTTTGCGGTTGGCCTGGTGGCAAGTGGCGGCCAAATTCGGCCTGCCTCCGGGCGCAGACGCAGAGGCAGTGCGAGACTTTGCTATCATCGGCTACGGCAAGTTAGGGGGGATAGAATTGGGTTATGGTTCGGATCTAGATTTGGTGTTTGTCTACCGCGGGGAGGCCGAGGCTGAGACGGTAGGCTCGCGATCGATTCCGCTTGCCCAATTTTTCGCCCGCGTGGGTCAGCGTTTGATTCACATTTTAACTGCGCCCATGCTGTCTGGGGTCTTGTATTCGATAGACATGCGCTTGCGCCCTAGCGGCAATGCCGGTCTTTTAGTTACTAGCTTGGCGGCTTTTGAACGCTATCAGCTTGAGTCGGCTTGGACCTGGGAGCACCAGGCCTTGGTCAAGGCAAGGCCGGTGGCCGGCGATCCCGATCTGGGGCGCGCCTTTGCCCAAATGCGTCTTGCTATTTTATGCCGAAAGCGCGATCTCGCCGCTTTGCGCCGAGAGGTTAAGGAGATGCGGGATAAAATGCGCTTTCATTTGGATCGTTCCGATGCCGCCCAGTTCGACCTTAAGCATGGCTTAGGCGGTGTGGTCGATGTCGAGTTTATTGTACAATTTGGATGTTTGGCCCATGCCTACAGGTGTCCGCAGGCATTTCGTTACACTGATACCTTGCGCCTTCTCGATGCGTTGGCGGAGGTCGGATGGCTGGAGCGAAGCGAGGCGCATTTTCTGCAGGACGCCTATCTTGAGTTCAGGACTTGCCTCCATCGCCTCGCGCTGGAAGACCGCCCTGGCTTAATTGCGCAGGGAGAATTTCGCCAGGAGCGGGCCGAGGTGATACGCCTATGGCGACGATTGATCGAAGAACCTCGAGGGGAGACTTGAAGATGCTAATGTACGACAGAGACGGCGAGATCTGGCTGGATGGCGAATGGCTGCCATGGCGCGAGGCCAAGGTGCACGTTTTGACCCATACCCTCCATTATGGCGGTGGAGTATTCGAAGGGCTGCGGGCTTATTACGGCCAGCACGGCACAGCGATCTTTCGCCTTCAAGATCACACCGACCGCTTGTTCCGTTCGGCTCATATCATGCGCATGGAGATTCCCTACAGCCGAGAGACATTAAACCGCGTCCAGTGCGAAGCTGTCTGGCGCAATCGCTTAGACAGCGCTTACATTCGTCCAATGTGCTTTTACGGCGCTGAAGGCATGGGGCTTAGAGCCGACAACCTTAAAGTTCACGTGATGGTGGCAGCGTGGGAATGGGGAGCCTATTTGGGCGCCGAGAATTTAAGCCGCGGGATAAGAGTGCGCACTTCCTCCTTTACTCGCAACCATGTCAACAGCTTAATGTGCAAAGCCAAAGCTAACGGCAACTACGTCAACTCTATGCTCGCCTTGCAGGAAGCCTTAGAGTGCGGCTACGACGAGGCTTTGCTGTTGGATTCTGAGGGCTATGCGGCCGAGGGCAGCGGCGAAAACCTATTTATCGTTCGTCGGGGGAAGCTTTATACACCGGATTTGACGGCGGTACTGGAAGGCATCACCCGCGACACGGTCATTACTATCGCCCGCGAGATCGGGCTGGAAGTGATCGAAAAGCGCATCACCCGCGATGAGGTCTATATCGCCGATGAAGCGTTCTTTACGGGCACCGCTGCTGAGATCACTCCGATCCGCGAGGTTGATGGCCGCCTTATTGGCTCAGGTCGCCGCGGCCCGATCACCGAAAAGCTTCAGAGTTTGTATTTCGACTACGTCCATGGCCGTTTAAGCAGTCACCCTGAGTGGCTGACGCCAGTGGCACCTGGCAACTGATTTTTAGCTGCATGCTGGCGAACTTGACTTATAACCACCGGGTCAAAGAGGCAATATCTGTTTGATTCAGCGTGATCGGCACCTGTCGCCCCATCCAGAGAGCGTTATGTACAAACGGCAACAGTAGTAATGTATCTTCGCTTCCAGCGTCGCATTCCTCTTATTCCGGGTCTAATCTATCTGAACTTAGCTAAAACTGGGATTTCCGTATCGGTAGGGCACCCAGGCTTCTGGTTGACTTTTGGCCGCGGCGGGGTGCGGGTCACGGCTGGCCTGCCGGGGAGCGGGATTTCGGTTTCGGAGCAAATTCCGTACAAAGGCCGCGATTCTTCGAAAAAAACTTAAATTTGGAGAGAACGGTATGGTTGCCGTCGCGGTTGAAGCCTTGACGGAGACTTCCTCTTATGAAGATTTCGCCCGACGCTTGATCGAGGCGGGCAAGCTCCGCCCAACTGACCTTCAGCGCGCCCGCCGGGTGCTGGAGGAGACTGGCGAGGATACGCTGCCGGTATTGCTGGTTCGCCTAGGGCTAGTGGCTGAGAGAGATGTGGCTGAGGCGTTAGCCGAAGCGACTGGTCTTAAGCTAGTGGCAGCTGCCGATTATCCTGTCGTTCCCCCATTGCCGGAGAACGTGTCTTTCCGCTTTTTGCGCCTGCGCCACGCGGTCGGGGTGGCTGAGCAAGACGGCCGGCTGATCGTGGCTGTGGCCGATCCGCTAGACGGGTTTATAGAGGAAGCCTTGTCTTTAGCCTGCGGTAAAGAGATCGAGCTTAGGGTGGGGGTGCTCACTGAGATCGATAACGCTTTAAAGCGCCAATACGAGCAGAATCCAGCGGAGACCGGTATCCAGACTTTCGACGCGGAGCTGGATGAGACCGATGTTGAACACCTCAAAGATATGGCTTCAGAGGCGCCGGTGATCCGCACCGTTAACCAAATCCTCCAGCAGGCGGTGGAACTGCGGGCTTCGGATATCCACATCGAGCCGTTCGAGGATAAGCTCCAAGTGCGCCTTAGAATAGATGGAATATTGCGCCATATCGACGCGCCGTCGGTGCGATCCACAGCCGCGGTGATCTCGCGGGTCAAACTGATGGCCAACCTCAATATCGCCGAGCGGCGCCTGCCGCAGGATGGACGGATCAAGGTCCAAGTGCAGGGGCGGGAGCTGGATCTTAGGGTTTCTACCGTGCCTACCTTATACGGCGAGAGCGTAGTGATCCGTCTTCTAGACAAGGAACAGGTGACTTTGGATTTTGCCGCGCTGGGGTTTGCTCCTGAGGTGCAAAAGCGGTTCTTGAGTGTGCTCGACTTGCCCCATGGCATCATTCTCATCACCGGCCCTACCGGCAGCGGCAAAAGCACCACGCTTTACACGGCCCTGGACAAACTCAACCGGCCCGAGCGCAAGATCATCACTGTCGAGGATCCAGTGGAGTACCAGCTGACCGGGGTCAATCAGATTCAAGTCAAGCCAGCGATTGGCTTGACCTTCGCTAACGCTTTACGGTCTATCATGCGCCAGGATCCGGATGTGATTATGATCGGCGAGATGCGCGATTTGGAGACGGCCAGAATCGCAGTCCAGGCAGCGCTGACCGGCCATTTGGTGCTGTCTACGCTGCACACCAACGATGCCGCAAGCGGAGTTACCCGGCTGTTGGACATGGGGTTGGAAGACTACCTAATCACCTCCACTGTCAACGGTATTTTGGGCCAGCGTTTGGTTAGACGCTTGTGCGATCGCTGCAAGGCTCCTTACCCAGTGCTGCCAGAGGTGGCTGAGGAGACCGGGCTTAAGCGCTTTTTGGCCGGGAGCGAGCCGGTGTTATATAGCCCGGTGGGGTGTGGGCATTGCAACGGCATAGGCTATCGGGGGAGGCTAGCGATTATGGAATTTTTGGTCATGTCCGATCCCATTCGCCGCTTGGTGCTGCAGCATGCCCAGGCGCGCGAGATCGAACAGGTCGCGATCGAAGGGGGGATGCTCACTATGTACCAGGATGGCCTTAAGAAAGCCATTGCCGGGATGACCACGTTGGAGGAAGTCCTGCGCGTCACCACCGACGTCTGATGCCTACTTTCATCGTCAAAGCCGTCAACCGCGATGGGGAAATCGTCGAAACTTTGCGCGATGCCCAGGATCAGGCGACTCTAGTCCGCCAGTTGCAGGAAGAGGGTTTTTTGCCCATTCGGGTTGCGCCCACAACCGGTGCCTTAAATTGGTTGTGGCCGGGATGGCGCAAGGGAAAGCTGAAATCCAAAGAGCTTACCTTGTTTACCCGAGAGCTCGCTACCTTGCTTTCTGCGGGTTTGCCTCTGGACCGCGGACTCAAAGTGTTGCTGTCGGTGTTTCCGGAAGATTCCGCGCTCAACAAGTTAACGCTTAGGATCCTGGAACAAGTCAAAGGCGGAGCCCAGCTGTCGGCGGCGTTGGAAGCCGAAGGCGGCTTGTTTCCTAGGCTTTATGTAAGCATGGTACGGGCCGGCGAGGCGGGAGGAGCGTTAGAAAGCGTGCTGGAGCGGCTCGCCGATTACTTAGAACGCACTCAAGCTCTCCGTGCCAGCGTCCTGACCGCCCTGATTTATCCAGCGATCCTGGTGGTGATGGCGATTTTGTCCTTGCTTGCTTTGCTCACCTTCGTGGTGCCGCAGTTTGAGGAGATGTTCCAAAGCGCTGGTAAGGAACTCCCCGTGCCAACCCAAATCGTGATGGCTATCGCCTCGGGCATTCGAAGTTATGGGCTGTTCGTCCTGGTTGCTGGGCTAGGCGCGGCGAGATTAATCCAAACTCGACTGGCGCGTCCGGAAGTGCGCTATCGCTTTCACCGCTGGCTGCTCAAGCTTCCTTTGTTGGGGGAGTTATTGGTCAAATTGGATGTGGCCCGCCTGGCGCAGACGCTTTCAACTTTGCTCCAGGCAGGCGTGCCTTTATTGGTTGCCCTGGGGATCGTCAAAGACACTTTGAACAACTTAGTGCTGGTGGAGGCGGTCGCCCGGGCAGGGGATCGCCTTAAGGAAGGCGGGGAGATGTCGGCGGCGCTGGAGGAATCCGGGTATTTTCCGATTTTAGCTCTGCAGATGATCAAACTGGGGGAAGAGACTGGACGGCTTTCCCATATGCTCTCCAAAATGGCCGAGGTGTACGAAGCCGAGGTCAAGGTTACCGTGCAGCGCTTGTTGACTTTGCTCGAGCCGGCCTTAATTGTGGGCTTAGGGGTGGCGATCGCGGCGATCATCATGTCTATCCTAGTGGCCGTGGTGAGCGTCAATGAGTTGGCGTTTTGAGCGCGGATTTACTTTGCTTGAATTGATCGTCGTGCTGGGGCTTGTGGCTTTGGGCTTAGCCTATGTAACGCCGAACTTCGGCCGCGCGCTGGAGGGCGCACGTTTTAAAGCCGCAGTACGGGAAGTGGTTTCGGGTTTGCGTCAGGCACGGGGCATTGCGCTGTCTCAAGGGCGAGAAGCGGTTTTTGCTCTGGATGTAGCCGCCCACACTTACCAGATCGATGGCGGTGACCCCCAGCGCTTGCCGCAGGCCATCGAGTTGGGTTTGCATACCGCGCAATCGGAACTTCGCAGCCCTACCCAAGGCTATATCCGCTTCTTCCCAGACGGTTCGGCCACGGGCGGGCGGATCGTCTTGCGCCTGGGCGGATTGGCAAAGCGAATAGACGTCAATTGGTTGACTGGCCGCGTGACCGTGAGGGAGCATGCAGGTTGAACGAGGCTTTTCTCTCCTTGAAGTGGTGGTCGCTTTTACCGTATTGGCGCTTTCGCTTGTTGTCTTGCTCCAGGCCTTTGGGGGCGGTGCCCGGCTTCTGGGAGATACCGAGCGGCTCGCGCAGGCCGCGAGTCTGGCTCAATCGCAGCTGGCCCGGATCGGCACCGAGATTCCCCTAGCAGAGGGAGGATATCAGGGAGAATGGTCCGATTATCGCTGGCAGCTCAAAGTGATGCCTTTTCGCCTTCCGCTTCAGTTGGCCCAACATCCACATTGGCAGCTTTTTCAAGTCGAAGTGGCGGTGGGCTGGACTGAGGCGGGGCGTGGGCGGGAATACACGTTGACCACTTTACGGGTTGGGGAGAGAGGGGATGCGGGTCGGTAAAGGCTTTACCTTGCTTGAGGTATTGATCGCGCTGGCCCTGTTCGGCCTCATGTTACCTTTAGTTTTTGGGACGCTGGCGCTTGCGAGCCGGTCTTGGGAGGGGGGGGAAGTGCGCGCTGACAAACTCGGAGGACGGATGGCCCTGGAGCGCTTTTTGCGCCAAGTCCTGGGGCAGGCGCGAGTTTGGCCTGGTTCGGTCGAGGCCCAGGCGTTTGGATTTTCGGGTACCTCGCAAGAGCTGACTTTTATCGCGTATCTATTGCATACGCCGGGTGCCCAGGGATTGCAGCGCTTCACTTTATATCTTGCCCCCAAACGCCCCCGAGGTCAGGATTTAAAAGTCCGTATTGCCAAGGCCGACGGTACGATTGTAGAAGGGGAAGAAGAGGCGCGCGACCAAGTCCTCTTGGAGGACGTTTTGACGGTGCGGTTTGCCTACTGGGAAGAGGGGAGCGGCGAGCCTGGGCGATGGAAAGAGCGCTGGGAAGGTACCGTGCTACCTAAAGCAGTATGGGTCGAGGTAATCCGTAAAGGGGAGAACTGGCCGCCATACGTCATTCCCTTACCTATCCAGATGGCAGCCGCAGGGCTCGGGTTAAGGCCGGACGTGCTGGAATAGGCGTTTTTTATGGTGCGCCAAATCGGCGTTGTCTTGGTAGTGGTATTGTGGTTGGTAGCCATCTTGAGTTTATTGGCGGCCAGCTTTGGTTTAGGGATGCGGCGCGAGGCTAAGCTTGCAGTGAATATGGCCGAGGCTGCCCAGCTTCGGGCCGCTGCTGAGGCAGCTGTCCATTATGCCATTTTCATGCTCACTCAGCCGGATCCCCATCTGCGCTGGCGCGCTGATGGCAGCGTTTACGCCTTGACTTGGGGTCCAGTTGAGACTCGCGTGCAAATCGTGGATGAAGGCGGCAAGATCGATCTCAATCAAGCCGACGAAACGCTGCTTAAAGCCATTTTGACTTACCTGAGCGGGGATCCTGCGCGGGCGGCAGGCATTGCTGCAGCTATTCTCGACTGGCGCGACGGCGATCGCGACCGCCATGTAGGAGGCGCAGAGGCTGACGACTACCGCGCCGCCGGTTTGAGCTACGAACCGGCTGATGCTCCTTTCAACTCGGTGGTGGAGGTGGGTTTGGTGTTGGGGATGACGCCGGATCTGACGCGAGCGCTTTTGCCGCTGGTGACGGTGCATAGTGGTCAGGCCGGAATTAATCCCAACGTCGCACCAGCCGAGGTGTTGTTAGCCCTGCCTGGAGGTGATCCCGGCTGGGTAAGCGCTTTTGTCCAGGCGCGTTCTCAGCTGCTGCCGGGAGTAGCGACACCTTCTTTGCCACCGCTGCCTGGAGTGAGCTTTCATGCAATGACTGGCAGCGCTTTTGGGATAAACGTAGAAGCGCGTCGGCAAACGGCTGCGTTACCAATGGAAGTGGTGATCCGGCCAGGAGGGCCGGGGGAGGTGCTAGAATATTTAGACTGGCGCGAGGAACCTTTGCCCCGATCGCTGTTTGAACTCCCTGAAGTGATTCAAGTTGAAGCGCCTGGTTAACGTGTCTAGGAAAGAGGCTTCGGTGAGACCGATTCTAATTTTGGGACGCTCTGGCCAGCTCGCCTTCGAGCTTCGTCGCACGCTCTCCCCTCTAGGCAAGGTGGTGGCTTTAGACCGTCGCTCTGAGCCAATGGTGGACTTGGCCAAGGCCGACAGTCTGGTAGCTGCAGTCCGCAGTTTTCGACCAAAGCTGATCGTCAACGGCGCTGCTTATACGGCGGTCGATAGGGCTGAAGCCGAACCCGAGTTGGCCATGAAAGTCAATGCCCAGGCCCCAGGCGTTCTGGCCGAGGAAGCTAAAAAGCTGGACGCTGGCTTGATTCATTACTCCACCGATTATGTATTTGCTGGAGATTTGAACCGGCCTTATCGCGAGGACGATCCCACCGGCCCTTTGGGCGTGTATGGCCGCACTAAGCTCGAGGGAGAAGAGGCTATTCGTGCTGTAGGTGCTTCCTACTGGATCCTGCGCACCGCCTGGGTCTATGGCGAACGAGGCAAAAATTTTCTGCTCACCATGCTTAAACTCATGCGCGAACGCGAATCGTTAGGCGTAGTGGCCGATCAGACCGGTACCCCAACCTGGAGCCGCTTCATCGCCGAAGTTACGGCCTCGATGTTGGCCAAAACCGGTTTGGAGCTTAAAGAGACGTTAGGCACTTATCATCTCACTTGTGCTGGGCACACCAGCTGGTATGGATTCGCCTGTCAAATCCGGCGTCGAGCCCAAGCTTTCGGGCTTCTCTCAGAAAGCGTAGCTCAGGTTAAGGCTATCTCTAGCGCTGAATATCCCACGCCTGCCAAGCGACCAGCTTACTCGGTTTTGGACACTCACGCGCTGCAAGACGCGTTTGCTATCCAGCCTATAGCCTGGGAAGAGGCCTTGGAGTTATGCCTGGAACAGATGGCGGCACGCCTGTCTTAACTCAAATCGTAGCTACCCGATCTCGTCCTTGGCGTTTAGCGTGATACAAAGCTTCGTCGGCGCGCTTGAGAAGCTGCTCTGGGGTTTCTTGGGGATGACTTAAAGCCGCCACTCCCAGGCTGGCAGTAAGGTGCAGGCCAGGGGCAATGTCGCTCATCTCCATGTTGGCGACGGCAACACGTAATCTCTCAGCAAGCATTCGTGCCCCCTTCAAAGCCGTGTTGCTGAGCAGGATCACAAACTCTTCTCCCCCATAGCGGAAAACCATGTCGCTGGTGCGGACAGTCTGTTTGAGGTTGTGGGCTACTCGCCGCAGCACCTCATCACCGATGGGGTGGCCGTAAGTATCGTTGATCTTCTTGAAATAATCGATGTCAAGAATTAACAATGACAGCGGTGTGTTTTGCCTTTGGGCCAGCTTCCACTCCCGTTCGAAAGCACCTGCCAAAGCTGTGCGGTTGTACACTCCGGTTAAGGGATCGGTATGGCATAGCTTGAGGGCCTGATAATACAGTAGGGCGTTGCGTAGAGGATATACCAAGCAGCAGAGCAGGGATTCTAAGGTCTTGAGTTCTGCCTCAGAAAAGCGCTTGCGGCGCTGCAAAGTCAATTCCCCTAGGGCTTGCCCTTCTAAAGTCAGACTGTAATGACAGCGATGCAACGCTCTTCTGCCAATCTGAACCTCTAGACCGTGCTGGCGATTGCAATAGTAAAAGCCATCGTGAGGAACCCACTTTTGGAGCTCACCGCTGAACAATTCGAGCAGTTGTTCCAGCACCAGCGTGGTCTGTAGCGCACCGATGAGCTCTAGACGTTGAGTTTGCTCAAAGGAGAGCGCTTGGCTAGGCGCTGCATGGGGCAGTTTTGCTAATGGGCTTTGCTCTTGCCGCATAGATCGAGTTTTTAGTGTCTTCGAATTTTTAAGAGCAAATTTTGTGCCTTATATTAGAAAAAATAAAAACAATACCTTAGGCTCGAATGGCGGTACAGGTCAAAAAATTGACGCGTCGCCAGAAAGGTGCGGTTATATCATCCCCAATTGCAGCTTGGCAGCTTCCGACATCATGTCGCGCGACCAAGGTGGGTCGAACACTACCTCTACGCAGACTTTAGCCACTCCTGGCAGGTTCTTAACCAGCGCTTCTACATCTTGTTGGATGATTGGACCCATTCCGCATCCTGGGGCGGTGAGGGTCATGATGATTTCGACCTGGTTTTGGCCCGCTTCGAGGGGGGTGACGCGCACGTGATATACCAGACCCAAATCGACGATGTTGACCGGAATTTCAGGGTCGTAGACGGTTTTAAGCACTTGCCATACGTTGTGCCTGACCGTCTCTGGGTCGTTGCCTTCCCTAAGGTCGGCAATGGCCGGCGGTTCCTTACCTAAGGCGTCAGCGTCGTTGGCGGAGATCCTGGCCATGACTCCATCCTCGGTAAGGACCGTGTAGCTCCCGCCCAAAGCTTGATAGATGGTGACCAGCTCCTCTTTGTGCAGCTTGAGCGGTGCGCCATCAGGCACTCGGACGGCTTCTACCTCGCGCTGAAGGAGAACGCTTTCACCTTGCCCGTAATACATGTTGTTCATCCTGGTGAAAGTAAGTATACCCGCTCTGACCGCGACTGGCTGAACTGAGCAGATAAACATACAATTTTGCTAAGGATTGCGGTGAAGTCAAGCTTTCTTCGGCCTCTCCTGGGAAAGCGCGGCGGCGGGTGGAAGTCGCTACCTTGCCCGGCACTAGGATATTAGCGCGCAGGCTGCCTCTCGCTTCCCACTCGGCAGCCAAGATGCGCGCTAAAGTCTCCACGCCGGTTTTGGCTACCGCATAAGCGCCCCAGTAAGCAGGGGCCAAACGCGCGGTCGAATCTGAGGTAAACACCACCGAGGCTTCGCCACTGGCGTTGAGAAGCGGTAAACAGGCCCGCGTGAGCAGAAAGGGGGCGTTGAGGTTGACTTGAAGGCTGACAAACCAACGCTTGGGGGAGAGGCATGCTAACGGCTCTAGAAAATCCAGGTGAGCAGCGTTGTGGACAAGGCCGTGCAGGGAGGAGGTGTAAGAACGCAAAATTTCAGTAAGCTTTAGATAATGCTCTGGCTCTGCGCTTGCCAGGTCCATGGGTAATAGGCCAAGCTCGGCGTCTGGCTGTTGCGTCAAAATTTCGTCGCGCAGCGCCTCCAGTCCAGCCACATCCTGGTCCAACAGAACTAAGCGTCCTCCAGCGGCAGCGCAGGCGCACGCGGCTACTTTGCCTAAAGTTCCAGCTGCTCCGGTGATTAGCAAGGTGCGGCCGGCTAAGGGTTGACCTTTGAGTTCCGGCAAAGTCAAGCGGTCCATGTCTTAAGCCAAGCAAGGATCTGGTATGGACTTTCTACTAGACCGTCGGCACCCCAGGATTGGGGATCAGAATCCTCGGCCAAATACCCGTATAAGGCCACCAGGGTCCGCATACCGGCGCAGCGACCGGCCTCGATATCGCGTTGGGCATCTCCCACGTACACGCATTCGGTAGGCTCCACTTGAGCCCTCTGGCAGGCCAGCCACAGCGCCTCCGGGTGCGGTTTAGGACGCGGTACTTCATCGCCGCAGACGACACAAGCTGCCTTTTTGTCCAGCCCTAGCTGCTTGAGGAGCGGCCACGTCAAATCACGGCGCTTGTTGGTGACTACTCCCCAAAGCTGGCCCTGGGACTGGATCGCTTTTAAGACCTCAGCTACCCCGTCGAACAAGCAAGTGCGTTCGGCCAGATGCTGACTATAAATCCCTATCAGCCTTTCTGCCCGGCGCTGGAGAGTGGTTTCGTCCTGGTCTTCACCGAATCCGAGTCGTACCATACCGCGGGCGCCGTGGGAGACGGTTGGGCGAATGAGCGCAAGCGGCAAGGGTTCAAGTCCCTCCTCCGCGCGCACGGCGTTGAGAGCGAAAGCCAGATCCGGCAGCGTATCCAGCAGCGTGCCGTCGAGGTCGAACAAGACACAACGCAGCGGGATCACAGCGTTTTTTCGAAAGCGATTAGGTAATTGACGGCGATGTCCGATCCAAGGAAAAACTTGCGACGGATCGGGTTGTACTCGATGCCGCTCATACCGAGCGGTTTTAGCCCCACCTCCCGCGCCCAGGCGAGTAGTTCCGAAGGGCGGATGAATTTCTCATACTGGTGGGTGCCTTTGGGGATTAGCCCCAAGAGGTACTCGGCTCCCAGAATAGCAAGCAGATAGGCTTTAAGGGTGCGGTTTAAAGTCGAGAAAAACACTTTGCCGCCGGGCTTGGCCAGCAAGGCGCAGGCGTTCACCACTGCCTTTGGGCGCGGTACGTGTTCGAGCAGCTCCATGCAGGTGACCAAGTCAAAACTGGCTGGCTCCCGCTCAGCTATGTTTTCCGCGCTTACGTGCTCGTATTGGACCGTCTCAACTCCTTGGTCTAGGGCGTGAAGTTTAGCCACTTCTATCAGCTCTTCCGCTAAGTCTATCCCTAAGACCCAAGCTCCCTCTCTTGCCAGCGCCTCGCTTAAGATTCCACCGCCGCAGCCGACGTCGACAACTCTTTGGTCTTGGATCTGACTGAACTGGCGGATAAACTCCATTCTTATCGGATTGACCTGATGTAGGGTGGCAAATTCCCCGCTTGGGTCCCACCAGCGCTGGGCCCGGGCGGCAAATTTTTGGATTTCTTCACGATAGACGTTGTCGCTCATGTTTCCAGAGTAGATGCTAGACGATCCCGCCAGATAGCCACTTCAGCGCGCAGCATTTCCCAATCCAAGCAGATCAGCTGGCCGTTTGCCAGTAGCCTTCTGCCGCCGACCCAGACTTCCCGTACCTGATGGCGTCCTGCGGCATAAACCAATTGTGAGACAGGATCGTACACCGGTTGGGTTTCCGGCCAGGAGAGATCTACGGCGATGAGGTCGGCCAATTTGCCTGGCTCCAGCGAACCGATCTTGCTCTCTAAGCCCAGAGCTTTGGCTCCCTCTATGGTAGCCATGGCGAGAGCCATTTCGGCCGGCAGCGCTTTTGGGTCTCGGCTTAAGCTTTTAGCAAGCAGTGCGGCGCTTTTCATTTCAGCAAACATGTCCAGGGCGTTGTTGCTAGCTGGGCCGTCGGTGCCTAGGGCTAATGGGACCCCAGTCGCCTCGAGCTGGGCCGCCGGACAAAATCCGCTCGCCAACTTAAGGTTGGATTGCGGACAGTGAACGACACCGCAGCCAGCAGCAACGACCTTCTCGATTTCATAGGGTTCTAAGTGAACCATGTGTACTGCTACTAGGCGCGCGTTCAGCAGACCGAGTCGTTCGATCCGCTCGAGCGGGCGCTGGCCATAGCGATCTAAACTCTCTGCTATCTCTGCCTGCGTTTCATGAAGGTGCAGGTGCACTTTAAGATCATATTCGTCCGCCAATTCAGCGATCTGGCGGAACATCGCGTCGCTTACCGAATAAGGCGCATGCGGCGCAAGCATCCAAACGATTTGATCGTTTGGCGGAAGAGTTCGGTACAGCGCTAAGTTTTTGGCCAGATATTCTTCTGGAGAGCGGGCCCAAGGCGTCGGGAAATCGACGAAAATTAGGCCTAAAGCGGCTCGCATGCCAATCTCTCGGACAAGCTGAGCGGTAACATCTGGGTAAAAGTACATGTCGTTAAAGCACGTGATTCCGCCGCGGATCATCTCGGCCAGCGCCAGGCGGGTGCCCGTGCGCACGAAGTCTTCGTCCACCCACCGCATCTCCAGCGGAAAGATGTATTCGTTTAGCCATTCCATCAGCGGCAAATCGTCGGCAATACCGCGAAAGAGCGCCATGGCCGCATGGGTATGAGCGTTGATCAGGCCGGGAAGTAAAGCGCACTCGGGCAAGTTTACGGTCTCTTGTGCCTGGAATCGACGTTTGGCTTCCTCCTGATGGCACACGGCCACGATTTTCCCATCTCGCACGGCGACGGCGCCGCCGGTCAGTAGCCGTTTAGGAGGCAGGATAGGTATAATCCAACTGGCGCAAATAAGGGCTGTCTCTCGTCTCCACGAGGCTGGCCACACTTAAGGTGCGGGCACAACTTTACCATGGAACTTGCCTAAGATGCACGAATCTTGTCCCCAAGCCTACGACCGAGTTCGGCCTTTGGTATGGACAGAGGCCGGCCTTGAAGTGCTAGACCAGCGCTTGCTGCCCCAGCACGTGAAGTACCGGTTGTGCACCACAGCCAGAGAGGTGGCTGAAGCGATCTCCACCATGCAGGTGCGTGGGGCTCCAGCGATCGGGGTGGCGGCTGCTTTTGGCGTGGTGTTGGCGGCCAGGCAGCGCTTTCGCGAGTGTCCGGACAAGTGGCGTGATCTCATCGAGCAGGATCTAGACTGCTTGGTCCAAGCCCGCCCTACTGCAGTGAACTTAGCTTGGGCTGTGGCGAGAATGCGCCGGACTATCCCCGCCATCGAAGGGGATCCGGAGCCGGTCTTGCGCGCACAGGCGCAGGCTATTCAGGCCGAGGATCTAGCCGCCAACCGGAGGATGGGGCAGCTCGGTGCAGAGTGGATTGGGAAGGCTAAAGGGATTCTGACTCATTGCAATACTGGCTCGCTCGCCACTGCTGGCTTTGGTACCGCGCTGGGGGTGATCCGTGCCTTGTGGCAAGGGGCTGTGACGAGGAAAGAAGATTTGCGCGTCTATGCCTGCGAGACGCGCCCGTGGTTGCAAGGGGCGAGGCTGACTTTATGGGAGCTGGCACAGGACGGCATTCCAGCCACTCTCATCTGCGATTCGGCTGCCGCGTTTCTGATGCAGCAGGGACGAGTGGACTGGGTGGTGGTGGGCGCCGACCGAATCGCCGCTAACGGCGACGTCGCCAATAAGATCGGCACGTATCAGCTGGCGGTGGCTGCTCGCCATCACGGTGTAGGATTCATGGTCGTCGCCCCCACCAGCAGTATCGATTGGAGTTTGCCTAAAGGAGACCTCATTCCCATCGAATACCGCTCCGCTGAGGAACTTCTGCCGCCTTATTTCCAAATCCAGGGAGGACGGATCGATGCCTTAAACCCGGTATTCGATGTGACCCCAGCCGCGCTTGTTTCAGTGATCGTTACCGAACGAGGAGCTGTGCACCAGCCGAGCTCAGACTCGATGCAAGCGCTACGCCGCCCTCCTGCGTAGAGGTTTCATGGAGTTGCACATAGCGCTGCATGGCCCCGTTCTCCAGCCATTTACGAATGCGCTCCGCGTCGGCGATCCGCGACCACTTGTCGCGCGAGTGGAGGAGCACCATGATCACTGGCCGCCCGGCGACTTGGGCCTGCATGACCAGACAATAGCCAGCTTCATTGATAAAGCCGGTCTTGGAGACGCCGATATTCCAATCGCCCCGCCGTACTAAGGCATTGGTGTTGCGAAAAGCCAACCCTCCCTCTTCATAGCTGGCCGTCGTCGTAATGCTGCGAATCAGCGGGTTGCGATGAGCGGCTTGCACCAGTTTGACTAAATCTTGGGCAGTAGAGCGGTTATGGCTGGATAGCCCTGTGCCGTCCACAAAATAGGTATGGGCCATACCGAGCTCTCTAGCTTTGCGGTTCATTGCCGCCACAAACGCCCGTCTTCCTCCCGGATAAGCGCGAGACAAGGCAGCGGCCGCCCGGTTTTCGGAAGCGATCAAAGCTAGGTGCAACAGTTCTAACCGGGTAAGTTGAGTGCCCAACGCTAGCCTGGAACTGGTGTGCTTGATTCGGTCCACGTCCTCGGAGGTGATGGTGATGTACTCGCCAAGCGGCAAGTTAGCCTCCAGCGTGACCAGCGCCGTCATCAGCTTGGTGATAGATGCGATAGGGGTTTGGAAATTGGGATTTTTGGCATAGATTGGCCGCCCTGTCTGGTGGTCGACCACCAGCACGGAAGAGGCATACACGAAAGGTTCGTAGCTGCTTGACCTAGGTGGCCGGATTATCCTAGCCTGCCTGATCGGCCGCATCCGGCGCCAGTTTTTTTTGACTTTGTTGTAGGGCCGGGCGGAGAGCTTGCCGCGCTGGGCTAATAGAACTTTGGCGCGCGTCCTGGGAATAGGTTTTTTTACCACCGTCTTTATGGTGCGCGCTTTGACGGGCACGCGCTTTTTAACGGGTACGGCCTGCCTTTTTTTGGTTACCACCTTGGCTTTGACAACTCGATGCGGGTTATTCCTCTGGGCCGCATATCCTGGACTTGTTCCGCCTACCAGTGCGACCAGAAGGACCACCCAAGCTACAAACTTAATACTGTTCATCACCCAACTCCCCCTTAATCCATAGTTGGTTTGAACTTTTCGTGGCAGGGGAAAAAGTATACTACAAGCCTCCGTTGGACTTTATCTAATTTTAGTTGGAAATCAAGCCTAAGCTATGTTTGAAGTTGCCCTGTTTGAACCGGAGATCGCCCCCAATACCGGCAATATCATCCGTTTATGCGCCAACACTGGCTGCAGGCTGCATTTAATCGAACCTTTGGGATTTGATTTGGAGGAGAAAAAGCTTCGGCGAGCTGGGTTAGATTACCGCGATTTGACCGCCGTTTACCGCCATCCAAGCTTGGCCCATTTCCTAAAGTGGCTAGGGCAGAGACGTTTGTTTGCGTTTACCACTAAAGCGAGTCGGTGTTATGTCGAGGCCGATTTTCAGGCCGGAGATGGGTTTTTGTTCGGCCCGGAAAGCCGGGGATTGCCAGCCGCTGTGCTGTCGGCTTTCGCGCCCGAGCGTAAGCTTAGGTTGCCAATGGTGCCGGCCAGCCGCAGCTTAAACCTCGCCAATGCGGTGGCGGTAGTGGTGTACGAAGCTTGGCGGCAGAACGGATTTGCCGGCGCCTCCCTTCACGCCGGCGCCGAATTGGGGGGATGATTTCCGTTTACGATCCCCAGCACATTAAGGTCGATGAGGACAAAGGCCGCCAGCCAGAGGAAGGAATCCCAAAAGTCTAAAAACTCTCCTTTGACGCCGTAAAAGATCGCCACGGCTAGCAGAATCAGATACAGCACTACGTTGACTGCTTCGCTGGCGCGTAGGATCCAGCCTTTGAGCCCAGCGTGTTCTCGCAGATACACGTCCAGTTCTAGCATTGCCACTACCAACAGCCAGGTACCGGAATTGATCACGTCCACCAGAGCCATTAAGCGGGCGTCTTGGAGCGGTGAGGCCGCAGCGAGAATGTTTGTTCCGATTAACCTGAACGAAGGCAAATCCAGCTGCTTACACGACTCGGCGGTAATGGGCACGTACTCGTCTAGCCCCGTCAAATAGCTATAGCCGGCCTCGACCAAAGCGCACAGATCGGTTAAAGTGAACGGCTCGACCTCGCCCAGCATCCGGTACTTGGCGATATAGCCGTAAAACGACGAGAAGATAAACAGATAGCAGATGGCTCGCACCCCATGCAAACCCCACAGCAATGCGCCTCGCATTCTCTCTGGTGCAATCCAAGCCGTCTCCAGTTCAAAGCAAAACACAAGCACCAACCAGGCGGTCATATCAACGCTGATCGCGAAGGTCTCGATGAGTTTCTGGTAAGTTGCACCCTCGGCGAGGGTCTGGCGCGCGCTGGCTAAATCCGCCTGGAAGTACTGATAGGCATCGAATAACAGCAAGGCATAAATGGTGTATTTGAGCAGATTGAACAGGGTGAGCCGGGTCATGCCTAGTCAGCTAGCCGGTGGAACAGGGGTTAGGCGCCAAATGTCGCGGTTGTACTCCAAAATGGTGCGATCGGTAGAAAACCGCCCGCTGGAGGCGGTATTGAGGATGCTGGAGCGCAGCCAACGGGATCGGTCCCGATACGCTTCAGCGGCACGCTTGTGGGCTTCCACGTAACTTCGAAAATCGGCCGCGGTCATCCACGGATCGTGCGGATTCCGGATCGAGTTGATGACCTCATCGAACAGACCCGGCTCAAAGCGGTTGAAATGGCCCGTCTCCAGCAGGCGCATGACGCGCGATAAATCCTCATCGGCGGCGATGATCCTGGCTGGATCGTAGTGCCAGCGCATCTGTTCCACTTGCTCGGCGGTCAGGCCGAACAGGAAAAAGTGCTCCTCTCCTACTTCCTCCAGAATCTCAATGTTAGCGCCATCCAAAGTTCCTATGGTCAAAGCGCCGTTCATCATGAACTTCATGTTGCCGGTTCCCGAGGCCTCCTTGCCGGCGGTAGAGATTTGCTCCGATAGGTCGGTGCCGGCGCAGATCACCTCCATGGCCGAGACGCGGTAGTTGGGTAGAAAGATCAATCTGAGTAAATCTTGGGTATCCGGATCGGAGTGAATCACCTGGGCAACGTTGTTGATCAGCTTAATGATGCGCTTGGCCATCAAGTACCCTGGGGCGGCTTTGCCGCCGATGATCACGGCCCGGGGAGTCCAGTTGGCGGTATCGCCTCGCTTGATTCGGTCGTACAAGTGGATGACGTGCAAGACGTTGAGCAACTGCCGTTTGTATTCGTGGATTCTCTTGACCTGCACGTCGAGCATGAAGTGCAGCGGAATCTCTATCCCAGCTTCACGGGCGATGAAGTCGATTAGGCGTTTTTTATTAACCTGCCGCACTTTATCCCAACGCTGCTGAAATTCCGGGTCGGAGGCCAAGGGTTTGAGCTCCTTAAGCCAATTCAAGTCGGTGATCCAGCGGTCGCCTATGACCGAGGTGATCAAAGCGCTCAAAGCCGGATTGCTCCAAGCCAGCCAGCGCCTGGGCGTGATTCCGTTGGTCTTGTTGTTGAACTTATGAGGCCACAGCTCGTGGAAGTCGCGAAATAGCCCTTGGCTTAGAAGCCTGGAGTGCAACTCGGCCACCCCATTGACGGAAAAGCTGCCGACCACGGCCAAATACGCCATGCGCACTTGTTTCTCTGGCCCCTCCTCGATCAACGACATGCGCGCCAGGCGTCCCAGATCGCCAGGCCAACGGTTTCGCACCTCGGCTAGAAAGCGGTCGTTGATCAAATAGATGATCTCGAGCAATCTAGGTAAAAGCCGCTCAAACAGACGCACCGACCATTTTTCCAAGGCTTCTGGGAGCAAGGTGTGGTTGGTGTAAGCCATGGTCTGAGTGGTAATGTCCCACGCCTTGTTCCATTCCAACCCGTATTCGTCCACCAAGAGGCGCATCAACTCGGCCACCGCGATGCTGGGATGGGTGTCGTTAAGCTGGAAGCAGTTGTAAGCCGCAAATTCCGAAAAATCGTTGCCCCGCGTCCACACCCAGCGCCTTAGCACATCCTGCAGGCTGGCCGAGGCTAGAAAATACTGCTGGCGCAGGCGCAGTTCTTTGCCGTTCTCGCTGGCGTCGTTGGGATAGAGGACCAAGGTGATCTGCTCGGCCACGTTCTTGGCCGCCACCGCCTCGGGATAATCGCCGGCGTTGAATTCCTCGAGGTCAAACTCATCGGTGGCCGCCGCCTTCCACAGGCGTAAGGTATTGACCGTGCCGTTGCGATAACCGGGAATGGGAATATCGTAAGGTACCGCCAGCACGTCGTGGGTATCCACCCAGCGCACCCGCCTGTGGCCTTGGCTGTCGGTAATCGCCTCGGTACGGCCGCCAAAGCGTACCCTCAGCGTCAATTCCGGTCGCTCCAACTCCCAAACGTTGCCATTGCGCAGCCAGTGCTCTGGCTCTTCCACCTGGAAGCCATTCTCGATCACCTGGCGGAACATGCCGTACTCGTAGCGCAGGCCATAGCCCATCACCGGCAGCTGCAAAGTGGCACAGCTATCTAAAAAACAGGCCGCCAGCCGCCCCAAACCTCCATTGCCTAGGCCAGCATCCGGTTCGATCTCGATCAGCTCCTCCAGGTGGAGACCCAGGTCGTACAGAGCTTCTGTGGCTGCATCAGCGATCCCTAAGTTGAGCATGGCATTACCCAGCGCACGCCCGAGCAGGAATTCCATAGACAGGTAATAAGCCTGCCGGCAATGGCTCCCCTCGTAGGCGCTCCGCGTGTTTTTCCACCGTTCCATCAAGCGGTCGCGCACCGCCAAGGCCAGCGCGGTGTAGGCGTAATGGGCCGACTTGCAGGTCCTAGGATCGCGCCCTAAGGTATAGTTAAAATGTCGCTTGTAGTCGGCCTGGATTTCTCGCGGCGAAAGCCCAAGCGAGGGCAGCTCAGCGATGGCAGAAGAGGGTTTGCTTCGGAGTAAAGGTTGCACAGGCATGGCGATTCTGGGATTACAAAAAACTTTCATTTTAAGTATATACAGCCCATTCTGCCAAATTTTAGGGCGAGGTCAAAACTCCTCTTCTCTTGACAAGAGCTTGAGCCTTGCGTAAATTGGAGCACTCTTTGCGGGCGCCCGTAGCTCAGTTGGACAGAGTACCTGGCTACGAACCAGGTGGTCGGAGGTTCGAATCCTTCCGGGCGCGCCAGTCCACTCCCCGGTAGCTCAGTCGGTAGAGCAGGTGGCTGTTAACCACCGGGTCGGCGGTTCGAGCCCGTCCCGGGGAGCCAACTTCTTCCTTATTTCTACCTGCCAAGGGCTTTATTGAAGCTTGGCGGCTGCTAAGTGCCTTCTGTTGTTTCAAAGCGGTATTGAGCTGCGGAGAATCACAATGGTAACTGAGACGCCATTCAAGATGAAGCCTGTTAAAGAGACGGCAATCAATGTAGCTTTGATCTCTACCTATCCGCCGCGGGAATGCGGGATTGCAACCTTCACGCGAGACCTGCTTGAGGCCTTACAGAAACGGGGGGAAAATCCCTGGGTTGTTGCTCTGGATCACAGTGCGCATGGAGTGTACGGCAGGGACGTGCGGTTTCGAATTCGCCAAGAGGTGCCTGAAGATTACCGCACCGCTGCTAAGATGATAAACGCGAGCCCTGCGCAGGTGGTCAGCCTTCAGCATGAATTTGGCATCTTTGGCGGGCACTGGGGCGAACATGTTCTGGAGCTGACAAAGAGAATTAATCGTCCTTTAGTGGTTACGCTGCACACGGTGTTGCCCAATCCGCCTCTGTCAGCTTTGCGGATTACGCAAGCTTTGTGCCGGCAAGCGGCTGCAGTGGTGGTCATGAGTCCCTCGGCTGTGGAATTATTGGAACAGCGCTATCGGGTGTCTGCTAGTTCTGTGCATCTTATTTGGCATGGTGTTCCTGAAGTTGAACCTTTACCTAAGCAGGAGGCCAAACTCCGCTTAGGATTGGCAGATCGGTTGGTGCTGTCTACCTTTGGATTGATCGGTCCGAATAAAGGGATTGAAGATGCCATTGAGGCTGTAGCTTGGCTTTGTCGGCAGTATCCTCACGTGCTTTACCTGGTTTTGGGAAAGACGCATCCTAATCTTGAGCGCATTTACGGAGAGGATTATTTAGATGGGCTTAAAGCCAAAGTCCGTGCGCTCAATCTTCATGACCACGTGCATTTTGAAAATCGCTATTTAAAAGACGAGGAAATCCTTACCTATCTTCAAGCCAGTGATGTTTACCTCACCCCCTATCACAATCCTGATCAAATTGTAAGCGGTACGCTCTCTTGGGCGCTTGCCTCAGGTTGTGCCATTGTCTCGACGCCGTATCGCTATGCCCGGGACATGCTCGCTCCCGGGTACGGGGTATTGGTTCCCTTCCGTCAGCCGCAGAAACTGGCGCATGCTTTAAAAAAACTTATAAACCGTTGCGATTTACGGGGACGGTTGGGGCAGCGGGCGTATCTTAAGAGTTTGCCCATGCGCTGGCCGAAAGTAGCGGCAGAATACGCTCGTTTGTTTGCTCAAGTCAGCAGTCAAACAGAGGTCGGTGCAGCTTAGCCGACGATGAGCTGGAGACGGCCAAGTCTTAGGCACTTGCGCCGCATGACGGATGATTTTGGCCTGATTCAGTTTGGGCGTGGAAAAGTTCCAGATCGCGCAAGCGGCTATACCGCCGACGACAATGCTCGCGCTCTTGTCGTAAGTGCTCGTTTTGGAGTCGACGATCTGGCAGACGTTTACCTTCGTTTTTTGGAGCGCAGCCAAAGAGAAAACGGCTGGTTTCACAACCTGTGGGATGAGCAATTGATCCCGATCCCAGAAATCCCCTCGGAAGATTGCCAGGGGCGTTGTTTATGGGCGTTGGCAGAGGTGGTTTATGCCTCGAACATGCCGCTGGAACTGAAAAGGCGAGCCAAACGTTTGTTGATCAAAACCTTACCGACAGTTTATGAGTTCTCCAGTATACGCGGCAAAGCCAACGCTCTTCTTGGGCTAGCCAAGCAGCCTAATCCTCGACCAACGACTCTTCTAGCCGAGGCTTTAGTTGCCCAGTTTTCGGTCACTGAATCCGCTTGGCCGTGGCCAGAGTCGATTTTGACTTATGAGCTTGCCAGGGTACCACATGGATTGCTCGAATGCGCCAGGCGATTCAATTGCGCGACGTGGCTAGAGACGGCACTGTGCGTTTTGGACTTTCTGATCCAGATTTTAGTGGAAGACGACATGTTGGTCCTTGTTGGCAACCGCGGTTGGTATGTCAAAGGTCAGCAAAAAAGCCGTTTTGGCCAGCAACCAGTCGATGCCGGCGCTCTGGTCGAAGCCTGTGTCGCCGCCTACCGCATAAGTATGAATCCATCGTATCTGCGCATGGCTGAGCTGGCTTTAGGGTGGTTCCACGGCCGCAATACAGCAGGTGTTTCTTTAGTGGACCCTGATGGAACGTGCCGGGACGGCATAGACGAACACGGGGTCAGTGAAAACTGTGGAGCCGAGTCCTGCCTAGCCTATCTTTTGGCGTGTTCAGCCTGGTGTGAGGTTTCAGAATGCGGGTAGCCATCTTGGCGCCCATCGCTTGGCGAGTTCCGCCTCGCCACTATGGCGGCTGGGAGCAATCGGTTAGCACACTTACGGAGTCGCTGGTGCGAGAAGGAGTAGATGTTACCTTGTTTGCCAGTCGAGACTCTATTACCTCTGCGCGCTTAGCGGGTATTATTCCGCACCCTGTGCAGGAAGATCCTGAACTTAGACAACGCAGCCGCGGATATGAAATCTTACACGTGCTCCACTGCCTAGAGCGAGCTGGCGAGTTTGATCTAATTCACAGCCATGCTGGATCTTTTGCCGTAAGCTATGCGCCGTTTGTGGCTGTCCCTTTTGTGGTCACTTTGCACGGTTCAGGGGCCGAACCGGACAGCCAAGTGCTCTATCGCCGCTTTTCCTACTTGCCTTATGTTGCCATCAGCCAGGCGGAGCGCCGTCTGTTGCCAGAGCTCAACTATGCAGCGACGATCCATCACGGTATTGAGGTAGAACAGTTCCCATTCTCTGATCGAGTGGGCCAGTATTTGCTGTTTGTTGGTCGGCTAGCCAAAGTCAAAGGCGTCCACCATGCGATCGCCTTGGCGCGCCACACCAACTTACCGTTAGTGCTGGCTGGCATCGTGCCCAAAGAAGAAGAGACCTATTTTGAGCGCGAAATCCTTCCTCATATCGATGATGATCAAATCCGCTACGTTGGGCCGGTGGACGCAGCACAGAGGAACGCTTTGTGTTTGGAAGCGTTAGCCTTTTTGCACCTTGTGGAATACGAAGAAGCCTTTGGGCTGACAATGATCGAAGCCATGGCCTGCGGCTTGCCGGTGATCGGCTTTGCCCGAGGAGCAGTACCAGAAGTCATTGCTCATCAACGCACGGGTTTTGTAGTGCAGACCCTAGAAGAGGCCGTGGAAGCGGTGGGCAAAATACCCTTACTTTCGCGCGCTGCCTGCCGCATGTGGGTGAGCGAACGCTTCCACGCCAGACGCATGGCTCAAGCTCACGTGGAACTTTATCAAAAGCTGCTGAACCTCCGCTAAGCGCTTGGCAGCGCTTTGCAAAAGCGGGCAAACTGTTGTGCTGATAAATTTGTATTGTCCAGTTTATGACCCAGCGTCAGATTTGCCCGAACGATGTGCTAGAAGCCCCATTTTGGCTCGAGCCGGTGCGTGTCTTAACCGCGCAGACGCTGGGCCAAGGGCTTAAGATCGAAGCGGTCGGAATCACAACGCAAAAATTCTATGCGCGGTTTTTAGCCTTTTCTGATCTGGAACAAGTTCAGGTAGTCTCTGGAGCTTCTCAACCGTTGTCTGGCTCCCCCGAAGCTTTTTCTCTCGCCATCGAGGCTTATCGCATCCGCCTGGCCTGTCAGTTCGACCCTTTGTTTGCCGTCAGCGTGTCCCAGGTCGATCCCTTGCCGCACCAGATCGAAGCCGTCTATCACTACCTGTTGCGCTGCCCGCGCGTGCGCTTTCTGCTCGCCGACGACCCGGGGGCAGGCAAAACCATCATGGCGGGGCTGCTCCTGAAAGAGCTCAAATACCGCGGGCAGGTTCAGCGCACGCTGATCGTGGTGCCGGGGCACCTCAAAGACCAATGGCAGCGGGAGATGAAGGAGCGGTTTGGCGAGACCTTTATCGTGATCGATCGCGCGGTGATGAATGCCAGTTGGGGGCGCAACGTTTTTCAGGATCACCCTCAGGTCCTCACTTCTATGGACTTTGCCAAGCAGGACGATGTCTTAGCGGCTTTGGCCGAGACCCGTTGGGATTTGGCCATCGTGGACGAGGCCCACAAGATGGCGGCCTACCGTTATGGTGAGAAGACCAACAAAACCGAGCGCTATCGCTTAGGCGAGCGTCTCTCGCGCATCGCCCAGCACCTTGTGCTGCTGACGGCTACCCCGCACCGCGGCGACCCGGAGAACTTCCGCTTGTTTTTGGACCTGCTTGAGCCAGGACTGTTTGCCAACCAAGAGTTACTGTCGGAATCGGTGCGCAATCAGGACAACCCCCTGTTTCTGCGCCGCTTAAAAGAGGATCTACGCGATTTTGACGGCAGACCCTTGTTTCCGCCGCGCCATGTGTTTACCCGCCCTTATCGCCTCAACGACGAAGAAAAACGCTTGTACAACGCCGTCACCGGGTACGTAGAAAAATCCTACAACCGCGCCTTGGCCAAAGAAAAACGCAACGTCGCGTTCGCCCTCCTGATCCTGCAGCGGCGCCTGGCCTCCAGCGTGCGCGCGGTGCGCCGCTCGCTGGAGCGGCGTAAAGAACGCTTGGAAGAGCTGTTAAAGCTTGGTCAATGGCTGGCCGAAGGGGGGCGGATAGACGAGGAGGCGCTGGAGGATGCCCCAGAAGCCGAACGCTTGCGCAAGGAAGAGGAGCTTTTAGAGCGCCTGACCGCGGCCGAAACGCGCGAGGAGTTGCAGGCCGAAATCCAAGAGCTGGCCGAGCTGGTACGCTTGGCGTGCGAGGCCGAGCGCAACGAGATCGAAACCAAACTGGGCGAGCTGCGGCGGGTCATGGAGGACGAGCGGATCCAAAGCCGCCAGGAGAAGCTGTTGATCTTTACCGAATCGCGCGAGACCTTAGAGTACTTGGCCGAGAAGCTGCGCGCTGCCGGCTTTTCCGTCGTCACCCTGCACGGCGGGATGAACTTAGATGCCCGCATCCGCGCCGAGCACGAATTTCGCGAGCAGGCCCAAGTCATGGTTTCCACCGAAGCCGGCGGCGAGGGCATCAATTTGCAGTTCTGCGCGCTTATGGTCAACTACGACATCCCCTGGAACCCCAATCGGCTGGAGCAGCGCATGGGCCGCATCCACCGCTACGGCCAGCAGAAAGAAGCCCACATCTACAATCTAGTGGCGGACGACACGCGCGAAGGCTCGGTGCTGCGCGCCCTGTTCGCCAAACTCGCCCACATCCAGCAAGCCTTAGGCTCCGATCGCGTGTTCGACATCATCGGCGAGCTGGTCCCCGGCCGCAGTTTGAAAGACTTGATCGTGGAGGCCATCGCCCGCCGTCGCACCTTGGAGGAGATCGTGGCCGAAATCGAAGCCATCCCCGATGCGGCAGCGGTGCAGAAAGCGCGCGAGGCGGCTCTGGAGGCATTGGCCACACGCCACATTGACTTCCAGCGGGTCTTGGGCGAGGACCGCCGTGCGCGCGAACACCGCCTGGTGCCCGAATACATCGAGCGCTTCTTCGAGCGCGCCTGCCTTTTCCTAAGCGTGCCGCTGGAGCGGCGCCGCGACGGGTTGTGGCGCGTGTCTTCCGTGCCGTACGAACTGCGAAATGTCCCTCCTAATTTTAAGCAGCGCTTCGGCGAAGTCTTTCGCGAGTACGGCAAAATCGCCTTTAACAAAAAAACTGCTCGCAGCCGCGAAGCTGTGTTTGTGGCTCCCGGCCATCCGTTGCTGGAGGCGGTGATCGAAGCTATCTTTGCCCGTTGTCGGGGAGACCTCCAGCGCGGTGCGGCGTTTGCCGACCCGGACGGCCGCTTGGACGGCTGGCTGTGGTTCGTGCAAGGCGAGCTGCGCGACGGCCACGACCAAGTGGCCGGAAGGCGCCTGTTTGCGATTTTTCAGCCGTCCGCGGGCAGCCTGCGCCTGGTCAACAGCTCTATCCTGTGGGATTTAAAGCCGCTGGCCGGCCAGGAGGTCGCCGACCTGCCTCCAGACCAGGAAGCGGTTTTGGCGTTTGCCGTGGAAAACGTGTTGGAAGCTTTCCGCGCCGAGACCCTGGCCGAGCGCCAGCGCGAAGCCCAAATCAAACAAAAATACGGCCTGCGCTCGCTGGATCAGTTGATCGTGGATTCCCAAGCTCGCCTTGGCGACTATGAAACCCGGCGCGCCAAGGGCGAGCCGGTGCCCGAGGCCGAAATCGCCAACGAGCAGCGGCGCAAGGAAGATTACGAAGCCCGAAAAAACGCGTTGGAAGAAGACATCCGCCGCCAGATGAGCCTGTTGCCAGCGGTGCCGGAAATCTTAGGGGTGGCCCGGGTGGTGCCCCAGGAGGCTAGTGATCCGGTCATGCATTCCGATGCCGACATCGAGGCGATCGGCATGGAGGAGGCAAAGCGTTACGAGATAGCCCACGGGCGGATCCCAGAAGACGTTTCAGCTCAGAATTTGGGCTATGATCTTCGCTCCCAAGACCCTCAAGGCAGCGTGCGCTACATCGAAGTCAAAGCCCGCGCCCAAAGCGGCCCCATCGTCCTCACCCCCAACGAGTGGCTCATGGCCCAGCGCCTAGGTGCGGAGTACTGGCTGTACATCGTCGAAAACGCCGCCACTGCCCCCAAGCTCCATACTCTCCAGAATCCGGCGGCCCAGCTCACGCCTGAAGAGGTGGTCGAGACCGTGCGCTATATCGTGAGCGATTGGAAAGAGGTTTTGGGGAGGTCGTGAACTAGGTACAATTTAAAATTTAAAGATTTGAGATGCGTTCGCTCAGCATCTAACTTGACTAATGAACACGTCTCGCCTCATCGAAGCCGATTTTCCCTTGCGCCAAGTCTCGGAAGAATCGGTGCGCGAGAAAAACATCCGCCACGGGCATATTTCGACCCTGCACATCTGGTGGGCCAGGCGTCCGTTGGCTGCCTCGCGCGCCACGGCCTTGGCTGCGCTTTTGCCCGACGATCCCCACCGGCGCGAGGAGCTTCTGCGGCAGGTGGCCCAAATCGCCCCTTGGGAAGTGGTCGCCAAGAACGATCGCGGCGGGCAGTATCTGTTGGAGCAAGCGCGAGACGCCATCCGCCAGGCCTTCGGCGGGCGCGCCCCGCGCGTGCTCGACCCCTTCGCCGGCGGCGGAGCCATTCCGCTCGAAGCCTTGCGGTTGGGCTGCGAGACTTATGCTTTAGACTGCAACCCGGTGGCGGTGCTGCTCAACAAGGCGATGATCGAGATCCCTCCACGCTTTGCCAGCTGCCCCCCGAAAAACCCCGGGGCGCAGAAGGACAGAAGGCTTATCGGCCACGAATGGCGAGGTGCGCGGGGTCTTGCCG
>JAOAHI010000090.1 GCA_026415315.1 Methylohalobius sp.
CTTCTATATTTAAAAGAGAGAGTAAGATGAAAATTTTCAAAACCTCAACCGATGCAAGAATCCCCCTCTGTCTCTCAGGCTCCCTCTGTTAAATCTGACTCAGAACGCAGGCGTTCGCCACGTTACCCCATCCAATTGCAAGCTATCTTAGAACTGCCAGACTCTACAGACAAACTACCCTGCGTAGTACTGAATTTGAGCCGCCAAGGGATGTTTCTTAAACTCTCATCTCCCTCCCAGGCCAGCGTCAACAGCAAACTCACGGTCGTGATCGCAATTGACCGCGAGGCCGTTCATCGTCTGCCTGCAGAGCTGGTCCGCACCACGGATATTGGCATCGGGGTCAAGTTCGATTACCCCTTACCCCTTGCCTTATTCGAGGCGCTCTTGGCTAAAAACCTACCCTTGCGACAACCCCAATTCCCCGATTCGTCTCAGCTATCGGAGTTCGTCTTGAATCAGGGGAAAACGATCTTTAAAGCTACGGTTTCAAATTTCTTACCAAATCTTGAGCGACACTTCTTAAGGGCAGCCGAAACAGCTAAAAGCAACGCTGAGCAGACCGCTTTGTTCGAGGTCAACCACGTGTTACAACGGCAGCAAGCTCAGCTAAACTCGGAACTGGAGAACTGTTTTTTAAGAAAGGCACAAGCCTATTTTTCCCCAGACATCAGACCGGAACAATCCAAACCTACTGCTCACCGTCTCAGCTTATTGGACCAAAGCGATTTTGAGGACTGGCTCAATTTGACCGAGACAGCGACGAGGATAGAAGTAGCTTATCAGGATAAGCTTCAACCGCTCAGATACTTATTTACGATGGCCTGCCGTCATGGGAGCGATTCTATCCCGCCACCTATCTTTCCCATTGCCCAATATGAGTGCTTACGCACAGCCCTAGACCAGGTTGGAGTCAAAGACGTTCAGGCCCGAAAGATCGTCTACCTGGCCTTTGCCGAGGCACTGTATCCCAACGTCCAAATTATGCTCGCGCAATTTGAACAGAGATATCAAATCGACCTTATCTTTTTAACGGCAGCTTCATCAAGGATATCTTGTCCAGCCCAGCCGATGAGGAGATCGTTAAATCCATTAACAATGTGGCTCACTCCC
>JAOAHI010000091.1 GCA_026415315.1 Methylohalobius sp.
TTCCCGAACATCTGCACCCACCGCGGATCCAGCGTGTACGTGTACGTCTCGGTCTGATCGTCGTAAGCAAAGGCTTGGACGATGCGGAAGGACACGGTTTTGCCGATGCTGTAGCGGGTCGAGCCGTCCGGCTTGCGGGCCTCCAGAAACAGCGTGGCCTCGGTAAGCGCTTTGATGCGCCGGTGCAGCCACTCATACTGCTGCTTTCCTGTGCTGCGCCCAAGCCTGCGCAGAAGTTCGGCCCGGTTCAGCGGCACAGGCTGGCCGAGCGGCTGGCGCTGAGCGAAGAAGATCAGCGCCATGATCAGATCGGCGTCCGCCTCATCAAGCTGCTCGCCGGTGTACTCCAGCACGCAATCCGACCGGGTGACCATCGCAGCCTGCCGATGGAACTTCCTTCGCCCCCTGGCGATGGGCGCGAACAGGCTGGAGCGGTTCAGGTGGTTGGGCATAGCCCCAAGGTCGAAGCCAGGAAGCCAAAGCTGCTTCGGCGTCTCTGCCGCTTTCTGCTCTGCCGAGGCCTGCGCGTCGGCTGCGCGCGCGCGCGCCCACGCGAGCGCGTCGTCAAGCGTCTTGCGACGCGGTGCGGTATCCTTGCTTTCAGCCATGATCGACTCCGTGCAGTCGCGTTGTGGTCAGGCGCTGGCCGGGGTGGCCGCCCCGGTCTGCGCCGCTCCTCCCATATTACGCGCATGTCGTCTGGTTACATACGGCAAGCGCGGAAAATCCGGCGGCACTTCACTGCTGCGTCGCACGCGCCGCCATCTTCCGTAAAACGCCTTTTCGAGCGCGTAATGCTGGGCACGCACGCCAGCAAAACCCGGCCAGTGCGTGGTGCTGTGCAGCCATTGCCGCAGCCAATCGTCTTTCCTCTTATCGATCGCGTCTTGCATTTGTTGATGCAAATGCTTGTAGTGCGATGACTCGATCCGCCACGTCCAGGCTGGGGCATCCGACCCCTGGCGGGTGTGGCGCACAAGCTCGTAGTCGTAGACAACAATACGAGATTTACGCTCGCGCGCGTCCTGCC
>JAOAHI010000092.1 GCA_026415315.1 Methylohalobius sp.
TCCAGGTAGAGCTCAGGCTCGGCCAGCTTGGCCCGGTCCCGCTCCGACTCCAGGTCCAGGTAGAGGGCCCCCCAGCGCTCCCCTACCCTGAGGGCTAGGGTGGTCTTCCCCGCCTGGCGGGGACCGGTGAGGACCACCACCGGCACCTCCCGCAACCGCGCCCCCAGGATGGGTTCCAGGCGGCGAGGCATAATCATCCTTGCTCATTTAGCATGGACATGCTGAATGAGCAAGGATATAGGGGGCTCTGGCCCCGGGTCCAGGCCTCCCTTGCGCCATACCGCACCGCGCGGGTATGCTTTCCGCATGAAACGAGAAAGGTTGGTGCCCCTGCCGGAGTGGGCGCGGCGGGAAGGGATCTCAGAAAGCCTGGCCCGGAAGTGGATCCGGGAGGGCCGCCTCGAGGCCGTCCGCCTGGGCCACTACTGGTACGTCCCCGAGGTGGTGGAGGGGCCCGAGGGCCGGGGCCAGGCCTACACCCTCTTCACCCATGCCGGAGGGGCAGGCAAGACCTCGCTGGCCCGGGACCTGGGGTTTGAGCTGGCCTCCCGGGGGTACCGGGTCCTCCTGGTGGACGCCGACCCCCAGGCCAACCTCACCGCCTGGCTGGGGGTGGAGCCCGGGAGCGTGGCCGACGAGGAAACCCTCCTGCGGGTGATCCGCCACGACACCCTCCCCCAACCCCGGCCGGTGGGCCGCAACCTCTTCCTCATCCCCGCCTCGGTGAACCTGGCCGTGGGGGAGCTGGAGCTGGACCGCAAGCCCCTGGGGGCCCTGGCCCTGCGCACGGCCCTGGAGCGGCGGGAAGGCTACGACCTGGTCCTGGTGGACTCCCTCCCCTCCTTGGGCTCCCTGGCGGTGATGGCCGCCCTGGCCGGGGACGGTCTCCTGGTGCCGGTGGAAACCGGGGCCAAGGGGGTACAGGCCCTGCAGGCGGTGGTCCAGGTGGCCAAGGAGTACCGGGAGGCCCTGAGGAAGGTGGCCCCCGAGGCCGTGGC
>JAOAHI010000093.1 GCA_026415315.1 Methylohalobius sp.
GCTTCAATTAGGGAGTTGAAACGCACATACCATTTGGCCGAAGGGTCTTTGCGCCAGTCCTCGCGCGAGACCGCCCCCAACGCTGTAATGATGCTGGATTCAAAAAAAGCATGTTTTTCACCTTCCCGCGCAAGGGAGATAGTGCTCCTAAGCAGAATGCGCAGGGAAGTGATCAAGTCTGGGTAATTGATAAGATGCCCGTGTTCTTCCAGCAACCTCCGGATTTGAGTTGTAGTAAAGACTACCCCTGGTCCATGACTATCGCAAAACCCTCGCCCTTTTTCCGCCGCCAGCTTACGCAAGGCATCCTCTATGATTTCTTCCCGTTCCCCCGGGAAGACCTCGATAAGTTTGCCTTGAGCGGTTTCCACTCGGGCCGGATGGATCATCACCTCGTAGGCGATACCCCGGTGACAAAATGCCAACCTAGCCGATTCCAGAAGACCGTTTTTCCGCTTGCGGTTCCTCCTAGAGGCCCAGTATTTCGGTATGGCATCCCACAGCTCGATGGTGTTGGAGAATTGGCTTGTTCTCTCATTACCCAGAAAACTCTGGAAAAGGGCGATCTGTGGGCTAGTGAAACCATTGGCCTCTGGGGGTAAAGACAAAGAGTTAGTCTTGCGCATTTTGTGCCCCACAAGTGAAAGACGAATGCAATTCTAGAATGGCCTAAAAGTCAGAGATAGGTGTTTTGGGTCACGCACAATGGGTGTTTTGGGTCACGATGGCTAAAAGATGATCAATTTTTGATCAGAAATTGGCTAAAAATCACTCCAAAGGTAGGTGTTTTGGGTCACAGGTGACTCGATCTGAGAGTAAATTGACCTTTAAAAATAGGTGTTTTGAGTCACAGATAGGTTCAAAAATGGGTGTTTTAGGTCACAAGTCAATTAAATTAGGTGTTTTGGGTCACGCAAACTGATCAAAATTGGTTAGTTTGGGTCACGGGTCATTGCATAAAATATCTTCTAAATCCAACACTTA
>JAOAHI010000094.1 GCA_026415315.1 Methylohalobius sp.
CTGTCATCTCGATCGCTTGGACCTAAAAGACCAGGGCGGCGATCTTGAGCCCCTGTTGCATGCCTGCCGCGCGGCAGGTCTGGCGCGGCTGCCTTGCGTGGGGATCGATCTTGAGTCTTATCCGGCGATGCGCCATCTGGTCGATCCCTATCCCGAGGTGGATGTCTCGGTGGGGGTCCATCCAAATGCCGAGGGCGTCGAGGAGCCGACCATCGAGCGCCTCGTCGCGCTTGCCGCCGATCCCCGGGTGGTGGCGATCGGGGAGACTGGGCTCGATTATTATCGGCTTGCCGACGAGCCAAAGGCGCAGCAGGATCGTTTTCGGACCCAGATCGCTGCCGCGCGCGCCTGTAACAAGCCCTTGATCGTCCACAGCCGCCAGGCCCAGGCCGATACCCTGCGTCTCCTCAAAGAGGAAGGGGCGGCGCAGGTAGGGGGGGTCTTGCATTGTTTCACCGAGGACTGGGAGATGGCGCGCGCGGGGTTGGATCTGGGGTTTTATATCTCGTTTTCGGGGATCATCACCTTTAAAAACGCCGCCGAGCTGCGCGCTGTTGCCCGCCGCGTGCCGCTCGATCGGCTCTTGATCGAGACCGATGCCCCTTATCTTGCACCCGTCCCACATCGCGGCCGGCCCAATAGCCCGCTCTATCTCGGCTATATCGCCCAGTGTCTGGCTGAGCTGCGCGGTCTTTCAGTCGAGTCATTGGCCGAACAGACCGCTGAGAACTATCGGCGTCTGTTTCACCGCCCAGGCCTGGGTTGATGTAGGTTGGATGAGCGAAGCGAAATCCACCCCGGCTGATCCCCGGGCTGCGGTTGGTCCATGCCGCGGCTGTCTTCTATGGTGGACTGCGCTTCGCTTGTCCACCTGATCTGAACGGTTTGTCCGGCTTCAGGGTGACGAGCTGCCTTGGTGGACTGCGCTTCGCTTGTCCACCCTACTGC
>JAOAHI010000095.1 GCA_026415315.1 Methylohalobius sp.
CAGCATGTTATGATTATGACCTGGCCTGATGCGGTCCGGAGTGTAAAAAAAACCGACACGGTCTTTTTCTACCTACGGGTTCCTTGAGAGGTCGATCCCCGCGTATGCGGGGGAGGCTTGAAAGCGCAGGAGGACGCCGCCGCGGCCAACGGTCGATCCCCGCGTATGCGGGGGAGGCTGGTTCGGATCAGATAAGCGCGGGTTGCTGAGGGGTCGATCCCCGCGTATGCGGGGGAGGCCGCGCGGGCGCTCGCGCAAGATCACGACCGTGGGGTCGATCCCCGCGTATGCGGGGGAGGCTTTCATCGTCACTTCTCCCTTGGTATGGCTTGGGGTCGATCCCCGCGTATGCGGGGGAGGCCGACCGATGGGTTTTAAAGAGATGCTCAGCAAAGGTCGATCCCCGCGTATGCGGGGGAGGCTGCTCGTAGCACGCCTGCGCCCAAAACACGTAGGGTCGATCCCCGCGTATGCGGGGGAGGCAGCAGTTCGGTATTGCGGTGGAAAATCACCTAAGGTCGATCCCCGCGTATGCGGGGGAGGCGTGATACGAGATGTGAATGCCTACACAAGTGCGGGTCGATCCCCGCGTATGCGGGGGAGGCTCGGCAAAACGGCCGAAAACCAAACTTTAAGAGGGTCGATCCCCGCGTATGCGGGGGAGGCGTCAAAACTTTATGCCTAGCACCTGCTAGGCATGGTCGATCCCCGCGTATGCGGGGGAGGCGCTAGCAATGGCTAAATGGGAAACCCCTACGGGGGTCGATCCCCGCGTATGCGGGGGAGGCGTTTAATAGGATTAAGAAAGACAAACCCACTAAGGTCGATCCCCGCGTATGCGGGGGAGGCTGGAACGCTCTTTTTACTTTTGGGGATTTGTTTGGTCGATCCCCGCGTATGCGGGGGAGGCGAGGTAACTACGCGCGACGTATCGC
>JAOAHI010000096.1 GCA_026415315.1 Methylohalobius sp.
ATCCTGCGCGAGCAGTTCGGGGTCAGTCGCGATGCCAATGGCAACTGGGACTTTAGCCGCGCCAAGACCCTGGTGTTGTTCTGCAACGGGATCTGGTGCCCGCAATCGACGATTAATATCAAGACCTTGCTTGGGATCGGCTATCCGCGCCACAAGCTCAAATGGTATCGCGGCGGGATGCAGGATTGGTTCAGCGTGGGGCTCACCACGGTCCAGCCCTAGGGCCTATTGGGTCTTGCCCCAACAGGGAACGCGGGCGTCTCGCCCGCCACCCTAAAAGACCGCCTCCCCGAGGATTGCCCTTGGAGGCTGGATTAGGCCCTAGGTCCCAACTGGCCGCCCAATGCAGGTCGGCATATCGATTACTCCCAAAACTAGGTTAAAATTATCTGACCGCGCGGATGGCGAAATTGGTAGACGCGCTGGATTTAGGTTCCAGTGGTTCACTCCGTGAGGGTTCGAGTCCCTCTCCGCGCACCAAACCCAGCAGCATGGCACCTGCGTTCGTCAGACTGAGAGGCTTGGCACTGCAGCGGTCTCCTGCCACTTAGACGCGGTGCCTATTATCCATCCTTGGTGACCTCTCCCCTCCCCGCCCCCTACGCATGCCCGATTATGCCTTTTTCGCCTCTGCGCCCAAATATATGGGCCGGTTGCTCGCCGAGGAGCTGGCCCGTTTAGGGATGTATGGCATCACCGAGGCCGGGGGCGGGGTCCAGTTTCACGGGCGGCTGGAGGATGGCTATCGCGCCTGTCTGTGGTCGCGGATCGCTAACCGCGTGCTGCTGGCGCTAAAAGAGACCAGACTCGGCGGGCCGGATGAGATCTATGAC
>JAOAHI010000097.1 GCA_026415315.1 Methylohalobius sp.
GCAGTCGCATAACCGCTCGATGTAACCGAGGCGACGGGCGCGACAACGCCGGTCGCTTTTTTGTTTTTTACGGTCGTGCTCTTCAAAAGGATTCGAGTAGGGTTTAGCTTCAGGGCTGTGCCCATGCAGGAACTTCATGATTTCGTTTGTGGAGCAACACCTTCCATATGAACGGTTGCGATGCCAATTCTTTGAACCGCGCCCGATCCACAGAGAGGGCACTCAAGAGCGGGTGGATAAGGACAAGATCGCCCCTCTCACGCTTGAGAAAATCGGAAAAGAAGATCAAACGCCTGGAGAGCGCGTGAGCCTTACCGGCTCCGTGGGTTCAAATCCCACCCTCTCCGCAGCAAACGGGGGGACGTTTTGCGCGTCCCCCCGTTTTATATGGGTCCTTGTACCTTGTGTTTAAAATCCGCACCGGTTTTACGTTTACTTAGCATTAAGCAGGACTTGTCGGTTGACGATCAGCTCGGTGTCGGAAAGGCGCGAGAGCCTATGGTTCACGAATTTGCTTAACCCCTTCGACAACGGCTTCAAAAGCCTGTTGTAATACCTCGTCGGGTTTGGCTTCTTCATCATCAAAGACCGTCCTGAGCGCCGCATCGAGGGGACCCCAATAAGCGCCCATTTCGGGGACCACCGGGAAGGCGGTACCGCCCGCCAAGGCTCGAGCCGCTTCCGCCATCAGGCGGTCGGCAGTTTCCACGTTGAGCGTGGCCGGGATATGGGCAGCTTTGCTGGGATTAGCCAACATCGCCTGCGCCTCAGGAGAAAGAAAATATTGCATGAATAGCCACGCCACGGTTTGCTC
>JAOAHI010000098.1 GCA_026415315.1 Methylohalobius sp.
GTGCATCCCCGCGTGTGCGGGGGAAACGCCATCACACCGAGCACGATCCAGGTCAAAGGAG
Source organism: Methylohalobius sp. (assembly GCA_026415315.1). Lineage (GTDB taxonomy): Bacteria > Pseudomonadota > Gammaproteobacteria > Methylococcales > Methylothermaceae > Methylohalobius. The sequence goes on from JAOAHI010000098.1 coordinate 62, forward strand.
GTGCATCCCCGCGTGTGCGGGGGAAACCTCGCGCTTCGGGCCGCCCTTCTTGATCGAGAAGGTGCATCCCCGCGTGTGCGGGGGAAACCCACGGCTTCATCGCCACCGTGGGCGTTTTGACGGTGCATCCCCGCGTGTGCGGGGGAAACGCGACTACAACGGAAACCGAAGACTGCACATGCGGTGCATCCCCGCGTGTGCGGGGGAAACTGAGGTTGACGGGGTAATTCTGGATTATGACACGGTGCATCCCCGCGTGTGCGGGGGAAACAAGTATGTGGCAGCGCGAAAGGCAGCACTAGAGGGTGCATCCCCGCGTGTGCGGGGGAAACAGCAACCGAAATCCACGAACGAATACGACATGAGGTGCATCCCCGCGTGTGCGGGGGAAACATCGTCTCGGACGGCGACCCGTCTCAGGTGTCGGGTGCATCCCCACGTGTGCGGGGGAAACGCGATCGTCGAGAACTCGGCGGCCTTTGCCAAAGGTGCATCCCCGCGTGTGCGGGGGAAACGCGCTGCTGCTCCGATATAATCAGTCACTGTAGGGTGCATCCCCGCGTGTGCGGGGGAAACTCTATAGTAACGACGTCTAGGTATCCACGTTTGGGTGCATCCCCGCGTGTGCGGGGGAAACAGCGCCATTTCACACCTCCTTATTACGGTTGTGGGTGCATCCCCGCGCGTGCGGGGGAAACGACCCGCCCGGCGCGGACCTCGCTCGCCTCGCGGGTGCATCC
>JAOAHI010000099.1:0-415 GCA_026415315.1 Methylohalobius sp.
GCTCGATAGCGATCAGGCGGCCGAAGTCCTCAGTTTCCTGCCGGAGCGTCGTCGGGCGGATGTGATACTACGCATCGCCACCTTAGAAGGAGTGCATCCCCAGGCATTGATGGAACTGGATGAAATTATGGAAAAACAGTTGTTGGGTAACGCCAATGTCAAATCTTCGACGATCGGTGGTATCACGAGTGCCGCCAACATCCTGAATTTGATGGAAAGCGCTATGGAGGCGAGCATCTTGGAGCAAGTGGCCGAGAGCGATCCTGCCTTAGCGCAGAAAATCCAGGACAAGATGTTTGTGTTCGAGGATCTCATCAAGGTCGAAGATCGCGGTATCCAGACCCTGCTGCGCGAAGTATCTACCGATTCCTTGCTGCTGGCCTTGCGCGGGGCAGACGAAGCCCTCAAGCAAAAG
>JAOAHI010000099.1:425-775 GCA_026415315.1 Methylohalobius sp.
GGCGGAAATGTTGCGCGATGATCTGGAAGCCGCCCCGCCGGCACGTCTCAGCGATGTCGAAGCGGCGCAGAAAGACATCTTGCAAATCGCACGGCGTCTCGCCGATGCCGGGGAAATCCAGTTAGGCGGTGCTGATGAGTTCATCTAACCGGTCGTTTACGCCCGAAGAGTTGAGCGCGCTGACGCCCTGGCGCCTGCCCAGTCTGGATGACTTGGAAGAAACAGCAGAAGGAGAGGCTGTTCCCTGTCTTACCAGTGTCGAGGCGGAGATCGAAGCGGCGCCACGCCTCACTGTTGAGGAGATCGAAGCCATGCAGCGCCAGGCGCGAGATGAGGCTGCGGCCCAGGGA
>JAOAHI010000009.1 GCA_026415315.1 Methylohalobius sp.
GATTTAGTTTATTGTCCGAAAAGTGTGCTTTATCATAAGTACGCATCTAGTAGAGAAAATTCGACTTTATAGAAATGATGTTTTATGGTCGCGTCCCAATTGTTCAACAATGAGGAATTGATTGAATTTACAAAAGACTGTGTTGTTTGTTTTTCCTCAGACAAGGCTCGCTATGCTGTTTTATCTCAATCAGCAACGGAACGTGCCCGCCAATTCAGTCGTGAAGTTTTAGAGCAAAAACTGCTCAGCATATTGGAAAGGGATGGGTTTAAGATTCCTGCTCATTATTCTCTTATTTAATAGTCGTGTTTATGCGATCGTAAAGTAAGTCAAGTTATTCTTATCCAGCGACGATATTTGTCCCCATGAAAGAAGTCTCCGCTTCCCTCTAAAGCGTTGCAATTGTGGCCGACGGTGGTGGGTTGAATAAATAGGCGATAAACTTACAACTCTAAAGGTTTGCAAGCGGTATCTTTGACTTATCTTGCGATCTGGTTAATGGCCAGTTTGTCAGCGTGCAGTTCGCTTCATCATCGGCTTGAGCTGACTTCTGGGTATAGCCCGCCGGTGAATGCTAAGATCCTTTTGGATGAGATCAAGGTCAAAGAAGACTCTTGGGCACCGATAAGGCGCGGATTGCAGAAGGCGTTAAATCGAGCACTGACTGAAGAAAATCTGACCTGGAAGCTCAAAGGTCGGCCATTGATATTGGCTGTCGAGGTTATCGAGCATTCCGCCGAGGCTTCTACTTGGTTGCCAGGATTGAAAAGCTCAGCGCTGGCGATTCGGGCGATCGTGAAGGAAAATGATCGAATTGTGGGTGTGGCCGAAATCAAGTATAAGAAGCTTGGGTTTGGCCACCAGCCGCCGAATGTGCGCGATCAGATGTTTTACGAACTTGCCCAGAAGTTGATTCAAGACCTGCGCGCCAAGCTGTATGCGCTCTGAGCTCTATACTATCGGTCACTGCAACCATGGCCGGGAAGAATTTTTGCATCTGCTTACTCAGCACGGCATTACCGCTTTGGCTGACGTCCGCTCGGTGCCATACAGTCGCCGTCACCCGCAATACAATCGCGAAACGCTCAAAGATTGGCTCAAGGAGCACGGGATCGCCTATGTTTTCCTAGGCGACCAACTGGGAGGGCGTAGCCAAGACCCAGCCGATTTCACAGCGCAAGGCTATATCGATTATGAACGATTAAAACGCAAACCCAGCTTTCAGCAAGGGATAGAGCGTCTTCGGCGTGGCCTGGAGCAGTACAAAATCGCTTTGATGTGTGCGGAAAAAGACCCGCTTAATTGCCACCGTGGGCTTTTGATCGCGCCCGAGTTGGAGCGGATTGGAATTGCGGTAGTGCACATCTTGGCCGACGGTAGCCTCGAGCGCCATCGCCCACAAACCGAAAATCGGCTGTTACCTCCCGAACAACAAGATTGTTTTTCGCCCTATTCAGAGCAGTTGCATCTGGCCTACCAACGCCGGGCGGCTGAAGCCGCCTACCGCAAGGGCGTTTGAAATTTATGGTGGCGGCAAACTGAGCGGTAAAACAGAGGGTGATGATTGTTCCCTCTGGGAGCGGCCAAAAACTCAGGCAGATCTTCTAGACGAAAGTACATCGCCTCAGCTAGGCAGCCCAAGTTAGCCTGCACCTCTCTCAAGCGGCTGCAAGCAGCGATAGAAGAAGCGGACGTTGTCATTTGTCTTCGACATAAAGAGAAAGGCGGCCGGTAGGCCGCCTCGCTTGGATGTCAGCCGCGCATCCTGTGAAGCGCTGCGATTCGTTCCTCGATCGGAGGGTGGCTCATAAACAGTCGGGCAATCCCGCGGCCGATGGAACCGTTGATGCCAAACGCAGCAAACTCACCGGGTAGGTCCTCTGGTTCAGCGGCGCGGCGCAGAGCTTCAAGCGCTGAAATCATCTTTTGCCGTCCAGCCAGCCTTGCGCCGCCGGCGTCGGCGCGGAACTCGCGCCAGCGCGAGAACCACATTACCACCATTGTGGCCAGAATACCCAACACCATCTGCGCCACCAATTGGGTGACATAGTACCCAGGACCATAGCCTACGTATCCGCCCTCCTCGTCTTGAGAACGGAACAGAGTTCGATCGACTATGTGGCCGATGACCGTGGCTAGGAAATACACAAAGGTGTTAACCACGCCTTGCACGAGAGCCATAGTTGTCATGTCGCCGTTAGCGGCGTGGCTGATTTCGTGGCCCAAGACGGCCTCCACTTCGTCAGGATTCATGGCCTCAAGCAGGCCGGTGCTGACCGCCACCAGGGCGTGGTTTTTGTCCATGCCCGTAGCGAAAGCGTTGGGCATAGGGCTTTGGAAAATTCCCACCTCAGGCATCCCGATCCCCGCTTTGCGCGAGAGTTTCTCCACGGTGCTTACCAGCCAGGCTTCAGTCTGGTTCTGCGGGCGGTCGATGACATACACGCCCATCGAGGTCTTGGCCATCCATTTGGATAGTACCAAGGAGATAAAAGACCCCGACATGCCGATCAGGGCTGAATATATCAACAAGCTTTCCAAGTTCAGGTGCACTCCCCGGCTGTCTAAGAAAGCGCCCAACCCTAAAACCTGGAACACCAAGCTGATCATCAAGAGCACGGCGACGTTGGTCGCCAGAAAAAGTACAATGCGCAGCATAAAGGTTTCACCCTCCTTAAGCGAATAGCTGTTGACTATTTAGGTCTGGAAAGGCAAATTTCAAGTAGATTTAAGTTAGCAAATTTAACTGGAAGGTGAAACGATGATCAGGGCATTGGTTTGGTTGACCATAGCCTGGGCGTGTGGCGCTGCGGCAGCAAACGATCCGCTGGCGCTCATTAAGCTCCCAGCCGGATTCCGCATCGAGCTGTTTGCGCAGGATGTCCCCAATGCCCGTTCCTTAGCCTTAGGCGAGGACGGGACGGTTTATGTTGGGAGCATGAAAGCCGGCAAAGTCTATGCGCTGCGCGATGAGGACGGCGACGGCCAGGCCGAGCACCGATATGTGCTCGCCGAGGGGTTGACCATGCCTAACGGCGTAGCGGTGTACCGGGGGGATCTCTATGTGGCCGAGGTGTCCAAGATCATGCGTTTTAAAGACATCGCCCATAAGCTCTCGGCTCCGCCCAAACCCGAAGTGGTGATCGACACGCTGCCGACCGATTTGTGGCACGGGTGGAAATATTTGCGGGTCGGCCCGGATGGCAAGCTCTATTTCAACGTGGGGGCGCCGTGCAATGTCTGCGTGCAGGACAACGAGATCTATGCCACTTTGGTCCGCGTTGACCCCGATGGCAAAAACTTAGAGATCTTTGCCCGGGGGGTGCGCAACAGCGTGGGCTTTGATTGGCATCCCAAGAGCCAAGCGCTGTGGTTTACCGACAACGGCCGCGACTGGCTAGGCGATGATCGCCCACCGGATGAACTCAACCGTGCCGCCAAGGCTGGCTTGCACTTTGGCTTTCCGCATTGCCACAGCGGCGACATTCCTGACCCTGAATACGGCAAAGATACGGAGTGTAAGGAGTTTACCCCACCGGCTTGGCGGTTTGGCGCGCACGTAGCTCCGCTCGGAGCGCGCTTTTACACTGGAACGCAGTTCCCTGCCCAATACCGCGGGCAGCTGTTCGTCGCCCAGCATGGCTCTTGGAATCGGACAAAGCCAGTAGGTTATCGGGTAGTCTTTTTGGAGTTCAAAGACGAGAAGCCGGTGGCCGAGCACGTGTTTGCTGAAGGTTGGCTGCAGCCGGATGGCAAGGTTTTGGGAAGGCCGGTGGATATTTTGCAGCTCAAAGACGGCTCGCTTTTAGTCTCCGACGATCAACGCGGCGTGATCTATAGGATTTATTATCGGCCATGAGTCAGGAACCGCTGACAAATCCACCGCCTCCGGGGTGGGAGCGGGAGGTTTTAGAAAAGCTGCTTTTGGAAGGTATCGCCGAGCAACGGCGAGCACGGCGCTGGAACATATTCTTCAAGTTGTTGTTTTTTATCTATCTAGTAGTAGTGACCTTGAGCCTAGCTCAACCTTGGACCGAGGTCGTGCGACCTGCCGGCGAGATCACCGCCAAAGTGGAGGTCAAAGGCATTTTGCTCGAGGATGCGCAAGCGAACGCTGAGGCCTTGGTCCAGGGTATCAAGCAAGCCGCTTCCGACCCGCACGCCAAGGGTATTCTGTTGGAGATGAACTCCCCAGGCGGCAGCCCCGTACAGGCAGCTTACGTTTATGAGGCGATTCGTCGGATCAAACGACAAAAACCCAAACTGCCCATCGTTGCGGTGGTGACCGACGTGTGTGCTTCCGGTTGTTACTACATCGCTGCTGCGGCCGACAAAATCTACGTCAGTTCGACCAGCGTTATTGGCTCCATCGGCGTCGTCCTCAACGGTTTTGGGTTTGTCGAGACGCTCCACAAGCTGGGGATAGAGCGGCGGCTTATAACTGCGGGCGAGCACAAAGCGCTGTTGGACCCTTTTTCTCCGATCAAACCCGAGGAAAAAGCCCATATCCAAGATCTGCTCGACGAAGTGCATCGTGAATTCATCGCGGCGGTCAAGCGGGGGCGCGGCGAGCGCCTCAAAGAAGATCCTAAGTTGTTTTCCGGTTTGGTGTGGACCGGTAGCCAAAGTTTAAGTTTGGGTCTGGCCGATGGAATTGGAGATGTAGACTACGTGGCCAAGGAAGTCATCGGAGCGGAAAAAGTGATCGATTTTACCCCCCGGGAAGATATGTTCTCGCGTTTGGCCAGAAGGGTAGGCACCAGCCTAGGTGAGACTCTAATGCACTTTATGTGGGGGCTAGGGGCGCTGGAGTGAAGGGATGCTTTGGGGTATGGATGGGAATGTGGTGGCTTGCGGCCGGCCCTGTGTGGGCCCAATTTTTGAACCTGGACCAAGCTGCGTTGCGGGTACAGAAAGAAGTGGAGGGGCGCGTTTTGGGAGGAAGGGAAGAGTTTGAAGAGGGTCGGCCAATCTATATCATTCGCGTGTTGACGCCAGACGGACGGGTGGTACACGTGAAAGTCGACAGGGAGACGGGCCAAGTCTTTGAGCCCCAGGTTGAAAAACGGTGAACCGGTGAAACCCAGCTTTCACCCTCAGCTGGTCAACGACCCGTTTGGGGACCCGGCACTGTATGTGGAGTTTTTGTTTCAAAAGCGTGCCATCTTGTTCGATTTGGGGGATATTTCTGCACTCAGCCCGAGAAAACTTCTGCGCTTAAGCCATGTTTTCGTCTCTCATGCCCACATGGATCATTTCTACGGTTTTGATTACCTGTTGCGGGTGGCCTTGGGCCGGGCGCGAACCATTCACCTGTATGGTCCGGAGGGATTCATCGATCGGGTTGAGCACCGCTTGGGAGGCTATACTTGGAATTTGGTTGAAAACTATACAGAGGAATTGGTCTTTGTAGTCCACGAATGGCACGGAGGGGAACAGATGGTGCAGGCGCGTTTTCGTTGCGCGCGCCAATTCGCCCGCGAGCCGCTACCCCCTGTCCCAGTAAGGGAGGGCGTTTTGCTTCAGGAGCCGGGAATTCAAGTAAAGGCGGCCGTGTTAGATCATAAGATTCCTTGCCTGGCCTTTGCTTTGGAGGAAACCGCGCACGTCAACGTGTGGAAGAATCGCCTGGATGCATTGGGCCTTCCCACTGGGCCCTGGCTGCAGGAGCTGAAACAGGCGATCCTGCGCGGGGAAGAAGACGATTTTCCCATCGTTGTCCGCTGGCGTGATCAAGCGGGAGAGAACCTTCGCCATTTTCGCTTAGGCGACATCAAACAGCAGATCGTGCGCATCGTCCCTGGGTTGAAAATCGGTTACGTAGTGGATGCGCGCTATTGCGAAGAAAATCTTTACCGCCTTCAAAAGTTGCTCTGCGGCGTGGATTGGCTATACATCGAGGCCGGCTTTTTGCAGGAGGCGGCTGAGGATGCGGCCCTAAAGTACCACTTGACTGCCTGGCAGGCAGGGGACATCGCAAGAAGAGTGGGGGCTATGAAAGTGGTGCCGTTTCACTTTTCCGCTCGCTATCAACACCAGCCGCAGAGATTGCTCAAAGAAGTCGAAGAGAGTTTCGGAAAATCCTTGACGCCCAAGGAGGCCGTCTTTGGATAGCCCACCGTCTGAGAGCGCTCTTTACCGACTGCTTGAGGCGCGCTTGGGCCGCGCCCATTTGAACCAGCGCTTAGGGATGGAACAGGATTTCGAACGTCGGGTCTTTGGAGGGCTAGGGCGGAATTTCTTTCATCTTGAAAACTGGTATTCGGTGCATGGCCTGATCCGCGCCGCGCTTAGGCTGTGTGGTTTGCACAGCCGCGGACGGCGCAACGCGCGCAAGATCCAGGTTGTCCGAACCGAGGTATTTCTTCCCCACTTGCCGCTTGAGTTTGAAGGCTTTACTTTGCTTCATCTGAGCGATCTGCATTTGGATTTAAGCGATGATCTGCCGGCGGCTTTGATTGCCGCAGTTCAGGGTTTAGATTATGACGTTTGCGTGTTGACTGGCGATTTTCGCGGGCGTACCTTCGGCCCGTGGCAGGCTGCGGTTGAGGCGCTGGCCGAAGTCAGACCCCACCTTAAGGCACCTTGCTATGGGGTCTTGGGCAACCACGACACGGTTCGGATGGTTCCCAGTTTGGAGGCCATGGACATCCGCATGCTGATGAACGAGGCGGTGACCCTGCGTCGCGGGGCGGCGGAGATTTATCTGGCTGGAATCGACGACCCCCATTACTACCGCGCGGACAATCTGGAGAAAGCAGTAGAAACGATTCCGGAGGAAGCCGTGACCATCCTGTTAGCCCACTCCCCGGAGATCTATCGCAATGCCGCGTATGCCAGATGCGACCTGCTATTGTGCGGTCACACTCACGGTGGGCAGATCTGCTTGCCCGGCGGATTTCCTCTGATGCGCAACGCCAAGGCTCCTTATGCCCTGTGTTCTGGACGCTGGCGCTATGCCGGTCTTCAAGGCTATACTTCGCGCGGCTGCGGGGTAAGCGTGGTGGACGTGCGCCTCAACTGCCCGCCGGAGGTGACTTTGCACGTTCTGCGGCGCAGTCAATAAGGGCGTTTGCGTAGACCCAGGTGATAAAGCATGGGCGATAGGGTCACCTCGAGGAGGAAAAAGGCCGCTACCAGCTGCCCGATCGTGCTCCAACTTAAGCCCAAGTCGTGCTTAATCAAGAGCAAGGGCAACAGGCTCTCTGGAACCTGATCCAAGCCTAGGGCACGGCCGCTGGATTCGATATTCAGCCGCCGTTTGATAAAGCTCGCCAAAAGATCGCCAGCCATGGCGACAGCTGCGATTTGTAATCCTATAGTCCAAGAAAATCCCAATAGATGAGCGCCGAGCGAGGTAACAACTAGAGAGGCAAAGATTCCGCGCCAGGTTTTGGCTGGGCCGAACAACGGGCGGCGGTCGACGAAGCGTAAACCGAGATCCACCGGCCAAGCCAACCAGCCTTTCATCACGTCATAAGCGAGCACCGGGGCCCCATTGGCGAGGATCACTAGGGTGAGCAGCTTGAATTCGAGCATTTAGCCCCCCATGTTTTTCAAATCGAGCAATGATAGCAGGAGAGCCAGCTATGGCGCAGGGGAGATGGGAGCACTTTGAACACATGGCCGACATCGGCGTGCGCGGTTATGGTGCTACACCCGAAGAAGCCTTTGCCCAAGCGGGACTTGCTTTGACGGCTGTGGTGACCGATCCAGATCAGGTGGCTTTAAAAGAACGGGTGGAGATAGAACTACCCCATGATGGGGATCTGGAGCTTTTATTCGTGGATTTTCTCAATGCTGTTGTGTATGAAATGGCCGTCCGATCCATGCTGTTTGCGCAGTTTGAGGTGCGCATTGAGCAAAACCTACTGCGTGCCAGCTTGTGGGGGGAGCGAGTGAACCGCTCAAAACATCAGCCGGCGGTAGAGGTCAAAGGAGCCACCTATACCGAGTTAAAAGTGGCAAAAGAGAACAGCCACTGGGTGGCGCAATGCGTGTTGGACGTGTAAAGCGAGGAACTTGCTATGGACACCAAAAAACTTGAACAAGTCACCGAGACCCTGTGGAAAATTCCCCCCTCTGGGAAGATGCGCGTTCCGGTGTTGATCTTCGCCGACGAGGCCTTAATCCGGGAGATGGACGACAAGGTGGCCGAGCAGGCCAGCAACGTCGCCACCCTCCCTGGCATCGTGGGGGCTTGTTACGTCATGCCCGATGCTCACTGGGGGTATGGCTTTCCCATCGGCGGCGTGGCGGCCTTTGATCCTAAGAAAGGCGGAGTCGTCTCGGCAGGAGGGGTAGGATTTGACATTTCCTGCGGCGTTAGAACCTTGCATACCGGCCTCAAGCGCGAGGAAGTGGAACCCGTAGCCAAAGAATTGGCCGATGCCTTATATGCTGCTGTACCGGTAGGCGTCGGCAGCCGCGGTCAGATTTCCTTAAGCGATAAAGAAATGGAGGCCATGCTCCAGGGCGGAGCCGAGTGGGCGGTCGCGCAAGGCTATGGGCGTCAAGAAGACCTAGAGCGCATCGAAGAACGCGGTCGCATGCGCGGGGCAGTTCCGGGCGAAGTCTCCCAGCACGCGCGCGAACGCCAGCGGCGTGAGATGGGGACCTTGGGCTCCGGCAACCATTACTTAGAGGTGCAGGTCGTGGATGAAATCTACGACCAAAAAGTCGCTGAGGTCTTTGGCTTGCGCCAAGGTGAAATCGTCGTCACCATCCACTGTGGCTCGCGCGGCCTAGGCCATCAGATCGGTACCGAATATTTGAAGAAAATGCAGCAGGCGGCCAAGGAATACGGCATCGAGCTGCCGGACCGGGAGCTGGCCTGCGCCCCCCTCGACTCGCCGGTAGGCAGAAGCTACTTGGGCGCGATGCGCGCAGCGATCAACTGCGCCCTGGCCAACCGCCAGATCATTACCCATCTAGTGCGGCAAGTGTTTTCTGAGTTCTTCCCCCAAGCCAGGCTTGACCTAATTTACGATGTCTCCCACAACACCTGCAAAGAAGAAACCCACGAGATCGCTGGCCAAAAGAGAAATCTGTTTGTCCACCGCAAAGGCGCCACGCGCGCTTTTGGTCCAGGTCATCCCGAGATTCCTGAAGCCTTTCGAGAGATAGGTCAACCGGTGATCATCGGCGGGTCGATGGGGACAGCCTCCTACATCCTGGTCGGTACGGAGGAAGGTGAGGCCTTGTCTTTGTCCTCAGCTTGTCACGGTGCTGGACGGGCCATGAGCCGCAAGCAGGCGACTAAAACCTGGAAGGGGCGCGAGGTGGTCGAGGAACTGGCCAGGCAAGGCGTGATCGTGCGCAGCCCCTCCATGCGTGGGGTAGCGGAAGAGGCTCCGCAAGCCTATAAAGACGTGGATAAAGTGGTTCGCGCCGCCGACCAGGCGAAAATCGCTAAACTGGTGGCGCGTCTTGGGCCCATCGTTTGCGTCAAGGGTTAGGCCAAAAGAACTGCCAGCACTCCGGTCATGAAAATGCCATCGAAGGTGCCGGCTCCGCCGATAGAAGCGATGGGAGCGCCCAAGGCGGGAAGGTCTTTAAGCCGTAACAGGTCAGCGCCGATCAGCACCCCCAAAGTACCGCAGATGTAAGCAAGCGGGGCGGGATTGTCCCCGCCCAAAACGATTCCCACTACCGCGGCGGCGAGCGGGGCAACCAGCATCGGCATCCCGATGCCGATGCCCGGAATGGGGCGGCTTAAAGCATAAGCGATGCCAGCGACGATTGCTGTTCCCAACGCCAAAGGCAGCATGGGCAAGTCGAGGCGGTTGATCAGGTGCAGGGAAAACAGCACCGGGATTAGGCCGCCGCCGACGTTGACCGCGATAATGGTCTTTCCGGTGAAGGGCAAAAGCGGCGGGCGAAGCAGGCCGAATGGGGTCTGAATGACTTCAGGTGGAGGCTGAGAGCGAATGGAGAACAGCGGCAGGTTGATCGCGCTTCCCAGCAGACAGCCCAACAACAGCAAAAGCGCCCCGGCGGGGGAAAGCCCCAGCTTTTCAAACGACAGCGAAATCAGATGCAGCTGGATAAAAGTCAGTAGAAAGATCAATAAAAACAGCACTAGGACAAATTGCAGGGGCGAAAACGGAAAGCGCATGCTTGATTTCCCCAAACGTGCAGGGTAAAAACAACGGTAACTTCAAACTTTATCTTGGCCGCAAACGGCTGGCAAATTTTCTCACGGTGAGGAGGAAGGTGTGCGCACGTTGGCTGGAATCACCCTATTTTTGGCGATGCCTGTGGCTTTAGCCGGCTGGGCCAAATTTTACGGCGACAATGTCCGCTTTGACGGCTTTAAGTTGACCTCGGACGGTGGGATGGTGGTCTTAGGCGAGCTTAGCTGCAATGAATACGACGATTGCGATCCCGGTGAAAGTAGGCCGTTTAATGACGAAGCGTGATGGACTTGGGTGGCTAGGCTAGATCGCAGTGGGGGGCGTTTGGCAGAAATGCTATGGCGGGTGGTTTGCGAGCTCGATTTTGCCGACGCGCGATGGCGGATTCCTGGTGATGGGAGAGACCGGAGATTCCGATGAACCCCAGGGGAAGAGGTATTTTAGTCAAGCTGGACCCGCAAGGGGGAGTTCAGTGGAGCAAAGGTTACTATGTTTCGTCCTCAGAGGAAGTGAGCTTAGCAGTGGCAGCAGAGACGGAAACCGGATACGTTGTCGTTGGAGAAAGCGAGGCTACCCGAACTGCTGCGGCATTTGGTTCATGCAAGCAGATTTTGGAGGCGGGGAAATCTTACGGCAATGGCGGCTCCCATCGCGTTGAAGACGCCTTCTGGGCCGGAGCTGCTAGGCGTCCGTTGTGAAATGAGAGCCTTTGGCGGCGGCTGGATGTGGATCGCCCGGCACGCTTTGAGCGACCCACGACGCCGGCTGATTTTGTCAACTTGCGATTTGGGGTATACGGTGGCGAGGACGACGAGTTTGGGTCTTTCAGCATCTGGCCGGTGGTGGACTGGGGCGCGACGGGCGGAGCAGTCGGGCTGTCTTGGACGGAGGCCTCGGTGTTCAGAGCCAGCTTGCTTTCCGACTTAAGCCCTCAGGAGTTGCAAAGGATTTTGGCCACCAGCCCGATCGTAAACGCGTGGGTCAGGTAGAGCTTGAGCCTTGACACGCGTTTAAAGCAGCCCAATAATAAAGAATTTTCAAATCTAGAGGGGAAAAACTTGGCGAACACGGCATCGGCAAAAAAACGTGCCCGGCAAGCAGAAAAGCGCTATCTTCTCAATAAAGCGCACCGCAGTCGGGTGCGGACCATGATCAAGCACGTACTCAAAGCGATCGAGGCTAAGGACTTAGAGGCGGCCCGCGAGGCTTACCGTAAGGCGGTACCTGTCATCGACTCGATGGTCAACAAAGGCATCCTCCACAAAAACAACGCCGCCCGTAAAAAAAGCCGCCTAAATGCTCGGCTGAAGGCATTAGCCCAAGTCTCGGCGTGATTGTATCGATTTCACTGGGCGGGCTTGCGTGTCCGCCCTTGTCGCTCGGATCAAAGCAGGACCAAATTGTCACGGTGGATGAGTTCAGGCTCGTCCACGTAGCCTAAAACGTCCACAATCCGATTGCTAGGCTGACCTTGGATTTGTCGCGTCTCATGGGAGGCATAATTGATCAGGCCACGGGCGACCTCGCGCCCGCGCTCATCGTGGCAGCTTACGACGTCGCCGCGCTGAAAGCGCCCTTCAACGCGCCGCACGCCAACTGGCAATAGGCTTTTCCCTTCTTGGCTGAGGGCGCGCACGGCGCCTGCGTCCAAAATCAGCTTGCCCTTGACTTGGAACTGACCCAAAAGCCAGCGCTTGCGTGCATCTAAGCGCTCGCTGTCGGGGATAAGGAAGGTTCCTAGAGGCTCACCTTGGAGTAGGCGCACGAGCACATTTGGTTCCCGGCCATGGGCGATCACGGTGCCGGTGCCGGAGCGAGCGGCTAAGCGGGCGGCACGCAGTTTGGTGATCATTCCGCCGCGGCCCAAGCCGCTTAGACTACCGCCGACCATTTTTTCCAAGCGGGGATCGGTGGCGCTTGCTTCTGAGATTAACTGGGCTTCGGGGTAAAGCTGGGGGTTTTTATCAAACAGGCCGGCCTGATCGGTCAAGAGAATCAAGAGATCAGCCTCGACCAGGTTGGCAACTAAGGCCCCCAGGGTGTCATTGTCGCCGAAACGGATCTCGTCGATGGCAACGGTGTCGTTCTCATTGATGATGGGAACGACACTATGGTTGAGTAAGGTGGTCAAAGTGCTTCTGGCGTTCAGGTAACGCTGGCGGTGGGCCATGTCCTCACGCGTCAGAAGAATCTGAGCGGTGCGGCGGCTATGGCGTTGAAATTGGCTTTCGTAAGCTTGGATCAGCCCGCTTTGGCCGACGGCGGCGGCCGCTTGAAGTTCGTTTAAGTTTTGCGGACGAGCCCGCCAACCAAGCCGGACCATCCCTTCGGCGACCGCTCCCGAAGAGACGAGAATCACCTCGCGACCCTCGCGCCAGAGCCTCGCGATTTGATCGGTCCAGCGGCCAAGGTTTTCTAAATCCAACCCTAAGCCACCCCGGGTCAGCAGGGAGCTGCCGATCTTGACAATGATTCTACGCGCGTTTAAGAAAGCTTCCCGGCTCCGCATTAGCGGTCTCCAAAAAATGCATGATGGCGTAAGTTAATGGCGCTATGCCCGTACCAGCGATAGCCGAAATCTTAAACACCGGCCCTCGCCAGTTTAAAGCCTCGATTAAGTGACTTGCGCGCGCTTCGACTTCGTCCGGAGGCAAAAGGTCGATTTTGTTCAATACCAGCCAGCGTGGCTTTTCGGCTAGTTCTTTACTCCAGCGTGCTACCTCAACAGCGACTTGGCGTACGCCTTTTGCTAAATCTTGGAGGTCGGGCCAAGCCAAGTCGATGACGTGAAGGAGCAGGCGGGTGCGGCTTAAGTGTTTGAGGAATTGGATACCCAAACCGGCTCCCTCAGCGGCGCCCTCAATGATCCCAGGAATGTCGGCGACCACGAAACTGCGCAGCGCATCGATTCGAACTACTCCCAAGTGAGGGTAAAGCGTGGTAAAAGGATAGTCGGCAACCTTTGGGCGAGCTGCAGAAACTTGACGGATGAGGCTGGATTTACCGGCGTTGGGGAGACCTAAAAGGCCGACGTCGGCGAGCAATTTTAGTTCTAGTCTAAGGCGACGGTATTCGCCAGGCGTGCCTGGAGTGGCTTTACGTGGGGCGCGGTTGACGCTGCTTTTGAAGTGAACATTGCCTAGGCCCCCGCGTCCACCTTTGGCCACAAGCAAGGTTTGACCGGCCCGCACGAGATCGCCGATGAGCTCGCCGGTATCGGCGTCGTACACCAAGGTGCCGACGGGCACAGGGATACAGCAGTCCTCGCCGCGTTTGCCGCTCATTTGTTTTCCCTTGCCGTTCTCGCCACGGCCGGCACGAAAGACTCGCTGATGGCGGAAATCCACTAAGGTGTTCAGACCCTCGCTGGCTGTTAGATAGACATTGCCCCCATCCCCTCCATCGCCGCCGTCTGGGCCGCCCTTGGGGATGAATTTCTCGCGCCGGAAGCTGACACAGCCGTCTCCGCCGTCGCCCGCCTCGACTTGAACTTCGACTTCGTCTACAAATTTCATAAGAAAAAAGCCCTGTTGTTCAGACAGGGCTTTTGGCTTTCAAAGTGGTTAAGACAAAAGGCTTAAGTTGGGACTACGCTGACGAACTTGCGTTGTTTTGGTCCCTTGACCTGAAAGACAACTCGCCCGTCTGTTAAGGCGAACAGAGTATAATCTTTGCCGCATCCTACGTTTTCGCCTGCGTGGAAGTGCGTACCGCGCTGACGAACCAGGATGTTACCTGCTTTGACCAACTGACCACCGAATCGTTTCACCCCCAGGCGTTTGGAGATCGAATCGCGGCCATTGCGGCTGCTGCCGCCTGCTTTTTTGTGCGCCATGGTTGCATCCTCTTTTTTTAGGAGATGTCTGTGATTTGAACCTCGGTATAATACTGCCGATGGCCTTGGCGCTTCATATGGTGTTTGCGCCGCTTGAATTTAATAATCCGGATTTTTGGATGGCGACCGTGGGCGAGCACACGCGCGCTGACTCGGCTACCTTCGATATAAGGAGAGCCGGTTTTGACGCCCTGTTCTGAGCGCAGCAAAAGCACTTTGTCGAAGGTCACCGTCGCGCCTTCGGCTGCGTCCAGTTTTTCGATCTTAAGCCTCTGGCCTGTCCCGACTCGATATTGTTTGCCGCCTGTCTGAATCACTGCATACATAGCTGTGTGCTCCCTATCGCTAATTTTCCAAATGTAAACAAAAAACTATACCTTGCTAAATGAAGTTGGTCAACTAGTGAAGGTAGTGTATCATTTTGCTTTCCTGATAAACGTGTCTGCCGGTCTATGACGGTGATCCCTGAAACCAACGATTCCACCCGGAGCTACGACCAAATTCGGTCGTTAGTGGCCGACCAAATCCGCTTGGTAGATCGGCTGATCCTCGATCAGCTCAGCTCGGACGTGGTTCTGGTCAATCAGATCGGCCGTTATATTATCAACAGCGGTGGTAAGCGCCTGCGTCCCCTGCTTCATCTCCTGGCGGCTAATGCGCTGGGCTATCGCGAGGATCACCACATTACTTTGGCGGCGGTGATCGAATTTATCCACACAGCTACTTTGCTCCACGACGATGTGGTGGACGAATCTGAGCTTAGGCGTGGTCAAAATACCGCCAATTCGGTGTGGGGCAATGCAGCCAGCGTGTTGGTTGGGGATTATCTGTATTCGGCCGCTTTTAAAATGATGGTTGGGCTTAAACAGCTCAAGGTGATGGAAGTGATGGCCGAGACCACAACTGCCATCGCCGAGGGCGAGGTACTGCAGTTGCTCAACATCCATAACCCGACCACTTCCGAAGCGAAGTATCTGGAGGTGATCTGGCGTAAGACAGCCGTTTTGTTCAGTGCTGCGGCCCGCTTGGCGGCCATCCTGGCTGGTGAGTCTCCGCATATTGAGGAGGGTTTAGCGCAATACGGATTACACCTCGGCATCGCCTTCCAGCTAATCGACGATGTGCTTGACTACCGAGCCGATCCCGAGCAATTAGGAAAAAACTTGGGCGATGACCTAGCCGAAGGCAAACCCACTTTGCCCTTGATCTATGCTATGCAGAAGGCGAATCCGGCCGAGGCCGAGATCATCCGGCGCGGCATAGAGACAGGGGCGATCGCAGCGCCTTTGCCGAAATTTACAAAATCATTGAATCCACCAATGCGATCGCCTACACTATAGCGCGCGCCAAGGATGAGGTGCAAAAGGCCATCCTCGCGCTTGCGCCACTGGCTCCCTCTAGCTACAAGGAAGCGATGATTGCGCTGGCGGAGTTTTCCGTGCAAAGAACTCATTGATTTTCTCGGGGTGTAGCTCAGCTTGGTAGAGCGCCGTCTTCGGGAGGCGGAAGTCGCTGGTTCAAATCCAGTCACCCCGACCAACTCTCCAGCCGCTCCATCAAATAGCCCAGGCAATCCTGGCGTATGATGCGCTCGTCCAAAGTTAGCATGGACGGCATGAGCTTGCGCGTCAGCACCAACCTCCCCCTGTCGACGGCGAAATAGCGTTCGCTGACTTCGTTGCCTTCTTCGTCTACAGCGAGCAGCGGAAGCGCGTTCGAGCACGTCTGGCCCCAGCCGACTCCAGCTGGAAGTTCAACGAAGTTGAGGCGGTCTAAGTCTTCGCGCAAGATCAGCTCCGCCTCATCGCTCTTGAAGCTA
The DNA here is from genome assembly GCA_026415315.1 of Methylohalobius sp. Lineage (GTDB taxonomy): Bacteria > Pseudomonadota > Gammaproteobacteria > Methylococcales > Methylothermaceae > Methylohalobius. Next base: position 15,791 of record JAOAHI010000009.1, read on the forward strand.
AAGCGAATTCCAGGACGGATCTTCACTTGGGCGACGGTGTGAAATAGATCCAGGGCGTGAGAGGAAAGCGGTTTGTTGGGAATGGCCGTCAGATGCAGGCAGGTATCGAGGAAATCAAAAGCGTGGCGAATGCCCAACTCGGTGCCCGGGCGGCCGCACTCTAGAGTTACTGCCGGACACAGCTGAGCAAAAGCCATAGACTGCACACCCAAAGGGCGGCGGAAATAGACTACTAAGCGCCCAAAGAGGCGGGCAAAGTTCAAAAAGCGCAAGTCGAGGGAATTGATGCATGCATAATGGGGGTTGCGCCCAGAGTTGTTGTGGATGTCCACGCTGGCAAAGACACCGCGCTCGGCCATAATTTGCCAGACTTTTTGCATCAATTTAGCCTCCGGGCAGTCGGCTTGATCACCGCCAGGCCAGACCCGATTGTAGTCCGGCTGACTGTCTAGCCGCCTGACACCAAACTGAGCGGCTTTAATATTGCCGAAAAATATTGCTAAGCTCCGCGGCAGAGGATGAGTGCGATATTTCTTAAGCAAGCGCTGTACGGCTAGCAACCCGGTGATCTCGTCGCCGTGAAGCAGCACCGAGACGAACAATGGGCGAGGCTCCTTACCCTCTCGGTAAAGGAGAGTCGGGTCGGGTAGCAGCGTGTGAAGATCCCGCGCGTCAATGTCTAGCAGACGCTCGGGGATCGACTCAATCCGATGCAGGGTCAAATCTTCCATGTGTGAACCGGCTGCCCTTGGCGCTGATGGGCAAGGTAAGCACGGGTCATGGCGACAAAGTCCCGGCCATGAGCGGCGATATAGCGGCGCTGCCACTGGCTTCCGGTCTGACCGGCCAGAATGCGTTCCAAGATTAAATCCAGATAAAAACTCCCCTCGCCGCCAGCGCCTAATTGCTCAAGTCCCTTGCGAGCGCGCGGCAGAAACTCATCTACGAGCAGGTGACGCAGGCGCCAGCGACGCTCCCTAGTCCAGACGACGTGGGCGTCTAGGCCGTGCCTAGCCGCCTGATAAAAATTGTCGCGAGCCTGGGTGAAAGGGATGGGTATAGGCTCATGGCTAAGGTTCCAAGTCAAGCCGTAGTACAGCGCCGCGTTAGCGATCATATCGATCAGCGTGGGACCGGAGGGGATGACTCGGTGCTCGATCCGAAAGTGAGGGACGCCGTCTTTGTCAAAGCCTATCAGCGGCCTGTTCCAGCGCCAAATGGTACCGTTATGGAGACGCAGGTGAGCGAAGCGCTCGGGCGGCTCTTGGAATACGATGGGCAGCAGGACTGGAAAATGCTCTCGGTTTTCCCGAAAGACCTCGCTCAGATAGCGGCGTGCATAGCCTGTCCCGAATCCCACCCGCTTTAGGGGGCCGCTGCCCGCGCTGCCCACCCCACCGATCTCGACCGCTTGTTCGAACAGGGGGATACGGGTCTCAGCCCACAGGTCCTTGCCGAACAGATAAGGAGAATTGGCTCCAGCCGCCACCGTTGCCGCTGAGGCGAGGAGAGAGGCATTGTATAACGCTACCGCTTGATCCAAAGGCGCCTGCAGGTGCAGCTGGAACGAGGTGGTGCCGGCTTCCAGCATCACGTCGTCGTGGCAGCACTCGAGGTGTTCATGGCCAGTGATTTCAAGGTGCAACGGGGAGCCGCGCAATTTTAAAACTTGTTCGTTTAGGGCCCGATAACGATTCAGGGGCGACATGTTGGCCAGAGACAGATCGCTCTCCTGCAGCGTCGGCAGGATACCGATCATCAATAAACGTGCACCAAGTTCGTCGGCTATGGTCTCCGCCCGCTGCCACAGCTCGGCCAGATCGCGGTGAAGGCGGGAGAGAGCGTCTCCGCGCAATGGTTGGGGGACAACGTTGAGCTCGATGTTGAAGCGGGCTAGCTCCGGACAAGCCAAGGGATCGTTGAGGCGAGCCAGATAGCGATCGTTAATAGGAGCTGGCCGCAGGGCTTGGTCCACCAGCCAGGCCTCTAACTCGAGGCCGGCCACTGGCGGGCTGGAGGCTAAGCCGCCTTGCCGTTCAAGTTCCCAGAGCATTTCCGTCTCGACTTGGAGGTGCCGGTGGAAAAGCGCAAAATCCTCTGGCGCGAATTCGGTTTTCTCGATTTCCTGACCCATGGCGGCCTCTAGGGCTGCAAGGCTTGCCAGACCGGGGTAACTCCGGCAGGAAGCGGAGCCAGCCGACCGAGCTCGATCCAGGTGCAGGCCGGATCGTGAAAATCCGAACCCACTGACCCCAAGAGCCGGAAACGGCGGGCATAGTCAGCTAGGGTTTCGATCTGCGCCGGCGTGCTGCTACCGCACACCACTTCCATCCCCACTCCGCCTAGGCTCTGGAACGCCGTCAGAAAGCGCCGCAGATGGCGTGCGGTTAGCGTATAACGCAAGGGGTGAGCGAGCACGGCCAGCCCACCTGCGGCTACAATCCAGCTCAAAGCTTCCTCCAGTCCGGCCCAACGGGTAGCGACATAGCCGGGTTTGCCGCGCCCCAAGAAGCGTTCGAACGCTTCTGAAACCGAGGGAGCATAGCCGCGATCGGCTATCCAGCGGGCGAAATGGGTCCGCGTGACCATTCCCTGGCCAGCCATAGCCAGGACTTGCGCCAACGCCCCGTGGAGGCCATGCTTTTCCAGCTGGTCAGCGATTTTCTCGGCGCGCTCTTGCCGAACCCTTTGCAGCTGCGCCAGACCGGCACCGAGAAGCTCGCAAGTGGGGTCGATGTTCAGTCCCAAGATATGAAAACACTGATCTTCCCAGGTAACCGAGATTTCTACCCCGCAGATCAGTTCGATGCCGAGCTCTGAGGCGCAGGCCATGGCTTGGGGGACGCCGGCTATAGTATCGTGGTCGGTCAGCGCCAGGTGCTTGACTCCTAACGCAGCAGCGCGGCGCACCACCTCGCTCGGAGCGAGGACTCCATCGGAGGCAGTAGAATGGCAGTGAAGATCATATTCGCAAGTCAAGTCAACCTCTTTGCGCTTCGCCGTAAAGTTTGGCGTACAAGCCGTTATAGGCCATAAGCTCTGCATGCTCGCCCTGCTCGCAAATTCGGCCGTCCTCGAACACATAGACGCGGTCTGCCTGTTTGATAGCGCTTAGACGGTGGGCGACGATGATAGTAGTGCGGCGCTTTAGGAACTCAGCCAGAGCCTGATGGAGGCGCTGCTCGGTGTCGGTGTCCAGAGCCGAGGTGGCCTCGTCCAGGATTACGACTTTAGGATCCATCAGAATCATGCGCGCGATGGCTAGACGTTGGCGCTGACCGCCAGACAGGCGCATCCCAAAGCGCCCTAAGACAGTATCTAAGCCCTGAGGCATAGCGGCTATCGTGTCTTTGAGTTGGGCGATCTCCAAAGCTCGCCATAAGTCGGCGCAGGCCAATTCTCTCCCTAGGGTGAGGTTAGCGCGGACGGTGGCGTTGAACAAGACTGGATGCTGCAGCACGGTGACGACGTGTTCGCGCACCACATCCATGCCGATGCGAGTGATGGGAACGCCGTCGTAATACACCATGCCCCCGCTCGGAGGGTAAAGGCCGATCAATACCTGAACGAGAGTGGATTTGCCACCGCCGCTCGCCCCGACTAGGGCAATTTTTTCTCCGGGATGAATCGTCAGGCTTACTCCTTTGAGGATCTCGGTTCCCGGCCGATAAGCGAAACGGAGGTTTTCCACCCGAATCCCGACGGTGCGTTTGCCTTGGAAAGGATTGAAGGCATGGGGGTACTGCGGTTCCTGTTTGAGATCCAACAGGCGGTTGATCCGGTTTAGAGCGGCCTGCGCGCTGTAGTAGGCGTATTGGATGCCTAAGATTTCCTGCACCGGCGCCATCATGAACCACAAATATCCAAACACTGCCAGCATCTGGCCGATGCTCAGGTCAGAAAACACCACCATCAACATCGCCGCAGCGCGGAATACATCCACGCCGTGAAGAAAGATCATAAAACTCAGGCGGTTCAGAGCATCGCTGCGCCAAGCATATTCAGCCCCGCGGGTATTGACCTCAGCCGCCAACGCCTGGAGCTTTTCAAAGTAGTGACGCTCGCGATTGCTGGCGCGGATTTGGCAAATCGCATCCAGAGTCTCAGAAAGCGCCTCTTGGAACGCCTCTAGGGCTGAATTTTCCTTGTGTTTCAAGCGCTTGACCTGTTTGCCTAAGGCTTTGGTGAAATAGATCACTCCTGGATTCAAGCACAAAATGAACAGGGCCAGGGGCCAGTGCATCCACAGCAACACGGCAGCGGTGCCAAGGATGGTGAGGACAGCGATCAAGAAACGGCTAATGGTGGCGCCTAGGAAGTTGTCAAGGGTATCTAGGTCGGTGACCAAGTGGGCAACTACCGTGCCGCTACCCAAGGATTCGTATTCGGCTAGCGAAACCTTTTCTAGGCGTCTCAATAGATCGGTGCGCAACGCAAAAATGACGTCTTTGGAGATATGGGTGAAACAGCGCGTATACCAAACGGTAAAAGCCAGCGCGAAAAAGCGCAGTACCAACGAGACGGCCAGCCCCACGCTTATGTACCACACCGCTCCCTGCCAAGCTGAAGGCAAAAAGTTTCCGGGGAGCCAGCGATCGATGAAAGCGGTTACTGGCCCAGGCTGGTGCAGCAAGACCTCATCCACAAGGGCAGGAATCAAGAGCGGCACCGGGACTGCGGCCAAAGTGGTCAGAACGGCAATGGATTGGGCAAAAAGCAGCCTACGCTTGTGTTGCAGGGCCAACTGAATGAGAGTGCGCCAGGTATAGCGCCGGCTCGTCGGGAAACTTGGGGAGTTCATCTTAAAGTTTGAGGCAGGGGTGGATGCGTTCGACCTCCTCAAGCGGCCGAGCTTCTCCGGGGGGCAGCAAGCGGCCATAGGCGGACAGTATAGAGAGAGGTAAGGTACCGGCGACTTTTTCCAGTTCGCTGAGCCGCACATTCTGGCGGATCAGGTAGACCAAGTACGTGTGGCGAATCGTCTCTGGGGTGATCGTCTCCGGCTCGGTCAATCTGGCTTCGACGGCAGCCAGATAAAGCAGCTTTGTCAGTTCCTCACCTCTGCTCGGCACCAACGGGGCGCCACCGCTGGCCGAAAGCCAGGTTAAAAGACGCGGTGCTAGAGGAATGGGGCGGCGGTCAGGGGGAGGGACGAGAAGCTGGCCTTGACTTAGATCGAAACAAGAGGCATCCAGGCGAATGACTTCTTCCGGCTTTAAACCAGACAACAGCAAGGCGATAGCTTGGCGTGTGCGAAGGTCGGCATGGTCGAACAGGGACTCTAGCTCGCTGCGCGTTATTTCTCTGGGAAAAGGCGCTTCCAAGGCTGGATTTGGCTCCTCCAGCGCTGGCCGGTCGGTCTCTTCAGGTTGGCGGAGCAGTTTTGAAACCTGGGCGGGGGTGGCGTACACGTGAATTCCAGCCAGAGTGAGGGGGGGGCCAGGTTTCTCGCGCCGGGTCAAGTATTCCACCAGCCACACAGCCGCCACTCCTAAGGCTAGGGCTACAGCGACAGCCAAAGAGGCGTCGCGCAAATAGGGAGGCCGGATCGGCGAATGCGGCCGAAAGGCGCGTTCGACCACCTCTACTTGAGGATATTTTTCTACTTGTTTGACTTCCAGTTGGGTGATTCGGTCTTTAAGTTCGCGCTGGCGGGCCTCCATTTGTTTAAGGTCCTCGACTAGAGCTTCATGCTCGGCGAAGCGGGCGCTGAACTCAGCCGCTAGGCGTTTGTGCTCTTGAAGCTGGCGTTTGGTCTCCTCTACCGCTTGGTGGGCGCTTTGATAGTTCTGCTCGGCCTGAGCCAGGACCACCTGCTGGCCGTTTCCGACCAGAAGGCGAATCTTGTCTTCGATCTCTCTAAGCTGCTCTGGGATTTTGCGGTACTGAGGATTGAGGCGGATGTAGTCAGGGGTAAATCGCTGCTCTAAGGCAGTCATTTGTTCCCTCAACACTTGGGCGCGCGCCTGAAGAGCGGCTAAGGTACGGCTATCCTCCTGCGGCACCACCGGTCTGCCGGCAGCCACAGCGCTACGCATTGCCTCCAGATGCGCTTTAGCTTTGACCTCCTCCTCGCTAAGTTGGTTTAAGGTCTGAGTCAACCCATTCAGGCGCGCTAGAGTCTCGTTCTCGCTACGCTCCATTGAGGCGATGTCATAGCGGCGGCGGAATTCGGCCAGTTCTTGGCGTTTGGCGGCGACCTTGGCCTCTGAGCTCGCAAGCTGCTCGCGCAGCGCTGCCAAGGTAGCGCCGGTAGAAGCTTGGACCTCGCGCGCCCGCGCCTCCAAGTAGACATCGATCCACGTATTGAGTAGAGGGGCAAGCAATTCCCGGCGGGGGCCTTCAGCCCTAAGTTCTACTAGGTTAGTAGCTGGGACCGGCTCAACCGAAAGCCAAGCTTTGACCTGTTCCGGAGTAAGCTCGTCCGGCGACAGCCACCCCTCCCACTCTAGTCGCTTAAGCGTCTCCACTAGCAGCGGTTGACCGGTAAGTAAAACCTGTTGAATGGCCACATGCTGGGGATCGACTAGGGTCTCGCTTTGATCGGGAGCGGGTTTGGCCGTAGTCAGAAGCGAGGCTGTGGCGCGATAGATAGGGGGGCGCAAGAACACCACCAACCATCCCACCACCAGGCTGAGCGCAAACACGGCCGCAAAGACCCACAGCCTATGCGATCGATACCAGACCTGAGTTGGCTCAGCCGCTGGCGTCTGAGGACCTGGTAAGCGCTCGATTTGGATTGGGTTGGCCATCGCGTCCTCTTAAGTGAATTTAAGGCAGCAATCCCAGAAGGCTGTGCAGGCGAGACTCCAGGGTTTTTTCATCTGCAGCGCGCACGGTGGCATGTCCTACCTTTCGTCCCGGCCGTTCAGCCTTGCCATACACGTGGGTGTGGACGCCAGGTGGTTCTAGCGTATCGGAAAGAGCCGGTAGGACACCGATGAAGTTGACCATAGCAGCGAAGCCCACCGGTTCGGTGCTCCCTAAGGGGAGGTCTAAAATAGCCCTCAGGTGATTCTCGAATTGAGAAGTTTGCGCCCCCTCTATCGTCCAATGGCCAGAATTGTGCACCCTGGGAGCCATCTCGTTGGCGAGCAGGTGGCCGTGCATTTCGAACAATTCCAGAGCCAAAACGCCCACGTAGTCGAAATGCACAAGAAGCTTGTGAGCATAGTCTTGCGCCAACTGGGTGAGCGGATCGCCTGGGCGGCTGCGGGCCATGTGAAGGATCCCGTTTTTGTGGATGTTTTCGCTTATGGGGTAAAAAACGGTTTGGCCGTGCGGGCTCCTTACTGCCAGGATTGAAAGTTCCCGCTGAAAGGGGACAAAGCTTTCGCCGATCAGCGCTTGCCCACCCAACTGCTCCCACGCCGCCTCTATATCGGCGGCAGTACGGATCAGCTTTTGGCCCTTGCCGTCATAACCCAGGCGGCGCGTTTTGACCAAAAACGGCCAGCCTAGAACTTGAGGGGCGTGCCTTAGATCCTCGAGACTGTCTATGGGGATAAACTTAGGGGTAGGAATGTTTAAAGATTGGAATAGACGTTTTTCCAATAGCCGGTCCCGGCTCTCCTCCAAGGCGGCTGGGGGAGGATAGACGGGTACTTTGGTCGCCAGCGTTTTTAGTCCTTCAAGTGAGATGTTCTCGAACTCATAGGTGACTACCTGACAACGCTGCGCCAACTCATCTAAGGCTTTAGAATCGTCGTAGGGAGCACAAAGGTGGGCGCAGAGCTGGGCAGCACACGCCTGGGGATCTGGATCTAAAACGAGGAAGCGCAACCCTAAAGGATAGCCGGCTAACGCCAGCATCCGCGCCAACTGTCCACCGCCGATGATACCAACCGTAGTCATGGCGTCTTCTCCCGCGGATCGGGATGGGCCAACACAGCTTCGGTCTGACGCTGGCGGAAAGCGTCCAAAGCCGTGGCGATCTTTGGGTATTTGTTAGCTAAGATAGCAGCAGCTAAAAGCGCAGCGTTGGTGGCTCCCGCTGACCCAATTGCCAACGTTCCTACAGGAATGCCGGCTGGCATCTGGACGATCGAAAGCAAGGAGTCTAAGCCATTGAGCGCATGCGATTGGATGGGCACTCCTAAGACTGGTAGGGATGTTTTGGCTGCGACCATACCAGGTAGGTGAGCTGCGCCACCAGCGCCAGCGATGACGACTTCCAGCCCCCGCGCTTTAGCGGATGCGGCGTAATCGAATAGAAGATCAGGCGTTCGGTGCGCCGACACCACGCGCGCTTCAAAAGGTATGGCCAACTGTTCCAGAATGTGAGCGGCATGGCGCATCGTGTCCCAGTCTGACTGAGACCCCATGATCAGGCCAACCAAAGAAGAAAGCGAAGAATGTGTCATTATTAGCCCTATGTGCTTTAAAAATATTATGACAAATCCCAATCACCTCTTGATCCAAATCGAACCTTATTAAATTGGCTTTTGGAAGTGTCGTGATTATAATAATTTTTTGATTTATCCCTCCTTAATATTAAATTCAAAGTATTTTAGAAAGAAATCTCGCATTTCCCAGGGTATGCAGAGCATCGCTGATAGGCGTTTTGGTGATTTTCGCCATGGGGTTTTTGCTTGCTTGCTATTGGCCACCCAGGTGGCTGCGCAACCTTCTGAGGTCCGGTTCAGTTTTGCCACCGTCCAGGAAATCGCTCGCAGTTTAGCCAGCCAGCCATATTTGCGCGATGACACTGGTTTGCCCGAAGAGCTCGCGAGGCTCGATTACGATCGCTATCGCGACATTCGTTTTAAGGCCGATGCCGCTTTGTGGCGAGACCAAGGGTTGCCATTCCAAGTCCAATTCTTCCATCGCGGCTTTCTGTATCGGGATCGGGTCTTGATCAACGTGGTGGAGGATGGCAAACCTCGGCGCATAGATTACGTTTCAGACTGGTTCGATTTTGGCCAAAACCGGCTCGGTCCGTTTAGCCCTGAGCTGGGATTTTCCGGTTTTCGCCTTCACTACCCGCTGATGCACAACGGCTATCACGATGAGATCGCGGTGTTTCAGGGTGCCAGTTATTTTCGCGCCGTGGGTCTGGGACAGGTTTATGGCCTGTCCGGAAGAGGGCTTGCGATCGATACTGGCCTGCAGCGCTCTGAGGAGTTCCCAGTTTTTCGCGAGTTTTGGATCGAAAAGCCCTCTCCTGAAGCGAAGGAGATCGTTATCTATGGGTTGTTGGACAGTCCGGCGGTGACAGGGGCGTATCGTTTTGTCATTCGCCCGGGTTTGGAGCTCACGATGGATGTGCAAAGCCGCCTGTATTTTCGCCACGGCGTGGAGCGGTTGGGGGTGGCGCCGTTGACTTCGATGTTTTTCCGCGGCGAAAACACTGAATATCTGATCGATGATTTCCGTCCGGAGATCCATGATTCTGACGGTCTGGCGATCGCCCGCGGCAGCGGCGAATGGCTGTGGCGACCTCTAAGCAACCCGCGCCAATTGCGAATTAGCGTTTTCCACGACGAGCATATTAAGGGGTTTGGCTTGATCCAACGAGATCGCAACTTCGATCATTATCAGGACTTGGAGGCGGCCTATCAGCGCCGTCCCAGCGCCTGGGTGGAGCCAATGGGAGACTGGGGGGCGGGGTCGGTCTATTTGATAGAGATCCCCAGCGACCACGAAAAATACGACAACATCGTAGCGTTCTGGATGCCGGACCAGGTGAGTGCCGAGGGCAAACAGATGGCGTTCGATTACCGCCTCTACTTTACGCTTGAGGAGCGTTTGCCTAAGGATTTAGGCAGAGCGGAGGCGACGCGAATAGGGGCTGGGGATGTGAAGCCACGGCGGCGGTTTGTGGTCGATTTTGCCAGCCCAGTGCTCCGGCGCTACGACGAGAACGCTCGAATCGAGGCGGAGATCGATGCCTCCTCTGGCGAGGTGGATCATAAAGTAGTGCAGAAAAATTTAGAAACAGGCGCCTGGCGGCTGAGCTTTGAACTGGATCCGAAGGAAGCCGAATCGCCTATAGAGCTGCGCGCCATGCTGCGCTCGGGCAAGGAGGCTCTTACCGAAACTTGGCTTTATCAATGGAGCCGGTAACGATGGGCACCGAAGTGGCGTTGAAACTGCCTTTGGAGCCGCCTGTCGATCCTGTGGTCGAAGGGCTCAAGGAGCCTGTACGAGCTTACCTTAGGCGGTTGCGCTTTAAGGATCCCGAGTTGATTGAGGCGTTGGCTAGGGAATGTTTGCTCGCCGCTAGCCGGCGGAGTAGCCAGAACAAACAGAAGCTTCTTAGGCGTGCGCTGGAAGAAGCGCAGCGCCGGCTGGATCAAGCACTGGCTCAGGCTTTGGATCTATACCCCGAGGACACCGCCTCGGTAACTGCGGCGCGGGCGGCCTTGTTGTTGGCACGGGAAACAATGGATAGCGACGATCTGATCCGACCTGCACCTGGGCGTGAGGGCCTGCTCGTTAAGCTAAGAGCGCACCTGCCGCTCTCTGCTCCGCCTGAAACTTCCAGCTCCATGCCTGTTCAGTCTTTGGAGTTTTGGTTTTGACTGCGATGGCTTTTGCCCCTGCTTGGCAGCGTACCGCCTGCATTCGGCGGACGATATTTTTCATTTTAGTGGGCGTGACTGCGTGCACTGCGTTGTTCATGCTGGGTAGCGCGTTCCAGCAGGACGGTCTAATGCCTCTGGAGTTGGGTTTACTTTTGCTGTATGCCTTGCTCATGTTCTGGGTTAGCCTGTCTTTCTGGACGGCGATCTTAGGATGGTTGGTACTGACTTTAGGGGGAGACCGTCAGGGCCTAGTGAGGAAATTGGCCACCGCGGCTGCGGCGCAGGATAGGGACTCTTGGCGCACGGCTCTGGTAATGCCTATCTATAACGAGGACCCCAAACGGGTATTCGCGGGGCTTAAGCTGTTTGGCGCTCACTGTTAGAGACTGGTCAAGACCAGGGATTTGATCTGTTCATCCTTTCCGATACACGCGATCCGGTGCTGTGGCTGGAGGAAGAACTCAGATGGTACTGGATGTGCGAAGAATTTGCTGCCCATGGCCGGATCTTTTACCGCAACCGCCCGGTCAATACCGGACGCAAAAGCGGCAACATTGAGGATTTCTGCCGGCGCTGGGGCAGTCGTTACCGCTACATGGTGGTGCTCGACGCCGATAGCCTCATCGGTGGGCAGACCTTGCTTAGGATGGTCGAATTGATGGAGGCCAACCCGCAGGTAGCTCTAATTCAGTCCCCACCTGTTCCGGTTAACCAGACCTCCCTGTTTGGCCGGATCCTTCAGTTTGCTAGCAATTTGTATGGCAGTGTGTTTGTCGCTGGCGCTTCTTGGTGGCAGTTAGGGGAGAGTAACTACTACGGCCACAATGCCATTATCCGCGTCGCTCCGTTCATGAGTTGCTGTGGCTTGCCTAAGCTCAAAGGGCGCGAACCCTTCGGTGGAGAAATCCTAAGCCACGATTTTGTTGAGGCGGCTTTGCTGCGAAGGGCGGGATGGGAGGTATGGCTGGTTCCGGAACTGGCCGAAAGCTATGAGGAGCTGCCTCCCACGCTGATCGATTATGCCAAGCGCGACCGCCGTTGGTGCCAAGGCAATCTGCAACACCTTAAGATTGTATTCGCGCGCGGATTGGCTGGCATCAGTCGGTTGCATCTCGGTATGGGGATCATGTCTTATTTGTCTTCTCCTCTATGGTTATTGTTTCTTCTTTTGACGGCTGGGGAGGCCTACGTCCAAAGCCAAACTCAGCCGGTTTATTTTTTCGGCGACAACATCTTCCCGGTGTGGCCCAGGTCCTACGCCGTGGAGATGACCACTGTGCTCGTGGTCACTTTGGCCATGCTGTTTTTGCCCAAGCTGTTGAGCTTGCTTCTGCTCTTTACCCGCCAGTGGCGAAGAGTACAGCTGTTCGGTGGGGTGGTGCGGGTTCTGGCGAGCGTGTTTTTAGAAACGCTGTTCTCGGCCCTGATCGCTCCGGTTTTGATGCTTTACCAGAGCAAGTTTGTCGCTTCGATCCTGATGCGCAAAAGCGTGGGCTGGCCGGCTCAGCAACGCGACGCCCACCGTCTGAGCTTGAAGGAGGCGATCCTCGCCCATGGGAGCCAGACCTTGCTTGGAATCGCAGCCGGCGGGTTGAGCTACCTTTACATTCCGGACTTTTTCTGGTGGTTTACTCCGGTTCTGGCTGGGCTGGTTTTAGTCATTCCTCTCTCTATTCTGTCAAGCAGCACGACGGCGGGGGCGGTAACGCGCAGGTGGGGGCTGTTCCTCATCCCGGAGGAATCTAATCCCCCCCAGATTCTGCTTACGCTTCATCGCTACCTACCCCAGGAGCCGGCTGTCCGCGGCGAGCAGGAGCTGATCCAAGATCCGGGAGTGTGCGCCCTACATGCCGCCTTGTTGCTGCGCCGGCCGCTCAAGAAAAAGCAACGCTTTGAGCTTCACGCTATCTTTTGTCATCTCCTGGAGGAGGGGCCGGATAAGCTTTCGCTGGGGGAGAAGCGCAGCCTGTTGGCTTATGCCGATACCTTGTTTAGACTGCATTTTCTGCTTTGGAGCCAGCCTGCGCTTATAGATAAGCATAAACTGCAAGGTGACAGTTAGTGCTGGGGCTTATTCAAGCTGGCGGTTGGGTGATGTGGCCGATTTTGGCGTGTTCGGTACTTGCGATGGCGATCGTGTGCGAGCGTCTATGGAGTCTTAGGCCAACGCGCGTCATTCCTCCCAACTTGGTCGCCCAAGTCTGGAATCTATATCGCAAAAATCAGTTGGATTTGGTTCACTTGCGGCAACTGCAGACTTCTTCTCCTTTGGGGGCAGTGCTGGCGGCGGGATTGGCCAATCACCGCTACGGACGCGAGGTGATGAAGGAGGCTATAGAGGATGCGGGCCGGCACGTAGCTCATGAGCTGGAACGCTTTCTCAACTCTTTAGGCACGATCGCTGCTGTCTCTCCGCTTTTGGGTTTATTCGGTACCATTTTAGGGATGATTAAAGTGTTTTCGGTGATTACTACTTCCGGGGTAGGCGATCCAAAGGTCTTAGCCGGCGGGATTGCCGAGGCTTTAATCACCACCGCTGCCGGTCTGACGGTAGCGATCCCGACGCTGATTTTCCATCGTTATCTACAGGCGCGCGTGGACGGTTTGGTGTTAAAGATGGAAAGCGAGGCTTTGCGCTTCATTGAAATTTTGTTCAGTGAAAAGATTGCGCCTGAGCAAAGCTCATGAACTTTCGCAGCAAAGCCAAAGATCAAGTCGAGCTGAATCTGGTGCCGTTGGTGGATGTGGTGCTCACGCTATTGATCTTTTTTATGCTTACTGCGAGTTTTGAGCACTTAGGAGGGCTCAAAGTCCAACTTCCTCAGGCAAGCGCCCAAAGGCAGGAGGATGTCAAAGGCGTGGAGATTGCTATCGACGCAGAGGGGCGATACTACGTAAATCAACACGAACTGGTCAATGCCCGAATCGAGACGTTAAAACAGGCGATCGCTAAGACTATAGAGCAAGGCTCACGGCCAGTGGTGGTGATTGCAGCCGACCGCAAAACACCGCATGAATTTGTGGTGCGGGCTTTAGATGCATTGCGGCAATTGGGGTTAAAACATATCGCTTTTGCTACTCAGAACGCGGATGGTGAAGAGTAATTAGTCAGATGGACAAGAAGTTATTGGAGATTTTGGTTTGTCCGGTGTGCAAAGGTAAATTGATCTACCTGGCTGACTCCCAGGAATTGGTGTGCAAAGCTGATCGGCTGGCCTATCCGATCCGTGACGAAATTCCGGTGATGCTCGAGGAAGAGGCGCGCAAGCTCAGCTTAGAGGAGTACGACCGTCTACCATGACAAAATTCAAGATCGTAATCCCTGCCCGCTATGCCTCCACGCGCCTTCCGGGCAAGCCCTTGCTGGAATTGGCAGGCCGGCCGCTGATTGCGCACGTGTGTGCGCAGGCCCTGAAAGCCAGGGCGGAGGAGGTGGTGGTAGCTGCCGACGACGAGCGCATCTTAAACGTCGCCCAGACTTTGGGCGCGAAGGGGTTGATGACCGATCCGGAGCATACTAGCGGCACTGAGCGTATTTTTGAGGTGGCGAAACGTCTAGGCTGGAAGGCGGAGGAAATCGTCGTCAACTGGCAAGGAGACGAGCCGCTGCTTGAGGCGGAATTGGTCGATCGCTTAGCCTCCTTTTTGGCCGCGCGCCCAGAGGTAGCAGTGGCAACCTTAGCTGCCCCTGCTTGCGCTGAGGAGGTGTTCAACCCCAATGTGGTCAAAGTGGTATTGAATGAGGCAGGCTATGCCTTGTATTTTAGTCGAGCGCCGATTCCGTGGATCCGTGATGCGTTCTCTGACCAGCCGCCCAGGGTAATGGACGGCTTGCACTTGCGCCACATCGGGGTGTACGCCTATCGGGTCGGACTGCTAGAGCGTTTCGTGCGCTGGCGACCTGCCCCCTTGGAGCGCGTGGAAGCTTTGGAGCAATTGCGGGTGCTATGGCACGGCGAGCGGATCGCAGTGATGACCGTGGCAACGTCTCCCGAGGCAGGGGTGGACACGCCGGAGGATGCCATACGAGTCGAGCGAAGGCTCAAAGAGCTTAAGTCCTTAGGCGCCAAGCGAGGTGTGAGGTGATTCGGGTCTTGTTCGTGTGCATGGGCAACGTCTGTCGTTCCCCTATGGCCCAGGGGATCATGCAAAAGCTTCTGGAACAACACGATTTAGACGACCAAGTGCTGGTCGATTCGGCTGGAACCCATGCCTATCATCTAGGCCGGTCCCCAGATCCTAGAGCCATCCTCGCTGCTCAAGCCCGCGGCATAGACATCCGCCATCTGCGCGCCCGCCAGGCTGAGCCTCGAGATCTTAAGGAATTTGACCTGGTCTTAGTGATGGACGAACAAAATTACGACACGCTTTCATTCATCTGTACCGATCCCGCACAGCGGGAGAAAATCGGTTATCTGCTCGACTACGCTCCCCACTTTGCAACCCGTACTGTCCCCGATCCGTATTACGGCGGAGACATGGGTTTTGAAAAGGTGATGGACATGCTTGAGGACGCTTGTTTGGGGCTGCTTCGCCATCTTCAGGATAGATATTTGCGGAGGGGGCTCTGATGCGACGCGCGCTGCTGGTTGTAAGCTTATTGCTGGGAATGATGGGAGGTGCTCGGTGCGGAACGCTTGCTCGACCCGGTCAGGTCAAGCATGTAGTAATCGTATGGCTAAAGCAGGCTGAAAACACCGGTCGCTTTATGGCGCTAAGTAAAGAGCTTGTGGAGTTACCCGGCGTGGTCGATTACAGCATCGGGCCGGCGCTGGAGGACGAGCAGCAAACCGATCGTTTTCACCTTGGGGTGGTGGTGACCTTAGAGGATCGGCAAAGTTTGCGCGAGTATCTACGCCATCCTAGACATCGCGAGATCATCGAGAAGATGCGCCCTTTGGTGGCGCGCTTGGCAACGTACGATTTTATTACCCGCTAGAGGAGAGATAGGTGGGCGTCCAGACACGACAAATTGAATATTTTGACGGTGCTGTTCGTATGTTGGGTTTTGTGGCCTGCGACGATGCTGTTTCTGTTCCTATGCCGGCGGTGCTAGTAGCCCATATGTGGGGTGGACGCGAGGCTTTCGTTTGCGATAAGGCCAGGGCTTTGGCCGACCTAGGTTACCTCGGCTTTGCTTTGGACCTTTACGGTAACGCCAAATTGGGGTCGGGGCCGGAGGAAAACGCGCGCTTGATGCAACCGTTCCTGGAGGACAGGGCCTTGTTGCAGCGGCGCATGCAGCTGGCCTTAGACACAGTGCGACAGCTGGAGGGAGTGGACAAAAGCCGCATTGCGGCTATAGGCTTTTGCTTTGGTGGCCTGTGCGTGTTGGATTTGGCCAGAACGGGGGCAGATCTTAAGGGTGTGGTCAGTTTCCACGGCTTGCTGAAACCTCCAGGGAACACTCAAGGCCGGCGGATTCAAGCCAAAATCTTAGTGTTGCATGGGCACGAGGATCCTATGGTTCCGGTCGAAGACGTCATAGCCCTCGAGCGCGAATTGACCGAGGCCGGCGCCGACTGGCAGGTGCACGTGTACGGCCATACTATGCACGCTTTCACTAACCCCAAAGCCAACGATCCTAAGCTAGGCACCGTCTATCATCCCGTCGCCGAGAGGCGTTCGTGGCAAGCGATGCGCAATTTTTTAGAAGAGATCTTTAACTCGGCATGAATCTAAATTATCTGGATTTCGAACAGCCGATCGCTGAACTGGAAGCCAAAATAGAGGAGCTCAGGCGGGTCGGTTTCGATCACGAAATCAATATTTCTGAGGAAATTGCACGCCTTGAGGAGAAATGCCGCAAACTGACCGCGTCGGTGTTTGCCTCGCTGTCGGCCTGGCAGATCGCTCAGCTTTCTAGGCACCCATTGCGACCCTATGCCCTTGATTACATTCAGCAGATCTTTACCGATTTTCACGAGCTGCACGGCGACCGCAGCTTTGCCGACGACCCAGCCATCGTAGGTGGGCTGGCCAGGCTGGAGGGACAGCCGGTGATGGTGATCGGCCACCAAAAGGGACGCGATACTAAAGAGAAACTGCGTCGCAACTTTGGTATGCCGCGCCCGGAAGGCTATCGCAAGGCGCTCCGGTTAATGCAGTTGGCCGAGCGCTTTCGTTTGCCCCTTCTGACCTTCATCGACACCCCTGGCGCGTATCCTGGCATAGACGCAGAGGAGCGCGGTCAAAGCGAGGCCATTGCCCGCAATTTGCTGACCATGGCCCAACTCAAAATCCCTATCATTTGCACCGTGATCGGCGAGGGAGGCTCGGGGGGGGCGTTGGCGATCGGGGTAGGTGATCGACTATTGATGCTTGAATACAGTACTTATTCGGTCATCTCCCCGGAGGGCTGCGCCTCCATCTTATGGAAGAGTGCAGACAAAGCCGAACTGGCTGCCGAGGCTATGGGTATCACCTCTAGGCGGCTGGAGGAGCTTGGGCTGATCGACGAAATTGTACCGGAACCGTTAGGGGGGGCACATCGCGACAAAAAACAAGCAGCAGCTAACCTGAAAGAGATATTGCTTGCCCATTTGGAGCAGTTGCGTCGGGTGCCGCTTTCTCACCTGCTCGATCAGCGCTACCAGCGATTGATGAGCTATGGGGTTTACTTGGAAGAGTCGGCGTGAGAGACCTTGGTGCAGGTTTGGGACAGTTTTTGCGCGCCCATCCGGCTGCTTTTTATTGGATTGGCTACAGCGGGGGAGTGGATTCTCACGTCCTCGTGGATCTGTGTGCCCGACTTCGCCATGAGCTGGGACCGGTTTTTGGCGCGATCCACGTCCACCACGGCCTACACCCTGAGGCAGACCGCTGGGCCGAGCATTGCCAGCATGTCTGCGCGGGGCTGGCTCTTCCCTTCCAGTTGATCCGGGTAGCGGTTAAACCTAAACCTGGACAAAGCCTGGAAGAGGTAGCCCGTACTGCTCGCTATCAAGCCTTTGCTCGGCATGTAGGTAAGGATACAGCGCTTCTTTTGGCCCACCATCAAGACGACCAGGCGGAGACGGTGCTATTGCAACTTTTGCGCGGAGCTGGTCCGGCCGGGATAGCGGGGATGGCTCAAGTAGGCAAAATAGGACAAGGGGCTCTGCTGCGTCCGTTGCTCGAAGTGCCTAAAGAGGAGCTGCTCGTCTATGCTCGCCAGAGCCAGCTGACCTGGATCGATGATCCGAGCAACTTTGATCACACTCTCGACCGCAATTATTTGCGTCACTGTATCTTGCCCCTTATCAAGGGGCGCTGGCCATCCTGCGCTCGCACGATCGCCCGGAGCGCTAAGCACTGTGCGGAAGCGCAAGAGTTTCTGGCTGAGAGCGTGCGCTCTCAGCTTGAGGGGGCTGTTGACCGAACAGGTGGCCTGGCAATCGAGGCTTTGCTTGGCTTAGATCGCCGTCAGCAGCGCTGGTTGCTACGCGAATGGCTAAGAAAGCAAGGATTTCGTAGCCCGCCAGCGGTTCTCCTCGAGCGGATTTTGAAGGAGACGATCTCAGCAGCGCCAGACCGCCAACCCCGAGTGGTTTGGAGCGAGGGAGTGGTGTGCCGCTATCGGGGGAGACTGTATGCCTTACCATTGCATGTCTCTCAGGACCCCAATTGGCAGTGTGCTTGGGATGGACAAAAGCCCTTGCTGCTCCCTGACGGCAGTGTGCTGGAGCCTAGACCGGCGTTTGGCGCCGGGATCGCTGCTCGCTGGTGGCGGGAAGGGGGGATCCAAGTTCGATACCGCCGAGGTGGGGAACGCTGCCGTTTGCCTGGCCGCTGTGGGCATAAGACCCTTAAAAAGCTGTTTCAGGAGCAAAATGTGCCCCCGTGGATGCGAGCGCGACTGCCTTTGATCTATTTGGCAGATAAGCTTGCGGCAGTGGCCGATTTGTGGGTATGCGAACCGTTTGCAGCAAGACCAGATGAAGTAGGAATGGTTTTAAGCTGGCAAGGTCTTGCAGGCCAAAATGTTATGATAAAATGACAATTGCATGTGGGTAGGTGCCTGACATGTTTTTTTTCTCTCTGTCCAGATAAATTAATAGGGAGTTAACCGATGAAGATAATTAAGAATGCTTTGGTTGCCGCTATGATTGGCGGCGCAATGGGGGGCGTGTTAGGCGCTCTGCCGAGCGCTGTCATGGCAGCTGAGACTGCAGCAGGAGTAGGCAAAGCAGTCGCCGAGGTGAGAAGAGCCCTAGGTGAGGCGATTGCGATCGCTGCCCAAGGAAGCGATCAGAGAGCATTGCTGGATAAGATCAAAGAGGCTAAGCAATATGCTAAGGAGATCACGGGCGATCAGTACGGCGTTAGACTGCAACGCATAAACAGCGCTATAGCCAAAGCTCGCGGTATGACTAGGCGCGGCGATATGACGGGGGCAGAGGCAGAGCTGAAAAAAGCGCTGGAGATTATTAACCAGTTTGAATACTAATTATTAAGGGTTAATTCCTGATTAACCCGCTCGGCTTTTAGGCTTGGGCGGGTTTTTTTATTCCTGCCTCTGCGTTGCAGGCCAGTTGCTCCTTATGCTTCAATATGCAATGCGACGACGTTATTAAATGCCCTCAATCCATAGAAAAACCACCCAAATGAGGAGGCCGACATGCTCACAATCAAACCCGTGTTGTCTGCATTGGTGCTGGCAGGCGTGACCCAGTTGGTAGGGGCGATAGAGTGGCAAGCGCTGCCTGAGACGGCGCCCGCTCCGGCCGACAATCCCGTCACTCCGGCCAAAGTCAAGCTCGGTCAAATGCTGTTTTTTGATCCACGCCTATCGGCGACCGGCACAGTATCTTGCAACTCTTGTCACAACGTGATGGCCGGGGGCGAGGACAATCGCCCAGTGGCGGCTGGCGTCCACGGCCAGACTGGGGATCGCAGCGCTCCCACGGTTTGGAACGCCGCTTTCCACGCTACTCAGTTTTGGGACGGGCGAGCAGCGAGTCTGGAGGATCAGGCCAGAGGTCCAGTAACTAATCCCATCGAGATGGGAATGAAAAGTTGGAGCGAGGTGGTAGCGCGCTTAGAGCAGGTCCCAGAGTATCCCAAGCTATTTGAAGAAGCGTTTGGCCCTGGCGCCAAAATCAGTGAGGACAACGCCGTCAAAGCCATCGCGGCCTACGAGCGTACCTTGATTACACCTAACAGTCCTTACGACCGCTATGTCAAAGGGGACCAATCGGCTCTAACTGAGCAACAGGTGCGCGGCATGCAGACTTTCGCCGCGGTCGGCTGCGATACTTGCCACTCCGGTCCGGCTTTTAGCGGACAGACCGGGCAAGGAGTAGGCGTGTTCCGCAAGTTTCCGATGTTTGATAACCCCTTCTTTGAGGGAAAGTACAAATTTAAACAAGACCTTGGGCGTTACAACGTCACGAAAAAAGAAGAAGACAAACACTTTTTTAAGGTGCCGACCCTGCGCAACATTGCTCTGACGGCTCCTTATTTCCACAACGGCGCGGTCAAAACCCTGGACGAGGCGGTGCGGGTGATGGCCAAACTTCAACTCAACCGCGATTTGACCGATCAAGAAACAGCGGATTTAGTTGCATTTTTACAGGCCCTGACCGGCGAATTTCCTAAGCAGGAAATGCCGCGCTTGCCGGCTACGCCGGGCAAAACCTTCGATTATGTCAAGTGACATAAAACCGTGCCGCGGGCGCCTGCGGGTGCCCGCGTTACAACCGACCATAGATTGCCAAGTGCCGATCGCTGACTTTCTCAACCTGAAAGCCTACCAGTCCTGCTTGAGTCAGTTGGGCCTGAATTTCATTTGCGGTGAAAGCGGCGCATAGGGAATTACAAAAATCGCGACGCAAGATCTCAGGTTCCTGCGCCGCATAGCGTATGACCAGGGCTTGGGCTTCATCTGGGTTCGCTGGTCTCTCTAAGTCCATCACCAACACCGCTGCTCCCGCATGCCCCAGGCGCCGGATCTCGTGCCACAGCAGCTGAGGATCAGGAAGGTGGTGGAGCAAGCTATTGCTTAATAAGGTGTCGTAGTTGCGACTTAGAGAGTGCGCAGGGAGGCGAACGTGGCGAAACTCTACCCGGTCTTTGAGTTGTGGTCGGCTATAGAGGTTTTGGTAGGCGAAATGGAGCATCGCTTTGGCGCCGTCAATGCCAAGGATATAGCAGTTGGCATAGCATTCGGCAAAGCTTAAAGTGATCTCTCCTGGGCCGCAGCCCAAGTCGATTGCCCGCTTGGGAGTATGACGTGGGAAGTAGTGGGCAAACAGCTTCAGAAACAGGCCGTTGGCCTCGCTGAAATCAGCGTGGGCGTAGGCATGCGCTTGCTCGGGATCGTCCATCAGTTCAGGTTCTAAAATTCTCTCCATCTGGGTCTGCAGCAAAAGTTGTTACAATAACAAACTTATTTTGCAGTCTGAGTTGGTATGGCGCAAAAACTGTATATTCAGACTTTCGGCTGTCAAATGAACGAGTACGATTCCGAAAAAATCCGGGACGTGCTGCATCAATCGCATGGTCTGGAGCTTACTTCCGATCCTGCCCAAGCCGATGTCCTCCTCCTTAATACCTGCTCGGTGCGTGAGAAAGCGCAAGAAAAGGTGTTTTCCCAGCTTGGCCGTTGGCGCCGGCTGAAAAACCTGCGACCTGGAGTGGTCATCGGCGTAGGCGGCTGTGTCGCCAGCCAGGAAGGGGAGGCGCTTCAGGGGCGGGCCCCTTACGTGGACATCGTATTTGGCCCCCAGACCTTGCATCGCTTGCCGCAGCTATTGGAACAAGTGAGACGGGAAAAACGGCCGGTAGTCGACGTCTCTTTTCCGGAGTTGG
Source organism: Methylohalobius sp. (assembly GCA_026415315.1). Lineage (GTDB taxonomy): Bacteria > Pseudomonadota > Gammaproteobacteria > Methylococcales > Methylothermaceae > Methylohalobius. The sequence goes on from JAOAHI010000009.1 coordinate 37,108, forward strand.
AAAAGTTCGACACTTTGCCTGAGCCTCGTGCTGAGGGACCCAAAGCCTTTGTCTCAGTGATGGAGGGCTGCAGCAAGTACTGTACCTTCTGCATCGTCCCTTATACCCGCGGTCCCGAGGTCAGCCGACCAGTGAATGAGGTGATCGCAGAGATCAAAGCCTTAGTCGCCCAGGGGGTTAAAGAGATCAACCTTCTCGGGCAGAACGTCAATGCCTATCGCGGCCAGACCGAAGACGGTGCGGAGGTCGATTTGGCATGGCTTTTGTTCGAAGTCGCAGCGATAGACGGCGTGGAGCGGATCCGCTTCACCACCTCTCATCCGGCCGAGTTCGACGATAACCTGATCGAAGCGTTTGCGGATCTTCCTAAGCTGGCCGATCACCTTCACCTGCCGGTGCAGTCTGGGAGCGACCGCATTCTAGCGCAGATGAAGCGCGGCTATAGCCGGCAGGAGTATTTAGAAAGAGTCGAGAAGCTGCGTCAGGTGCGTCCAAATTTGTCTTTGTCTTCCGATTTTATCGTCGGTTTTCCAGGTGAGACCGAGGAGGATTTCGTCCAAACTTTGGATCTGGTCGAACAGGTTGGCTTTGATTGCTCTTATAGTTTTATTTACAGCCCCCGTCCTGGCACGCCCGCAGCGGAAATGGCCGACGACGTTCCCTTAGCGGTCAAGAAGGAGCGCTTGACTCGCTTGCAACATAAGCTCAAAGCTAAGGCCGAGGCAATTTCCCAGACGATGATAGGAACCCGTCAGAAGATCCTGGTTGAGGGAACTTCGCGCAGGAACCCGAGGGAGCTATGCGGCCGCACGGGGAACAACCGGGTGGTCAATTTCCAAGGGCCACCTTCTTTGGTTGGTCAGTTTGCCGAGGTGGTGATCGTACAGGCTTTGCCGAACTCCTTGCGGGGGCGGTTAGTCTAAGTTATGCTGAAAAACTAAAAAAGGTGTTGAACTAGCCTAAAAAGGCTTAATTTTTAGCCGTTGGCAGACGAATCCACCACGCTGCAAATTACTTTAGAGCCTGCTGACAATCAGCGTTTAGCAAATTTATGTGGCCAGTACGATGAGAACTTAAGACAAATCGAGCGCCGGTTAGGGGTAGAGATCGCTAATCGGGGCAATTGCTTTAAGATCGTAGGTTCAAGCCACCCGGTAGAGGCAGCTTCCCGCGTTATTCAAGACTTGTTCGAGGTCAGCTCCTCAGAAGTCATTACTCCCCACCACGTTCACCTGTCGCTGCAAAGTTCCAGCATCAACGCCTTGCTGCGGGGCGACGAGGGAGTCCAGGACAGAACTACTATTCGAACCCGCAAGCTGCTTGTCAAAGCCCGTGGCCCCAACCAGAGGCGTTATGTGGAAAACATCCTGTGCCACGATATCAACTTCGGAATCGGCCCGGCCGGTACCGGCAAAACCTATTTGGCAGTGGCTTGTGCGGTGGCTGCGTTAGAGGAGGAAAAGGTCAAGCGCTTAATCCTGACCCGGCCAGCGGTGGAGGCTGGGGAACGGTTAGGGTTTTTGCCGGGCGATATGGCGCAAAAAGTTGACCCTTACCTTCGTCCTCTATACGATGCGCTGCACGAAATGCTCGGTTTCGATCGGGTGTTAAAACTCATCGAGCGGAATGTGATCGAAGTGGCGCCGCTCGCGTTCATGCGCGGGCGAACGTTAAACGATTCGTTCATCATCCTGGACGAGGCGCAGAATACCACTGTAGAGCAGATCAAAATGTTTCTAACGCGGGTGGGTTTCGGTTCCACAGCAGTGGTCACCGGCGACATCACGCAGGTCGATCTGCCCAAGGACCGTCCCTCTGGGCTTAGGCATGTAATCGAAGTCCTAAAAGGAGTTGAAGGGATCAGCTTTACCTATTTCGACGCCGGCGACGTCGTCCGTCATCCCTTGGTGCAGCGCATCGTCGCTGCCTATGAGGCCTATGAGCGGCGCCAACAGTCGTGCGAGAGCTAAGGCGACTTTGGGGGTTGATGTTCAAATCGCCTGTGCTTGCCCTTGCCCTTCTAGAGTCGTGCTACGGCGATGGGCGATTGCCGCCTTGGAGGGGGAACAAGCAGAGGTCTGTATAGTAATTGTGGACGAGGCTGAAAGCGCCGATCTTAATAGGCGCTTCCGTCACCGCGAGGGGCCAACCAATGTGCTCAGCTTCCCCTTTGATCCCCCTCCCCACGTTCCTATGGCGTTTCTGGGAGATGTGATCATCTGCGCACCAGTTGTGCAGCGAGAAGCGCTTTCTCAGAATAAACCCGTCGACAATCATTTCGCCCACATGGTCGTTCATGGCGTGCTTCATCTACGCGGCTTTGACCATCAGGCTGCCGAGCAAGCGGAGGTGATGGAGGCCAAGGAGCGAGAGATCTTAGCCCGTTTGGGGTTTGCCGATCCTTATTCGGATTAACGGTGCAAGCAACGAGTATGAATGATGAACAAGCCGACGAAGTCAGTGAGTCTAGAAACTGGGTCGAACGGTTGAGCCATTTTTTTGCGCTCGAGCCGAGGACCCGCGACGAGCTGCTAGATATCCTTCGCCATGCGCAAAAGCGTCAACTGATAGACCGCGACGCCTTGTCTATGATCGAGGGGGTGCTCAAGGTTTCACGGCTGCGTGTGCGTGATGTGATGTTGCCGCGGGCGCAGATGGATGTTGTGCATGAGGATGCAGCGATCGAGGATATCTTGCCGCTGGTGATCGATACGGCGCATTCGCGCTTTCCAGTGATCGGCGAGGACCGCAGCCAAGTCGTGGGAATTTTATTGGCTAAGGATCTCTTGCCCTACGTGCTGCGTCAGCAGCTCTCTCTACCAGTTAAGAAGCTGATGCGCCAGGCTTTGTTTGTGCCTGAGAGCAAGCGCCTTAATGTGATGTTGCGCGAGTTTCGCGAGCGTTGCCAACACATGGCGATCGTCATCGACGAGTACGGAGCCGCATCCGGTCTGATCACTATTGAAGATATCCTGGAGCAGATCGTGGGCGAGATCTCCGATGAGCACGACCTGGAAGAGGAATACATTTTCCGGCGCAGCAACCGCGTCTATACCGTCAAGGCGATCACCCCGATCGAAGAGTTCAATCGTTATTTTCATGCCGATTTTCAAAAGGAAGAGGTGGATACGATCGGTGGCTTAATCGTCTCGGCCTTAGGCCATCTTCCTAAGCGGGGCGAACGGGTTCAGCTTGACCGCTTCTTGTTCGAGGTGCTGCGCGCCGACAACCGCCGCATCCATCTACTCAAGGTAAAACTGCTGGAACCAGAGCTCCAGGCTACCCGTGCGGATTAACTTTTGGCCCGGGTTACTGTTGGCGCTGCTTGCTGGCGCTTTGTTTCCGCTGGCTTTTGCCCCTTATAGCCAGGGTTGGCTGGCTCCTCTGCTTTTAGCTGTCTTGTTTGGCCTTTGGCACAGCGCACCGAGCCCGAGGTTTGCGTTTGGCCAAGGGTATCTCTTCGGTCTAGGTCAGTTTGGCTTCGGAGTATGGTGGGTGTATATCAGCATGCACCAGTATAGCGGAGCTGGAGTCTTGGAGGCATCGGCCTTAACGGTTTTGCTGGTGGCTTTTTTGGCTCTGTATCCGGCGCTGGCCGGCTGGGTGGCCGTCCAACTGTGCGAGCACCGAGCCTGGGTTTGGCAGAAGATTTTAGGGTGGCCCTCGATCTGGGTGGCGCTGGAGTGGCTGCGCGGTTGGCTTTTTACTGGATTTCCTTGGCTCGAGGTGGGCTACAGTCAAATTGACACCCCCTTAGCTGGGTTTGGCCCTGTATTCGGCGAGTATGGAGTCGGTTGGTTGGCTGCTTTTACTGCGGCAGTCTTACAAACAGTCTGGCAACGGCGCCAAGCAGGCCGTTGGATGGCTATAGCGGTGCTGCTCTGGTTTTCAGGCTGGGGGCTGAAGTCCCTATCCTGGGTTCAACCTGCAGGGGAGCCGATACGTGCGGCCCTGCTCCAAGGCAATATCCCGCAGGATCTTAAGTGGCAATCAGAGACCCAGGCTTGGATTTTAGCTACCTATTTGGAGATGACCCGCCGCCATTGGGATAAAGACTTGATCATCTGGCCGGAGACGGCAGTTCCTGCGTTTTACCATCAAGTTTATGACGATTGGCTCTCTCCTTTAGCTCAAGAAGCCAAAGCTCACGAGAGCGACGTGCTGGTCGGCGTTCCGGTAGTGGAGGCTTCAGGTCGCTACTACAACGCCTTGATCAACTTAAAAAATGGGGAGGTGTATTACAAGCGCCACTTGGTACCGTTTGGGGAATTTCTACCTTTACGCATGCTATTGGGATTCATCGTGGAAGTGCTCGAGATCCCATTGTCTGATTTTAGCGCCGGCAAGTCAGACCAAGCCTTGCTTAACGCTGCTGGTTTTTCCCTAGCCGTAACCATCTGCTACGAGGATGCTTTCGCTCGCGACGCTTTAGTGGGATTGCCGCAGGCGGCTTACCTGGTCAATGTCAGCAACGATGCTTGGTTTGGTGACACCGCCGCCTCCTACCAACACCTACAGATGGCCAGAATGCGCGCGCTGGAGGGGGGGCGTTATCTGCTTAGGGCCACCAACACCGGTCTTACTGCAGTCATCGGCCCCAACGGTCAAGTGATCGCGCAGGCTGCACCGTTTGTCAGAACCTCTCTGACCGCATCCATAGTGCCCTTAGCCGGAGCTACTCCCTATGTAATTTGGCGCGATTGGCCGCTCCTTTTAGGGATCATGGCCGTTTTAAGCCAGATGCTAATACAGCGGGTTGACTACACCAGCCTCCGCGCACGGATAAACGCTTCGTGGAAATCAAAATAAACGGGTTCTTCGGCTTGCAGTAGGTCGCGCAACATCGCATTTTGCAGCTGATATTTGATATTGCCTACTGCTAGAGGGCCAACGCTCACTGCCCCTGGGCTATTGGGCGCAGTGAGCAAAGGTGCTCCCATGGCTTTCAGCTTGACCCCTTCAATGCCAGCCGGTGGGACAGCGTTGACGTCACCGACCACTTTGAGGCGTCTGGCGTCTTCTAGGATTTCGCGATCTAAAACTTGGATCCCGGCTTTGGTGGTGTTGAAAATGACGTCGGCGCGCTGAACCAGCCATGCTTTGCTGGCGCCAGAACTGGCAAACGTTCCTTTAAGCGAACAGCCGCAGCGGCGGCCGTATTGCTCCGCTGCTTGCATTGCGGTGTCCAGGCTTAAATGATCGACCAAAGTCACATCGGCTCCAGCCAGGGAAGCGATCACACCGGTGGAGATACCTACCGGACCCGTGCCACCGAAGACGACGACTCGGCAATCCTTCAGCTCCAGTTGGTGTTTCTCTCTAAGTTGTTTTTCCACGGCGGCCACCAATGCCGTGGCGGTGGTAAAGGCCCCGGAGGGATCGGCAAGTACTGAGACCTGAAACGGCGGAACCATGGCTCTTTTAACCGCCTCCAGCATGTCTAAAGCGAGGCCGATGTCGCGCCCTCCTATGAAGATCGCCGTCTTTTTCACCCCCTGAGGTCCGCGCGAGAAGATGATGTCCTGGGTTAAGGAATAGACTTGGTCTAAAGCGACGTTGGCATGGGGAAAGACTACGTCAAAGCCCGCATCTACCGCCATATTGAGGTCAAATGGACTAACCTGGGGGCGCGGGCTGAGCATGTGAAGCACAGTGCGGACAGTCATAAGGTCAGCGTTTGTTTACGGCGAGTTCGCGCGCCAAGGAGAAAGCTTGATCAAAATGCAAGTACAAGGCACTTGCCGACTCGCGCATCTGGCTCAGGAGCCTCTGATGGGTGCGATACTTGATGTTGCCTATGGCCAATGCACCTATGCCTACCGCCCCGCTGAGAGAGGCTGCAATGGGTGCGCCGTCGGCGAGTGGATCGACGCCAAAGATCCCAGGTGGAGGGACGGCGTTAACATCGGCAGCCACTCTCAGCCGACTTGCTGCCTGGAGCTGATCGGCCCCCAACAACTGGATTCCGGCTGCTCCAGTAGCGAAGATCACTTCGGCTTGAGGCAGCAGGTCACCTATGCGGTCGTTGGCCTCGCCTTGGATCTCGGTCTTGCCAGCGCCGAAAAACGCGTTGCAGACTTTAGCCACGCGTTCGGATTTTTCTCTTTGTCGGCCTAGAATGGTCACTTCGCAGCCGGCTTTGGCACAAAGCACAGCGGCGATCTGTCCAACAGGACCAGTGCCGGCCAGCACCAGCACTTTTTTGCCGGTGAGCTCTGCGCCGAATTTGCTTTTTAGCTCCCGCTCAGCCGCGGCGACCATCGCGGCAGCCGTGGTGAAGGCGCCAGAAGGGTCGGCCAGGACCGAAATTTGAAATGGTGGCACCATGGCCGCTTTGGCGATTTCCAGCATTTTGACCGCGGTCTCTGGGTCGCGGCCACCTATGAAGCAAGCGGTGCGTTTGACTCCAACCGGTCCACGCGAGAAGATGGCATCTTGAATCAGTCCCTGAACTTCGCTTTCAGCTACATTTAAGTACGGCATGGTGACTTGCCAGCCGGCGTCCTGGGCCATATTGACGTCAAAAGGGCTCAAGTTTTTCTCGGTAGTGAGCATGTGCAGGATGTAAGGTTTCTCCATAAGTTTGTCCTTATTGGTAAAGGCCTTAACTTAGCTCAATTATCTCTTGCAAGGTATGGAAAAACAAATTTTTCGCCTGTATCCTCCCCCGTTTGCTCAAGTTCAGCTCAATGGGTTGTACTTAGGTGAGCGCTTGTTCGAGTTAGGCCGGCCCGGTCGTCCCTTCGTGTATGCGAATTTCCTGGCGAGCCTGGACGGGCGCATCGCCTTAGAAGACCTCGAAACCGGTCAGACCTACCTACCCAAAAGTTTGACTACGCCGGCGGATTTCCGTTTGTTTTTGGAACTGCAGGCCCAAGCCGACTGCTTGATCACCCATGGGGGATACTTGCGCGCCTTGGCCGCAGGCCACTTGGGCAATATCCTCCAAGTCGGCGCTCATCCTGTGGGAGAGGATTTGGTAGCCTGGCGGAAAGCACAGGGGCTTGCTTCCCAGCCAGCGATTGCGATCGTCAGCCGCAGTTTGGATTTCATTGTTCCTGAATCCGTCCAGGCTCATGCTCAGCCGGTGTATATTTTCACCGGCGAGGCGGCAGACTCTCATCGGGTAGCGGCATGGCGCGAGAGGGGGTATACGGTAATCTTCGCCGGTAGCGGTCCGGTGGTAGAGGGCGAGCGATTAATTTCAGTGCTCGATCACTTGGGTTACCGCAGCCTGTATCTGATCGCTGGCCCCGCGATGTTAGACACGGTCGTGCGGTCTGGGATGCTCAACCGGCTGTATCAGACCATCACTCATCAACTCATGGGTGGGCAGGCGTTTCGCACTTTGGTGCCGGGACCGGAACTTGGCCCAATTGGCCATCTTGTCTTGCGCTCTCTCTACTACGATCCGGCTGGGCCGGGTGGAGCAGGTCAGTGGTTTGCGTGCTTTGACAGTCAGTAATGAGCCGCCTCCCGCTCGGCCGCCATGGCGCCTTGAACGTCACCGCTTTGACGCCTGGCCTCAGCGATGAGCAGCCAATTGCGGCGTAGCAGCTCCCTTCCTCCGCGCGCTAGACTGATAGATTTTTTGGCCAATTCCTCGGCCAGCTTGGGTTGGCGCTGCTCCAGGCGAAGTCTGGCTAGGGCATGCCAAAGCTCAGCGTTTTGCGGCTGGATACGCAAGGCGCGCTCGAGCCGGGCAACAGCTTGATCCAGGTGGCCTTGGCGACGCTCGACCTCGGCCTGGCGCGTCAAGGCGACGATGGCTGGCGGAGTCGGTTCAGGTTCGGAAGTCGATGGCGGCGGGGGGGGAGGAGTAGGCGCATGCGCCTGCGGCGCAGGTGGCTCATGAAGCGGAAAGGATTTGGCTGCCGGTGCAGGGAGCCGTTTGACTTTAGGCGCGGGAGCTGGGCGGTGTGGCGCAGGCCCAGGTGGAACCAGCGTGCACGCGCTTTGCATCAGAGCTAACCCTGCCACCACAAGCAATTGCTGGCGCATTGGTAGTTTCCTCATTGGGGTTTGGGTTGGGAGGAGGGCGTTTGCGCCTCGCTTGGCAAAGGGTGAGCCCTTTTAGCTTTGGGTCCGTAGTACATGCCTTGCAAAGTCATAAACCCCATGAACAGCACTGCGGCAACGGCCATCACCCATAGCCGGTCAAGCCGAGAAGTGCCAAACACCCACGCCGGATTGATCAGGCCTGTCACCAGAAACAAGATCGAGAACAAAATCAGCGGATGTAGGAGGGCGATCACCAAAGGCTGGCCGATCTTAAGGCTGTAGCCAAAATAACTGCCGAGAAAAGCTACAGAGCCGATCATAAACATATAGAACGGCTTGGGCTTCTCCATCCAAAATAAAAACCACTTAGGCCGCCAGATGCCGACGATGACGATAAGCAAGGATAAAACAGGCGCCGATTGCCACAGCGCGAGCACGATGTCAGTGGTTTCCATAAGACTCGTGTTAAAGTTAAACTCAGGCGGTATGATAAACGGACTTTTTGCCTTAGGGGAGACCTTATGAGTCGACTGCAGCATCCTGACCTTTCCCCAACCGTTCTAGCTCCGGTCGCTCCCGAGATCGAGCAATACCTTAGCACTTTGACCGAGACGGTTACTTTCGATCCGATCTTGGCCGAGATGGAAACGCGCGCTCAAGAACACCGTTTTCCCATCGTCGGCCGCCTGGTGGGGATGTTTCTCAAGCAGTTGGCAGCGATGATCAAAGCCAAGCGGGTGTTTGAGTTTGGCAGCGGCTATGGTTACTCAGCTTGGTGGTTCGCTCAAGCGGTAGGTCCTGAAGGGGAGGTGGTCTGTAGCGATGGAAACCCAGAAAACCGCGCTCTAGCTCAGGATTACCTTACCCGCGCCGGGCTGTGGGGGCGCGTTCGGTTTGAAGTGGGGCTGGCTCAGGAAGTCTTTGCGAATACATCAGGAGAGTTCGATATCTGCTACAACGACGTGGATAAAGGCGATTATCCCGAGGTTTGGCGGCTGGCGCGACCGCGCATCCGACCCGGTGGGCTATACATTGCCGACAATGCCCTATGGTATGGGCGAGTCGCGCTTAAAGAGTATACCGATTTGGTATCTGGCTGGACTGAGGCGATTCGTGAGCACAACCGCCTGGTGTTCAGCGATCCTGAATTCGAAGCCTTCATCAATCCTATCCGCGATGGCGTATTGGTAGCCAGGAGAAAGGAATGAACCTTACCGATCCTTCCTTATTGCGCAGTCGCTGCTACGTTCACGGCCATTGGATAAGCGCCGACAGCGGTGCGTTTGTACCGGTGATCAACCCGGCTACCGGCGAGGAAATCGCCCGCGTGCCTGCCCTCGGAGCGATTGAGACTCGCCGGGCCATTGACGCGGCAGCAGGCGCTTTTGCCGCTTGGCGCCAGCGGACTGCCAGAGAGCGCGCTGGGTTTCTTAAACGCTGGCATCGTTTGATCCTGGACAATCAGGAGGATTTAGCGCGCGTTTTGACCTTGGAAAACGGCAAACCGTTGACTGAGGCCCGGGGAGAGGTGGAATATGGGGCGGAGTTTATAGAGTGGTTTGCAGAAGAAGCCGTGCGCGCTTACGGCGAGACCATTCCCTCGCCTTGGTCCGATCGGCGGATCGTAACGATCAAACAGCCGGTTGGGGTATGCGCGGCGATTACTCCCTGGAACTTCCCTTTGGCGATGGTGACCAGGAAATGCGCCGCTGCCTTGGCCGCCGGCTGTACAGTGATCGTCAAACCGGCTTTGGAGACCCCGCTTACTGCGCTGGCCTTGGCAGAATTGGCTGACCGGGCGGGTATACCTCCTGGGGTGCTCAACATAGTCACTGGCCCGGCGGAGGATATAGGCCGGGAGTTTACCGCCCATCCTAAGATCGGCAAGCTCAGTTTCACTGGATCGACCGAGGTAGGCAGACAGCTCATGGCGCATGCGGCTTCTACCTTGAAGCGCGTGGCTTTGGAACTTGGCGGCAACGCTCCTTTTATCGTTTTTGCTGACGCAGACCCCGAGGAAGCTGTCTCGGGGGCAATTTCGGCCAAATTTCGCAACGGCGGCCAAAGCTGCGTAGCGGCCAACCGCTTTTTGGTTGAGGAAGGGATCCATTTGACGTTTATGCAAAGGCTTGCCGAGCGTATTGCAGCTTTGCACGTTGGTCCAGGGTGGGAGGAAGGTGTGAGTGTGGGTCCTTTGATCCACAGTCGGGCAGTGGAGAAAATCGAAGTTTTAATTGCTGAGGCGGTGGCTAAAGGGGCAGAAATCATCATCGGCGGCAAGCGCCACGTTCTGGGGGGGAATTTTTTTGAGCCGACCTTGATTACAGGCGTGCGGCCCACGATGCGGCTGTTCAACGAGGAGATATTCGGTCCAGTGGCGGCAGTGACGATGTTTCGCGACGAGGCCGAGGCGATTGCGTTAGCCAACGCCACCGACTACGGTTTGGCCGCTTACTTTTATACCCAGGATTTAAAGCGTGCATGGCGCATGGCTGAAGCCCTAGAATGCGGGATGGTTGGAATCAACGTCGGTCGGGTCTCTACGACCGTGGCGCCCTTTGGCGGACTCAAGCACTCTGGTTTTGGCCGCGAAGGCTCCCACTATGGCTTGGAGGAGTATCTAGAGGTCAAATACCTATGCTTTGGGGTGTAAACCGCAGCCAGATTGTCGGAGGTAATCTAGCCGTTCTTGAAGGGATCGGGTCAGCTTAGCCCAGAGGTCGGCTATCTGGGGTACGGCTGGTAAACGCCTAGACGAGGCCCAAATCGCATCGGGAAAAGTGGGATCCTGTGGCCAGCGCGGGATAACATGCCAGTGGAGATGAGGAACTTGGTTGCCGAGGCTGGCGAGGTTAATCTTAGTCGGTTTGAGCACAGCGCGCACAGCCTCTTCCGTTGCCAGCACCACCTGCATGAGGCGATACCTATCGTTCTCCGGCAGGTCGCTCATCTCCGCCACGTGGGCGTTGAGAATCACCCGGCAGTAACCGGGATAGTCCAGCGTTTCCACGCCGACAACGCGACAAAATTCATCCTGCCACAGAACCGGCCTAGTATCCAGGTGGCATAAAGGACAGGAGTTCACTGTGGCCATTGTGCGAGCAATTGGCGTAAGGCCTGGCCACGGTGGCTTAAGGCGTTTTTTTCGTGCGGGGTAAGTTCGGCGGCAGTACGACCTAGGTGCGGCAGATAAAATACGGGGTCGTAACCGAATCCGCCTGTGCCGCGTGGTTCCTGAGCGATGACTCCCTCCCAGGTACCCTCAGCGAGGATGGGGCTGGGGTCGAAGGCGTGACGTAGCAATACCAGCACGCAGCGAAAGCGGGCACGCCTCTCTTCTCCCTCGAGATCGGCCATAGCTTCAAGCAGTTTAGCGATGTTTTCGGCGTCTGTGCTCTCCGGGCCGGCATAGCGTGCCGAATAAACACCAGGCGCTCCGCCTAAAGCTTCCACTTCTAGCCCAGAGTCGTCGGCCAGTGCCGGAAGACCGGTATGGCGGGCCGCGTTGCGTGCTTTAAGCAAGGCGTTTTCCACAAAGGTGGGACAGGTTTCCTCCACCGCCGGCACGGCCAGGGCGGTTTGCGGCACGACGCGCACCCGCTGCGGGGCCAAGAGCGCTTGCAGTTCGCGCAATTTCGCGCGGTTACCGCTGGCCAGAACCACCAACATGTCAGACGCCGGCCAGCACTAAGGCTTGGCGTTGATGCTCTAGGAGCTCGGCGATTCCTTTGTCGGCCAGGTCAAGCATGGCCTCAAGCTCGGCCCGACGGAAGGGATGACCTTCGGCGGTTCCTTGGATTTCGACGTAAGCGCTCCGCTCATTCATGACCACATTCATATCGGTTTCGGCCTCGCAGTCCTCTTGGTAGTCCAGATCCAAAACCGGCACGCCGCGATAGATGCCGACCGACACCGAGGCGATTTGACCGTGCAGGGGATTCTTGTTCAGCTTGCGTTCGTCGAGCAATTTCTCTATCGCCAGCGCTAAGGCGACGAATCCTCCTGTGATCGAAGCCGTGCGGGTGCCGCCATCGGCCTGAAGAACGTCGCAGTCGATCACGATCGAGCGCTCACCTAAAGCTTTTAGGTCTACTGCCGCGCGCAAAGAGCGCCCGATCAGACGCTGGATTTCCATAGTTCGGCCACCTTGGCGGCCGGAGGCGGCCTCGCGACTGGTGCGCTCGTGCGTGGCGCGCGGCAGCATCCCGTATTCGGCTGTGACCCAGCCCTGGCCTTGGCCGCGCAGAAAGTTAGGTACCCGCTCGTCCACACTGGCGGTGCATAAGACGCGCGTGTCGCCAAATTCCACGAGCACTGAGCCTTCGGCATGTTTGGTATAGTGGCAGGTAAAGCGGATGGGTCGCAGTTCGTTTGGGCGTCGGCCGCTGGGTCGCATGGATAAGATTCCTATCGAAGTTAAAAAATTTTAGAACTTAGTATACCGCGAAAGTCAGGCGACAAGCTCAGCCAACAAAGGCAAATGATCAGAGGCGGTGCGACAGATCGCCGCTGTGGGGACCTCCGCACGGATCACTGCAAATTCGGGGCTGACGAAGATGTGGTCCAAGCGCATCAAAGGGAAGCGGCTGGGAAAGGTACCGCGCAGCTTGCGCTGAAAAGCTACAGCAGCGGCATCGACAAGGTGGACGCGCAGGTACCGGCACAGGCCAGAGGAGGCATGAGCGTTCAAATCCCCGCACAGAATCACCGGCCCTAAGCAAGCAGGGTGAGCCAGCCAATCTCGGCTCAAAAGCGCCTTAAGTTGCAATTGCCGCTCGGCGGGGGAGAGACCGAAGTGGGTATTGAACACTTGGATCGTCATCTCCTGCCATTTTACCGCCACCCATAACGCTCCGCGCGGTTCCAAACGCCCGCGCCTGGGCAAAGGGCCGGCTTTGACCAGGTTCATGGGCAAGCGGCTCAAGATGGCGTTGCCGTATCGCTCTTCGGCGACTTGGAAAGAAGGATGAAAAAAACAAGCCATGCCCAGACTGTGCGCGATGCGGTGGGCCTGGTCGAGATGACCGCTGCGTGCCCGATTGACATCAACTTCCTGCAAAGCGACAAGGTCTGGCCTAAGCGGAGCCAGGACTTGAACGATGCGCTCGGGCAAGCGTTTGCCGTCAGTTCCTAAGCAGCTGCGAATGTTGTACGTGACGACTCTAAGGGTGGTCAGATCAGACATACCCAAGGAAACGCAAGGCCAATGCACGCAGCTCCAACGTAGTCAAATACTGACTGTTGGCTATGGGCCGAGACAGCTCGCTGGGCAATAGGGCAAACGCGGAAGTCTCATTGGGTCCAGCGCCGGCATGAGCACCGTTCTCGATAGCAAAGCTCAAAGGGGAAACCCCTCGCCGCCAACCAACTAGCACGAAATCGCCGGCATTGGGGTGGTGACACAGTTTTACCCAGTCCTCTCCCAAATGCGCCAGGAACGGATGGTCAGCGCCGAACAATTCGGCCGCTTGGTCAGGGAGCAAAAACACGCCAGCTGTCGTCCAGGCGTGTACGTTCTCGCCTGTGCGCGTCAGCACTAAAGGGACCTGAACCCTGTTTACTAGCTCTTGTGCGATGCGCGCTCGCAGGCGGGGATCTAGGGGGTGACCCAGATACAGATGACCGACCGGCCCTAAGGCAGCGAGCATAGGTTGGCGATCGTCTTCTGTCTCGTTCTCGTTCCAGACTGGGAACAGGCGCTGGATGAAGCGGCCGCCAAACCAGCGGATGCGCCAAGTTTGAACGCCGCGGCCCGTGTCCGCCTGGAGTTGGTTAGGCAAACCCAATTCGGCCAAAAGCTCGGCGATTGCTTGGTCCAGATGGCAGCCGTAGCGTTTAAAGTAAGGAGTCACCTGCTCTTGGCCGTGATCGGAGTAGATTATTACCTGGTAGCGCCGCCTGCGACAGCGGCTGGCAGTGCGCCAGATTCGGGCGATAGCGGCGTCTATTCCTTTGAGGGCCCAGTGGGCGAACAGGGACTCAGGTCCACGGCGATGGGCTTGTTCGTCGTAACCTAAGAAATTCAAGTGGACGGCTGGAAGTCCTCTGGCTATGTCCAGGCTGGCGCCGATGACCGAGAGCTCGCGCAACAAAATGGAAATTCCGACTCGACTGGGAATGAACTTTAGTTCTTTGAAAAAATCCTGGCCTTGGATGACGCCGCACAGAAAATCCGCTACCGCCAATCCCAATTCGACCACCAGGAGCACCGCCAGGCGCGCGAAGCTCGGCAGATGAAGCAGCACAAACAGCGCCAACACCCAAGAAGGTGCCCCACGCAGCGGTTTCCCCCAGCCCAAAGCCGCAGGGCAAAAGTGAGGTTCCGCAGCGCCGCCGGTGAAGTTGCTCGTATACGCGCTGCCACCTGCAAGCAAGGGAGTGTGACCGTGGCTAGCCAAGAGCGCCTCTACCGCCCCTGCTGCCTCGGGTTGGTACATGCGCACTAACTCCCCGTGAGCGCGGAAGCTGAAAGCCGGAACTGCCGTGGTCACGCCGTAAAACAACGCTCCTTGACACGCCGGAGTAGTGGCTGGCAGGCCCGAATAATGAGGATAAAGGTGCAAGCGGCCGCGGCGGAGGAGGCGCCTTAAGAAAGGCATGCGTTTTTGCTCTAGAGCGCGCTGCAATTGGATCAAAGAGAGCCCGTCGATCTGAAGCAAAATCAACCCCGAAGCAGTTGGGGAACCTTCAAAACGGGGCAAATTAAGCCAGCGGATGAGCCACTCGCTGGGGCTTGTGGCCTTGCGCACCCGGTGCAGGAAGGTCGGGCTCTTGGGCATTAAACTTTGTCTTTTACCAAAGGTTCCCCGCTGGCTAAGGCCATTCCGGCCGCTTCGGCCATTTGACGTACAATTTCCCATTCGGTTTTGATTCGACGCAATATCTGCTCCCAAGCTTCGTCTTCCTCTTGGGTATGGGGGAGAGGCCGGCCAGCGAGCAGTTTTTCATAGCAACTCAAGGCCTTGGCGGCAGTGCAGGGAAGGGAGAAGCGGGCGGCAGTTTGGCGAGCTGCCTCCTCAAGCGCTTGGCGCTGCATAGGAGCAAGCACGTAGACCCAGTCCAAAGCAGCGATGAATTCGGCCTCGTCTTCAGTGGCTACCAGCCGGCCGTTGTCTTGGTCTTTGACTACCTCGCGCACCCCAGGGGCGTCTAGGGCCACTACCGGCGTGCCGGCCGCCATCGCTTCGACCAACACCAACCCTTGGGTTTCGCTATGCGAGGTGAAGGCAAACACGTCCATGGCGTGGTACGCGTCAGCGAGCGCCTGATCTACCAGGACGCCGACCTGATGCAAGCGGTCAGCGACCTGCTTGCCCGCGCAGATAGAGCGAATTTCCGCCTCACACGGCCCGCGCCCGGCGACCAGAAAATGGGCGTTTGGATGAAGAGCAAGAAAAACCGAGACGGCTTCGGCGAGGAACTTGAGATTTTTTTCCGGCGCTAATCTCCCTACATGGCCGACGACAAAAGCATTTTCTGGTATTTTTAAGGCCTGGCGTAGACGCTTGCCGTTGCCAGAACGGAAGCGTTCCAGCCGTATGCCGGTGGGTACCACCTCGATTGGGGTTTTGACCCCGCGCTGGGCAAGCAGCGTAGCGATGCTCTCGCTGGGGGCAAATACCAGGTCACACAGATTCGCATAGCGGGTCGCCAACTCCACGACAAAGCGTTTGAGGGCAGGCGAATTCATAGGCACATAGTGGGTATAGTATTCATACCGGGTGTGGTGCGTGAACACCAGAGGGAGATTCCGCGTGCGTGCTTCTCTAAGCGCCGTCATACCTAGGAGATAGGGATGGTGGGCGTGGATCAGATCTGGCTGGAACTGGTCCAGAGCCGAGGTCAAATCGCTAAACAGCGGCAAGACCACGGCGAAATCGCTGCCGTTAAAGTTTTGGATTGCTGGAATCCTCACCACGTCCTCTTCGCGCTCAGATGCACCCGCCAACTCTGGTGCCACGACCAAGACGCGATGGCCTAAAGCGCGGTATTCCTCAGTAAAGGAAGAGACTGAACGTGCTACCCCACCCACGTGAGGTAAATAGGTGTTGGTCATCATCACGATGTGCATAGGATTACCTCATTGCGGTCTTGGACGAGCATCGGTGGCTGTCCAGGTAAGTGAATCAAAATAACGGGTGGGTTTTGCCGCCAATTTCCTTGCCAGCGCAGGTGAAGGCGCTGGTCAAACGTGGCCTCTAAGAGCAGCGAGATGGTCCCGAACCGAGTGAGCGTGGGGCCGAAGCGAATCGGTTGGCCTGGGCGCAGCCAGCGTCTTGGGAGGCCGCTGGCGAGGATCAGGCGATCGCCCTCTTCGCGCACAAAGCTGTTGCGTATCATCAGCACCCACTCAGCAGCCGCCCAGACGTGTTGACCGTCCCCCATACAGCCCTCCAGAGTATGAGGATGAATGGCCTCTGGCCACTGACCGGTGGGTGAGGCCAGTTTCGCCACCGCCTCCATCAAGTCCAGACAACGCGCATCGCCTGCGCGCAGCAGTACTTGGGCGACATGCAGGGTCAAGTAGGGGTTAATGCCGGAATGGATCATATCCTGAAAGAACCCGCCTCTGAGAAAGCAGCGCTTAAGCAGGAATTCAACGGTGTCAAGCAGGCGGGCATCGCGGGGCGGATAAAGCTGCAACGGATAACCGGCTACCAACGAACCGATGGCGCCGGAGTCCAGGCGTCGGGTGGGAGCAGCGGGCATGGCGGGGCGACCTAGGCGAACGGAGGCACGCTCAAGGCTTGCGTCGACCGCGTGCTGAAAGTCTTCAGCCTCTTGCGCAAAAATGCGCGCCAAGGATGGATCGTAGGACGCCATCAGGGTCGCGGCAGCTTTTAGGCCAGCGATACCCCAGAAGTCGTCCCAGTAATAGTAATCGTTGGGGCCTAGGTGTTCGGCGCTGAAGCCAGCCGGCAGCAGACCAGCGTGCTCAGACCCGTCCTTGGGCAGGCGTTTTGCTAGAATCCAGCGCCCGCCGCGTGCAATTGCTTCCTGCCACGGCGCTTTCGGTGAGCAGCCGGTTAACTCGCAAAAGCGGGCGAACATCCATAACACCTCACCGTTGGCATCCCATTCTCCTTCCTGAGAGTGAAAGTAGCCGTTAAGAGTCTGGCGCGCGGGAAACCGATCCAGCGCCCGCTCTACTCGCTGAACCAGGTTGGCGCACAAAAGGGCGTGGAGGATGAAAACCGCATCTCGAAACCAGAATCGCCGATAAGTGTAAGGGCCGGGATACACTTCGCTGGGAGCATGCAGGATGAGGGTGGCGAGGGCGGCGTCGTAAAGGAATTGGATACGTTGGTCTGGGACTGTAAGCTGGGAGGCCAGGCGCCGCTCTCGATCCCAGGCATCGGTTCGGAGAGAGGAATTAGATTTTTGCGGTAATTTGATCTTAACCTCAATCTGGCGGCTTTGGCCTGGTTCTAGGCGAAACAGGGCAGCGGCGGTAGCCATGCCTACCTCGCACTGAGCTTGCGTTTGCTCCTTTGCTCTTAGCAAGTGCAAGGCGACATCGCCCGCGTGGTAATCGGAGGTGGTATGGCGCTCGGCCGGGGTATCGAACTCGACCTCCGCGGTGCCGTCAACTCGCCAACTGCGCCGATCTGGAGTCAGCTCGATGGTGTGGACGAAACTAATTCCTTCCGGATTATAGGGGCGCAAGGCCAGTACCAACCAGGCTGGCCGGCTCGCCCCTCCAATGAGAGAGAGCGTAACAATCGGTTGGCCGTTTTCTAGATTTACGCTGGCTCGGGTGATAAGCGCCAGGTCCTGCTCCCGGGAGGTGGTGATGATAGTGGGAACCGGCTCCAGCACTAGGCGCTGTTTGCTCCTGCGGCTGCGCGCTGGCACAAGCCAGCTGTCCTCGGCGGCGATCCAGGTATCCAGCGACCAACTATCGTACAAGGGCGTCAGCAGGCCGCGCGGATCGACGATAAGGTATTCGGCCAGATTCGGCCAGCCTAGCGCCTGTCCAGTTGCGGTGCGTGAGGTTAACGTGGGTGAGGGAAAAGGCTCTAGGGATGAAGGAGGGATCGCGGGGGTCAAACTGGCGTTCGATCCAGTAGGGCCAGACCCAGTCCAAATTGTGCTGGATCACGCGGCTATTAATTAGACCCCGCGCGTGGAATACCATTCCAGCGCGCAAGAGTTCCATGGGCTCGGCCACTTCTGCCGGCTTGGCGAAGCGGCGTACGCGTGCCAGCAACGCTAAAGGATCGATAAACCCATGGCTGCGGGCGAGATGGCGCACGATGAGGCGCCACGGAAACCACTTTAGCCACATGTTGGCCCTAGAGATGCGTTTCTTGGCATAAACTAGATTATTGCAATTTTGTGAATGTTACCGCATCATCGCTGGCTTAGAGAGGCAGTGGCAAAGCCCGATGAAAACAAAATTGATAAAAATCGGTCGGGCGCTTCGGCAAAGATTATCGCTTAAGGTCTTGGTTGGTGGGCCTTTGGGCGCTTTTGCCTGGAGCCTATGGGGAGCAGGTGCCCTGGCGGTCCTGATCTGGGGGCTCAAGACCGTCGCCATTCCTTTGTTGATTCTCAAGACTACCTCTTGGGGGCTGTGGGGGGCAGGCGTGCTACGCCAGTTCAATTTGCGTCGGCAGACGATGGATGCCGACGAGCGCGACGCTAACGGGGATCAGAATATCTGATGTCTCTGACAAGCGGCTCTTTAAAATGCAGCCATGCCTGCTTATTGTGCCAGACGATTTCGCCAAAGTCTCGCCACGGCTGGCTCAGATTGAATTGGCGCAGGCTAGGCTCCCAGTCGGCGGGCATGCGGATGGATTTGGCTTTCAGCAGAAAGCGCGCAGCGTTGAGGTCAAGCTTAAGTCTTGAACCGTAAAAAGCCGTCACTTTGATCAGAAACTTGCTAAGCCGTCGCTCCTCGAGCCTTGGGGTGACGGCGATATTGGCCCACATAGAGTGGACCCTTCCCCAATTGGGGGCAAGCAGCCTTCCCTCTTGGTTAACGAACGGCAGCCAGCGCTCGCGACCCTGTGTATCTAGGTACGTGATGGCGAAGATCGTCTGGTAGCCTTTGAAATGGTCGTCCATGTACAAAGCGTGCGGCGTGATTCCAAGGAAAGCGTGAGATATCGACAAGACCATGTTGCTCAGGGCGTTAACAGGACCTAGAGCTTCAGCCATCCCTAGGCGGTAAAGCAAGCCGTAGTGGAGGGTGCTGTTGAGCTGCAGGAGCAGCAAAGCCACAAGCGCTCTGGCTAGGCGGAACGCTTGGTGGGGAGGAGGTCCCAACCATTGTTCCCAAAGGCTTTGCAGGGCAGATGGAGGGGGGGTATGTGGAAGGCAAGCGGCATCGCAGGTAAGCCTCTGGCGGCTGTCAGCGATGCGGCGGTAAATCCGAGCTGCCAGGGAGTAGGCCCCGGGTAGGCGCAATANCCAAGCGATGGGTTTGGGATAACCCAAGCTGGTTAGAATCTGCAGATAGGTGTCCAAGCCGCGATAACGGTGCCCGTGTGCATCCACTGCATACAGATCCTTAAGCAGTTCGGACTCGCCGATTCCAGCCAGCGCAGGCTGTGTGGCGGCATGGGTTTGCAGATCCAAAAACGCTACGGCTTTGCGCACGTCAAAGTGTTCGACCACGAGCACGGTGCGCCAGCACAATGGGCATTGGCCATCGTAATATACCGTCAGCCTCGGCTTAGGCAGACGCAAGGCCTCTCCCAGCCGGCACCACCAGCCGATAGGCACCAGCAAAGCATAGTGGATTAACATTCCCAGGCCGAAAGGATAGATGTTAAACGACAGGGTGATCCCACCGTGGAGCAAGATCCCTAAAATCAGAAGCGGAACCCGAAATCTGCGGTGCCAAAACAGAAAAGGGAATAAGAACTGGAAAACGATGATGGTATAGCCAATCGTACGCTGTAACCGCTCTCGCTCGAGTAGCCAGCTCATGTCGAGAGCGGAGATGTAGTAAGGGTGGGAAGAGGGAAGCCATGCCCCCATCCCGTTTCGCCAGTGAGGGGCAAACAGCTTGTGCACAGCCGAATCGAAATAGAGCAGTCCCAACGAGATGAACACCGGCAGGGTATAGGCCAGCACCGACACGGTCTGCGGCAGCTCGAGGCGCTGGCCGAGCCGAGAGCTACCTAGCTGCAGGCGCAACCGGTCTAAAGACAAGGCCCGCCAGGAAGGCAGAAAGACGAGCAGCAGCCCGGAGCAGGTCATCAATTGGTCAAACCCCCCGTCGAAATCCCGCCACAAGGGTGTGAAGTTGGTGAAAATCACCCACAGGCCGTAGTTGGCGATGGCGCACAGACGGGTATGCAGCCCCAGAGTCAAGCCCAGGGCGGCCGCTACCCACAGGACCAAAAACAGGGGGATCAGGGCCGGTCCCGGATCAAGATACGGAGTTTCGTCGAAGATCAGATGGCGGAAGTAGTAGAGGAAGGCGACCTCCTGCAGAGTCACCAGACCATAGGCGATGCGAAATACGCCAAGGCCGGTGGCTGGCACCCGATGAATAAGCTTCTGCTCAAGCCAGTCGGTTAAGGAGGCGAGGGAAAAATAAGCCATGACGAGGCAACACAGCCAGTGCCAAATGGATGGCAATTATAGCCTGGACGGTTTTGCTTTTAACTTTGCGCTGGATCAAATTTCACCGCCGACGAAGTTTGTACTATGTCTCAGCCAGGGTTTACCGGGTGCGTTTAAAACAGAAGATAGGTAGAGAGGAGAGACGCTATGCCCCTTATGACATGGACCAAAGAGCAATTCGGCACCGATGTCCCAATTTGCGACGAGCAACACCAGAGGATCTTTGCGATGGTCAATCAGCTTTATGAGACAGCCGCCCAGGGCGATCGAGCCGCCATCGGCCAGCTGTTGGACGAGTTGATCGACTACGTGGTGATGCACTTTCAGACCGAAGAGCGGCTGATGCAGGAAAAAAATTATTCCGGCTATGCGGCCCATAAAGACGAACACGACAAATTGATTGCTACCTGCGCTGAACTGCAGAGAAAGTTTCACGCCGGCGAAGCCGAAGTCACCCAAGACACAGCACGCTTTGTCTGCGACTGGCTACTTCACCACGTTCCTAAGGTGGACCGTCCCTATGGTCCAGCTTTGACCTCCTAAAAGTTGTGTTGGCGGTTGCCAGCGGATGGCGATGACTTCAAGCTCAACTTCGCCCGCTGGCCGCCGCCATTGGACAAAGTCCCCGATCTGGGCGTCAAGCAAGGCCTGGGCAAGGGGAGAAACCCAACTGATATAGCCAATCTTAGCGTCGGCTTCATCCTCGCCGACGATGCGAAAAGTATGGATAGTACCGTGTGGGTCTTTGACGTCAACCCAAGCGCCAAAGTGTACCCGGTCTTCGGACTGGACGGCAGGTTCGACCACGATCGCCGATTTCAGGCGTTGCTCCAGATAACGCAGCTCGCGTTCGACGATCAACTGCTCTTGACGCGCGCCTATATCATCTCGTTGACCAAGTTGGGCGTAGCGCGCTTGGTAATAGGCAAAACGTTCGCGCAGCTTGGCCAGTCCGTCAGGAGTGAGATAGTTAGGATGCGGACTGATCGGTTTGGCTGGGAGTTCCTGGACGGCTTCGAGGGTTTCCTCTTTGACAAAAGCGCGGCTCATGACCGGTTGACTTTAAAAATCCGGGGATAATCATAGCACCTTGGCTATGCTTTTAGCAGAGGGTCGGGCAACCTCTTAAAAGTGAAATCTCTAGCGATTTTATTGGCAGTCGCCTCACTTTTGGCAGCGGCCTTGATGGGGGCGATTTCTTTAGTAACACAAAACTGGCAAGTCCAGTTTGCCGCGTTCTCGCTGCTGGCGATCGTGCCGGCAGTGGTCGCTGCCTGGCGCGGTCTGCGCCAGGGTCGACAGCGCCGCCTCAGGCAGAGTTTGGTGGGTAGAACAGCGGTGGTCCGTCACCCCATCCGCCAAGGCGCTAGAGGGGAGGTTTTGGTCGATGGCTGCCTGTGGATAGCGGTAGCTCCCCAGGCCCAGCGGAATTTGCCGCGTAGCGAACCGGTGAGAATCGTCGGGGTGGATGGCCTTGTGCTGTTAGTTGAGCCGATAGCGAAACAAAAGCCCTCAGCGCCTCTCGGCACCGAGGGCAAAGCCCAAGAAGGACTCTAAGCGACTTTAACGCTGATCTTCTTCGGCTGGACCTCTGGTTTTTTGGGAATGCTGATGGTAAGCACCCCTTTGTCGTAATTGGCTTCGATTTTCTCCTCTTCCACCGTTTCGGGCAAGGTAAAGCGGCGGAAGAAGCTACCATAGAAGCGCTCAATGCGGCGGTAGTTTTCCTTCTCCTCTTTAGCTTCGGTTTGGCGCTCGCCTTTGATGGTCAAAACGCCATTCTGCAAGGTGACCTCGATGTCTTCTGGTTTGACTCCGGGAAGATCAGCCTGCACTACATAGCGGTCGGCCTCCTCTTTAATGTCTATCGATGGCGCCCATACCGCTGCTGCCGTCTCCTCCTCAGGTCGAATAAGACGACGCATGGATTCTAAAGAGCGTTCCATCTCCCGTTCAAAGCGATCCAGCAGCGACCAGGGTTCATAAGGCGTCAACAATGCCATGGTTTTCCTCCTTTAGGGTTTGATTTGCAGGTGCCATGAATATGGAGTCAGCAGAAAAAAAATCAAGCCCTAGAACTTAGCAATTCGATTTTGTAGCCGTCCGGATCTTCCACAAACGCCAAAACGGTGTGACCGTATTTCATGGGTCCTGGCTCGCGCACGATTTTGCCGCCTTTGGCCCGGATGTTTTCTACGGCCTGATAGACGTCGTCCACTTCGATGGCAATGTGGCCAAAGCCGTTGCCAATCTCGTAACTATGGGTGTCCCAATTGTAGGTCAGCTCTAAAACGGCGTTTTCCCGCTCGTCGCCATAGCCCACAAACGCTAAAGTGAAACGGCCTTCTGGGTAGTCGTGGCGGCGCAAGAGCCTCATCCCCAAGATTTCGGTGTAGAACTTAAGCGACTTGTCCAGGTCGCCTACCCGTAGCATCGTATGCAGGATGCGCATGCTTTCCTCCTTTTAGTTTCCCGCTTCGGGAGTAGGGTGAGCCGCTTCGATCATGTTACCCATGCAGTTCATGATATATTCTGTGACCCCAAGCGCCGCGGCGCTTGCTTGTTTCTCCGAGCCGAACACAGTCTGGTATCGTTTAACGGCGGCTAAGGCTTCCTCAGTGGTGCGTGCGCTCTCGAAAGCGGCATACGCCTCCCAATAGGGTTTGCGCGCGGGAGAACCGCGAAAACCGGGCAAGGTCTTGGCGATCTCGCCGGTGACGCACTCGGCCACTTCCTTGGGATCCAGGTTGTAGTCTTTCAAATCTGGGTCGGTGGCCAGGCGTGCGGCCAACTTCTCTTGGAACGCGTTGCGCTCCTTGTTGTCAGCGCAAGCAGAGAGCATAGCGGCCAAAACGATGACAAAAATCGATCTCATATCGGACCATACCTTAAGTAAAAAATGGATAAATGTTACTCAAGCAATAGTTGGATGTACAGGGCCAAGCGCCCGGCTTAAGGCAGCAAATGCAGAGAGCGGCAGCTCCTCTGCCCGTGATCCCGGGTCGATGCCGCAGGCACGGATAGCTTCAGCGGACAGGAGCGGGTATAAAGCGTTGCGCAGGGTTTTGCGGCGCTGGCTGAAGGCAGCAGCCACTACGGCCTGAAAGCGGGTGTAATCGCTAACTTCTACTGGTAGCGCGGGGTGGGGGGTCAAGCGCACGACGGCTGAGGTGACCTTGGGCGGCGGCCTAAAACTCTGGGCGGGGACGGTGAACAACATCTCGATCCCGCAATGGTACTGGGCCATCACGCTCAGGCGCCCATAACGCTTGCTGCCAGGGGAGGCGGTAAGCCTGGTGGCGACTTCTTTTTGGAGCATGAACACCATATCGGCGATGACGTATTTTTGCTTGAATAGGTGAAACAACAGCGGGGTCGAGATGTTGTAAGGCAGGTTGCCTACGATTTTAAGCCGCTTCTCGGGTTCGGCCAGGGAGGCGAAATCGAAGCGCAAGACGTCTGCGCAGTGCAGGTGCAACTTCTCTTGGCCAGCAAATTTTTCTTTAAGCAGTTCAACCAGATCGCGATCGATCTCGATCGCATCCAAACGCCGGCAGTGAGGCAGGAGGTAGCGGGTGAGCGCTCCTTTGCCGGGACCGATTTCCACAACGTGGTCGTCGCTCTGGATGGTCAGCGCGGCCAGTATGCGAACGAGCACCCGGGCATCGACCAGGAAGTGCTGGCCAAAGCGCTTTTTGGGCTTAAGCATGGCACAGTTCAATGGCAGCCGCAACGGCTTGCATAAGGCTGGACGGATCGGCGTGGCCGGTACCTGCCAGTTCTAAGGCTGTGCCGTGATCAACCGAAGTGCGGACGATGGGCAGCCCCAAAGTGATGTTGACCGCCTGGCCAAATCCGGCGTATTTAAGAACGGTCAGCCCTTGATCATGATACATAGCCAGGAAGGCATCGGTGGTTTTCAGGCGCTGGGGGAGAAAGGCAGTATCGGCTGGCAGCGGCCCGACAAGCTCCATGCCTTCCGTGCGCAGCTGAGCGAGCACCGGTTCGATCACCTCGATCTCCTCACGCCCTAAGTATCCGCCTTCGCCGGCGTGCGGATTCAGTGCGAGCACCCCGATGCGGGGGCGGCCGATCCCGTACAGCCCGCGCAACCCCCTGCGCAGGACTTTCAGCACGGCGAGGATGCCCTCAGGACTCAGCGCGCCGGGCACATTCCTGATC